>NZ_JBQQBP010000012.1:0-279071 GCF_052245875.1 Actinomadura sp. 3N407
TCTTGACCCCGGACGCCACCCCGGCACGCCCGCAAACCCGCCCGGGACCGACAGGAAAACGGACTCAACACAACAACAACCACCCAGGCCACCACTTGACCGGCCCCACTCCTTCAGGGATGACCTGACGCATGGAGATGCCCGAATCAATGTCGGCGTATCGCTGAATCTGGTCAGCGGGCGCGGAGTCCTTCGACGACCTCGATCACATCGTCGATCAAACCGATGGGGCAGCCCCAGTAGTCGTAGATGCCGCCACGGGAGCGGTTGCTGCCGCATATGACGAAGACGCCCGTGCCCAGCCGCGACTTGAGGTGGGTGGCCAGCCAGCCGACGAAGCCGCTGTTGTCCGCCTGGTCGGGAAAATGGAAGGAGAAGATCCCGAACCGCTCGACGTCGCCGCCGTCTTGGGCGGTCGCCGGGACGAGACAACTCCAGCTGTCCTGGTCGCCCACCACGGCCAGCGTGTCCGCCGTGAGCGTCGGCGGATGGTCGGCCGGCGACTCCCGGAAGCACCAGACCCCCTCGTGCCGGACGAAGTCGGCCGCGGCGATCACCCGTCGCAGACGTTCTTCGACCTGCTCTGACGTCTCGATGCTGACGCTGACCATGAGAAATGCTCCAATCGCTTCATGCCGGATGATCAGACCACGAGGCTATGGCAGCCCATCACCCGCATCCAAAAGATCGGCACGGCCGAGGACCCACGTGCGGTGGCGATCAACACCGCCGGTGAACGGGCCCAACGTCCAGGGCGCGAGGTCAGTCTGCGGTGCTGTGCGGCCGGGTGCGGCGCAGGTAGTAGGCCACGGCGACGATTCCCAGTAGCGGCCCCCAAGCCAGCAACGGCCTGTAGGCCAGGTTGAAGACGACGAATCTCCAGCCGTCCAGATGCGCGATGGTCCCGTCGGGCAGCCGGAAGTCGTTGAACGAGGACAACCCCATCATCAGTCCCACGGTGAGAACGATCGCGCCCAGGCAGGCGGGGATCACAGCCGCCAATGTCGGCACCCGGCGGCGGCCCAGGAGGGGAACCCAACGCGGGACCACCTCCCCCCATTGGCTGACCAGGCCGACGGTCAAGAAGGCCAACCCTTCACTGACCACGCTCAATATGACCATGTAGAGCAGAGCGGGCATCCCCAACGGCCCGGTGTCATCGACCTCTCCATGCCAGGGCGGGCCGAGCGGGGCGCCCAGTCCGAGCGCGATCCGCCACACCGCCGACGGCAGCGGAGTCAGGGAGGCGGCGTAGGCGGCCAGCACCACCCAGCGGGGAACCCCGTCCACCCGCCGCCCATGCGAGCGACGCACCGCCGCCGCCGCCCTCCCCACCGCGGTTGGGGCCTCGGTGCCCGAATCAGCCGCCGTCACGACCGGCCCGCACAACGAGTACCAGCGACCAGGAATGTGCCCGGCATCAAAGCTCCAAAGGTCGGTAGCGGTATCGCAGGAAAGTCAACAACTTCCCGCGCCCGCCGACCTCCCCCTGAACGGTGGCCCGCCTCCCCCCGCAGAGGGAAACGTGAGCCCAGCGGTCACGGCTTCCTGGTCTCAGGCAAAGCCCGGTGATTAAGGAGTGCAGCTCAGGCTCCCCGCCCTCACCTCAAATAGGGCGCGTGGTGGTGTCGAACGGCGTCGAGCCTGTTCGTAGTCAAGGTGAGAGGCCGGCAACGGGCCGGTCGCCACTCGCTAGGAGAGCATCATGGCCGCTACCTACACCTTCGACATCTTTTCCACCCTCGACGGCTACGGCTCCTACGACAGCAGCGGCGACTGGGGCGGCTACTGGGGCAAGCAAGGCCCCGAGTTCCTCGACCGCCGCCTCGCCTTGTACGACCAGGAGCAGAGGATGGTCCTCGGAGCCCACACCTTTCGGCAATTCGTGCAGGCGCTGGGCCCGAGCACCGAGGAGTCCAAGGTGAGTGACCCGGTGAACACCCGGATGAGGGACCTGCCGACGACGGTGGTGTCGTCCACACTGGAAGGACCCCTCGGCTGGCCGGACGCGACCGTCGTGAGCGGCGACGCCGTCGACGTCGTCGCCCGGCTCAAGGAGGAGTCCGAGGTGCCGTTGCGCTCGCACGGCAGCCTGTCGCTGAACCGGGCGCTGATGGCCGCCGGTCTGGTCGA
Organism: Actinomadura sp. 3N407; assembly: GCF_052245875.1. Lineage (NCBI taxonomy): Bacteria > Bacillati > Actinomycetota > Actinomycetes > Streptosporangiales > Thermomonosporaceae > Actinomadura > Actinomadura sp. 3N407. Next base: position 2,134 of record NZ_JBQQBP010000012.1, read on the forward strand.
CCGCGTCCAGGTGACGCTCTTCCCAGTGATCACCGGCCAGACCGGAGCGGACCCGATCTTCCAGGGCGCGGCCGACTTCGACCTCGAACTGATCGAAAGCCGGACGCTCGACGGCCACACCCAGGAACTCATCTACCGGCCCACCCCGCACGTCTGACTTCGTCCACGCGCCCCCACCTCGTCAAGCTGGCGCAGCGCGAAGGCGAGGGCCCCACGGGTAGCTGCCGCTACCCGTGGGCCTCGCCGTAGCGCTCCTGCGCCGGTCAGCCTCACGCCGGCGAATGGCGGCGATTACGAGTCCTGGTAGACCTCCAGTTCGATGATGCGGGAGTAGTCGCCGCTGTTGGACGCGAGCGCGACGATGCGTACGGACGTGGTGGAAACCACCGGATCGGGCGTGAACTCCCGCCGGCCCGCGGTGTTGCCGCGGACGCTCGACACCGTCGTCCACTCGCCGCCGCTGCCGAGCACCTGAACGTCGAAGTCCCGCAGGCCGTAGCGGGCAGCGGAGTAGCGCGCGGAGTCCAGCGTGTACAGGACGATCCGGTCGACCGGCTGCGGGCCGCCGAACTCGACCGTGTAGGTGTCGGGGAACGCCACGCGCGTGCCGTCGTTCCAGCCGGTCCGCGTGGACCAGTCCTCGGAGTTGGTGTTGCCGTCCACGCCGCCGCATACGTTGAAGTTTCCGTGCGTGGACGAGGCATTGACGGGACCGCCGAGGGCGAGGTTGGCGCCCGGCCCGGACGGCTTCGGCGTGACCGTGACGGCCGCCTGCTGCCGCTGCCCGCGCGGACCCAGCCGCAGCGACACGTCGTGCGTCCCTCCGGCGGAGCCGAGCGGCGCGGAGACCTGCGCCCGGACGACGACGTTGTCGTTCGGCGGCACGTAGGTCGAGATGACGTCATGCGAGGTGACGAGGGGCCGTTCCGGCGTGATGAACACGTCGACGTACGCGCCCTCGGAGCCGGAGTTGGCGAGGTCGACCACCAGCGGCCTGCCTCCGCACGGGGCGGCGAGCACGTCCAGCGTCCCGGACTGCACCGTCATCGTGACCGCCCCGCGTCCCTGCCCGGCGGCGGAGGCCATCCCGGCGTACAGGGGGACGCCGGCGACCGCCGTGAGCGACACGGCCAGCAGTGCGATGATCTTGCGAACGCTCACTTGCGGTTCCCCTTCAGCGGCTCGGGAGGATCGACCTCGGAGGCGGACAGGTAGCTCTTGCCGCGTGCCGCGCTCTTGGAGTCGGCCTGCAGGCCGGGCCTGCCGTCCTCGACGGAGAAGCTCGCGCGGGTGAACACGGGCGCGCCGCGTTCCCGGACGTACGGCACGACACGGTAGGACGCGTTCCAGGTGTCGGGCGTGACGTTGAACGTCATGTATCCGCGCTGCCCGTTGTAGAAGCGGATGTGGTCGTTGGCCGCGAGGAACTGCGAGCCGAACTCGTCCATGTCCGCCCCGTCCCTGCCGGACGAGATGGAGGAACCGAGGAACTCCGTCGCGATCGTGGGGGACGCGGGGTCGTCGAAGTCCTGCTTGACGTTCGCGGCCATGCTGCGGTGGAAGTCGCCCGACAGCACGATCGGATTGCTCACCTTCCGCTCGACGATCCCGTTCAGCAGCCGGTCCCGGGAGGGCTTGTACCCGTCCCACAGGTCCATCCCGAACGCCTGCCCGGGATCGGTGTTGAAGTCGACCTGCGACACCATGATCTGCTGCGCCAGAACGTTCCACTTCGCCTGCGAGCGTCCGAGGCCGTCCAGCAGCCACGCCTCCTGGGCGTCGCCGAGCATCGTCCGGGACGGGTCAAGCCGCTGGTCGCAGTCGGTCTCCAGGCCGTCGCCGCACGCCTGGTCACTGCGGTACTGGCGGGTGTCCAGGACGCTGAACTCCAGCAGCCGGCCGAAGGTGAACCGGCGGTACAGCGACATGTCCTGACCGACCGGCTCCAGCGCCCGCAGCGGCATGTGCTCCCAGTACGCCCGGTATGCGTTGGCGCGGCGGACCAGGAAGTCCTCCGGCGGCGCCGACGGGTGGGCGAGGTCGGCGTAGTTGTCGACGACCTCGTGGTCGTCCCAGGTGACGAGCCACGGTGCCATGGCGTGCGCGGCCTGCAGCTCCGGGTCGAGCTTGTAGAGCGCGTACCGGTCGCGATAGTCGGACAGGTGGACGGTAGGGGTGTGGAACTTGTCCGGCACCGGTGTGTCCGGCCTGCCGCCGTTGGTCTGCACGCCGTATTCGTACAGGTAGTCGCCGAGATGAACGACCAGGTCGAGGTCTTCCTCGGCCAGGTGGCCGTACGCGGTGTAGTAACCGTCGAACCATGCCTGGCACGACACCATCCCGAAGGTGAACGCGCTCGCCGTCGCCCCGGGCGCGGGGGCGGTCTTGGTCCGTCCCGTCGGTGAGATCTCGTTGCCCGCCTGGAACCGGTAGAAGTATTCCCGTCCCGGCCGCAGGCCGCGCACGTCGACGTGCACCGAGTGCGCGTACTCCGGCCTTGCGGTCGCCGTCCCCTGCCGGACGACCTGGCGGAACCTCGCGTCCTCGGCGACCTGCCAGCGGACGGGGACGCGGTGCGGCTCCATGCCGCCGAGCGAGGCCAGCGGTTCCGGTGCCAGCCGCGTCCACAGGACGACCGAGTCGGGCAACGGATCGCCGGACGCGATGCCGAGGCTGAACGGATTGTCCTTGAACCGGGACACCTCACGGGTCACGGTCGACGGCTCTGCCTTCAACGGCCCGAACGCCAGAGCCAGCGCCCCGATCCCGGAGTACCCCAGGAAACGTCGCCTGCCCGGATCGCTCAGAGCAGGCCCGACCTCTACGTTTCTGCCCACCTACGCGCTTCCCTTCCCGTCCGTCATCCTCATCCAAGAATGAGTCCATATCAGGATCACCTGATAGATTCACGCCAAGATAACGCCAAAGCTGAGAAATGTCTCCCCTGCTTCACAATCCGGGGCGCGGAAGGGGCAAGGTCATGAGCGGTCCGGCGCCGCCGCGCGGGAGGTCCCCACCGTGTAGGTGCCGGAAACCGGCCGGGGTCCTGCTGGGCGGCGCCCTGACCGCGTCCTCGTGGCGACTGATCTTCCTGATCAACCTGCCGATCGGGGCGGTGATCCTCGTGGCGCTGCTGAGCATGGTTCCGCGGACCGCCGTGCGCGTCACCGGCGGGGCCGACCCCGTCGGCGCGCTGGCCGTCACGCTGGGGCTGTCCCTGCTGGCGCTGGCCAAGGTCCGTGCATCCAGCGGGAGGTCTTCCGGGTCTGCTCGGTGGACACCGGCGCCAGTGCCAGTGCACTCATCCCGCGCCCGTGTCCAGCCTTGACGCGGTCCACGATGTGCACAATCGCCATGGCCCGTCCGAGGAATCCAAGGGGTGGGCTCTCATTGGAGCACGCGATCAAGCCAGACGATGAGCCACCTGACCCGAACCGGCCCCACCCAGCCCGAGACGAGGAAAGCCAACGGCGTTCCCAACCTCTTCGACCGCATGCTCGCCCAGATGGACGACGCTCAGGCCGACGGCGTCGTCTGGCCGCCCAGCGCGAGCAGGACACCACGCCGGGTCCAGGAGGCGGGCCCCGTTGAACAGCTCTGGGATCTGTTCGAGGGAGCGGCGCGGATGGGGGTGCCGCCGCGGTCCATGACTTCCTGGACGGCACGGCGCATGGCCTCGCCGTCGCGTTCCTCGGTGGTGGCGTCGCAGGTGTGGGAGATGACCAGCGCGATGGGGCGGTCGAAGTCCAGGGTGGCGGCGCCGGTCAGGACGGTATCGGTGTCGCGGATGTCGGCCTGAACGTAGTCGCAGACTCCTTGTGGGCTGCTGGCCAGAAGTGCGCGGGCGCGGGTGAGGACCAGAGGGTTGTTGTCGACGTAGACGATCCGGGATTCGGGCGCACGCGTTGGGCGACTTCGTGGGTGTTGTCGACGGTGGGCGGCCCGGTGCCCAGGTCGAGGTACTGGCGGATTCCCTGGTGACGCACTGGAATCGGCGCACTGGTCGCTGCTGGTGGACAACAAACCCATCGCGCAGGGCACGATCACAGCCGGGAGCGAAGACCAGGAGGTCACCGGCAGTCCGCCGCGCGAGGCCCGGTTCATCCTGCTCACCGCGCGGCGCACCGACTCCTTGGCCTGTCGCTCCACCTTCCAGTGGATCTACGCGGGTCTGGACTGACGGCACGCCCTATCGCCGGGCGCGCAGAGCAGGGATCGTCAGGTTGAACTCGGCCACCACCTCCCGCCTCGCCGACTGGACCAACACCGCGAGTGCACGCCGCGCCCACGCCGAGCCCGAACCGGAGCGCGCCCAGGAGCGCGGATCCGGTCCCGGCGATGTCCCGGACCTCGCGGGAGGCCAGCGCGGTGGCGCTGCCCATGATGAAGCGGAGGCTCGTGAGGGCGAGGAAGAGGACCACGAGCACGGGCCAGAGTGACGGCCCGGTCAGGACGATGCCGAGCAGCGTGACCGACAGCAGTACCAGCACGGTGGTGGCGATCGCGAGCACCCGCCTCGGGTCGGCGCGGCGGGCGAGCTGCCCGTTGACAATGCTCGCGACGATCAGGTCGGCGGCGTTCGTGCCGAACGCGAGCGCGTACGTCCCGCTGGAGAGGCCGAGCGTGTCCTGCAGGACGAACGGGGGAGCCGGAGATGTAGGCGAACATCGTGGCGAAGGCGAATGCGAACGCGAGGGTGAAGCCGACATAGCGCGGGCGTTGCTGGGCCGACCGGATGTCGCGCCACGAAGATCCCGAACACGGGCCCGGCCGTTCCACAGATCTGCCACGTGGAGGGTGGCTCATTTCTGCCAATGGTAGAAGTTGGACTCGCGCGACATGTAGAGGTCGCCCGACGGGGCCTGGGTCAGGACGGATATCGGGCGGACGAGCAGCGTGTAGGCGAGGGTGTCGCGGTCGATCTTGAACACCTTGGCCTGGGCCTTGCCGTAGAGGTTGCCGTCGCGGGGGTCGAAGAAGAGGTAGGAGTCCCGCCACACGTGATGCACCCTGTCCCACGGGTAGTCGCAATATTCGGCGGTCCGCAGGGTCCGCCGGGTCGCCGGGTCGAACTCGAACACGGTGCAGGTGGAGAAGCCCCATACGTGGCCCTTGTCATCCACGGTCAGGCCGCTGATGGCCCGCTCGCCCGGAACCGGAACGGTGGTGTACCGCACCGTTCCGGTGGCGACGTCCACGGCGACGAGCTTGGCGTCGCGCTCCTTGGCGTCGATGCCGTTGCCGCCCCACACCGAGGTGGTTCCGTACACCACGCCGTCGTGGTAGGTCAACCCGACGATGCTGTGGGTGGGGACGACGTCGTCGAGCACCCGGGAGGTGCCGGTCTCGGGGTCGTACAGGGCCAGCACGCCGCCGAGGACACCCGAGGACGGCACGGTGCCGACGGCGAGGACGCCCCCGGCGTCGATCATCGCGAACGGGCGGTCCTGCTGCCGCGCCGACAGGTCCATGATCTTGCGGGGATTGGTGCCCGGCGCCCAGGGGAGTGTCGGGTCGTACTCGTAGATCAGCGCTCTGGGGTACTCGCCGAGGTAGAGCTTGTTCCCGACGGTGACCATGCCCTCCATCTGGCCGACGCCCTTGCGGCCGACGACGGTGCCGGTGGCGGGGTCGTGGCTCGCCAGCCCGCCGGACAGGTAGCCGCTGCCGTAGATCTTCCCGTCCGGCCCGGCGGCCAGCGACTGGACGGCGGTCGGCTGCTCGGAGAGCTCGGCCTGGAACGCGCTGACGTCCCCGGTCCGGTCGTTCACCCGCCACAGCCGGCCACCGGTGTTGGCCTTCACCAGCAGTTCGTCGTCGGAGACCCGGCCGACCAGGTGGAGCAGCGAGGCGGACTCGACGTGGGCGAGCACACGGGTGGCCCCGGTACGGACGTCAACGGCGGTCACGTCGCCGCCACGGACGACATGGAGCCGGTTGCCGTGCGCGACCAGGCCGATGCCCGTCACACCGGGGATGTGCCGGGTCCACCGGCGCCGGGCCAGGTCGTAGAGCCACAGCTCGCCGGCTCCGGCGGAGGCGGCGAAGCGGACGGCGAGGTACCGACCGACCACGCGCACGTCGTAGGCGTACTGGTCGGTGTCCAGGCCCGCGGGCAGGGGCAGCTCCCGCTTGGTGCCGGTCTCCGGGGCGACGGTGACGACGTGGGCGTGCGCGCCGATGCCGGCGTAGACGGTGCCGTCCGGGCCGACGTCCAGGGATCGGACGTACTGCTCGCCCTCCACGAGCTGCCCGTAGTCGCGGACCGTGCCGGTGGCGGGGTCGTGGCGGAAGAGCCGGCCGCCGGGGGAGGTGCCGCCGTAGAAGCGGCCGGCGCCGTCGGCGGCGACCGCCCAGATGAACGTCTGTCCCGGTAGCGGTACGCCGAGGTCGGTGACGGAGGTTGCCCCCCAGGTCCAGCGGAACGCCTTGCCCGACGAGTAGCTGCCGATGAAGGCGGTGCCGTCGGGCCCGGCGGTCACGGCCCAGGTGCCGAGGGCCCCGGGAAGCGGCAGCTCGTACCTGCGGGATCCGTCGCGGGTGTCGATGACCGAGAACAGCGCGCTGCCCGCCGAGACCGTCGACACCGTGTACAGGTAGGCGACGCCGCCGTGGTGCGCCACGACGCCGCCCGGGGTTGTGACGCTGCTGAGGGGCAGGGACGGGAGTTGCCGGAAGGTCGCCGCGGCCGCCGGCGGCGCGATGGCCATGACCGGGGCGAACAGCAGTACCGCCACCGCCAGCAGGGCTTTGACTCGTCTCATCGATCGGCTCCTCGCCTCTCAGGGGGTGCCTCGTTGATAGCAAGCTGAAGATTAACGGTCAAGGCCGAAACATAGTCCAGTGGACAGTGGGGTGTCCGGAAGTTCATTTCCGTGCAGAGGGTTGACGGGCCTGGGGTTGAGGCGTATCAATTTCGGTCACGGCCGGAATCACCACTCTCAGGAGGTCCTGTGCCCTCAGTCCGCATCCGCGTGGCGGCCGCGCTCGGCGTCGTCGTCCTCATCCTCGTGGCCGGAGCCGGTCCCGTGGCGGCCGGTCCGACGCCGTCCGGTCACCGGCCCGCCGTGGTGCCGCTCGGCACCCCGCTCAGCGACGTCCTGCTGATCGGCGGGACGGTCGCACCCGGTCCGAACGGGCGTCCCGCGCTCTGGAACGTCTCGACCGGCAAGCCCGCCCACCTGAACGCCGTCGACCCCGTCACCGGTGCCCGCCTGGTCACCGCGCCGCTGCCGGGGGCCGAGGGAGGCTGGGCCGTGACGGCTGCGCCTGACGGCTCGGTCTATGTCGGCACCTACCACGACGGCCGCCTCTACCGCTGGCGCCCCGGCTCGGGCGACACGGTCGAGGACCTCGGCCGGCCGCTGGCCGACCAGCCGTTCATCTGGCGGCTCACCGCGGATCCCGACGGGAACGTCTACGGCGGCACGTCACCGGGCGGCCGGGTCTTCCGCTACGACCCCCGTACAGGCGACGTCCGCGACTACGGCCGGCCGGTTCCAGGCCAGGGCTACGTCAAGAGCATCGCCTACGCGAACGGCAAGGTCTACACGGGTTCCTACGCCCAAGCCCACATCGCCGAGCTGGACGTGGAGACCGGTGCGGCCAGGGAACTGCCCGCCCCGCCCGGCCTCGGCGACATCGACAACAAGCAGGTCTACGACATCAACGAGCGCGGCGGGCGCCTGTACGTCCGGATCGGCAGCGCGTTTCCCAGCCCGATGTTCGTCTACGACCTCACCGCGGGCCAGTGGGTGGATCAGATCCCCGACGCGCACGGCCTGGACGTGGCGCCCGCCGGGGACGAGGGTGAGGTCTACCTGATCCAGAAGAGCGAGCTGAAGCGCTACGACCCTCGGACGCGGCAGCTCGCCGACACCGGCCTGACCTTCACCGGGCGGGTACAGAACGCCCGCTCGATCGGCTGGGCCGAACTCGGGCTGCCGGACTACCCCGGCCGCAGCGTCGTGGGGACGCTGTGGCGCGGCGAGATGTTCCGCTACAACCCGCAGACCGGCAAGTCCGCGATCCTGCCGACGGACGTGCGAAGGGAGCCGATCGAAATCCTGTCGCTCGCCGGCGGTAGGACGAGCGTCTACGCGGGCGGCTTCCTCAACGGCGGCCTGTCGGTGGTCGACCCGGACTCGGGCGAGGCGGCCTTCCATCGCTTCTCGCAGGTGGAGTCGATCATGGAGACCTCCGCGGGGAAGGTCTGGATCGGCGCCTACCCCGATGCCCGGCTCTACTCGTACGATCCCGCGCTGCCCTGGAGCAGCCCCGAATACTCGCCGGGCCCGCCCGCCGCCGCCGACAACCCTCGGCTCGAGGTCAACCTCAAGCCCCATGTGCAGATGCGCGCCCGGGCGCTGGCCGAGGTCGGCGGCAAGATCGCCGTGGGTACGGTCCCGGAGGGCGACCGGCTCGGCGGCGCGCTGGTCCTGCACGATCCGCGCTCGGAGGAGTCCCAGGTGGTGCGGAACGTGGTCCAGGACCAGAGCGTGTTCGGGCTGGCCGCGCACCGGGGCGTCGTCTACGGCGGGACCTCGATCACCGGCGGGCTGTCCACCACGCCGCCGACCCGGAAGGAGGGGACGGTCTTCGCGTGGGACGTCGCTCGCGGCCGTAAGCTCTGGGAGACCGTGCCGGTGCCCGGTGCGGGCACCGTCAGCTCCGTCATCATCGGCCCTGACCGAAAGCTGTGGGGCATCGCCGGGGGGACCGTTTTCGCCGTGGATCCCCGGCGGGGCACGGTCGTGCGGCGGCTGGCCCTCGGCTCCGGCACGGCCGGCGGCGACCTGGTAAGGGCCGGCCGGGTACTCTACGCCGGGCTCGACGGTGACAAGATCTTCCGGATCGATCCCAGGTCGCCGCGGTCGCCCGCGCCGCTGGTGGAACACCGGCACCGGCGGCTGGCGGTGGGGGACGACGGTCGGCTGTTCTTCTCCGACGGCGCGGATCTGTACCGGGTCGATATCAAGCATTGACAGCCAAAAACCCTGGCGGCTAGTTTCGGCCTAGACCGTTATTGACCCCGCCGCTCGCTCGCCCGTACCTCCTGGACTAAGGGGTCCAATGAAGCTCATCCACCGCATCGCGGCGCCGCTGACCGTACTCACGGCGGCCGCCGCGCTCACCGCCGCCTGTGGCGACTCCGGGGGGTCGTCCGGAAGCGTCACCGTCTGGATGTACCCGGTGATCGCCGACCAGCAGGCCGGCGACGCCTACTGGAAGCAGATCGAGAAGGGCTTCGAGGCCGCCAACTCCGGCGTCGATATCAAGATCGAGATTCAGCCGTGGGACAACCGGGACCAGAAGGTCGCCACGGCGCTGGCCGGCGGCAAGGGCCCCGACCTGGTGCTGCTCGGTCCCGACCAGGTGCCCCAGTACGTCCGCAACGGCTCCCTCACCCCGGTCGACTCGGCGGTCGGTGCGACCTCCGCCTACCTGCCGGGCGCGATCAAGGCGCTCAGCGTCGAGGGCGAGCTCTACGCCGCCCCGATCTACCACACGGTCACCAGCACCCTCTACAACAAGAAGCTGCTCGACAAGGCGGGCATCAAGACCCCGCCGCAGACCTGGGAGGAGATCAAGGCGGCCGCGCCCAAGCTCAAAGAGGTCGGTGCGGCGACCCTGGACTACTCGGCCTCCCCCGAGGCCACCCTGAACCTGAACTTCTACCCGCTGCTGTGGCAGGCCGGAGGCACGGTCTTCTCGGCCGACGGGAAGAAGGCCGCCTTCAACGGCCCGGCGGGCGTCGAGGCCCTGACCTTCCTGACCGACCTGTACAAGAGCGGTGCCGTGCCCAAGAGCGCGCTGAGCAACAAGAACGTGGTGACCGACCAGGCCCTCGGCAAGGAGCAGGTGGCGATGGGCTTCACCAACGTCCCCGCCGACGCCGAGACCGCCGCCGAGGCCTGGGGCGAGGAGAACGTCATCGTTGGTCTGCCGCTGAAGGGCGAGCGGCAGGTCGGCTTCGGCCTGCCCGGCGGGCTCGGCCTCAACGCCAGGTCCGAGAGCAAGGCCGACGCCGAGAAGTTCATCCGGTTCATGATCCGGCCCGAGCAGATCACCAGCCTGGCCAAGGCGTCGGGCTTCCTGTCCCCGCGCAGTGATGTCGACGCCGCGGCCGGCGACGCGCACATGGCGAAGTTCACCGAGGCCCTGCGGTACGCCCACCCCGGCGAGCCCAACGCCGCGGCGCGGCAGGTCATGTCGCTGCTGGCAGCGGAGATCCAGGCCGCGCTGACCGGTGAGAAGGAACCCAAGCGAGCCCTCGACGACGCCGCGAAGCAGGCCGACGACCTGCTGTCGAGGCAGAGCTGACCCCCTCCCGGCCCCGGGTGCGGGCCGTCCCGCCGGTGGCCCGCACCCTGCCCGTTCACCCTGCCCGTTGGAGGTGCCGGTGACGCTGTCCACACACGTGCGGAAGACGCCGGCGCAGCGAGCGGTGCGGCCGCCCGCGCGGCGGTCACGGGGCAGGAGGGCCCGGCAGGCGCGCGCCGGGCTGCTGTTCGTCGCCCCGATGCTGCTGCTTTTCGTCGTCTTCCGGTTCGTCCCGACCACAGGCGCGTTCCTGCTGTCGCTGACCGACTACCGGCTGAACGGCGAGTGGTCGTTCATCGGCGCCGACAACTACACCCGGCTCGCCGGGGACGAGGTGTTCCGTCAGAGCCTGGTCGTCACGCTCACCTACGTGGCGATCTTCGTGCCGCTGACGGTGCTGCTCTCGCTGGGAACGGCGCTGCTGCTGCACCAGGTGGTGTGGGCGCGCGGTTTCTTCCGCGGGGTGTTCTTCCTGCCGTACGTGACCAGCATCGTGCTGGCCGCGGTGATCTGGAAGTGGATCTACGACGCCGAGGACGGCCTGCTGAACGGGCTGCTGGAGGCGGTCTCCCTCGGTCCGGTGGACTTCCTCGGCCGCGCCGGGCTGGTCCTGCCGTCCATCGCGGTGACATCGGCGTGGAAGGGGTTCGGCTACTCGATGCTGATTCTGCTGGCCGGGCTGCAGTCCATCCCGCGCTCCTACACCGAGGCAGCCGAGATCGACGGCGCTTCGGCGTGGCAGCGGTTCCGGTACGTCACGCTGCCGCTGCTGCGGCCGGTGCTGTTCTTCGTGCTGGTGATCGAGACCATCACGGCGTTCCAGGTCTTCGACGCGATGTACGTGATGACCGGCGGCGGGCCGGTGCGTGCCAGCTACTCGCTGGTCTATCTGCTGTACGACTCGGGCTTCAAGTTCTTCGACTTCGGCTACGCGAGCGCGGTCGGCCTGGTCCTGTTCGCGATCGTGCTGCTCATCTCGCTCGTGCAGCGCCGTTTCATGGGGCGGGAGGACTGATGGGGGCGATGACCCGCACGCGGCCCGCGGCGTCTCGGCGGGGACGGCGGCGCGGGCCGGTGGCCCGGCTCACGCTGCCGACGCTGCTGCTCCTCACCGCCCTGGTCACGATCACGCCGTTCGCGGGGATGGTGCTGGTGGCCTTCGCCCCGCCCAGCGGCCGCACGTTCCCCGACGCGTTCCTGGCGACCCGGATCACCTGGGACAACTTCGCGAGTGTGCTGGCCAGCTCGGACATCCTCCGCTGGACGGTCAACTCGCTGGTGTACTCGCTGCTCTCAGTGGTGCTGATCCTCCTGTTCGCGGCAATGGCCGGATACGCGTTCGCCAAGAAGCGCTTCCCCGGGCGCGAGGTGATGTTCTGGTCGTTCCTGGCGACGCTGATGGTGCCGTTCCAGGCGACCCTGATCCCCACCTACATTCTGGTGTCGGAGCTCGGGGGAGTGGACTCCTACTGGGGCCTGGTGGTGCCGACGCTCGCCAACTCGCAGGCGGTCTTCCTCATGCGCCAGTTCATCGTGCAGCTGCCGGGCGATCTGTTCGAGGCCGCCGAGATCGACGGCGCCTCCGAATGGCGGATCTTCACCACGATCGTGCTGCCGCTGGTTCGCCCCGCGCTGGCCACGCTCGGGGTGTTCGTGTTCCTGTGGCACTGGAACGACTTCCTGTGGCCGCTGGTGCTGGGTCAGTCCGGTGAGATGCAGACGCTGACGGTGGGGCTGGCCACGCTGCAGAGCGAGAACGTCCCGATCAACCAGATCATGGCCGGCGCGACCATCACGGTACTGCCGAGCCTGCTGGTGTTCGGGCTGCTCCAGCGGTACCTCACCGACAGCATCGCGATGACCGGGCTCAAGGCGTGAACGTCGTCGACGTCAACCGGATCCTGGGCCCGCTGCCCACCGAGTACGTTCCCGGCCGGGACGCGGCGGGGATGCTCGCCGAGCTGGACCGGCTGGGCATCGACGCGGCCTGCGTCGTCCACTCGCACGCGCTGTTCTACGACCCGGACGCCGGCAACGCGGCCCTGCCCGAGGCCGAGGACCGGCTGGTCCCCGTCCCGGTGCTGGTACCCGGTCCGCTGGGAACGGCGCCCACGGCGGTGCCGCACGGCGGGCTGGTGCGGCTGTGCCCGGCCGAGCACCGCTTCGCGCTGACCGGCCCGCACGGCCTGACCCTGGCACGGGAGCTGGCCGATCGGAGCACCGCCGTGCTGCTCGGCTGGGAGTCGGCGTCCTTCACGGAGATCGACCGGCTGGCCGCCCAGGTTCCCGGCCTGACCATCGTGCTCATCAACACCGGCTACCGGAGCCTGCGCGAGCTGGCCGACCTGATGGACGCGCATCCGGGGATCCGGGTCGACACCGCGACCCTCAGCGGGCACCTGGCCGTCGAGTGGGTCGCCCGGAGGTACGGCGCGCACCGGGTGCTGTTCGGGACCGGGTCACCGATCACCGACGACGCGGGGCCGAGGTTCCAGCTCGACCTGCTGGACCTGCCCGCCGCCGACGTCGCGCTGATCGCCGGGGGCGGCGCGCGGGCGCTGCTCGGACTCGGGGAGGGCGGCTGACATGGACGGCGGCTGGCAGGGGCGCGTCATCGACGCCCACGGCCATCTCGGCTCCTGGTTCAACTTCGCGATCCCGGACGCGTCGGCCGACGGCCTGATCCAGGTGATGGACCGCTGCGGGGTCGCCACGATGTGCGTCTCGCACCTGCTCGGTGTGGGGCCGGACGCGCGTTCCGGCAACGCCCTGTTGCTGTCGGAGTTGGCACGGTACCCGGGGCGGCTCCTCGGCTACGCCGTCCACGACCCGCACGACCCGCAGGGCCCGAGACGGCTGGCCGGGCTGCTGGACGCGCCGGGGGTGATCGGTGTCAAGCTTCATCCGGACACCCATGAGCATCCTCTCGACGGGCCCGGCTACGAGCCCGCCCTCGCCATGGCCGCCGAGCGTGGCGCCCTGGTGCTCTCCCACGGCCAGCACGGCTCCCCGTGGTCGGATCCGGCGCGCTTCGAGGTGGTCGCCGATCGGCATCCGTCCCTGCGGCTTCTGCTGGGCCACGCCGGGCTGTGGCCGACCGGATTCGCCGCCGCGGCACGGGCGGCCCAGCGCTGCCCGAACCTCACGCTGGAGATCTGCGGTTCCCGGATGACCGCCCGGCACCTGGCACGGCTGGTCGCGGGCGTGGGCGCCGACCGCATGGTGTTCGGCTCCGACACACTGTTCCTGGACCTGCGCGTCGGCCTCGGGCGGGTCGTGCTGGCCCCGCTGGCCCGGGCCGATCGCGACCTGCTCCTCTTCGGCACCATGACCCGGCTCCTGGAAGGAATCCGATGACGCTGGCGCTGGACGGCGGCACGCCCGTACGCACCGAGGGGTGGCCGGCCTGGCCCCCGCCCGCGACCGCCGAGCAGCGCAGGCTGCTGCTGGAGGTACTGGACGACGGCCGGTGGGGAGCGACCGCCGGAACGAAGGTGGACGCCTTCGCGGACGCGTTCGCCGCCTCTGTCGGCGCCCGGCACGGGGTGTGCGTGGTCAACGGGACGGTCGCGCTGTTCCTGGCGTTGCGAGCGCTGGGGGTGGGCCGTGGCGACGAGGTCATTGTCCCCGCGTACACCTTCGTGGGGAGTGCGACGGCCGTGGTCCTCACGGGCGCCCGGCCGGTGATCGCCGATGTCACCCCCGACACCCTGCACCTGGATCCGGCGGCCGTCGACCGGCTCGCCGGACCCCGCACCAGGGCCGTCATGCCGGTGCACCTGGCCGGGGCGCCCGCCGACGCGGACGCGCTGGGCGAGGTGGCCCGGGCGCACGGGCTCGCGGTCGTCGAGGACGCCGCCCAGGCTCACGGTGCCGCCTGGCGCGACCGCCCGGCCGGGACGCTCGGCACCGCCGCCTGTTTCAGCTTCCAGTCGAGCAAGGCGATGACGGCGGGCGAGGGCGGGATCGTCGTGACCGACGACCGCGCCGTGTACGAGCGGACGTGGTCGCTGCACAACGTCGGCCGCCGGCGGGAGGGCGGCTGGTACGAGCATCCCGAAGTGGGCTGGAACCTGCGGATGACCGAGTTCCAGGCCGCCGTGCTGCTGCCCCAGCTCGGCACGCTGGACGGTCAGATCACCGTCCGCGAGCGGGCCGCGGCGTTCCTCGCCGCGGAGCTGGCCGCCGTCGAGGGTCTGGACCTGCTGCCCGGTCAGGAGGGCACCACCCGGCACAGCCGCCACCTCGGGCTCCTGCGGTACGACGCGGGGGCGTTCGGCGGACGGCCCAAGGCCGACCTCATCGCTGCGATGGCGGCCGAGGGCGTCCCGATCGACGCGGGGTACCGTTCCCTGTCGCGGGAGCGGGCGCTGCGTCCCCACACGGGCGCGGCCTCCTGCCCGGTGGCCGAGGCGGCGGAGGACTCCGTCGTCTGGCTTCGGCAGAACCTGCTGATGGCCGATGACGGAGCCCTGGCTGACATCGTCACCGCCGCCGCCAAGGTGCGGCGTGCCTTCCGCGCCGGCTGAGCACGGTTACGGCCTCAGCCGGAAAGCACGCTGGAGCCGAACGTCTCGATCGCCCGCAGCGCGGCGGCCTGCGGCATGCCGGGCGGCTGGACGCGCAGCACGACCCCGTCGGCGCCCATCGCCTCGTAACGCGCGAGCCGCTCGGCGCACTGCCGCGGCGAGCCGATCACGCCGCGCGCGGTGATGTCCTCCCAGCCCTGGGCGTAGCGGGCGGCGTCCGGTGAGGTGCGCTTCCAGCCGGTGTAGGCCTGGTAGAGGCCGCTCAGCGGGGCCTCCAGCGCCTGCCGGGCGGCTTGGGAGGTGGGCGCGGCGTACCCCTCGCGGCAGACGATGACCTCGCTGCCGAGCGTGCCCTCCCCACGCCGGTACGACCGGTACTCGGTGATCTTGCCGGGCAGATCGGTGTCGAGTTCGTTGAACGAGGTCGTCCAGCCGTCGCACATCCGCGCGGTGCGCTCCAGGACCGCCGGGACCCGCCCGCCGTTCCACAGGCGCGGCCGGGGACTCTGCAGCGGCCGCGGCGACAGGAACGCGTCGTTCACCGTCGTGAAGCGCCCCTGGTAAGTGACCTCGTCCTCGGTCCACAGCCGGGTGAGGAGGGCCAGGCACTCCTCGAACCTGGCCACCCGCTCGGACGGCGTCACGCCGTACAGCGCGAACTCTTCGGGCCGGTACCCGAGCACGAACCCGGCGGTCAGCCGACCGCCGGACAGCACGTCCAGGTGCGCGAGCGTCTCGGCCAGCACGACGGGATGGTAGAGGGGGGCGACGATCCCGGCGGTGGCCAGGCCGATCCGCTCGGTGTGCGCGGCCAGCCAGGTCAGCGATGTGAGGATCTCGTGGTAGCCGGGCCGGTGCAGGTGCCGTTCGCCCAGGACGATCCAGCTGAAGCCGGCCTGCTCGGCGAGGCGGGCCTGCTCGACCGCGTCCCGCAGAGAGGGCGCGTCCGCCCGGTCGCCGTAGAGATTGAGGTACAAACCGAGGCGCATGGGGCCGCCTTCCATTGACATCGACCGACCGTGCTATTTACGGTCTAGACCGTAAATGGTTTGTCTTCGAATTGCGACCCCAGAGGAGCCCGGACTTGAGCGTCGCCCTCAACCAGGCCGTCACCCGTCCCGCCCAGGGCGGCGACCGCATCGCCGCCATCGGGACCCGCGTGGTGCGGGCGCCCTACCGGCGGCCGTTCCAGATCAGCAGCGGGACCAGCACCGAGCTGATCAGCCTGGTGGTGGAGGTCGAGACGGCCGGCGGCGCCCTCGGGGTCGGCGAGACCACGCCGATGACCGCCTACACCGGCGAGACGCTCGCCGGGGTCAGCGCGGCGATCGGGGAGCACCTGGCTCCCGCTCTGATCGGCCACGATCCGCTCGACCGCGCCGGCGCGCACCTGGCGATGGACGCCGCCCTGCGCGGGCAGCACGTCGCCAAGGCGGGCATCGACATCGCCCTGCACGACCTGGCCGGGCGGCTCGCCGGCTGGCCGGTGCACGCCCTGCTCGGCGGCCGGGTCCGCGACCGGGTGCCCATCGCCTGGGTGGTGGGTCTGGGCACGCTGGACGAGATGGCGGCCGAGGCGGCCGATTACGCCGCCCGCGGCTTCCGGCACATCAAGGTCAAGGGCGGCCACGACCCCGGGCGCGACCTGGAGCTGGTGCGCGCCGTGCGCGCCGCCCTGCCCGCCGACGCGGAGCTGTGCCTGGACGCCAACGAGGGCTACGACACCACCACCGCGCTGCCGACGCTGGCCAGGATGGCCGACGCCGGGCTGTCCCTGCTGGAGCAGCCGCTGCCGCACTGGGACATCGCCGGGCTGGCCCGGCTGCGCGAGCGCCTGGACGTGCGGGTGATGGTGGACGAGAGCATGCAGTCGCCCCAGGACGCCCTGGAGGTCGTCCGGCGCGGCGCCGCCGACGTCCTCAACATCAAGATCCTCAAGGTCGGCGGGCTGCACCGGGCGATGCAGATCGCGGCCATCGCCGAGGCCGCCGGGCTGGCGGTGAAGATCGGCTCGATGCCCGAGCTTGGCGTGGCCACGCTCGCCGCGCTCCACCTGGCCGCCGCGCTGCCGGGCGCCACCGTGCCGGCGGATCTGGTCGGCCCGCTGCTGGTCGAGGAGGAACCGCTGGCCCCGCGCGCGTTCGCCACCGCTGACGGCTCGGTGGCGGTCCCCACGGTGCCCGGCCTCGGCCACGACGTCTGATAGGAAGGTCACACCATGCATCCTCTCGTCGAACGGCTGCGGGGCGCGCTGCTGCCCGCCGTCCTCACGCCCATGGACCGGCATGGTTCCGTCGACCACGACGCACTGGCCGCCTACGCGGCCCGCGTCGCCGAGGGACCGGTCGGCGGTGTCGCCGTCTGGGCGCACACCGGGCGCGGCCTCCACCTGAGCGAGGACGACCGGTCCCGGGTGCTGTCCACCTGGCGGCAGGCGACTTCCGCGCCCATCGTGGCGGGAGTCGGCGTGCCGCGCGCCGTGACCGCCCCGAACCTGGAGGAGGCCGCGGACGCGACCGTCGCGATGGCGGTACGCGCCGCTGAGCTGGGCGCCGACGCCGTCATGGTGTATCCGCTGGCGGCCCTGGGCGCGCTGCCGGACGGGCACTCCCGGGCCGTGCGGCTGCACGAGCGGGTCGCGGCCGAGAGCGGGCTGCCGCTGCTGGGCTTCTACCTCCACGGCGAGGCGGGCGGCTACCCCTATCCGCCGGTGCTGATCCGCGAGTTGCTCGCTCTGCCGCCGATGCTCGGGGTCAAGACGGCCACGCTGGACCGGGCGATCGGCTGCCAGGACGCGATCTGGGCAGGCCGCGGGACCGGGAAGCTGACCATCACCGGTGAGGACCGGATGTTCGGGCCGTCGCTGATGTGGGGCGCCGACACCGCCCTGGTCGGCATCGCCGCCGCCCGAGCCGGCCTGACGGCCGATGTCATGCGGGCCTGGGCGGCGGGCGACCACACCGAATTCGTGGTGGCCTCCGACCGGCTGGACCGCTTCGCCGCCGTCACGTTCTTCGACCCGATCGAGGGCTATGTGCAGCGGATGATGTGGGCCGCGGTGTGGGAGGGGCTGCTGCCCGAGGGCGCGGCCCACGACCCGTACGGGCCGCCTCTGCCGGAGGGCGAGCGCGCGGCGGTCGCCGCCTGCCTCGAAGCGCTCACCGCGGAGACCTGGCCTCCAGCACGGCGCTGAGCACCTCGCGGGCCGTCGCCCAGGGAACGGCGGCCCGCCCCGCGGCGATTCCGTTGAGGAAGGCGTCCACCGTCCCCGCGTAACCGAAGGCCTCCATCGGATCCGCGTCACCCTCGGCAATCGACACGGTGTGCGCGCCCTCCGGCGTCTGCGCTGTGACGTCATAGCCCTCCATCCGGGTGGCTCCGAGGACCTCCACGACGGCGTACCGTCCACCGGGTCCGCTCAACGCGATCACCCCTGTGTCCTCCGAGAGCGTGCCGTGGTGGACGTGGACGGCCCCGGTCGCCCAGCGGGCGGTGAGGCCGGGTCCCAGCAGCGCCGAGATCAGCTCGACTCCGTGCAGGCCCATCGTGAGCAGCGTGCCGCCGCCCTCGGCCGGGTCGTCGAGCCAGCGGCGTTCCGGCGCCAGGTAGGCGGCGACGGAATGCCGCACCGTCGCCCGGACGCCGAGCACCGTCGCGCCCCGGAGCCGCTGCCTGAGCCGCCCCACCGCGGGTGCGAACCGCAGCACCGAGCAGGTCGTGACCGGGGTGGGAGTCGCCGCGACGACCTCGTCCAACCGGTCCAGATCGGTCCGCGTGCCGATGGCCGGCTTCGTCACGAACACCGGGATCGCGGCGCCGGTGAGCCGTCGCACCACCTCGGGCACCGCGGAGGGACGGCAGGTCACCACGGCGGCGTCCGGCCGCGCGGCGACCAGGTCGTCCAGGGTGGTGACGGGACGGGCGCCGTGCTCGGCGGCGAAGCGCCCGTCGTCGCCCCAGACCACAAGGTCGGTGATGCCGCGTTCGCGCAGCAGCCGGGCGTCGGCGCCCGGATGGAACGTCGTCGCCAGCCCGGCGAACCCCACCCTCATGACGCCTGCAGCGGGCCCAGCCCGAACAGGTCGGCGGCGTTGTGCCACAGCACGCGCTCCCGCTCGTCCTCGGTGAACCCCGCGTCACGCACCACGCCCAGCGCCACGCAGGGATCGATCAACGTCGAGTCCGTCCCGAAGAGGAAGCGCTCGACCGGCACCCCGGCGGCCCGCGCGTAGGCGACCCGTCCGGCGTCGGGGACGGTGCGGCAGTGTTCCAGGTAGAGGCGGTCGCACGAGGCCGCGGCGTGCGCGGCCTCCCGCCAGGCGTCGCCGCCGGCATGCCCGACGATCACGCGCAACCGGGGCCGGTCCGCCAGCAGTCCCGGCAGCAGCGCCACGTCGGGTCCCCAGGTGTGGAGCAGCAGCGGCACGCCGGCCTCGTCGAGCATGTCGAACGCCTCGGCCATTCGCGGCGACCCGATCGGCACGCCGGGATAGGTGGTGTGGATCTTGGCTCCGAGGAACCGGCCGGTGGCCAGGCAGTCCCGCAGGTCCTGGGCGCTGCGCTCCGGCCGGTTCGGATTGACGACCGCGTAGCCGTACAGGCGCGGGCACTCGGCCAGCACCCCGGCGAGGGCGGCGTTGCCCGCCACGGCGTCGTACACGACCGCCTCGGACGCCGAGACGATCTGCAGATCGATCCCGTAGCGGTCCATCAGCTCCAGGTTGAGCGCGGCGCGGCCGGTGTCCATGTGGAACGGCCAGGGCCCCAAGTGGCCGTGCACATCGATGATCGGCATCAGGCCCCTCCGCCCAGGAGCCTCGCCACGGTGCCGCCCGCGATCAGCCGCCGCTCGTCCGCGCCGATCCCCGCGTACCGCAGTCGCAGTGTCTGCGGGGACAGGTCGGTGAACGGGGTGCGCGAGCCGAAGACCAGCCTGTCGGCGCCGACGGTGCCGGCGACCCGCTCGATCGCGTCCGGCGAGGACAGCAGGCGCGTCGTGGCCCGGAAGCCCGGCTCGTCCCGCGCCATCAGCAGGAAGTCGGCGAGCAGGTAGACGTGCAGATCGAGGAAGATCACCTCGGCGCCCCGCCCGGCCAGCGCCGGGCCGAACCGGCGGGGGTCGCCGTCGTGCAGGAGCACCATGCCCCGGGCCGCCGCCTGCTCCACCACATGGGCGTGACCGGGGAAGCCGGGCTCGGCCCCCTGCTCGACGGTGAACAGGCGCAGGAAGCGGACGCCGCGGGCGGTCATCTCGTCCAGAAGGTCCCCGGCCGCGAGCGCGTCCCGCAGATCGGCGGTACCCACCGGGACGATGTCGCGGGCCGCGGCCCGGAAGGTCTCGGCGTTGCCGGAGGCGGCGTCGAACAATGCGCCCCTGGTCGAGGCGGCCAGAGCGCGTTTGACCCCGGCGCGGCGCAGCCGTTCCCGGACGGCGGGCAGCCCGGTGTCGGCCGGCGCCGAAGGCCAGGGGCCGAACAGGACGTCGACGTCGTACTCGATCTCCTCGGCCGGAGTGCGGGTCAGCCAGTCACGCGACATCGGCGTGCACCCTGTGCATGGCGTGGACGATGTCGTCGACGTCGCCATCGGTGTACGCCTCGTTCCAGGGCAGGGTGACGAGGGTTCGCCCGATGAGCCGCTCGGCGTTCGGGCACAGCCCTGCCGGATACTCACGGTCGAGCGGGAACCGGGAGCCGCCGTAGACGGGGGCCTCCGCAATGGCCGGGTTGGCGTAGAGGGGCCGCTCCAGGTATCCGGCCAGCGCTGGGATCCCCTCGGCGGCCAGCCCGTCCGCCCAGGCCCGGTTGCCGGGCAGCTCCGGAACCGTGAAGGGGAACATCCACCACGCGTGCCCGCGAGGATCGGGCAGGCCCAGGCCCGGCAGGCCGGAGAGCGCCGCGACCAACCGCACGGCCTGCTCCCTCCTGCGCCCCACCACCCCGGCGACCTTCCCGAGCTGGGCGCGTGCCACCGCCGCCGCCAGCTCGGTCATCCGGTAGTTCAGGCCGAAGGTGAGATGGACGCGTCCCAGGGAGCGGTCCCAGCCCTTGTCCATGAACAGCCGCATCCGCCGGGCCAGCCGGGGGTCGGCGGTGATCGCCAGCCCACCGTCCCCGGCGGTGATGTGCTTGTACTGCTGGAGGCTGAGGCAGGCGATGTCGCCGTGCCGCCCCAGCGGCTCGCCGTCCGGTGTGGTGGCCAGCCACGCCTGCGCGCAGTCCTCGATCAGTGCCAGACCGTGCCGGTCGGCGATCGCGCGCAGCGCCGCCACGTCGGCCGGGGCACCGAAGAGATGCACCACGATGATCGCCCTGGTCCGCCGGGTGATCGCCGCCTCCACCGCGGCCGGGTCCAGATTTCCGGTGGCGGGATCGACGTCCGCGAAGACGGGGATGGCGTTTTGCGCGAGGATCGGCGCGACGGTTCCGAAGTCGGATATGGGGGTGGTGATGATCTCGGTACCGGGATCGGGCCGGACGGCGGCGACGGCCAGGTGCAGCGCGGCGGTGCCGGAGGCGCACGCCACGGCCTCGCGGCGGTACAGCGCGCCCGCCTCGTCCTCCAGCGCACGCGTCTCCGTGCCGAAAGTGCCGCACAGGACGGCCGAGTCGAGCACGCGCAGCACCGCCGCGCGCTCCTCGGCACCGATCGTCCGGCCACGGGGGTCGAGCACTCCGGGCAGCGGATCCCGGCGGACCGGCGGTCGAGACACGGGCCACCCCTGACGGTCGACAATTAAGGTCCTGACCGAAATTTAGAATCTTGGGTGCGGTTGCGTCAAGAGGGCGCACCGAGCCTGTCACACACCAAGTGGACAATAGATAGGATCGTTGATTGAGGCCCTGACCTAAACCTGGAGGAGCGAGGCGTCGATGACCCTCACGATCGGGATCGTGGGACCGGAGGACCTGGTCCAGCGCGTCGCCGCGGTTGGGAACGAGAGTACGTCCGCGATGCTCCTCGGCCTGCCCTACCGGCACGAGAGCGAGGCGGTCGCGGTCGTCGAGGAGGCCCAAGAACGCATCGACGCCTTCCTGTTCACCGGCGTAGTCCCCTACACGGCGGCCAACACGGCCGGGGTGCTGGCCCGGCCCGCCATGTACGTCTCCTACGACGGGGCCACCTTGCTGCGAGCCCTGGTCGAGTTGCTGCGGCTGGGCCACGACGTCACCCGCATCTCGATCGACACGCTGCGGCGCACCGAGGTGCTGGAGACCCTCACCGAGGCCAAGTTGCCCACCGACCACGTGCAGGTGCTGCCCTACCGCCCGGGGCTGACCTCCGACGACATCGTGGCCTTCCACCGCTCGGCCCGCAAGCGGCACGACACCCGGGTGGCGATCACCTGCCTGGGCTCGGCGTTCCACACGCTCGAGACCGAGATGCAGGCGGTCCGGCTGGCGCCGTCGCGCTACTCGATCAGCTCCACCCTGCAGGCGCTGGTGCTGACCACCAGCGGCCGGCACGCCGGCGACGCTCAGGTCGTGCTGGGGCTGATCGAGCTGCCGGAGCCCGATGACGGGCTCGCCGGTGACCTGGCCGCCCTCGGCGGCAGCCTGGCCCCGCTGCCCGACGGGCGCCATCTGGTGGTCACCACCCGAGGGCTCCTCGAACAGGCCACCGAACAGTTCACCCGCATGCCGCTGCTGGACCGGCTCGCCGCCCGCCACCCCACCGCGCACGTCGGCTTCGGGCTGGGCCGCACGGCCGCCGAGGCGGAGTCACTGGCCCGCCGCGCCCTCAATCGCGCCGTGTCCATCGGTGCCTCGGCCGGTGTGGTTTCCATAGCCGACGACGTTGACATCGTGATCGAGCCCGATGGCGACGGGCAGCAGTCCGCCGAGCGCGGCCAGGAGAGCCTGCCGCTGCTCGCCCGCCGCGTAGGCCTCCAACCCGGGACACTGCTGCGGCTGAGGGAACTGGTCGCCGCGCTGCCGGACGGCATGACCGCTCACGACGTCGCCGGCCATCTTCTGGTCCAGCAGCGCACCGCTCGCCGCATCCTCAAGCGCCTCGAACGCGCGGGCCTGGCCGTCCCCATCGGCAGCCAGCAGCAGGGCCGCACCGGCCGCCCACCCACCATCTACCGGCTGCGCCTGTAGGAGTACGCGCGGTCCGCTCCCCACTGGCGGTCCATGAGAGGGCCCTGCCGGTCTCGGGCGCGCCGGTGTCCGGCGCCCGGGTCAGCCGCCGCAACCCGGCCGCGGCCGTCGCCTCGTCGGGGAAGGCCGACGACAGGGCCAGACGGGGGCGCCCGGAGCGGATCGGATGCGTGCAGGCGAACACGTCGTCGGGGAGGTCGAGTTCGCCGGCCAGGACGTGGACGAGATGGTCGGCGTCGCGCACGAGGTCGTCCCTGCGTCAATGCCGATCACCGCGTGCAGGCGGGGCCGCCGATGGGTGATGGGTCCCCCGCGAACGTTGGTGGCTGATGAAGACGCGGTCGAGGAGGTCCATTTTCAGCGACATGGCTCATGTGCCTGGCCCTCGTACTCGATCAACACATTCTGGCCGCCCGGTGAACGTTCAAGCGGAAGCGCGGGGGAATAGGGTGGAAATTGATCGGCGAGGTGCAACGCACGGTCATGCGGGGCGAGGTGGTGACGATAACAGCGGCATCGAGCGCCACGAGCAGCCGGCAGTCGAGATTGCCTGCCGAGGCGACCAGTTTCGTAGGGCGTCGGCGGGAGCTGGCCGAGATCCGGCGCCTGCTGGCGGCGTCGCGGATGGTGACCTTGACGGGCGTGGGCGGGGTCGGCAAGACCCGGCTGGCCACGCGGGCGGCGGCGGTCCTGCGGCGGGCTTTCCCCGACGGCGTGTGGCTGGTCGAGCTGGCCCATCTGGAGAAGCCCGAGCTGCTGATCACGACGGTCATGGAGGCGCTGGAGATCCGTGATCACTCCAACCGGCCGCCGATGGAGGTACTGGTCGAGCGCCTGCGGGACAGGCGGGCGCTGGTGATCCTGGACAACTGCGAGCATCTGCTGGACGAGTGCGCCATCCTGGCCGAGACGCTGCTGCGCTCGGCCCCGGAGCTGCGGATCCTGGCCACCAGCCGCCACGTTCTGGGGATCGTCGGCGAGCAGACGCTCTCGGTGCCGACGCTGTCGCTGCACGGCCTCGGCCCGCGCGCGGCGGCCAGGACGCCGGCGACCTCGGACGCGGTGCAGCTGTTCACCGAGCGGGCCCGAGCCGTGCTGCCGGGGTTCGCGGTCACCGAGGCCAACCGGGAGGCGGTGGAACTGATCTGCCGGCGGCTGGACGGCCTCCCGCTCGCCATCGAGCTGGCGGCGGTGCGGCTCCGGGTCCTCTCGGTCCAGCAGCTGCTGGACCGGCTGGACGATCGCTTCCGGCTGCTCACCGGGGGATCGCGGGCAGCCCTGCCCCGGCACCAGACGCTCCGAGCACTGATCGACTGGAGCTACGCCCTGTGCACCGAGAAGGAACGCGCGCTGTGGGAGAGGACTTCGGTCTTCAGCGGCGGCCTGGATCTGGAGGCGGCCGAGGAGGTGTGCTCCGGCGACGGAATCGCCCGCACGGAGGTCGTCGAGCTGATCACCGCCCTGGTGGAGAAGTCGATCCTGACCCGCGAGGAGCACCCCACCGCGGTCCGGTACCGGCCGCTGGAGACGATCCGGCAGTACGGCCGCGAGCACCTCGCCGAATCCGGCCGGACGGCCGTGCTCCAGCGCCGCCACCGCGACTACTACCGGGGACTGGCGGCCGAGGCGCGCGTCCGGCTGTTCGGACCCGACCAGGTCGCCTGGCTCGGCCGGCTCCAGCTGGAGCACGCCAATCTGCGCTCCGCGCTGGAGTACTGCCTGGCCGACCCGTCCGAGGCCAGGATCGGGCTGGGCATGTCCGCGGACCTGCTGTACCACTGGATCACCAGCTACTACCTGGCCGAGGGGCGCCGCTGGCTGGACCGGGCGCTGGCCTCCGACACCGGAACGAGCGACGTCCGGGCCCGGGCGCTGTGGTCCAACAGCTGGCTCGCCATCATTCAGGCCGAGCCCGAGGCCGCCGCCGCGATGCTGGAGGAGAGCAAGGCCATCGGGGAGGAGTTGGGGCTGGAGCCGGTTCTCGGCTATGTGGCTCTCTTCTCAGGGATGATCGCCATGTACCGGCAGGACACCTCGACCGCGATCACCCTCTACAAGGAGGCCGTGGCCCGCCACACCGCCACCGGGGACCCGGTGGGCCGCGCTCTGGCGTTGATCAGGCTGTCCCTGGCCCGCTCCTTCCTGGGCGACTCGGCGCTCGCCATCTCCATCGGCGAGGAGGGCATCGCCGTGTGCGACGCCTACGGGGAGGGCTGGCACAGGGCCTACACGATGATGGCGCTGGGGGTCGAGGTGTGGCGGCAGGGAGACGCCGCCCGCGCGACCGCGATGGAGCGGGAAAGCCTACGGTTCAACCACTCGCTCGACGATCCCCTCGGGATCGGGGTGAACCTTGAGGTGCTGGCCTGGATCGCGGCCACCGAAGGGCAGCATTCGAGGGCGGCCCGGCTGCTGGGGATCGCCGAGAGCGTCTGGAAGGCGGTCGGCGCTCCCCTGTCGGGCTACGGACACCTTGCTCACTATCACGACGCGTGCGTGGACGACACCCGCCGGGCCCTCGGCCCGGCGGCGTTCCTCACGGAATTCGGGCGCGGCGCCGGCATGCCGTACGAGGAAGGGCTCGCCTACGGCCTCGGGGAGGCGGTGCCCGCTGCCGCCGCGTCCCAGGACGCCGACAGCTCGTCTCCGCTGACCCCCCGGGAGACGGAGATCGCCCTGCTGGTGGCCCAGGGGGCGAGCAACAAGAAGATCGCGGCGGCGCTGGTGATCTCCCAGCGCACCGTCGAAGGGCACATCGAGCACATCATGAACAAGCTCGGATTCAACTCCCGCGCCCAGATCGCCGCCTGGGTCAGAGACAAGGAGCACGGAGACGGCGCAGGGCCCTCCGGGTGAAGAGGCGAAATGCCTGGTCAAGACGTTACCGCAGAGCACCCCACGGTCGAGGGCTCCAGCTTCGTCGGACGCCTTCGGGAGATGTCCGAGGTGAGGCGCCTGCTGCCCAGGACACGGCTCCTGACCTTGACCGGCGCGGGCGGGGTCGGTAAGACCCGGCTGGCGCGCCGGGCGGCACGGTCGCTGCGGGCGCGGTTCCCGGCCGGGGTGGAGATCGTGGATCTGGCCACGGTGGAGGACGTTCGTCTCCTCGAACCGACGGTGGCGGCCGCGCTGGGACTGCGCGATACGGGGCGGCGGGTCATGCCGATCCTGGTGGATCACCTGGCCGACAAACGGTTTCTGCTCGTCCTGGACAACTGCGAGCATCTGCTGGAGGAATGCGCCGAGCTGGCGGCCAGGCTGCTGAGCGGTGCTCCCCGGCTGCGGATCCTCGCCACCAGCCGGCAGGCGCTGGGGGTGGCCGGCGAGCAGGTACTGGTGGTGCCCGCGCTGGAGGTCCCGCCCGCCGGCACCGATGTCCGGGGCATCGCGCGGAGCGAGGCGGTGCGCCTGTTCGCCGAGCGGGCGGCCGAGGTGCGGCCGGGGTTCGCGGTGGACGCGGCGACCGCGCCCGCCGTCGCCCAGTTGTCCCGGCGTCTGGACGGGCTCCCGCTGGCCATCGAACTGGCCGCCGCACGCCTGCGCACGATGCCGCTGGACGAACTGGTGAGCGAGCTCGAACGGCGCTTCGACGTGCTGGCCGGTCTCCGTACCGCGGCCCTGCCACGGCACCGGACGTTGTACGCGACCATGGACTGGAGCTTCGGGCTGTGCACGCCCGGCGAGCGGCGGCTGTGGTCGAGGCTGTCGGTGTTCCCCGGCGGGGTGGACCTGGAGACCGCCGAGGCGGTCTGCTCGGGTGACGGGGTCGCGCCCGAGGGGGTGCTCGACGTGATCGCCGGCCTGGTCGACAAATCCATCCTGATCAGCATTCGGGGCGATACCGGAGCCCGCTACCGCATGCTGGAGAGCATCCGCGCCTACGGCCGCGAGCGGCTGGCCCATGGCGACGAGCGGGCGCTGTACCGGCGGTACCGCGACCACTACCGGCGCCTGGCCGAGCGGAACCGGATCGACCTGCTGGTCCCCGACCAATTCGCCCGCTATCGGGCGACGCTGGCGGAGATCCCCAACATGCGTCTGGCCCTGGATCTGTGCTTCCGGCGGCAGGGCGACCCCGCGGCGGGGCTGGAGATCGCGCTTGCGCTGTGGGCGGCCTGGCTCCTTGCCGGTGCTCTCAACGAGGGCCGGAACTGGCTGGAACGCGGCTTGGACCTGGTACCACAGCCCAACGTCACCCGCGCGATGGCCCTCTGGGTCAACGCCCTGTTCGCCGCCTACCAGGACGACCTCGGTGCGGCGAGGCTGCTGGCGGACGAGTGCCGGCTCGTGGCCGAACGCACAGGGGACCGGACGGCCCTCGCGTTCGCCCACCAGGCCGCCGGCATCAGTGCGCTGTCGATCGGCGACACCGGGCGCGGGTTCTCGCTGTTGCAGGACGCGCGCGCCCACCACCAGGCCAGAGGCGACTCCCATGCCACCGCCGTCAACCTGTACTACGCCGCCTCGTTCGGCGTGGCGGCCCGGAGCCCGGACCAAGCCGCCGCTCTGGGAGAGGACCTCCTGGCCATGGCCGAGGCTCGTGGCGCCCCGATCGTCCAGGCATACGCCCAGATCACCCTGGGATACGCGGCCTGGCGGCAGGGCGACCCGCGCCTGACCGAGGCCAGGATGAGGCGGGCGGCCACGTTGCTGGCCGGCATCGGCGACCGGTGGGGGCTGATCCAGTGCCTGGAGACGCTGGCCTGGACCGCCGGCGCCGATGGCCGCCACAAGCGGGCCGCCCGGTTGCTGGGCGCCGCCGGCAGGCTCTGGCGTGCCCTCGACATCCCGCCTCTGGGATTGCGGGCCCTCGCGCACTCGCATCGGGACTGCGACGCCCAGGCCCGCCGGGAACTGGGGGAGCGGGCGTTCACCACCGCCTACCGGTCCGGATCGAGGCTCGACCTGGACGGCGCGATCGCCTACGCGCTCGATGACGTAAGCGGATGATCCGCGCGCGCTTCCCTCACTTGGAATCGGCTCACGAGGGATCGGCGCTGTGGCAGGCCGGGGCCAGCCGCCCGTCGCCATCGGGCGCCGTGGCCGGGCAGGGCTCGGCGGGCCAGCATCCGACCGTGGCCACCCGGCCGTCGGCGTGCACCATCCGGGCTCGCAACTCCCGGGAGCTCAGCCAGGCCGCGGCGTCATGTCCCGAGACGAGGGCGGCGATGCTCGCCGTCTTGGCGGCCACGCAGCCCAAGCCGATGACCGAGACCGTACGCCAGGGCCGGTGCGCGCGCACGGCCGACCGCGGATCCAGGGGGTGGCGAACGGCCCGCCCGTCGTCCGTCGTGTGGACCGGCGATACCAGGCTGGAGGTGGCGAGCCCGCCGGGCGCTCGCAGCACGATGTCCTCGCCGTGGCGAGGCGCGCCGTACGATCCTCCGCCGTGACCATAGGGCACCTGCGCCGACCAGCCCGCGGCGGGGACCGGCCCGGCCACCGCGATGGCACCGGGAAGCGAAACGAACACGCCGCATCCGGCCTGGCCCGCGGCCGATTCCGCGGCACGGTCGGCGGCGAACGCGGTGCCCATGGGCCAGAGGTCGAGGGTCGTCCCGGCGGGCGCCGTCACCGTGCCCGGCGGCTCGTCGATCACGACCGACCGGCTGTCTCCCCGGGGGGCGCCCACGACCGGGTCGACCAGGCCTCCGGTCAGCTCCGCGGCGTGCAGGGCCGTCCACAGCACCGCGTGGAAGGTGGCGCCGACCGGCACGGGGCGGCCGGAGCCGGCGTTGACCCGTGCCAGGTCCGAGTCGCCTCGGAAGGCGCCGCAGGCGGCGTCGATGTCGGCGATCACGTGGTCGACGGCCCGACGGGCCACGCTGAGCCGGTCGAGATCCTCCACCATCACCGTGGCCACTCCGCCCCAGAGCGGGAAGCGTTCCTGGCCGAAGGTCATCACTTTGCTCCAGAGGTGGTCGGGTGGCGAACATCGGACGGGCACGCCGCCTCGGCGTCCGGTTCCTTCACGGCGGGCCGGTGGCGCTCCGCCCTCCGCCTTTCCGTCTCCGGTGGTGCGTGGGCCATGGTCGCCGTGCATTCCTTCCCGGATCGCGATCAACTCACAACCGCGGCGACGAGTGCGCTCGACCGCTGAGCGGGAAGGGTTTGCCCGTCGGGCAGCAGCTCGCCCTGGTCGTCGAAGATGACGATCCCGTTGCAGAGCAGGCCCCATCCCTGTTCCGGGTGGTAGGCGAGGAGGCGGGCGGCGTCATGATCGGCTGCGCTGGCGCGTGGGCAGGTCGGCTGGTGCTGGCACATGGTCTGACTCTCGTTGGTGCAGGGTGCTGCGGGGTGCATTGCAACCAGCATGCGCGGCGGACCTACCGAGGGGGGAGGGGGAAAATACCCATATGGCCACCCAAAAGAGCGTTTCAAGCGTTTCATCCTGGATGCTGTTCGGTTCCGCGGCAGGTGGGGGGCCGTCGGGCCGGCCGGGCGGGCCGATCCCGACGGCCGGGCGCGGTTCACCGTGCGGTCAGCGCCAGGTACCCGTCCTCGAGGGCGGGCTCCACCGGCCGTGCCTGCGGCCCCGGCGCCGCGGACGCAACGATCCGGTACCGCATGCCGCCCTCGTGTGGCAGCGCGGACACGACCGTACCCTCGGCCGGCGGCGGCCCCTCGGTGATGACCGACCACACCCGGCCCCGCGCGCGGTGGGTCAGCTCGTCTACCGTGCCGCGGAAGACGAGCCGGCCCCTGGAGAGCACCGCCACCTCGCGGCAGGTCTGCGCGATGTCGTCGACGATGTGCGTGCTCAGCAGCACGGTGCGCCGGTCGGCGAACTGGGCGAGCAGGGTGCGGAAGCGGATCCGCTCTTCCGGGTCGAGTCCCGCGGTCGGCTCGTCCACGATCAGCAGTTGCGGGTCGGCGAGCAATGCCTGAGCGATGCCGACCCGTTGCCGCATCCCGCCGGAGAAGGCGCGCAGCCGGCGGTCGGCGTCCCCGGTCAAAGAGACCACCTCGAGCAGCTCCGCGACCCGCCGGCGGCGGGCCGTACGGCCGTCCATGCCCTTGAGCAGCGCGAGGTAGTCCAGGAACTGGCGTGCCGTCAGGTCGGGATAGACGCCGAGGTCCTGCGGCAGGTAGCCGAGGCCGCGCTGCACGGCGGTGCGCCCCGCGCCCGTGCTCATGTCGTGCCCGCCCACGGTGGCCCGGCCGGATGTCGGCCGTACCAGGCCGGCGAGGATGCGCATCAGTGTGGTCTTGCCCGCGCCGTTCGCGCCGAGCAGCCCGAACATGCCGGTGGGCACGACCAGGTCCAGGCCGTCGAGGGCGGCCGTCCCGCCATGGTAGGTCTTTGTCAGCCCGGAGATCTCGATCCGCATCGGGGTTCCTTCGGTCGTCGTTGGGGTGAGGTCAAGCTCGGCGGGCGCGTACCGCGTGGCCCCCGGTGAGCGCGGCGGCCGCGAGCACCAGCAGCACCGCGATGGACAGCCAGGCGGTCGTCGGCGTCGGGTCCGGCCGCAGGAAGTTCAGCGTGGCGCCGGAGACGGGGCCGGCCCAGGTCTCGCCGCCGTCGATGCCGTGGAAGTCGAGCAGCGCGTCGAGCGGGTAGCCGCCGAGCGGGTGGATGAGGGTCCGCGCGAGTGTCGGCATCATGTCCGGCGCGACCACGTTGCCCCAGAGCCAGTAGCCGACGAAGATCACGCGGAACAGCGGCGCCGGCATGATCAGGGGTACCGCCAGCGCGAAGGCCGCCACGAACAGCAGGCCCGGCATGATCACCACGGCGCATGCGGCCAGGGCCCAGCCGAGCGCGTGCGGGGCGCCGGTGTGCACCGCGTACGCCGCGGCGAGGCCGAGGTACACCGCCAGGATCGGTACGGCCGTCGCGGCGCCCGCACCGAGGAACTTGCCGACGAGCCGGGCACCTGGCCGGGCGGGCGTGGCGTCCAGGAGCGGCGCCACCCGCAGCCGGTCGTCGCGAACGAGCCGGTCGGCGAGCAGGCAGCCGTACCCGATCGACAGCAGCGCGTGCACCTGGACCGCCAGGCCGACGACGGCGGTCCTGGCCTCGGCCGGTCGCTCGGCGGGGGCGAACAGGTCACGCAGCAGGCTCCCGCCGATCAGCAGGAACAGTACGACGGTCAGCGCGGGCACGATCCACACCGACCGTTTGCGGAACTGCATGCGGAACTCGTACCTGAAGCTCGCGCCGAGCGTGTGCGCGGTCTGGCTGGTCATTCTGCCTCCTCGCCGATGAGCCGTTCCGAGCGGGCCAGCACGATCAGGGCCAGCGCGACGAGCGTGGCCGCCGCGCCGAGCAGCGCCAGCCGGTTCTCGGTCCAGTCACCGGGCACCGTGCCGCGGGTCGTGGCGAACAGGTAGAGCAGCCGCCCCGGCGGGTGCTGCTGCGCCAGGTCGGCGAAGAACTGCTGGACCGTCCAGAGCGTGCTGACCAGCGCGGCGCCCGCCGCCGGGCTGCGGAACACCGCGCCGGCCGCGAAGCCCACGGCCCCCAGGCCGACGGTCGGCGCTGCCCAGACGAGCTGTCCGGCGAACGGCCCGTGGTTGGCCGGCCAGCGCGCCCACCAGCCGGTCGCGATCAGCACGGCCGCGGCCAGCCCGGCGACCACCGCGGCCCAGCCCAGCGTCACCGCCATGCGCCGCAGCAGCGTGACGCGGTACGGCGTGGGCGCAGCCAGCTGCAGCTCCACGGCCGGATCCCGTCCGACCAGCGAGGCGCAGCCGACACCGGCGGCGAGCGGCACCGCCATCTCCAGGGTGCCGAGCAGGATGCGGGCCGTCGTGGTGTCGCCCGGCTGCGGGTTGGCGAGCGCGGCCGAGACGCCTAGCGTGACGGCGATCGGCGGACCGAGCAGGGCCGCCCATCCCGCCCGGCGCGCCTCGTACCGCCACAGCGTCATCGGTCTCATGTCTGATGGGTAGCGCGCCGGCCGCCGGGCGGTTCACCGTCGTAAGGACCAATGCGCCCGGCCATCATCACCGCGGCGATCCCGAACACGGCGCTCACGGCGAGGACCGCCGCGTTCGTGGACCAGGCGTCCACGATGAACCTCGCCGGCCAGTCGTCGCGGGCGAACACGCCGCCCGCTAGCACCCGCACCGCCCACAGCCCGATGGCCGCGCCGAGCGCCACGTCCGGCCCGAACCGGACGGCGACCAGCAGACTGACAGAAGACAGCAGCGCCATCGGCCCGAGCCAGGCGGCGATCAGCGCGTGCAGGCTCGCCGCCCCGCCGGCCGCGGCGGCGGTCAGCACGGCGGAGGCCGCCACCGCCAGCACCAGGTCGTACCCGAACACCAGCGCCAGGCGTACCAGCAGCAACAGCGGGCCGGCCGTCGGGGTGGCGGCGACCAGTTCGGTGGCCGGGTCGCGTCGTGACCGGTACGTGCCGGCGACACCCGCTGCGGCCACGATCGGGGCGACCAGCGCGAGCACCACCTCTGCGCCGGTTGCGGGCCGCGCAACGGCCGCCGCCTGAACCAGGAC
The DNA here is from genome assembly GCF_052245875.1 of Actinomadura sp. 3N407. Classification (NCBI taxonomy): domain Bacteria; kingdom Bacillati; phylum Actinomycetota; class Actinomycetes; order Streptosporangiales; family Thermomonosporaceae; genus Actinomadura; species Actinomadura sp. 3N407. The sequence continues at coordinate 34,548 of NZ_JBQQBP010000012.1, forward strand.
GATGATCACGCCGAGCGCCATCACCAGTGCGGAGGCGACGGGCACGGCCGGCCGGATCAGCCGGGCCTCGGCTACGACCAGCGCGGCGGCGTAACGCGGGCGTCTCCTCCGGGGACCGCCGCCCGGCGGGTCGGCGGGCCCCTCGATCGCGCTCCGGATCAGCACGGCCCGCACCATCCCCGTGACCTCCGGAGCCGCCTCGCCCGGCGCAGCGGCATCCGCGATCGCCCGCCAGGCGGCCAGGTCCGCGCGGCAGCGCGCGCAGTCCGCCAGGTGTGCGCGGACCCGGTCGCGGTCCGCACCGCACAGTGAGCCGGCGGCGTACGCGGGTAGCATCTCCTTCATTCAGGCACCTCCTGGGCGGTGAGCGCGGCGGCGACGGCGGCCCGAGCGTGATGCAACCGGCTCTTGACCGTGCCGACGGGGATCGCGAGCACCTCGGCGACGTCGGCGAGCGGCAGGCCGGCCACGAACACCAGGGCGATCACGTCGCGGTGGTGGTCGGGCAGCCGCCCGACGGCCGCGGCCACCGGTGTGCCGCCCGCCGCCGCGATCGCCAACTCGTCGGGGCCGGCGCCGTGGTCGGGCCGATCGGTCAGGGGTACGCCGATGGTCTCCGGGCCGTACCGGCCGCGCAACCGGTTGTGCGCCTGGCGGCGGGCGACCCCGAACAGCCACGTGGTCGCCTTCGAGCGGCCCTCGAAGGCGGCGGCCGACCGCCAGACCGCCAGCATCGTGTCCTGGAGGATCTCCTCGGCGGTCATCCGGTCGCCGGCCAGCTGGTACAGGTAGCCGTAGAGCGCCCCGGCGTGCCGCTCATAGAGCCGGGTCAGCGCGCACGCGTCTCCGGCGGCGACCGCGCGCAACAGCGCCTCGTCGCCGCCCGGCTCGGGCCGCGCCATCCGCTCACCTCCTCCGTCTGAGAATGGGTAGCGAGCAGAGGGGCGAACGGTTCACCGAGCCTCCGATCGCCGCGTCCGCGCCTGGGGCGATGGTCGACGTGGAGCTCCCGGCCCTTCGGCACATCGAAGCTGCGAACGATCGGCGACCAGGCAGGCCAGGTCTCCTTCGACGCTGAGCACGGTGTCCCGCTCGAAACTCGGTTTTCATGCCGTCACCTGGGGTTCCGCTACCGGATCAGCACCGTGGCGGGGACCATTTCCAGGTGTTGTCGTCGCTGGTCCATCGGTTGGTGAGGTGCCTGTTCGGCAGGTCATCAGGGTGTAGCACATGTCGCAGGCCCAGAGCCGAGGTCTGCGTGTCATTTCTCGGCGAGCCCTAAGACGTCGTCTCATTTGGTGAGTTGGCGGTGGCACATGAGGGAGGCGGTGATGCCGACGAAGGCCACCAGCGCCGACACCAACGCGTCGCGGGCCTGCGGATCGTCCCGTGGTCCGGCTGCGAGCTTCATAAGCATGGGGCACCGTCGGCGGCTATGGCGCTACGTCTTGTGCGCGTCGCGGTGGTACGAGTCATCGGCTGGCTGATGCTGCTGGCCGCCGGGTGCGGCCAGGACGCCGAAGGTACGATCACAAGAACGCCCTATGGGCGGGCAATCATGACTCGGAGGGGGACGGATGATCACGCACGTTAACCATGCGGTGATGTATGTGGGCGATCAGCAACGTTCGCTGGAGTTCTACGTCGACAAGCTCGGCTTCACCAAGACCGTCGATGCGGAGATGTGGCCCGGGGCCCGATGGATCGAGGTGTTGCCTCCGGGTGGCCAGACATCGATTGTCCTGTCCAGCGCGGCCGAGTTTGGAAAACAGCCGGGGGAAGGCGCGTATCTCACCTTTACCTGCGACGATGTCGATGCGACGGTGAGACAACTGCGGGATGCGGGTGTAACCGTGACCGATCCGGTCCGCGAGCCATGGGGAACCTACATCAAGGCCACGGATCCGGACGGCCACGAAGTTCAGATTTCCCAGCAGGGAAACACTTGAAGCCGGCCGCGACGAAGCGGTCAAAATCGGCGCCCGGCTGAGAACGGGCCACGTCCCTGCTCGAAATCGTCGAAGGGGAGCGCAACCATTCCTCCTGACTGAACCAGGCGGAGCGATGGTTGGGCCTGGGGCGGTGACGGGTCCGGCGTTTCCGGGTGCCTGGTCCCGCCCGCCGCGGACGACCCTGCGGTGCGCGAGCTGGCGCGCCGGTCGGCCGAGCGGCTGACGCGCATGCTCACCGGCGATGTGGAGAATGGCGATCCGCCGGTCTCGCTCGCCGTGTGGCTCAGTCACGGGCGCGTTCCTCGATTCCGAACGTCAGCTCCGTGTTCTGCTCGTGGAGGTTCCACTTTCCCTGCCGGTAGGCGTGGTTGGTGATCCAGAACACCATCACGCGAGGGTCGGTGAAGCGGGCGAATTCGCCGAACGACCAGTCGTTCCCGCCGTCGTGCTCGACGATGTGGCGGCCGCCGGCACGGATGACGACCCAGCCGTATCCGTAGTGGACCTTGTGGCCATGCCGAACGCCGACGGACACGTGCGGCTTGAACATCTTGCGCTTGGCGCGTCCGGACAGAACCTTGTTGCCCTCCAGTGCGCGATGCCAACGGAACATGTCGCGCGGTGTGGACAGCAGGCCCCCGTTGCCGCGTAGGAACCAGTACGGCCCGTCAGCGGCCCACGGGTGCTCATGCGGTCTGCCCTGCGGCCTGCCGTGCTCGTCGTACTCCACGGCGACCTGGTCACGGTCCCACCGCGGCAGGACGTACCCGGTCCGCGCCATCCCTGACGGCGCGAACAGGTGCCTGGCCAGGAAGCGTTCATAGCCGACACCCGAGACCTTCTCGATGATCGCCGCCAGGACGCTGTATCCCAGGTTGGAGTAGTGGAACGCGGCGCCCGGAGCGGACTGAAGCCGGGACTTCAGCGCGACGTCCAGCATGCCGTCGCGCGAGACCGGATCGTAGTCGTCGCCGCTCTCATCGTCGTTCAACCCCGCCGTATGCGCCAGCAGGTGATGCAACGTGATCCCTTGCTTGTCCGCGGGCACCGGGCCGAGGAATGTGCTGATCGGGTCGGTCACCCGCAGCTTGCCCATCATCTCCAGCTTCATGATCGCGGCAGCGGTGAACTGCTTGGTCATGGACATGATGTCGTAGGCGGTGTCGCAGCGCGCTGGGATCTTCTTCTCCTGGTCGGCCATGCCGAAGCCTCTGCAGTGCAAAAGCCTGCCGTCACGGGCTGCGACGACCGTGCCTCCGGGCCCCTGCGGCAATGTCGTCTCCAGGAAGCTCTGGACGGACGGATCGGTGCGCTCGTGCACCGTCGCCGCGGCCGGGCGATCAGCGTGTTGGAGGGCGGCATCGACGCCGCCCCGGCCCCGGCCGTCGCCGCATGCACTGATGGTGCCCATCGCGGCGACCGCGATCGCGACCGTTCCCACACCGCGGGAACAACGGTTTGCTCTCATGCCCGAGGACGCTACGGAGATCATCGACCGACGTCGTCCCCCAGCCGAGTGAAAGGCGGGTCCCTCCGGCTGGGGGCGCTCAGCCCTTGGTGAGTTACCCTTCCGCAGTCATGAGGTGGCCACGGCCCAGCCACTCCTCACCCCTGGCACAGACGATCGATCGTGATGTCCGGCCGCACCAGAACAGCCATCCCGCCGACCAATCCGCACATTTACCTGTACGCCGACGAGACGCCTCTGACACGAAACCGGTCCCAAGCCGCGCACGCGGCAGCGGACCCGGCCCGTGATCTGGGTGCCTGGTGCTGGGATGGGTGCTGTGCTCAGGCGGCGGCCTGGATGGTGACCTCACAAGCCGAGGGCTTGCCACTGGCCGATCAGCCCGCGTTCCCGGCTTCGGCGTTGTCGTCGCGGGTGAAGTAGTCCGCGCCCAGGTCACGGGTAGGCGACCTCATCCTGCAGACGTGCCAGATGATCACGATGAGCGTGTGGGCGATCGTGACCGCGGCCTTGCCGCCGCCTTTGCTGCCGACCGGCGGGGTATGCGGCGGAACCGGGCGCCCACCTAGGTGCGGTGCGGCCGGCCGAGACCATGCGGCGAGCGGAGTTCACCGCCGCTCAGCGTTCGGCTGCGGGTCAGGGGCCGCGCACCGCTGGGGCACCCGCCTCGAACACCGCCCGTGACGGTCACCGAACTGCGTGATCCCCAGATCAGGGAAAGGTCTGTTCGGTGGTGCCGGCGTTCTCGTTCAGCAGGGCGTCGACCTCTCGTTCGATCTCGGGCGGCGCGGTCGCGATGACGGTGTCCAGAGTGCCGCATGCGGCCTCCAGTTCGCGGATGGCGGTTCTGATGCGCTCTCGTTCCCGTAGGAGGTCGAGCAGGAGTTCCGGGCAGTCCGCGATGAGATCGGCGCCATCGCCGGCCAGGCAGGGCAGTACGTCGGCGATGGTGGCCGTGGACAGCCCGGCGGCGAGCAGGGTACGGACGTGCCCGACGGTCGTCACGTCCGCCTCGTTGTATTCGCGGTAGCCACTGGGCCGCCGCTCGGGCCGGATCAGGTTCTGCTCCTCGTAGTAACGCAGGAGCCGCTGGCTGACTCCGGTGCGCCGCTCCAGTTCGCCGATGCGCATGCGCGATCACCGTCCAGGGGTTGACTCTCACATCCATGTGAGACTTTAGCGTGGCCGCATGACCCGTTCGGCAAGCCGGGGGACACCGGCGCAGGAAACCCTTTCCGCAGGTCCACGGGAGTGGATCGGGCTGGCGGTGCTCGCGCTGCCGACACTGCTGCTGGCCATGGACGTCACCGTCCTCTACCTGGCGGTTCCGCGGCTGGCGGCCGAGCGGGACAGAACTGCTGTGGATCACCGATGTCTATGGATTCATGATCGCCGGATTCCTGGTGGCGATGGGGACGCTGGGCGACCGGATCGGCCGCCGCAGGCTGCTGGTGCTCGGCGCCGGGGCGTTCGCCGTCGCGTCGGTGGCCGCCGCGTACGCGCCGAGCGCCGGAACGCTGATCGTCGCGCGGGCGCTGCTGGGGATCGCCGGAGCGACGCTGATGCCGTCCACCCTGGCGCTGATCAGCAACATGTTCCGCGATCCCGGGCAGCGGGGGACGGCCATCGGTGTGTGGGCGGCGTGCCTGTCCGGCGGTGTCGCGCTCGGCCCGGCGGCCGGTGGAACGCTGCTGGAATCGTTCTGGTGGGGCTCGGTGTTCCTGATCGCCGTGCCGGTGATGGGCGTCCTGCTGGTGACCGCGCCCGTCCTGCTCCCCGAGTACCGCGCCGCAGCGCCCGGCCGCGTGGACGTGACCAGCGTGGTGCTGTCGATCGCGGCCATGCTGGCGATCGTCTACGGCGTCAAGCGGATCGCGCACGGAAGCGGGGTGCTCACCGGCCTGGTCATCGTCCTGGCCGGCGTCGCCGCCGGGACGGTCTTCTGCCGGCGGCAGCGCGGGCTCGACGACCCGCTGATCGAGCTCCGGCTCTTCCGGCACCGGATCTTCGGCGCGGCCCTGGTCGTCCTGTTCCTCGCCCTCGCCGTCGGTTCCGCCCCACCGGAGAAGGCCGGTTCCGCGTCGGCCATCTCCGAGACGAGCACCGAACTGGGCCTGGCGTTCGGCGTGGCCACCCTGGGCAGCGTCGGAACGCTGGTCTACCGCCGGGCCGACCCCGTCCCGGCCTCGGCGGGCGTTCCGCCGGACATGGCCGAGGCCGCCCGCGGCACCATCGAGGGCGCCACCACCGCCGCCGCTCAGCTACCGCCCCAGCAGGCCGCCGAACTGCTCGAAACGGCCCAGCAGGCGTTCACCGACGGCCTGAACGCCATCGCCGGAATCAGCGCCGCCGTGACCCTCGCCCTCGCCGTACTCGCCGTGACCGCCCTCCGGCGCCCGCCTTCCACCGAAGCCGACACCACAGCCGCCGACGCCCCGCCCCAAGCCGAGTCCGTCCACTAGCCACGATCTTCCTGGGATCGGCTGGGCCCCGGATTCTCTCGGCTTGAAGAGCGCCCGGCGCGCGGAGACGCGCCTGGTGACCGGCATGCCGGTGCCCGCCCGCTGCCGGCGTCGTTTCACGAATCCTTGATCACGCGTACCCGAGGCGGTCTCAAAGGCCTTGGCTCCTCAGGGAACGCGGTGCGCTGATCGTTCCAGATTTCGATGAGATCCTCGGTCCATCCGATGCGGGTACGCAGGTCGGCATCCGTCACGATCAGCTCCTCGTCGCCGGGGCGGCCCGTGACGGCCACATGCCCGGTATACCCGAGAGGCAGTCGCTCGACGGACCAGCCCGGCCATGCGGCGGTCAGGTCCGCCAGGAGCCGGGGCGGAACGCTGTGCGGGGTCCAGTAGCGCAGTCGGCGTGCGGGCAGATCGATCACCGCACCCGAGGCGACGAGCGTCTCGTGCACCAGGGGATAAGGCGGATGGGCCGACAACGCCGCCACCAGAGATTGTCCATGGTGCGCCAGAAAGGGCACGATCTTCCCCAACTCAAGCTGATAATCCATAACGGTGCTGTCAGGCTTGATGATGCTCACGACCGCATTGCACTCATGGCCGAAATATATGAGGCTCTGCGCGTTGTACAGAACGGTCATCTCCCGTTGGAATGGATCCCAGTCCACGAACCAGCCGTCCCTGGAGGGCAGTACGGCGTCCAGGGGTTCCCCTCCTCGACGGCCTCCCGGGCGACCACCGGTCCGGCCTCCGGCACGGCCTCTACCAGACCCTCACGCCCGCCCCAGGCATAGCCGACCTCCCAGCCCTCCCATTCGGGAGCCGAAGCCAGCCGCAGCGCAGCGCTTTCGACGTACCCGACGCCGTGCTGCAGCGCATCGTCGCGGTTGAAATAGCGATATCGTCGCGTGACGAAATCGAGCACGAGGCCCCGGCAGAACCCGGTGTCCACGAAGTCACGTGCGCGGTCGTCGCTGACCACCATCCCATCGCGCAGGATCGACTCGACGATCCGATCACGATCGCCTTCCCGGGCGAGGTACCAATCCCCCCACTTCTTGCCCATCGTCCAGCATGATCCGTCCACCAGCCGCAGGACATAGGCCGTCCGATGGCTCATTCCACCCTCCCGGTCATCGACCGGATCCACGCTACGGCCGGCACCTCCCGTGGACGTGAACTGGTCGGATTCGCACAGCAGTTGGGTGGGGATGCGATGACGCGCGCATACTGGCGGGGCTGCCACCCGATGCGACGGTCGGGTTCGAACTAACAGAAACGAAGGTCGCGACCCGACCGACCGCACGAAGGATCGAGGCTAACGTCTCGGGCGCGTTTCCGGCTGGGGCCCGTGCATGCGCGACGGATTCTCTTGCGTTTGCAACGCCAGGCCACCGAGGGAAGGGTCGTGGGTCAGGATGGCGTGTTCCAAGCGTTGGAGGGCGGGGCTGGGGTCGAGACCCAGCTCGCCCGCGAGCACCTTGCGGCCCTCGCGGGCGACCTTGAGAGCCTCCGCCGTGCGGCCCATCGCATGGAGGGCCCGCATGAGTTGGGCGCGAGGTCGCTCACGGAACGGATAGTCGGTGACGACCCCGTACAACTCGCCGACGAGCCCCGCAGGCCGACCTTGGGACAGTTCGGCTTCGGCCTGTTCTTCCGTTGCCGCGAGCCGGAGTTCGGTTAGGCGGAAGGTTTCCGCCTGTACCGGCGGGAGATGCTCCTGACCTTCGTATGGAACGCCCCGCCACAGAGTCAGGGCCTCCCGGATCGCCGCCGTCCCATCGTCGGTCAGGCCGGCGGCGATGGCCGCACGACCCGACTCGATCCGGGCGGCGAAGGATTCGGCGTCGAGTTCGCCGGGGCGCACGACAAGGACGTAACCGTGTGAGCGGGACTTCAGCCGGTCGGTTCCCACGGCCTTGCGCAAGTAGTGGACGTAACCTTGTATCGTCTTGGCCGCTGTACGCGGCGGGGTGCACGGCCATAGCGCGTCGATCAGCCGGTCGGACGATATCTTCAGGTTGGGCTGGCAGAGAAGTATCGCCAGCAGATCCCTCAGTTTGGGTGGCAGCGGAACGGTTCCTTGCCCTGTCTGGAGCTCCAACGGTCCCAGTACGTGGAACTTCATGACTCGCCTCCTCGAGTTATCCGTTCTGTACGGACGACGACCGGCTCTCTAAGATCTAGAGCGCGGACAATGTCCGAAATGAGTCGCCGAGGACTCCTGACAACTCCCCGACGAGTCCGGACAACGGGAGCGAAGGATTGGGGCGCCCAGAACAACCTGTGGACCCGCTCGCCGGGCCGATCGAGCGGCTTGCCTGGGAGTTGCGCCTGCTCCGGGAGTGGGCAGGGCGGCCGAGCTACCGCGAACTCGCCCTGCGTGCGCACTTCTCCAGGACCACCCTTGCCGAAGCGGCTACCGGGATGCGGCTGCCCACGCTCGAGGTGACCCTGGCGTACGCGGTTGCCTGTGGTGGCGACCGCGCCGAATGGGAGCAACGCTGGCACCTGGCGGCGCGTGAACTCGAACGGTCGCGGCGCTGCTGCCCGTACCCGGGACCGCTCCCGCTGGGTGCCGAGGACGCGGACCTGTTCTTCGGCCGAGACAGGGTACTGGAAGATCTGTCCAAGGCTGTGCGGCGGTCACGGCTCACGGTGGTACTGGGGGCCTCGGGCAGCGGCAAGTCATCCTTGCTCGGGGCCGGGCTGCTCGCGCGGCTGACCACCGACGGCACGTCCGCGGACCTGATCAACCCCGGCGCGCACCCGCTGTCCCTGCTGGAGGCCGTTGATACGGACGCGTCGGCCGTCGTGATCGTCGACCAGTGCGAAGAGGTTTTCACGTTCTGCGCCGACGAGCGAGAACGAGACGAGTTCCTCGACGGGCTGAGTGCCCTGGTCACCGCCGAGAACGGCCCGGCGTTGGTGATCGGCGTTCGCTCCGACTTCTACAAGCGCTGCATGGCACATGCGGGCCTGGCCGCAGCACTCCGCAGGGCTGTTTGCCTGCCGCTCAAGCCCATGGTCGGGCAGGAGCTGCGCGCCATCATCACCGAGCCCGCGCTCCGGGTCGGGCTGAGCGTTGACGCGGATCTGGTCGCCACCGTCCTGGCCGAGTCCTCCGATCAAGTGGGGGCGCTCCCACTCGTGGCGCACGCGCTGCGGGAGACCTGGGACCGGCAGCAGGAAGATGTCCTGCGAGTGGCGGACTACCAGGCGATGGGCGGCCTGACCGGCGTGATGGCGCGGATCGCGGAGGAACTGTACGAGGATCTGGACACCGGGCGGCGGCACCTGCTCCGCGCCATACTGCTGCGCCTGACCGCGCCGGGCGCGGCCGCCACCGGCCGCAGGATCGAACGGGACGAGCTGACCGGCATCGGGCCCGCGGACGAGGTGGGCGCCGTGCTCAACCGGATCGCCGCCACCAGGCTCGTCGTCTTGGACCACGACACGGTCGCCGTCGCGCATGACGTGCTCTTCCGCTGCTGGCCCAGGCTCCGAGAATGGTTGGCCGACGACCGCGAAGCCCTCTCGCGTCACCAGCGGCTCACCTCCGACGCGACCGAATGGGATCGCAACGGGCGTGGCGAAGACTACCTGTATCGAGGCGACCGCCTCGCCGTTTGGAACAACGAGGACTTCGCCCCGCTGAGCGAGCTGGAGCGTGCCTTTCTGGCGGCGAGCCGCACGAGCGCGTCCGCCGAGCGCCCCCGAGCCGCCCGCCGTACCCGCTTCGGCTACGGCGGGCTGTCGCTCGTCGCGGCTCTGGCCAGCGCGCTGACCGTACTGGCCCTGATCCAGGTCGGCAACACCGACGTCGAACGCGGCCGGGCCACGTCGATAAGTCTGGCCGCGGATGCACGCCGCCAGCTCCAGCGGGATCCGGAGCTGGCACTGCTGCTGGCGATCGAGGCGTACGAGGCACAACCGACACCAGAGGCGGACCTCGTGCTCCGCCAAGCCGTCGCCGACTTTCGGTTGCGCGGCTCCCGGCCTTCCGGCCTGCGAAGGGTCGGCGGGATGGCCGCCACCCCGGACGGCAGGAAGATCGCGGTTTGGGACTCCGGCTTTGCCGCGAAGGGCCTGAGAATCTGGAGCCTGGACGGCACCGGGCTGCGCCGTGACGAGCAGATTCTTCAGGGGGAGCACGCCCGTGACGTACAGAGCGCCGCATTGAGCGAGGACGGACGGCTGCTCGTCACGGGAGGCTTCGGCGGGGACGTAGCGCTGTGGGACTTGACGGCAGGCGGTCCGCCCACGGTGCTGGGAACCGCCGACGGTGGTGTCCACAGCGTCAGTGTCAGCCCGGATGGAAGGGTGGCGAGCGCGCACGACGACGGCGTGCGGATCTGGGAACCAGGGGGCCGCGGAGAGAGCCCAGGAGAAGCGACCGCGCTCCGCGCACCTGCCGGTCCTGTCCGCAGTGTCGCGTTCAGCCGTAGCGGACGCCTCCTTGCCACCGGTGGAGGCGGCTTTCCCTTGCACCTGTGGGACATGACCCGGCACTCGCCCCGGTTGGTTCGCGCGGCCCCGCGAGGCGATCCGCAGCAGGTGGCTTTCAGTCCGCACGGGCCGTGGGTTGCGACGACCGAAGATGACATGCCACGCGTCTGGAACGCGCTGGAGACACTCGAGGGGGAATGGAGCCCGCAGGTCGAGTTGGCCGGGCACGCAACGAGGGTGCACGGCCTGGCGTTCAGCCCGGATGGGGCCAGGTTGGCGACCTACGGCGCGGACGGTGTGATCCGCGTCTGGACGTCGGGCAGCGACCTTGACCCGCTGGTGCTGCGCACATCCGGGGGGAGTCCGCGCGGAGTCGCGTTCGCTCCGGGCGGCCGGTCGTTGGTTAGCGTCGACGCGGACGGCTCCCTACAGTGGTGGGACGTCTCGGCGGGCGAGCCGGCACCGAGTAACGGCAGGCTGCTCGCGATCAGCGCGGACACCCGAACTCTGGCGGTCAGTACGGGCGCTGACTCGCTCATCAACCCGAGTGACATCCAGATCCAGGTATGGGATACCGCACGCGGCGCGGCACCGATCGAAATGCGGAGCGTGCGGGACGCCGGCTTCCTCGTCACGTTGAGCCCGGACGGCCGGAGGATGGCAGGTCTCGGCCGGGCGGGGACACTGAGCCTGTGGGATCTGACCACCGGTGGGCCGCCGGTCACCGTGCCCGTCGATTCGCGCACCCTCCCGGCGAGCCTGGAGTTCAGCACTGACGGAAGCCGGATCGCGGCGGGCGCCCACGGCGTGGAGCCGCAGGTGTGGCAGATCTCCTCGACGGGTGGGATGGCGCGGCTCACCGGCTGGGAGGCCCCGCCCACCGGCCGGGCCGACGGCGATGTGGCGCTCAGCCCGGACGGCATCCTGTTGGCCGACGCTCGGGACGACCACACCGTGGTCGTATGGGATCTGACCGGAAAATCGGGGCCGAGGATCCTGCGCGGTCATGAGGCCGACATCACGGGTCTGGCCTTCGGCCCGGACGGGCGGCGAGTGGCCGCGGCGGCGGAGGACGGCACCATCCGGCTGTGGGACGTCGACGGTCAAGGTGAATCGGCGGCCGTGCTGCGCGGCGCCAGAAGCACCGTACGCCGAGTGCGATTCAGCCCCGACGGAGTCTGGCTGGTCACCAACGAGCCGGCGGGCCACCTGCGGCTCTGGCGAGCCACGGGCACCGGTGAACCGCTGGAGCTGACCGGCTGGGGGGCGAGCGGAGGGCTCGCGGTGTTCACTCCCGACGGCATGCGGATCATTAGGGGACTCAGCCCGCAAGTGTTCCTCGGACGCGAGCTGAGTACTGGACTGCGCGACGACCTCGTCCGGATCCGGAACTGTGAGGTATGCGGCTCCGGCGGACGGGTGCTCGATCTGGCCAGATCGCGCCGCACCCGCGAGCTCACCGGCGAGGAACGCCGTATTCACCTCGAACCGAGGGCCTGACCGGCGTCCCTTCCGTTCCCCTTCCGTTCCCCAACCGGATCCGAACCGCCTTCCCCCAGGCTTGGCTGCGTCCGCAAATGAGACAGGACGGGCCACCCGCTGATCGGAGCCCTTCGACCGGCTGACGGCCGGTCGAAGGGTGGTCCGTCCGGCGAATGCGCCTCTCGGCGCGCACCTTCAAGGAGGACCGCAATGACCAAACCCGAGACGAAGCCCGCGGCGAAGACGGCCGCGATGAAGAAGATCGCCGTACGGAAGCCGGGCACGATCCGCCTCACCAGCGCCCTGGGAGTGGCCTGCTTGATCGCGACATGAGCCCCCGGGCCGGGCGCCGTACCCCGGCGCCCGGCCCGGCCATGGACCCCTTCCGGAGGAACGATGACCAAGTTCGACACGCGGCCGTGGGATCTGGAGCGGCCAGTCGCCGTCCATCCCCTCGCCTACCGCGCCGACCGCGGGGAGGTGACGGTCGGCCGGACCGACATCGACTCGTACGCGGTCTTCCCAGCGGACGGTGCGGAACTCATCCGCGAGCTGGCCGCGGGCTCGACACCGCTCCAGGCGGCGGAGTGGTACGCGGAGACGTACGGCGCGGACGTTGATCTCGCCGACTTCCTCGACCGCCTCGCCGCCCTGCGCTTCCTGGTCTCCCCTGAGGACCCGGCGCCGGTGCGGCGGCAGGTCCGCTGGCAGCGGCTGGGCCGGGCCGTGTTCTCACCTTTCGCATGGCTGTGCTACGCGCTGCTGTTGCTGCTCTGGATCGGTGCGATGGCGCGCTCCCCGGATCTCGTACCCCGGTACGGCAACATCCTGTTCACCGATTACTACACGCTCGTCGTGCTGACCCTGTTCGTCGGCCAGATTCCCGCGTTGCTCATCCACGAGGGCTTCCACGCCCTCGCCGGACGCCGGCTGGGCCTGCGGTCACGCCTGTCCGTGGGCCGCCGGCTCTACTTCATCGTCTTCGAGACGTCCCTCGACGGGCTGGTCATGCGGCCGCGCCGCGAGCGGTACCTGCCGATGCTCGCCGGAATGCTGGCCGACGTCCTCATGCTGGCCGGCCTCACGCTCGCCGCGGACCTGTTCCGCGGGCCCGACGGAACTCTCTCCTGGATCGGCCGCTTCTGCCTGGCCCTGGCCTTCGGCACCCTGATGCGCCTGCTCTGGCAGTTCTTTCTCTACCTCCAGACCGACGTGTATTTCCTGGTGGCCACGGTCCTGGGCTGCGAGAACCTGCACCAGGCCGCCAAGAGCCTGGTCCGGGACCGGGTGCGCCGCCTGCTCGGACGTTCCGACCGGCGCGAACCGGAGCGGTCCTGGTCCGAGACCGACCTGCGGGTGGCCCGCTGGTACTCGTGGCTGCTGGTCGCCGGATACCCCTTCAGCATCCTCACTCTGGCGCTCACCGCTCTGCCCCTCTGCTACCGGGTCGCCGAGGGCGTCCTGGAACGCGTGGCAGGGGGCGGCGTGACGTCCGGCGGACACCTCCTCGACTCCGCCCTCTTCCTCACGCTCATCATCGCGCAACTGGCCGTCGCCGCGACCGTCGCATGGCGGGACCGCCGCCGCGACATCGGCCCTGTCCTCGTGAAAGACATCCCAGGAGTGAACGATGTCAAGCAGCAAGCTCGTGATGATGCGACCAGGCGGTCGCCTCGTCATAGAGCGTGCCGGTTTTGAGGCAGCCGTGCAGGATGCCGACCAGCCGGTTGGCGACCTGGCGCAGGGCGGCGTTGTAGCCGAGGTCGCGGGCCCGGAGCCGGTCGTAGTAGGCGCGGGCGCCCGGGGAGAACCGGACTGCTGTGGCCGCTTGGGTGAGCAGCGCGTCGATCAGCCGGTCGTTGTGCACGAACCGGGCCACAACCACCTTCTTCTTGCCCGAGGCGCGGGTGATCGGGGAGGTCCCGGCGTAGTTGCGGCGTGCCTTGGCGGTGGCGTAGCGGGTGGGGTCGTCTCCGAACTCAGCCAGCACCCGGGCGCCCAGGACCGCTCCCAGCCCCGGCTGGGAGCGGACGATCTCAGCGGCCGGGTGTCGGCCAAAATGTGCCTCCACCTGCCTCTGGAGCACGCCGATCTGCTCGTTGACCGTGGTGAGCATCGCGACCAGGGCGCGTACCGAGGCGGCGTAGGCGGCGGTCACCACCTCCGGCTGCCCCAGATACTCGCCCCGCAGCGCCGTGCGGATCTCGGCGGCCCTGGCTGCCAGGTCCCCGCGCCGCCCGGCCCGCTTGAGCGCGGCGTTGATCTGCGCTGTGGTCAGCCGGGCCGCCGCGGCCGGAGCAGGGGCCTTGGCCAAAAGCTCCAGCGTCTCGGGGGCGGCCAGGTCGGTGAACACCTCCAGGGCGGCGGGGAAGTAGTCGCGCAGCGCGTGCCGCAGCCTTTGGAGATGGCGGGTGCGGTCCCAGATCAGCGTCTTGTGCGCCCGCGACACGACCTTGATCGCCTCGGCCAGGGCGCTGTTGCCGGCGACCGGGCGCAGCTGGTGGGCGTCGGTGCGGACCATGTCGGCCAGCATGTGCGCATCGCCCCGGTCGCTCTTGGCCCCCGACACGCCCAGGCGCTCCCGGTAGCGGGCGGCCTGCAGCGGGTTGACCGCCAGCACCGTGTACCCGGCCGCCACCAGCGCCAGCACCCACGGACCCCGATCGGTCTCGATCCCGACCACCACCTCCACATCCTCCTCGGCGACCTCGCCGATCTGCTCGGCGATGAGCGCGTGCAGCCGGGACATCCCGGCCACGCCCTCTGGCAGCCGGGCCCTGGCCAGCCGGCGACCCGAGGTATCCATCAGCTCGATGTCGTGGTGGGTTTCGGACCAGTCGTCGCCCACGAACAGCCGCACTCTCACTCCCGTCGTCGATGTCGTCGAAACCACTGGTCAGCAGCCTGCGGGAGAACCATCGGCGACCTAATCAAGCAGTGCTCACAGCCCGCAAGGGCCGGGCACGACATCCCAGCAGCGATCAATCCTCCCGGCCGACCGGCAGGGGCACGATCTTTCATCAGGACTCCAGGTCCAGGAAAAGCAAGTGCTCACCTACCGACGGCTACCAACCCAGGAGTCTGCCGCGACGGCCGACTCCGTGAGACTGATTAGGAAGGGCACCCTAATGCTCATCCACCCCACCAGCGTGACGTCGGACCAGTTCGAGGTTCCCGACGACGCCGTCGCTTTGTACGTGACGGCCGCCGGGCACCCCCTCCTCGTCCGGCCAGACCAGAACGTCGACACCACCTTCCACTCGTCGTCGACCAACCCGGATGTCTGCAAGAACTGCTGGAATCGCAGCAGCACACACTTCTCCACGCCGCAGGGCCTCGCCGGGAAGTGCCCCCGCCAGCCGGAGTTCGTGTTCCAGTGCCGGGGCTGTGGTTCCTCGGCCGCGCCCAAACCGGCCGTCACCGCTGCCGTAGACGCCAACACGCACGCCGACAACTGCCGCCGGGTCCCGCTGCCCGGTGACCGCCCCGACGGGGAGATGTGGCCGCAGAGCACCCGCCCCCGCTACACCCCTGGGACCTGAGCATGGCGGCCAACTACGATCACACAGAGACCATCGCCGCCTACACCGGTCCCGACGGCGCCCTGTACGAGATCGACCACCTGGGGATCAGATTCCCCGAGCAGGCTGGCACCTACGCGGTGTACCGGGATGGGGAGATGGTCGCAGAGTTCGTCCCTTCGCTCACTGAGACCGTCCTGCCTGAGGCATTCACCCGCGCCGAACTGATCGAGTTGGCCATTGGCGCGCTCGAGGGCCAGGGGTGACAGTCGTGGCCCGCCAGGGCGCACAGCGGCCCGAGCCGCCGTTCAAGCCCCCGATCCTGTGCATCGGCAGCCCCTCCAACGCCTACTGGATCCTGCCGAAAGACGTCGCCGTCCGGATCCGCGACGAGGTGCTCCGCACCACCAGGTGGGAGTGGATCTGGTGGCCGGACGAGCCCATGCCGACCTGGGTGTGCTTCTGCACCCGGCCACTCAAAGCGCTGGAGAGCCCCACCAACGACCGGGCGCGGCGCACCCGTATCCAGGTGTGGCTGCCGCACGCGGTCGACGAGCTCCGCGCCCCGGCAGCGGCGCCCGCCGCCACCGTCTCCAGCAGAGCCCGGAGAAACGTCACCCAGAGCCAGCATCCTGGGCAAGGGCACCTGTTCGACACAGTCCCTGACTCAGCCGCCCCGACAAGGCAGGAAACCCCATGACGAGCAACGATCAGCACGTTCCGCGCGCGACAGTGGTGCCCTGGCGCTCTGTCTCCGACGAGGACGGTCGCCCCGCCTTCACCGCCGGACAGCTCCGCGACGCGATCGCTGGCCTCGACGATGATGCCCCGATCGTGGTCAACGTTGCTACCGACGACCACGGCAGTGTCGAGGAGCAGATCATCACCGGCGCCGGATACGGCAAGGTCCGCTGGGGCGACGGGTATGGCACCGAGACGAACCCGCTGTTCGCGCTGGATTCGCACTGGCCGAGCGTGTCGCCCCTGATCGTCCGACCGGACCGGCCCCGCAAGGATGCCCAATGACGCTCCCGGACGACGTCGTGGAGCTGCTGGTGCCGGGCGGGTTCGCGGCCGCGGCGGCGCTGCCCGGTGAGCCGTTCGGGTTCGCCGGCGGGGTGACGATCCTGCGGGTGGCGACCGAACCCACCCGGGACAACATGGTCGGCCAGGTGTGGGCCGCGGTGAACAGGGACCGGCTGCTGGGGTGGTGCATCCCGCACGGTCGTGGCTTCCGCCTGTTCGTGCTGCCGGTGCCGCACCCCCTCACCGGACCGATCCCCGCTGGGCAGGAAGTCACCGGGTCGCGTCCGCAGCCCAGCCTGGGCGGTGCCCTCGCGCTGCTGGCCGTTCATCTCAACCGGATGTTCCGCCCGGCCGCCGGGCCGTTCGAGCGCACCCTGGTGCTGGCGGCGCTGGCCGACGGCAAGCCCCGCTCCACCAGTGAACTGATCCTGGCCATCTACCCGAGCGCCGACGGGGGTGTGGTCCATGAGCTCCTCGACGTCGTCGACGCGCACATCACGGCGGCGATCCGCGCCCTGGTCGAGTCCGGGGACGTCACCGAGGTCGTACTCGACGAGAACGGCGGGACCGGACAGATCTGGTATGCCCGCGCTCGCACAGGCACCCTCAGCGGAGGTGCCCCGTGACCAAGCAATTCCGGCCCGGCGGGCCGCACACCCCAGACGACACCCGGGCCGCCGCGGCGGCGATCGGTGAAGCGGCCCGGGCACTGAACCACGCCACGGGTGACCGTCCCGGTTTGGCCTCCGCCGCCGACGTATCCGCCATCCTCGGGTCGCTCGCCGACGCCGCCACCGACCTCAAGCAGGTGCTGGAGCAGTGCGGACAGTTCCTCCAGGAGGAGGCCGCCGCAGGCCAGGCCAGCACCGTTCCCGACGGCGGCCCGTCCCAAGAGAGCGACCAGGCCCTGGACGACGCGGTGATCTACCTGCAGAACGCCCGCAGCAACGCGTCCCTGTTGAGCACCTACCTCGCCCACGCCCGGGTGGCCGCCGGCGGACTCCATCCGCAGCCGCCCGCTCGCGGCGACGCCGCCGGGAACTGAACGCACCGGCCCCCCGGAAAGGAGCACCACCGCGATGACCGCAGAACCGGCCCCCATCGACACCCCACTCATCAGCGCTCCGGACGCGCGCGCCCCCGGCCCGCTCCGCGGCGCGCGTGGTACCCGGGCGCACACCGCCGCTCAGCTGCAGCACGCGCTCGGGTGGACGGCTGGGCAGTTCGGACGTGCGCGCGCCGCCGCCGTCATCCCGGAACCGGACATGCAGTCGCCACGATGGTCGGGGCAGCTGGTGAATCAGCTTTGGGGGCGTCGTCGCGACCTGGCCGAGGCGATCCCCGATGACCTGGATCCCGAGCAGCTGCGGGAGCTGCTCGGCCTGACGTACGGGGACTGGATGCAGGCCCTGGACGCCGACCTGATCCCTGCCCCGGACCGCGCCCCCTACTGGACGCGCGCGCACGCGCGCGAGATCGCGGCGCGCGCGGAGGAGATCCGCGCGCGGATCCCGCCGCGTCCGCTCGGCGCAGCCCGGTGCGCGGAGATGCTCCAGGACGCGACCGGGCTGGACGTCACCGACGTGGACGTGCGAGTGCTCGCCCAGCGCGGTCATACGTCCGTGGTCGACTCCTACAAGGGCTGGCCGCTGTACGACGTGGCGGCGTTGCATGACCTCGTCGGCGACGACGGCGCCGCTGCGGCGCCACTGGTCGACATCGTGACCGAGCGGCGGGAGTGGATCGCAGCGTCGGTGACCGACGGGCAGGCCGCGATGCTGCTGGACTGCCCGGTCCGGGACGTCGCGGAGGTCCTGGCCGAACGTGAGATCGTCGCGGGCCGATTCGGCCGATATCCCCGCAGCCGGGTGGAGGCGATCGCCGGCGACGAGGACGCCATGGAGGAGATCCGCCGGTCCCGGCTACTCGGCCCCGACCAGGCCGCCGAGCACATGGAGATCCGCCGGATCGACTTCGACCACGTCTTGGCCGCCGGGTGGGTGTGTGCGGCTCGGCCGGTGGCCAAGCAGGTCGGCCGGTCCAAGACGGTCACGGTGCAGCTGTACCGGGTCGGTGACGTGGAGGACGCGCTGGCCATTCCCGGTGTCGACTGGGAGGCCGTCCGGTCGGCGAAGCCGGGAGAGCCGTCGCCGCTGCGGGAGCACACGCGGCTGCCCGCGTCCCGCGCGCAGATCGTCCGCGCCTGGTGCGGACAGGTGTCGCTGGACTGGGAGGTGGAGGTGTGGCCGCGGTGGTTCAACGCCGCGGACCGGTGGGAGATCGACTGGGAGCAGACCCGCGACGGGCACCCCACCGTAGACGAGGTCGCCGCGTCACTGCGCGCGCACCACGGCGCGCGCGTGTACGCGCGTCAGATACGCCTGTCGACCGAGGTGGGGGACGTGATCCGATGGGCCCGTGCCTGCCTGGAGCCCAGCACAGCCGTCGTGGTCGACACCGAGACGACAGGGCTGATAGACCCGGTGATCGTGGAGATCGCGGTGATCGACGCCGCGACCGGGGAAACGCTGCTGGACACCCTGGTCAACCCCGCCGGGGCGGTCATGGAAGTGGAGGCGCGTGCGACACACGGCATCAGCGACGCCGAGCTTGCCGACGCGCCGACCTGGGAACAGGTCGTTCCCCGGTTCACCGACGTTGTGCGCGGCCGGCAGATCCTGGCCTACAACGCGCCGTTCGACCGGGCCGCCGTCGACGTCTCCCACACGCACGCGGGCCTCAACACCGAAACGCTGCCGCCACGGGACGCGTGGCGGTGCCTGATGGACGCGCGCTCCACCTGGGCGCGCGTCGGGCACCGGATCCCGCTCGGCGGCGGGCACCGCGCGCTCGGCGATGCGCGCGACGCGCGTACGGTGCTGCAGCAGCTCGCGCACGCGCCTGACCGGGACGACACCCGATGAACCCTCTACCGCCCGCCGGCGCCGATGATGGGGGGCGGGTGCTGGAACCGACCGCGATCCTGCCGCGCGGCGTCACCCCACCGGGCCACAGCGAACCACGCCCTGCAGAGACATCCGAGCCCGCAACACCGGACCGCCCGGCGCCTGGCGCCGACCCGGCAGGCCGGGAGAAGCCGTCTGCACCGACGCCGCGCGTCCTCACCATCGGGGACATCCCGGGCCTGTCGCCGCGGCGGCGCCGCGGGATTGGGGAGGTGCCCGCCGCGAACGTCGACCTGGTCGACCGGCTGCCGCGGCCGCAGGTGTGGCCGACCGTCGCGGCGTGGCTGCAGGCCCAAAAGTCCCTCGTGACCCGCCGCGGCTACCTGCACTGCCTGACCGCGTTCCTGCGGTGGCTGGAGGCCGCCGAGCCCGGCATGGGGCTGTGGGATGTCACCGAGGACGTCCTGGTCGCCTACAAGGACCAGATCAGCGCCCGCACCGGCCCGGCCGTGCACCTGCTGAAGGGCGGGCGGCCGCTCGGCGCCTCCACCGTCGCGCAGCGGATCTCGGCGCTGCGGTCCCTGTACGCCTACGCCTACCGCCGCCACACCATCCGGTACGACCCGGCCGTGTTCGTGGACCCGCCGGAGACCCCGAAGGTGGGGATGACGCCGGCGCTGGCGGAGCAGGACGCGGTCGCGCTGATGGACGGAGTCGAGGCGATCGCCGACCGGCACCCGCTCGACGCGGCGGCGGTCGCGTTGCTGCTGAACATCGGGCTGCGCACCGGGGAACTGGAAGCGATGCCGGTTCGCGCGTTCACCTGGGACCGCGGGCATTTCGTGGCGCGCTTCCGGGTAAAAGGCGGCAAGACCATCCCAGTGCCGGTCGTGCCCCGGGTACGGGTCCTGCTCGAACCCCTCCTGGACGGGCGCGGCAGGGACGAGTTCCTGCTGCAGCACCCCGACGGGCGGCCGTGGAACCGGGGACGGGTTACCACGGCGCTGCGCCGCGCCGCCCGCGCCGCCAACATCCGACCCGACCAGCTGACACCGCATGTGCTGCGCGCCACCGCGATCACGCTGCTGCTCGCCGCCGGTGTCCCCCCGCACAAGGTGCAGGAACTGGTGGGGCACTCCGACCCGCGGACCACCAAACGCTACGACCACTCCGACACCAACCTGGACGGCCACGCCGCCTACAAGGCCGCAGGCATCCTGGCCGGCGACTAACCGCCCCTTACCGCCAGTGGCGGCGCCACACGAGGGTGACGGCCGCGTTCGGACTCATTGACGTGATGCCCTCGGCGGCGTCACCGTCGGACGACCACGCGAACGCCAGCAGTTCGAACCACTCGCCCTCGCCCTGGTCGGGGATGTCGTCGATTACCACACGGGTGGGGTGGTGATGCGGCAGATCTACCACGTCCCCGACGACGCATTCGTGGAGTTGCATCACGGCTGTTCCGTGTTCTGGCCGCATGAGCGGGCCGGCGTCGGGTTCGCGCCAGAGGCGAGAAACTGGTGGGGGCGAGACGCCAGGATCGGCTCCCCGGCCGCGATCCGGTTCCGCAGCAGTTCGGCGGCGCGGTCGATGTACCAGCCGATGGAACGCTTGTTCTTGAACAGGTGGTTGATGCGCTGCTCTAGAGAGTGGTACTCGGCGGCGAGGTCGGGCCGCAGCAAACACGCCAGGGTGATGTCGTGGACCGACCCGAGGACGCACAGGCTGCAGCTGAGGCGGGACATCCCGGCGTCGTAGGCCCAATGCCACGGGAGGTCGTGCTCGGTGTGACTGGCCCACACCTGGGCCTCAGTGCGGTTGTGGATGATCCGCCAGGTCCACACGTCCCGGAGTGTCTTGTTGGACGCGGCCCGGTTGTGTTCGTAGGCGGGTTTGCGGGCGCGGGCGGGAGACTCATCGGCGCGTTCACCGTTGATATCCAGGATGATGACCTTGCGGTCCAGGTCACCGGCACGGCGGACCGCCTCGGTGAACCAGCGGTGCTTGGGGCCCCGCTTCTGGTCGGAAGTGCAGTGCCGGTTGTTGGCGTCAGGCCATTTGCCGTACTGCTCGATTTGCTGCAGCAGGTCGCCGCGGGTACGGGAGTACACCAGGAAGGGGAGGCCGTATGCGGCGGCCTGCCGTTCGGCCACGTCTCGTGCAGACGGTCGATCCCCCAGCAGTTCTGTGAGCGTGCCGCCGAAGGTCTTCCGGTAGTGATCGGCGTGCCGAGCGTCGAGCGCGGTAGTGCCGGGCCACTCGACCCGACCGAGGTCGTTGTGAAGCACGACTAGCCGGTCGGTGACGTCGGCCTGCCTCGCCCATGTGTAGGCCTGCCGCAGCGCGTCCGAGGAGTCCTTCCCACCGGAGTGGTTGACGTTGGCGATATCAGCACCGCGCAGGAGTTCCATCGGGTTAGTCGGGCTGGGCTCGTTACTACTGCCGGGGATGGTGAGTTGGGTGGTCACTGGTTGTCCTTCCGGGCAGCGTGGGCGGCGCTGCGCAGCGCGCCGATGAGATGGTCGTCGGTGCGGTCGGGGTGGTCGGCCCAGTCACCCAACTCCTTGGCTGGCCATAGCCGGCAACCGGTGTCTTCCAAGCCCACGTGCAAGGCGAGGGCGCGGGCGGGCGCCACCGAGCGGACGTCGGGGCAGTCTGGCGCGTAGCCGCAGGCGATGTTGATCGCGCCCCATGGGTCGACGGGGCAGTCGTACGCTGCTCGGCCGGGGATCCTGGTGACCCAGCCGCGTCGGGCGCGGCCGTTGCGGGCCATGATGTCGGCGGCCAGTTCGAGAATCACGCTGGTCTTCACCGGCACTCCCTCCACTGGTGGATCGGGCCGCTTACCCGATCAAATTAGTGTACACCGGTATAGCATTATTGCCGCAGGATTAAGGCTTGAGCAACAACCGAACGGCCAGTCACGTTAAGGAGCCACACGCGAGCAGCCACGCCGGGGGAGGTGGGCAAGGGGGCCATGGCCGCGACCCTCCCCCCGGACGACGAACGACGGCCCCTGGACCGGTGAGGGTCCAGGGCAGGCGTGGTGTGCGCGGACCTGTACCAGTGTGGGCCCGTGAGGAGGGCCGGAAAGGCCGATGAAACAGGGTCCAACCCAAGCCCTTCCGTGTATCGTTCGATACATGTATCGTTCGATACATGAGGAACGCAGATGCAGTCACCGCGATCTCTGCCAAGGTCGGCGCTCACATCAGCGAGATCACCGGCACCCACGTTCCGGCCATCACTGCCGAGCAGATCGAGCAGGACATCGCCAACGGCGATGGGCCGCTCTTCCTGGCCTACACCAAGGCGCTCCCCACCCTGAACCCCTTCGCGGGCCCCGGCGACATTGAGCACACCATCACCCGCCTCGCCCTGTACGCGCAGGACTCAGCCC
This sequence comes from Actinomadura sp. 3N407, assembly GCF_052245875.1. Taxonomy (NCBI): domain Bacteria; kingdom Bacillati; phylum Actinomycetota; class Actinomycetes; order Streptosporangiales; family Thermomonosporaceae; genus Actinomadura; species Actinomadura sp. 3N407. Next base: position 57,220 of record NZ_JBQQBP010000012.1, read on the forward strand.
GCCCCCTCACTCAGACTCACCCTGTCTACCGGCACGAGGAAGGGCTCACCGCCGAGGAGATCGCGGCACTCCGCGAGGACGAGCAGCTCGACCACATCCCGCGCGAGTTCTGGCCGGACGCCCCCGACGGCACCCCGCGCACCAACGACGCCATGCACGCCGCGGCTGACGAACTTCAGGTCGCCTACGACCACGAGCCAGAAACCGCACCGCACCTGCGCAAATACCAGCTCCGCACCCGCCGCCAGCTCGCCGCCCGCTACCTGCCCGCCGACTTCACCCAAGAGGGTGAGGGCTCGGCAGCCGATGCCGAGCGGGAACTGGCTGCATGGGGCGCGATGCGCGCCAGTCGCGACGAGATCGTTCGCCGGGCCCTAGCGGCCGGGGTGACCAAGACCCGCATCCACGAGATCACGGGGATCTCGCGGGCGACGATCGACCGCATCCCCAGCATCTGACGGCTCCTTCATCGCCCCTCAGAGGGGTTCGTCCATCGGTACACGGTGGGCACCACGCAGAGAGGACCCCTTCATGTCAGAGATCACCGTGGACTGGGAAGAAACCCGCCGCCGCGCGGCCGACAAGGCCGCCGCGTGGCCCGAGCTGTACATCCCCGCCCAGGGCGGGACCGCCGGAGACACCGTGGACCTTTCCCCGCTGTGGCAGCGCGCATCGGGAATCCGACACGAGCGCGTCCGTGAGCAGCGGGAGCGCGAGCACGGCGGAATCTACGTCGCGCCAGACGACCCGACCGTGGACATGCTCGCGGAAGAGGCCGGCGGCCTGGCGCTGCGTCTGCGCGCCGGCGTGACGTCCCTCACCAACCGGCGGGACAGCAACGTCCACGTCGCCGAGGTCCCGGAGGGGCCGGTCGTCCAGGAGGGCATCGGAACCGAGGCCGACGGCGCGATCACCATCACCATGTGGTCCACCGAAGGCCACTGGACGGACCGCGCATGGTGGGCCACCACCCGCGCGTTCGTCCATTTCGACGAGTACGGGGAAGTGGCGATGCTCGCACCGGAGGCGGAACTGGTGGTCGTCTCGGGCGACAACATGTTCCCGCGCGGCGAAAACCCGTTCGGGAACGTCACTCGGTTCCTCGACCGGCACCCCCGATCGAGCGTCCTAGGCAGCCAGATCGCCGCCGCGTACCGGGCGTGGCTGGCCCGCGCCGGGGTGCGCGGGATCATCGCCCACCAGCCCGCCCCGGACATGGCGCCGATCGCGTCGGAGGAATTCCTCCGGGAACTATGACAGAGCAGTTGCCTAAAACCGCAGGACGCTACGGACAGGCCGCTTCGGCGGACAGTGGATCGCGCCTCATCATCAGTCAGAAAGTCCACCACCGGCATACGCCGCAAAGTAGGGCTGACCCACCAGTAGCTCCCCCACAGCGATCTAACCGCTACAAGAACCCCACCCCCCTCGAAGCCCACCCGCATCGGAACGGCCAGTCACGGCAAGACGCGCCCGGCGGGCTCCTTTAACGTGACTGGCCGTTCGGTTGCTGCTCAAGCAGAACGTGCCGTCAGCCGCCTCCGAGTTCCATGCAGCAGCGTCTGGCCGCAGGCGTTGGGCACGGCGGGCATCCAGGTAACGCGTCGGTGGCTCCGCCAGAGGGTGACATTGCCGCCCAGCCTGATGACGTTGCTGGCGGTCACCGCCTGCGCCCGTCCTCGTGTCGCCGCCGTACGATCGGCGGTGTAGCCGATGTGGTCGCTGGCCTTATGGTGAGCTGAGCCTCGGATCGGCCGTGGCGAGGAACGCGCGGCGGAACCCGCCCAGCTCGATCACGTCCGCGAGGAAGCACCCCTCGTCGGTCCACTCGGGCACGTAGTCCGGGTGGCTACGCCAGAGGCCGGCGAGGTTCCGCATCGTCGTACAGGGGAAACCGTGGCCTGGTTCGCAGGTGAAGCAGCGCGCATGGCTGTGCCCCTCACGGTCCACATAGGTGCTGTGCCAGGCCGCGATCCTGCGCAGCGAGCTGATCCGGCCATGCTCAGCCTGGCGGGCGTCGCCGTCGAGGGTCTCGGCAGCCGCCCGCGCCGCGTCGAGCCGCGCGAAGATGAAGTCCTCACAGCGGAACTCCCAACCCCAGTCGGGGTCCCCCTCACGGAGGTAGTTCCCCACGGTTCTCTCCTCGTCTCCTGTCGCCCCTCCCGGAATTCCCAGCCGCTAACACGCTGAGTTGCACAACGGACAGGCCCGGTCGAGGTGAGTCGCTGGCGGGCGCATCTGTGGTTTCGTGGGTGACGAGGACCGTCAGTCGCGGGCGGGCCTGCGGAAGCGGGTCGGCTGGCGGTTGGGTCCAGCTTGGGTCGGCCCATTGATACAGCCGGGGCCAGTCGGTGTCGATGTGCCGGGCCAGGATCCCGCCACGGTTGGCGGCCGGTTTCGGTGGCGTGGGACGTCGCTGGATCTCTGCGTACAGGGCGTCGCCGACGTGGCGGTGCTTGTGGCAGAACGTCCTGGGGTACTTCTCCCCGGTTTGTTGGTCGGGTTCGTCGAAGGTCAACCCCGAGCCCATCGGGCGTCCGCAGCGAGCCTTGCGTGATGTGAGGGCATCACACGTCGTGTGGTGGGCGTGCCTGGTGGGTTGCTCGTACCGCGGCCGGTCCAGTTTGATCATCTTTTGGAGCCAGCCGAGATGCCCGCCGTGTTCGACCAGTGTGGCGGGCTCGCCGTCGAGTCCGGGGCACCACGTTTCGGTGAATCTGGAGTCCCGGTAGGCGGCGGCGCGTGCTGCCTGCTTCCAGGACACGACGCCGTGCTCGGCGTGTAGGAGGACTGCGGCCAGGCCTAGCAGGAGGCGCCCGTGGGTGAGATCGAGGTCAGCGAGCATCGCCTGGACGACCTCGGCGTGGCTGCCTCTCGGCGCAGGTGGCGGATGCTGGGGGTTACTCATATCCCGTCCATTTCTTCAAGGGTCCGGGTGGGTTCGGTTTCTGGGTTGCACTCGAAGATCAGGTCCGCGCGCTCTCCAAAGGCGGAGTGGCAGCGGACGCACAGCAGGTCGTCGGCGAACCGCCCGGTCAGGCGGCCGCCTTCCTCATGGCCACCTCGATTGCAGCGGACCCTGGTCCCGCACACCGTGTACACGGCGCCCATCTCCAGGTCCAAGATGTGCTCAAAGCTCAGTCCGAAAGCCGTCGGGCCTGAGTCCGTGGTGGGCCCTCGGTCGCGGGCCACGACGTGCACCGTCGTTCCCTTCGCGTTCTCAACGAACTGGAGTTCCTCGCCGTGCTCGTCCCACGCGTCGATCAGTACCCGGGCCCGCTCGCTGGTGGTAGTCCTCGGGGGCGCGGTCACGGCCTGCTCCCGCGCACCGGGTAGGTGCTGCCGAACCTGCCGCGCGCCACCCATCGCTGGTTCTTGCGGTCCCACCGCCCCTCGATGACGAGGCGGTTGAGATCGGGCATGGCGTCGGGGTGGTCGGCGGTTACGCGCACCCAGCCGCGTCCCTGGTAGTCCCATCCGTGTTTGGGGCTGGGGCCGTCCCAATAGATCCACCAGTCGAGCCGTTCGGCGTCTTCCTCACCGGGCCAGCGGCCCGACCAGGCATCTTGGCCGCAGTCGTGTTCGGTGAGCAGCGGGTCCAGGCCGAACCATTTGCAACTCAGCCGTTGCAGGCCGGTCCACAGGCAGCGGGCTACGTCGCAGCTGGACGCGTGCGGTTGACCGGTGGCCGTGCCGCAGTCGGGGCAGTGCAACGCCTCAGGCTTCACGGACATGAAGAGTCCTTCTTCAGGCGGAACTGGGTCGCTTACCCAGCCATCAAAAGTGTACACCGGTCTCGTGCTGGACAGGGCAGGTGCGGGCCGCACTCGCCGGTCACTCCCAGCCTGTGCGGTGCGCGATCCACTGCAAGGCGGCAGCTTCGGCACGCGCCTGATAGCCGCGCAGGTGGGGGGAAACCGGGTGGTGCGGGGGTCCCTAGCCGCCAGGTGGGCTGCGGAGGCGGCAAGGGGATTGTGGCCACCGTGCTCAGGGACCGTTCCCCACGTAAGCCCCGAACCCACCTTGGGATGATCTTGGGTGTGTGTCGGTGAGCGAGCGTACGGTGGCCGTGAGAGCACCCGTCCCCCGACACCTTCAGGAGCGTGCATGGTGTTCCGTCGTTCAAAGCCCGCTGCGGCTGCTGGTCCCGACCCTGATGAGAATGCAGCCGACATCCCGCACCAGAACGCGTTTATTGAGTGGTCGAACGACTTCTACGAGCTGGACGAGGCGGCACTGGCCCTGCTGACGCCGGAACAGCGGCAGTTGCAGGTGACGGCGCGCGCCGCGCTGTGGCGGTACGCCGATGCGTTGTGGGCTGCGGCCAAAACCGCAGACCTGGAGCCGGCGAACAAGGCCGGGGTCTACAACGCGATCGCCGCGCTGCGTGACATGGGCGCCAGTCTGCACGGTTCCGCTCAGGACGCCCAGAGCAACGCCGGCGAGGACGATGAGAGTGAATTCCCCAGCATGGAGTTCCCCCCGTTGACTGAGTGGTTCGACGTGCCCGAACTGCAGAAACCTTGAAGTCCCTTGGTGAGCGAGGACGATCGTCGTGCGGCGCGGCGGCTGGCCGGGCGAGCGCACGAGGTGGGACGAGAGCCGCTGCGTGAGCCTCTTCAGTTCCTCATGGGCGGGCGGTTGGGCTGGCGCCGCGGGTGGCCAGTGCTTCCACAACTGGACAGTCCGTGGCAGGACACCGTGTCGCCCGAACGTGCCAGGTGGCGGCTAAGGGCCGCGCATCTGGACGGCGAACAGGTCTTCGCGGTCGACTACCGGGTGTGCCTGCACTGCCGACTGGGTTAGGTGGAGCAGCCTCATACCGCGCTGCCGGTCCAGCGGCGCGGGCTGGCGGCCGCCGGACTGGCGGCGTTGCGGGCCGAGCATCCGGGCCTGTCGTGGCACACCCTCGGCGGACACTTCCGCGACTCGTTGTCGGCCCTGGGCGTCTCGCTGAGCCTAAAAGCGGCTGTGGGGCCGCAGCGTCAGGAGGATGTGGCGGACGAGTTAATCGCCAGGCCCACAGTCAGGGCTTTAGGCTGGAGTCTTACCTTGATGCCCTGCCTCCGTGCGCCGGTCGGAAGTGGGGCCGCGGTGTTCCGGTGATCTTGTTCCGGCATGTCGAGTGAGGAATGCCGCGTCGTCCTTGAGACGAGCCGACGGCGCCAGCCAGGCGCCGGTTGGTACGGCGCAAGATGGTGTAAGCCGCCGGGGTGAGCCGGATGCCCCGGACGGCGTAGTTCCCGTCTCCATTCGCGGGGCCCTGACCCTTTTGACTCATGACGAGAAGAAAGAATGGGGCCCGGCCCGGCAGAACCGCCGGGCCGGGCCCCATTTCTTTGCCCCTCCTGGTCAGGCGTCGGCCGGTGTGTGGGCTTTGGTCTCGTCCTCCACGAAGGCGCGGACGAGGTTGTGGACCTGCTCGACATAGTGCAGCGGACCAGGGACGGTGATCCGCTGGCCGGTGTCGACGTCGGGCTTTCCGATGAGCACCACCTCCTCGAAGATCTCCACGGGCGGAATGTCTCCGGTAATGGGTTTGGAAGCGGCGGTGCTGGTGTGCCAGCCGTCCGGGTGCGGCCAATACGCCCGGTACGCGGTGCCGCCGATCTTGTAGCACCAGCTCTCGCCCTGCACGGTGGGCTGGTGGGTGATCTTGGCCTTCCCGCGCTTCTTCGCGGGCCGCTTCGGTACGGCAGCCCCGTCGTCGAGGGCGGCGGCGAACGCAGCGGGAAATCGGGTCCGGGCCTCCTCACCTGTCATCTTCCCCGTGACCTTGTCGTATGGGACCTTCTGAGTAGACGGGGATCCGCGGTGTCGCTCTTTTAGCGAGGCGAGGGTCCGGACGGGGCCGGCGTCGCGGTCGAACAGCGCGGCCACCGACAGCGTTGCGTTGTTGACGCGGACGACCTCGTACCAGGTGTCGCCTCCGACGGCGACAAAGTCGCCGCGGTTGAAGTCGGCGCGGGTCCAGACCTTCACGCCCGATGCCTCCACCACCGCCTCCCAGTAGGCGATCTCGTCGGTGATCTCGTACGTCTCGGCGGCGTAGACGCCTTTTCTGTGCTCGGATACGCCGATGTGGACGCGGACGGTGCTGGTGCCGTCGCTGCCGGGTGCGGTCTTCAGGACGGTGACGGGGATGCCTTTGTCGCGGTAGGTGGCGAGCTGCTCGTCAAGCGGCCCGGGCCACTCGAAGGGGTTGTCCCACAGCACCTCGATGCGGCCTTCCATTGCAGTGGCGATATCACGGAGCCGCTTCTCCAGGCCCTTTATACGCCGCAGTGTGGTGGTGACGTTCTCCCGGCCGTGTCGATACCGGGCGGCGGACGTGGCCTTGGATCGCCAGTCCTTCGCCTGGTGGTACAGCTCCCACGCCTTGCTCTCCCGGTTCCACAGCCGCTCCATCAGGCGGCGGTGCGCGCCCTCGGAGTAGTGGCCGATGAGGATCGGGGTCCCGTTCAGCTGCCCATAGGTGCGCCGGTTGGCGGCGAAAATCGTCTCGGACTCCTCGGCGCGGGCGTGAGCGCGGTCGGCATATCGCTCGGCGCGGGCCTCGGCGCGGTCGTTGCGTTCGGTCTCCAGGTCGTCGAACCCGGTTGCCGGGGTGGTGTCGTCAACGCGGACGTCGACGGTGAACCCGTCCTCGCGGAGTTGCTCGACCGCCTTGTAGACCTTCCAGGGGGCGGAGCGTCGCCGCGAGTGCGGCATGTACCAGAACGGGGCCTCGTCCATCTCCTCGTCGTAGTCGAGGTTGCGGGAGGTCCGGAACCCGTTGCCGTGCAGGACGAGCCCAGCGCCGGTGGCACGGGAAGTCCCGAACACCAGGGTGCCGTTCTGCCGAGTGTGCTTGATGACGATGCTCTCCGTGCCGTTCACGGGGCTGTGCGCTGCGGTTTCGGCCGGGGTAATCGGCGGGGTGTTTTCGGTGCCCATGGAGCCCTTCCTGACGGCGGTGGGACGCTTACCCATCCACTCATAGTGTACATCGGTATAGTACCGTTAGGGCCTTTTGAGTGCGTCGAGTTGGGTGCGTCGAGCGCCAATCACCGCCGACACCAGTGCTCCAGCGTGTGGTCGGCCGTCTGGCCAAAGCCGGTTCGCCGACGAGACCACGCTCCTTGACGTCGCGCCCTCCGCCAGGCACGGTTGGCGCAACTTGTACGTCCAAGGACGGGTGCTGCTGCCAGGGCATCACGGTGCTGGCGCCCCTGGTGGGCGAGGTGCGGCGGGCGAAGAACGTGCGGATGTACGGTCTGCTGGCCTAGCGGACACCGGCCGAGACCGCCGCGGCGTTGCGGGGCTTGCTGCAGGTTCCCGGCGGGTATCGGAGCTGGAGCGTCTTCTGCCCTCGGCCCGCCCGTCCTGGCTGGACTTCGCTGGTGAAGGCGTCGGGCCGGGGTGCTGGTGCGGGGGTTCGATCGGGTCGCCGAGGTCGCCGTGCTGGGGGGTTGGGGGTGTGTGGAGGTCGAACCGGTCCTGGCGGTGAAGCTGGCGGCCTCAGCGAGCGGGACTCGCTGCTGACCCCCATCAGGGTGGAGGTCCAGCCCACCACCGGCAGCCGCTGGCTTGTCTGCACCCCCGGATGAGCGCCCCTGACCCGCCACTACCAGCCAAACTCCCCGGGCGGGGCTTGAGCAAGCGGTTCCGGATGCGCGTGGCGGTCGGACGGCGGGATGAGTCGGGCGCGCCGGCGTCCCGCTCAGCCGCGATCAATCGGTCAGGTCGACGGTGAGGTCCAGGCGGTGAAGCGGCCCCTCGGGTGGGTCCAGGTCGTTCGGGGTCATGTAGTCGGCCAGCCAGGTGGCGGCGGCCTGGAACAGGCCGGGCTCTTCCAGGCGGCGGAAGGTCAGCAGTGTGACGTTGTTGCGGTGGATGGTCAGCTTGACCTGTGGTTCGCTGTCGCGGCTCCCAGGCTGCGACGGCAGCGCACACAGGCTCGGACGTTGGGGATCGTCGCGGTCACCCATGCTTCTCCCAGAAGGCTCGGCTGTTTGTGGACCATGGCGGCCTGTCCTCAGGCAGGCGTGTCCATCACCTGCTGATTGGCGTGCTGGCCGACATCGGCACGTTCCGACTCGGCGAGGCGCGCGATACAGCCGCCACCCAGCGCACCGCCGCCCTACCGCTTGCGCTTCTTCTTCCGCCTCTTGCTGGTGTTCTTGGTCGCGGATGGCTGGCGGCTGCGGCCCTGACCGCTGATCCGGATGGTGCCCGGCCCGAAGGATGTGCGCCACGGATTGAGGAACGATCGCAGCCGCCCCTCGTAGACGTCGATCAGTTCACCGGCCAGGACCGTCGCCTGCCGGCAGACCCGGCGATCGCCCTCACGACGGGCGTGCTCGTTCACCTTAGGCAGGTATTCATGGATGGCCACGGCAACGTTCAGGATGCGTCGGTGGAGCTCGTGCGCGGCCTTGTCGTTGAGCCGGTCGTCCGGGCCGCCGGCGGCGTTGGTCTCGGTGCTGAACGTCGCCTTCAACGACGGGGCGCTCTCCACCGTGCGCACCGCGGTCGACAGTACCGGTTCGGCGTTGACCCACAGCGCTGGGTAGGTGTCGGGGTTGGCGCAGACCGACAGCAACTCTCCCGCCGCTCCAACGACGCAGAACGCCTGCCAGACCGCCCGCAACGCCACCACGGTGTCGGCCGGATCCAATTCCTGGAGGTCCTGCTCGGCCTCGTCCAGCAGATCACCGATCGGCCGCCGATCCCTGTCACCGCTCACCTGCTCAGCGTGCGCAGGCGGGCCGCGCGACGTCAACGAATTCTCACCTGCTCCGGAGCGGTGGACGGCGGTACTCCCACTCAGCCCTGCTCGCTTTCGAACCTAGGACGGTCCGTACGGTCTCGATCGGGGCCGCTGAGGCGTTTCGGTCCAACACTCTGGCAGGGCGAACCTGTCAGTCGCCCATGGCCATCAGCTCACCGGCCGCTGCGTGCAGGTCGGCGTCCTTCGCGGCCGCGGTGAGCGTGGCCACCGACTTGAGCGGGCTGTGCCCAGCGACCCCGAACGGGCTTGCGGACGTCAGACCATGCCTGGCGTGGCTTACATGACTGAAGAACCCCTGGATATCGGTAAGCCACGCGCGTCAGAACAAGAACCGTGGCCGTGGCCGACGCGGCCGCGCCGCGTCAGCGCCGTCCACCGATCGGATGTGAGAGGTGCCGGGCGTCTCGGGGCAGACGCTGCTCCGAAAGCGGGGCATTCTGGGGTCTATGAGTGGGCGGCGGGCACGCGCAGCGCGCAAGGCGCAGTCGGGGCAGGTTCGGCAGGCTGGGGGGGCGGGTGAGGACCGGTGGAGCCTTGCCGGATCGGCGCGCTGGGCGAGGCGGGCCAGGATCGCCACCGCCGAGCATCTGCGGTCGGCGCCGATCGCCCGCTCCTATCAGGCTGCGGTGCTTCAGCACGCGTTCGATGTGAAGGTCGCCCACCTGGGCGGTTATCCCGCCGAGGCGTGGGCGCTGCTGCTGGGCGGGATGGGATACCGGGCGCCCTTTCCCCCCGACGCGCACCTGGCCGCGCTGATGGTGCTGGAGGACGAGGCCCGCTTCCTGACCGGCGCCGACCTGTACGTGCTCACCCCGCAGATGTGCGACGTGGTGGTGGCGGCCGCGCAGTCGCTGACCGAGGACGATCTGGAGCTACTCGACGCCGAGGACCTGCCCAGCCCGTCCGGGCTGGTGGTCCTGCCGCACCCGGTGCTGGTCCAGGCGGTCGGGGGCGACCTGGGTGATGTGCGTGCGCTGCACTGGCGTACTCCCTCGCAGATCCAGGAGCCCGCACCCGACGGCACACTGCTGCAGGATCGCGCCGCCGTCCGGACGGCCCTGTACAACGACACCTACGGCCCGGTGCAGCCTGACACCTTTGCGCAGCTCATCGCTGCGGCACGCCGGATGGGCGCGCCATTGCCGCCGCTGATGCTGGACGCGATCAAGTGCACGCCGTTCCGCTACCACGCCACCGGCGACCAGAAGCAGGCCCGGCAGGAGTACCTGGCCCTGGTGCAGAAGGCGGGCGAGGACTTCCGGCGGATGCATGCCGCCGCCGGCCGCGACGAAGAGGGAGTCAGCGGGGAGTACACCGTCGGCAGCACGATCACCGATGGGGACGACTCTTTCGCCGTCCGGTTCCTGTACGCGTTCTGGCGCCTGTGCGAACAGCGCATCGGCACCGTCGCCGCCCTCGCCTCCGACCAGACCGCGCGCCGTGAGGCGCACCGCTCGGCAACACCCGATGAGGTCCGCGTCGTGCACCTGCGCCGCGCCGACGACCGGCATCCCGACCAGGTTTCCTCCGGCCGCGATTGGCGCCACCGCTGGGTGGTCCGCATGCATAAGGTCCGCCAGTGGTACCCCAGCCTTCAGCAGCACAAAGTGATCTACCGGGGCCCCTACGTCAAAGGGCCCGCGGACAAGCCGCTGCTGGGCGGCGAAACGGTCCGCGGTCTCACCCGATGATCGTTCGCATAAATGTCGGTAGGGCCTGACGCGCATGTCGGAGGCGTGCGGGGTCTCCCACGCTCGCCTGGACGGGGGTGGTCCTAAGAACGAACATGGACCCTCGTAGGCATGTCATTCGCTGGGACGAACAGCCCACGAGACGACGAACTGGGCTCCACCTCCGCATCGCCACTGACACGGCCGTCCCGGCCCCAGACCATGGGGAACAGCAGGCAGTGTGGTTGGTCCCCGATGCCGACTGTGGCCACAGGTCCCGGCTTTGGCCCGGTTTGATGGATGGCCTGCGCACAATGGATCTCCCCCGCCCCGCACCTGGAGGAGGATGTGATGTCCGAACCTTCACAGCCGTCCGGCGATGACATGGAGCGTCTTGAGGAACTTCGCCGGGAGTTGCGGACGACGCGGCAGGCTCGGTTGGCCGCTGAGAAGCGGGCGCAGGGGGTGGAGACCACGCGGTTGGCTGTGGCCGCCGCCGCGCGTGATCGCGATGTGGTGACCTCGCCGGAGCTGGAGGCGGCACGAGAGCGGGCAACGGCTCTTGCCGTGCGGCTGCGCAGTTCCTGGCAGTCCATCGACCGGACCCGGGTTCGTGCCGGGCGGCTGATCGCCACCGGGGTGGAACTGGAGACCGATACCAGCATTTCTGGGGCGCGACAGTTGATGTCGGCACTGGCGGAGGAGGAACAGCGACGGGCAGACGTTGAAGCACGGCTGGCGGAGGCGGGCATCACCTGGTTCGAGGTTCCGAAGCCGGCCAGCTTGCTCAGGGAACAGCACCCTCACCGTGACCAGGTCAGGCAACTGATGGACCAGGCCCTCGAGGAATGGCGGCAGCGGGAGGCCCGGGCCCGCCGGCCGGGCCGGCGGCGCGCCGATTTCCTGCCGCGGGAGGGCTGATGGCCCGGGGAAAACACAAACGCGCCAAGGTCAATCGTGACGCACGGGCGCTCGCCGAGGAGACACGGGCCACCGAGCGGGCACTGGCCGAGGAACGGGACAAACTCGAAGACGCCGAGGCGCGCGCCGGTGAGGTCGAGGATTTGCGCGCCGAGCTCGTGGCGATTGCCGCTGAACGGGATGCCGCTGTCGCCGACCAGATGGGCCGTCTGAAGGCCCATGCGAAAGTCCTTGAGGATCTTGCCCTGGAGACCGCGCGGCTGGTGAAGCCGATCGATGACGCCTGGGCGTTGGTGTCGGATGATCTGACCGAGCGGCTGGGCGGCGGCCACGAAGGCCAGGAACTCCTCGCCTTTATTCTGCTGGGCATCCACCCGGTGATCAAGGACGACCATCAGGGGCATCTGACGATCGACCAGGTCCAGCGGCTGCAAATGGCGCGCGGACAACGACGCGAGTTCCGCTCTCACCGGCCCGACTGGACCGCAGCCGATGCTGCGCCGCTGCGCAGGCGGTGGCGCGGCGTTTACGAACACGCAGGGGTGGAGGGCAAGCAGGGACAGGAACGCGAGGACCACATCGCCGGCCTGCCCGCGGATCAGCAACGCGAGGTGGCCCGGGCCGACCGGATCGCGGCCAGCCTCCTGAAGAGCAAGGTGACCGACACCGACCTGGATTCGGTCACCTTCTGGCATCCGCTCCCGGGCGCCGGGATGGACCTTGACGAAGAAGACCGGGACGAGATCCTCGACCGGCTGGGCTGCCATGGCCTTCACCGTGACCAGGATGCGCCACTGCCGGTCACCGTCCCGCACCCCAGCCCGGTACTGTCGGCCGCCGGCAGGGCCGGTGTCGCCGGGCGTTCGGTGGAGGACTTCCACGCCGCCAGCTGCGACGCCCTTGATCGGGACATGACCCTGGCGCAGGCCTCGGCGCGGCTGCGCGCGCCATGGGAAGCGATGCCGCCCTTCCCGCTCCCAGGCGACGCCGTCGGGATGCGGCTGTGGTACACGATGGCCGCCGTTGGGGCGTGGTCACGCTACGACGAGGGCATCGCCGCCGAGACCGACGTCGAAGCATCCGTCACCGGCATGCGTGACGGCGTGGCTCAGACAGCGGTGGGCCTGGCCTCCTCGGTCCCGTTCTGGTTGCCGTCCGGACAGGCCTACGGGTACGCAGACTCTGAACCGCTGCGCGACGAAGACCGCAACGACATCCGCCTCCCGTTCCCCCAGGTCTTCGTGGCATTGGCGGATCCCCTGCGCCTGCCTCCCACCGGCGAAGCCACCGAGGAAGAGCGGCTGCTCCTCGCCGAGCAGGACGCAGTGATCCTCCAGGGACTGAAGGTCGGCCCGGACGAGTTCCCGATGCTGGAGTTCATCGACTGGCCACCGGATTCGACCCTCTGGGATCGCCTCCCGCCGCTGTCCCGGACCTTGGCGATCCGAGGCGCCCACGTCGAAGGCGTCCTGCTTCTTGGCGACGTCCTCGGCAATCTCGCCGACGAGTTCGCCTGGTGCCTCGCCGTTCCCTCCGAAAGCGGAGGGATGACCTGCCGGGTCGTCGTTCCCGCCCACCGCTCAAGGTGCAGTTGGGCCACTGTGGTGGAGAACCTCGCCGCGGCTTGCGCGTGGGCGGACTGGCACGAAGCAGACCAGGAACTTGCGGAGATCGAAACAGCACGCCGAGCCCGGCAGGTCACCAACCAGGCCGCATTCCGCAGGCTCTACGGCCGCGGCGGCCCCGCGGGCGTTCGCGTGCTGAACGTGAAACGCACAACCGGAGGCGGCGCCCCAACACATCAGCCAACCGGAAGAGCAGTCTCACCTCACGTCCGCCGGGGACACTGGCGCCGGCAACGCCACGGGCCGGCCAAGACCCAGGTCAAACGGGTCCGCATCGCCCCCGTACTGGTGAACGCCTCCCGAAGCGGATTGGCGCCCAGGGTCTACCGACTTCCACTGACTGAGGGACAGGGCTCTTCGGTAACGCCAGGCCATCCGTTCGGAGCGGCCGCCTCTACGATCGAATGAGACCCCGCCGGGCTTGATCGCCAGCGGACCGCAGACTGGAGCGACATGACGTTGTATCTGAACTTGCCGTCCGACACCGGCAAACTGGAGCACCTGATCGGGCTGCCGGGCACCGAGGTCCTGCCCGGCCCGCCGTCAGGGCTCGATGAGATCCCTACCGGCAAAGCGCTGGTGTGCGTAGCGGATATGGGCGCATATGAGGCGGCCGGATACCTCATCACCGAAGGCGACTTCGCCGCCTGGCGCAGAGCCGATGACGACCGTCCGGAGACCTGGCTGCTTATGGAGCGTCAGGCTGCCGACGATCTGTGCCCGGGCGCGGAGGAGAGACGGGAGGCGTGGCGGGCCGGCATCGAGGCCGATGCCGAAGCCGCCGCGCACACCGACAACCTGGTGCCGGTGGGGCGGGCGTCCCGCAGTGGGATCACCCTCCACATCGAAGCACTTCGCACGCATGCGAAGGCGCTACGTGGTGATCGGCAAGGCAGCCGGTCTGACGACCTCCTCGTTGATCCCGGGGTGCGACGCGTCGCGGCGGCCGATCTCACTGCTGCCGCTGACGCCCTGGAGGGGTGGATCCGGCACGACTGGGTCGCGATCATCGACGTCGACGGGAACCGTCAGCATCTCGCCGGGCCGCTTCCGCCATTCCCTGGCTGACGCCCCGGTGGGCGTACTCGTCGGGTAGAGCGTGGCAAGGCCTGGCCAGGCCAGGAAGGCGCTCAAGTGGTGAATCACTGCGCCGTCAGTCGCCGATAACGGCGATGTCCGGCCGTGCGACTTTCCACAGTTCGCCGCCGTAGTTGGCGGCGAGGTCCTCGTCCAAGTCCCGGATGTACACGGTCGGGCGGGCGGCGTGACGCGCCTCGAGGAGCTGATGCACGACGGTCATCAGCCCAGACGCAACGGCGACGGTGTCGGCGGGCGCGGTTGCACGAGACGGCTCGTCCAGCAGCAGGTTCGCGGCGTCGAGCTCGGCGATGGTGCCTGGATTGTGGGGTGGGTCGAACAGGGGCTGTAGCGGCGCGAGGACTGCCTCCTGCAATCGGTTCACGCTCAGGTGCCCGAATCTGTATCGGTCGGCGGCGGCGCCGGTGACCCAGGCGCGGATCCCAGTGGTGAGTGCCTCGGTGAATAGGCCCATGCGGGACTGTGGCGGGTAGTCGTCGGCGACCCGGTCCAACACGAGGGCCAGGTCGTCGAGCGGCGCGATGATGCGGTACTGGGTGCTCGCGCCGTTCAGCTCCAGTACGACGGTGCCGCCGGCCCGGTTGCGGTGCGCGACCTGCGCCGTGTTGCGCCCAGGAGCATCACCACCCACCAGCAGCATGTACCCGCGGCTGAACCGCATCGTTACTGGGATGATTGCGGACTGCGGGAGCTGGCGTGCGCGGGCCTCGTCGAGCGCCTCGGCGCGGGACCGGCCGATGTAGGCGCCGGACAGGTCAGCGCCGCGCAGGTCCAACCGGTTGAACAGGAACTTCTGGCGGGCGACGGACTGCCTGGCCATTGCTTGCTGCTCCTTCCGGCGGGAGATTTGGAGATGGGCCCCGGGACTCGCGGACCCCTTCACACGAGCCCCGGGGAGTCGTTTAGTCGGCGAGGACGACGCCGACTGGGAGGCCGCTGGGACCGGAGAGGATGGCGTGCTGTTCCTGCGGGTCGCGGTAGTCCGGGACGTACGGCATCAGGGTGGGTGCCCCGGCCCCGTACAGGGTGGTGATATCGACCGGAAACACCTTCCCGGCGGAGAAGTGCCGGACGGTGTAGATGGACGTACCGGGCTCAACTCCCCGGTGCCGGCGGAGCGACTGCTCGAACTCGGCGCCGTCGAGTAGGGCGGTGGTGCGGTACGGCCGCACGATAACGAACACGGTGCGGCGCCCGCCGCGGCCGTCGGCGCGGGACCTGTTGGTGACTCCGGCGTCGGTGATGGCACGGACCCGGTCGGCGGCGACAAGGACGGTCGCGCCGCACTCACCCGGCAACTCGTTGACGGTGTACTCGCCGACTGGGGTGGAGTGGATAGTGCGCAAGGTGGCCTCCGTGGCCGAACAGGAAACGGGCCGCTTACCCGTCACTTTAGAGTGTACATCGGTATAGCAAGATCTGGCAAATGTCAATCGAGGTCAAAGCGCATAGAGCCACACCATGGCAGCGCGCAGACGGCCGGTCAGGCGCTGACGTCGAACGCGAACTGCCTGGCCTCGAGCCGCGTCGAGTGCCTTCCCGTGCCACTTCAAGCACGTTGTCGGGACGCGAGGATCCTGGTCAGAACTCGTCACTGCCCGCTACCTGGCCGATGGGGAAGACGTGCCGGTCGGCCGCGCAGATAGTTTCCAGGGTGTGGACGGGGGTTTCCTCTGTGCTGAAGCTCGCCCGTAGCACCTGGACGACGATCTGGTCGCCGGTGAGCTCCAGGGTCTCGGCCTCGAACGGCGTCGCGCGGCGGGCGGTCAGTGTCTCCTCGGCGTGCCCGAAGCTGTAGCCGAGACTCTCCAGGGCGCTCTGCAGGGACGGGCGAACGAACTCTGGTTCGGCGATTCGGGTGTCGGCAAAGGGGGCGGCTCGGAAGAAGCTGGTTGCGATCCGCACGGGGACACCGTTGGCGCGCATGAGCTTGCGGCGGGCGATGACCTCCTCGCCAGGGCCGATTCGGAGGCAAGCGGCGACATGCTCGGAGGCGGGTTCAGGGCCGATGAACAGCATCTCCCGGCTGGCCTCGATTCCTTGGCGCTGGGCCTCGACGAGGAACAGGCTCTCGCTGCCTCGGACGACGGGTTCGGTCGGCAAGGCGCGCTGGACCAGGACGCGGGGAGCGGGCCCGGCGGTCGGCTCGGGGGCCTTGGCGGCCGGGCCTTTGCCCATCTGGGAGACGCGGCCGGGAGAGACACCGAGAGATGCGGCGATCTGTTCCAGGGTCGCGCCGGCTTCGCGGGCTTGGGCGATGGCGTGGCGGCGGTAGGCGGCGGCCTGGGTCACCAGGCCTTGGTCTTCGGTCATGAGCCGCGTGAGCGCGCGGGCCCGCTCGATCGGGTCGGGCACGGCCGCGGCCTCATGGAGTGTGCGGAGGTCCATTAGATTCTCCCTGCTCAGCGATCTTTACCCCCCCTATTGTGCCGTGGGGAAGGACGTGCAATCCTGTTCGCAGAGCACTTTAGCCCCCCTAAAGGGGAGGAGGTGTCACCCCCCGGCTCATGCCGGGCCCGGCCGTTCCGGCCGGAGGCGGTGCTGCCGAAGGCGCCGCTTGTGACTCGGGTCTCGGCGGGATGGTCCCCCGCCGAGACCCGGAACTGGTCCCCTCTGCTGCAAGGACACCAATGTCGAGTATCTCCCACGGTCAGCCCGACTTCGACCCTTGCGCCGTCATCGCCGACATCGAGGAGTTGATTGCGACGCTCCCGGCCGACTGCGCACCGATCGCGGTGTACAGCTACCTCGCCCGCCAACTTCGCCTCGGGCGGCGCCCCACGAACCCGGTGAAGTTGGTCGCCCTGCTGACGCGCGACACCCGTCGGCTGCACTCCGCCATCGGCGGATGGGACGGCGACCCTACCCGCCTGCTGCCCGCCCTCAGCCGCGCCACTGAGGCGCTCGCCGAGAGCATCGGCGTGACCGCCGATCTCGTGATCGAGCACGCTGCCGACCCCGCCGCGTCCGATTCCTGGGAGCAGCTCGCCGATAACACTGCTGGCGCCTACGACGCGGCCGTCGCCGCGTCCGGCCTTCTGGCGCTCCGGCCTCGCTGCGCGGCCTGATTTCCCTGGAGCAGGCGATGACCACGCTCATCCGCCGGTACCCCGGCACCCGTGACCAGGTCCCGCAGATCCGCGCTTGGACGGTCGAACACGTTCCTGCTGAGGTTCAGGACGCTGCCGCGCTGGTGGTGACCGAGGCTGCAACGAACGCATTGCGGCATTCCCGCTCGGGCCTGCCCGGTGGGATCATCACCGTCTCCGTCCGTCCACTCGACGACGGCGGCGTCCGCATCGCCGTCACCGACGAAGGAAGCACCGGCGCACCCGCACCAGAACCTGACCGGGACGGCGGTCGCGGTATCCACCTCATCCACGCGCTCGCTCGAGACTGCGGCCTCGCTGGCGGCCCGAACGGCCACACCGTCTGGGCCGACCTCCCCACCGCCCCCGCTCGCGGGAGAACGCCGCAGTGAAGGCCGTCAGGCCTACCGGTTCGCGCTCGACCCCACACACCTGCAGTGCCGCGCGCTGATGTCGCACGCGGGCGCGGCCCGGTTCGCCTGTATAGGCTGGTAAGAGACCAAAGGGTTCGGCGCGCTCACAGGCCAATGAGGTAACAGTGGTTGCAGTACTTAGTGCCCTGCCACGCCGGTCAAGCTGTGAGGCCGAACGCGAGCTGCTTGGGCTCCTCGATAGCCCTGACCACCTTCCGATACCAGGACTTGGCGTAGTCCGCGCAGTTGTTGCAGTACCGCGACTGGTGGGTGCAGCCAGACAGCCGGATGTGGTCGTGGCGGGCGCCGTCGGACCAGGCGAGGCTGTCGGAGCTCGCGAGCAGGTGCCCGATCAGGCGCAGCGCGCGGATGTTCAATCCGAAGCCGTGCAGCGGCAGCATCCGCCCGTACTGCTGCAGCGCATATGCCTGGACGGTCTCCACGATCTCAGCGACCGGTTTCGCCGAGCCGCGGCGGCATACCGAGCCGAGCCCGACCGTCGTGGCCTGTGTGAGGTCGATGCCGCGGTCGGCGTACATGCGCAGGTGCCGGATGTAGTCGGCGGTCTCCCACCCTTGGATAACCGGTGACCAGTCGATGAACGCGAACTCGGTGGACAGGTATTCGTAGGAGTCGGTCGTCAACTCCTGGTGGATGCGGGTGCTCATGCCGGTCACGGCGCGGACGGGCGGTTCGCACGGCCAGTCCTGCGGCGCCGCGAACTGCGGCGCGATCCCGACTTGCTCCACGACGCGGGTCACCATCCCGCCGAAAATGTCCGCCGGCAGGTGCCATGGGTGGTCAGGGTTTCCGCCGGTGCGGGGGTTGTTGGCGGTGTAGGCGCCAGAGTCGAACGCCCAGATTCCGCAGCCGTGGGTGTCGTGGCGTCGAAGTTCCCGCACGATCCGATGGATGGTCGACGCGGAGATGAACAGCGGCACGTCCATGAATGTCAACCATGATGGGCGGTGGGTCCCCAGGAAGAATGTCATCGGCCGAGCTGCTGGTGTGTCCGGCGGGTGGGGTGGCGACTGCGCGAGGCTCATCTGGCCCTCCAGTGGGATGGCGGGCCGCTTCCCCGCCCCAAAACTGTACACCAGTTTAGCAGTAGGGTGATTCAGTCTGTGATAAGCGCCGCGAGGGCCAGGCGGGGCGCCGGGTCGTTTTGATTGCGGCAGGTCTGTGCCCAGCCGCAGCCACCGCGTCTGCACAAACGGGTCTGTCGGCCGTCTGGGTGAGTGTCCCAGTCGGTGGGCCAGTCGCAGCCGAGCAGCACGCACTCGGTCAGGTCGTCCGCCTGCGCCATCGCCTTCGCCCAGTCCTTCAGCTCGGCGCGGCCCGCGAATGGGTCGGCGACCGCCGCCGTGACGTACAGCCGTGCGGCGCGGCCGTCGAGGGTGCCGGGGACGGCGATCAACCGCGGGTGGCGGGCGGGCATGTGGTGTCCCGGTTCGGGCGCCGGGCCGCCTGCGACGGTGCGGCGCGTTGCGGGCGGGCGGCGGCGCGGGCGATCAGGTGTGCAAGCCGGCAGTTGCGGTCGGCGAGCGCGGATACAGAAGTGATCAAGAGGGCTGCCCCTTCGACGGTGGCGGGTCGCTTACCCGCCTGCTCCGAACCGACCGTACACCGGTTTGCCTGTCGCGGAAGTGAGGTAGCTGTAGCCGGCGCAGGACGAGGTGGGATGACCTGGGAGGAAGGACCGGTGCTCACCTGGGGTACCGCCTCCGGCGTCGCCGTCAGGTTCGCATTGCGGGCGGATCTGGGGCTCGGTCCCGGGCCGCCCGAAACCGCTTGCCAAGCGACACGCGGACGCCGGGCGATGCCAAATCGTTGGTGTGGCCGCCGGCATGCCGCACATTAGGACTGACAGGCCCCGTGCCTTCCCCCTCGGAGGCCCTGATGGATGGCGGATATCCGCATGACCTGCCACACCCCCGCGCTCCGCGCCGGTGTCGGCCGCAGACGCTCCCGCTGCGGTGCTCAGTGTGCCGCAACACCGCCCGGACCATCGCATCAGCCGTCGCGTCGTCGGTGCCGTGGCAACGCCGCAGCCTGGCGTGGCGGGTGGCGCTCGCGACGGCGAGGGGCGACCTGGAAACGGTGTGGCTGGTGCGGTCCGGCAGCGGGTTCACCGAAGCGCGGTTCTGCACACGGTGCGCCCCGGCCGGTGACCTGTGGGCTCCGGAGTGCCGTGTGTGCGGGGACGGTCCGATCGTCGTGCTGGCACCGACACGCATGCTGCCCGGGATGCCGCAACTCCCCACCGCCCCGGGCTTGGCGCTGCGAGCTCTACAGCGCCGCGGCTGGGGCATCGGCGGGGAACTGATGTGCGGGCCGTGCCGGCGCGGCAAGGGTCAACTCGAGGTAGCGGCGGCGTCTGTGTCGGCGACGATGACGAACATCTGAACGCCGTCGACCCACTCCCAGCCGACGTCATGGCGGGTGCCTGTCGCGGATGTGAGTTCGGCGGCGCGGTCCTCGGCACGGCGCCGTAGGTGCTGGCCCGAGGTAGGACCGAAGACGATGACGTCCGCGGCGGGTCCGGTGGTGGCCATGTTTCCTCCCGGAGCCGGGTCGCTTGCCCGGCAGGTCGAATCGCACCGGGGGCCTGCACCAGGCCCAGCGCGGATTGTCAGCGAGGTCATTCCAGGATCCAAGGGCATCGATGGATCCCGATACTAAACCGGTGTACGGTCAGAACAGAATCGAGCTTGCGACCACCCGCCGGGCGTCCCGTCTGCTCAGCGTGATCGGCGCCTGCACGACCACCACCCTGGAGCTCTCATGAACCCGCCCGCATCCGCACCGACGCCCACGTACGAGCAGTATGAACAGATCCACGCCGAGGCTCGGCGCAGCATGCCGCGGTTCGTCGGCCGCGGCGATCTGGCCCGCTGGCAGGAGATCGCGCAGCGCCGCGGCCACGACTGGTGCACCGCGGTGCTCGGGAAGGGCTGGGCGGGAGTGAGCCGGTCCACCCCCCACGACTGCGAGATGCTCGCCGTCGCCGACCGCCTCGACCTGGAGCCGCCACTGCCCGCCCAGATCGCCGCAGACCGCCAAGCCGCACGAAAGCGCGAGCAGCAGGCCACCGCCGCCCGCGAACGCCAGCACCTCAAGGACCTGGAACGGTGGGTGCAAGCCCGCGGTGAATGCCGGGTACCCGTCCAGGTGCTCCCCAATACACAAGGACGCCGCTACGGCACCGGCATGGCCGAGGGGCCGTTGCGGCATGCAGTCCCGATCCATGACGCCGTGTCGGCGAGAGGGCGCCAGCACCCGGCCGGGCGAGCGCTGTGCGAGAGCCCCCGCCGCGCTAAGCCGCTGCACCTCGGCGACCCCTGCGACGAGCCAGCGACATGCGTGCGGTGCCTGGCGTGGATGCCGAAGATCCGCCCCACCACGGCAAGGTCATGACCGGGTGGGACGCCCTCGCCGCATCGCGGCCGCCCTAACTGCGGCACGCCCCGGTGCCGCACGGGCCACACGTTGACCAGGCCCAAGCAACACGCAGGAGTTCTCTGCGTGTCGCGCTCGAAGGCGTTCGACAACCCTCACAGCCACGACCGTAACCCGTGTCCGGTCCGAAGAACCGGACACGGCCCAGGCGGTTCACCATGCTCGCCTCGACTTCTAGGGAGCGACTGGGCAGTGCAATCGGCCTTGAAGTCCGCTCAGGCGCCGAAGCGCGGGCCTCTGGTCCGGTTCACCCAGCCCATCTCACAAGATGCGGCAACACCCGCACCAATCTTCACACCTGAGGTAAACCGGTATACACTATCGGAAGGTGGGTAAGCGGCCCGCCGCCTGCGGGAGGACCCGGTGACAGTGCACCCAATGATTGTGTCGGCGCCAGTCCCTGAACTGGCCATCGACGACACTGCCGCCGCGATCACCGGGGTGCGGTTCGAACACACCCACCCGTGCTACAGGTGCCGGACGACGCTGCACCTGTTCACCGACGGCGGCCGTATCGCGATGGGGTTGCGCGTCAGCGTCTCCGGTAAGACCGTCCGCTGGTACGAGCGGCACTACCCCGGTGCCCGCCCCACTCTCCCGGACACGTGTGAGCACTGCGGGCACGCGACACCGCTGGCGTTCCCCTACCGCGTTCCTCCGGGCCACTCCCTCGTTCAGGGGTGCCCCGTCGCGAACGCGATGCCGCTGAAGAACCGGGTGTGGCGCCATCTGCGCGCCACCACCCCCGGCCTGTGTGAGCGGGCCGACCACCACCACACGCTGATCAACTTCTAGGGATGTGATCATGCCCGATCTGGGTGTCTCCACCAAACGACTCGTCTTGGCCACCGCGCCTGGGCTGTCTGGCGCCGAGTTCATCGCCGGCGGCCCGGTGATGAACGACAGCTCGGTCATCTCGACTGGGCGGCTCCTGCAGGACCTGGGCTGCACGCTGGTCGGCACGGCCCGCCAGTACAGCCGGGCCAACCTCCGCGCCGCCAAGACCGCCAGCAGCACCGGCCCGGCACCGGCGCCCATCCCGCCGGACGTCGCCGCGCACGTCCTGCACTACTACAACGCGGGCGGCCTGGCAACCGACGCGTTCACCACCAACCTGATCATGGCGATCGTTTCGGCGGACAGCCTCAGCAAGCAGCGCCTCGCGCTGGTGTTCGGGGAATATGTCGCCGCGATCGACCTCGTTAACTCCTCCGAAGACGGCATCGCCCAGCTCGCCGCCCTGGCCGCCACCCCTGTCCCGAACACGGCGGGGGCGGCCCGGTGACCACTCTCGACCCCCACGACACCGATGTGCAGATCAGCGGCCTGGTCACCGGGTTGCCCGAACACATCGAAGCGGCGTCTTCCGCCACGCTGAACGCTCACATGGCGCTGACTGACCTGGCCCACCTCAACGACATCGATCTGTTCGACGGACAGGACGGCCACGACGCGCTCGCGGAACTGACCGAGGCGATGCGGCACCTGCGCAACGCCCGCCGAATCGCCGAACGGCGCCTTGAACTACTGACCGAGGACGGCGCTGGCGAGCAGCTGGCGCGCCTCACCCAGCAGCGCGAAGTAGCTCTCGCGCTGGCCGCAGAGGCGTTCACCAATTCCGGCGCGGACATTCAGGAGGGCGGCAGGTCAACCGGGGCCACGGCCGTGGACGCGCACGACCTCGTCAGCGCGCTTGGCGGGAACGAGGCGGAGAGCGCGCGGCGCGGCGCTGAGCATCGCTGGGTCGAGCAGCTACTGCAGGACCGGACGGGTCTGCTGTCGGCACTGAAGGTGATGGCCGCACAGGCCGACATGTCCCCCAAAGCACGCCGTCAGATCACCGACATGGTCACCGAGTCCGCGCAGCTGGACGCCGCCCTCGCCGAAGGGCCCAACGGTGACTGACCCGCTGATCCCCACCCCAGACCAGCTGGCCGAGATGCGGAGCCGCAACGCTAGGGCGGCCTTCACGGGTGATGTCCGCCTGCTGACGCAGATCAACACCGAGGACATCCCCACGCTCCTGGCGGCAGTGGAGTGGCTCAGCTCCGAATTGGCCAATGCCCGCGACGCCATCACTAACCCTGTCGGTGGCCTCGCCTCCAAGCTGAAGCGAGAACAGACTCACGCCCGGCACTTCCAGCGTGCCGCACGTGCCGACCGGTCGGCACGGTGGCGCGCGGTCAGGCGGTACCGGACGGCCGAGGCCAACGCCGGCCGCCTGGCCGAACAGGTGAGGCGCGCCCGCAACCTGGCGGCGTCGCTCCGCGCCCACGAGGCGGATCTTCTGCGGCGCCACGACGCCGCAGCTCGGGACGAGGAGGCCACCGCCCTGCTCTCCTCCGCCGCGCTGACCGGCGACATCGCACGCCAGCTGGAAGAGGCCCTCGCTGAAGACGCGACGGGCCGACAGTGACCGGGGGACTGCTGGAGGGCGGCGCCGACCCCGGCCAGGCCACGCCGCCGCCAGCGACGTCGGCGTCGAGTACATCCGCGCGACGCGCAATTAGCGCGGCCACGGCATCGACATCGGGTGGTGCGACGACACCTTCGCCGACCACCACCAGCCCGCGCCCAGGGGGCCGGGACGCGTTCCTGGCGCGTTCGCCCAAGTCCACCGCAAGACCAGAGACGAATGACGAATGGGGTCCCCTCACCCCAGAAGGGCCCGGACATGCCTGACCAGCCCACCACCCCAGACACCGCGATCGACACCGCGACCACCCACGACACCACCAAGATCCGAGAGCGGCTCGGCCAGGTGCAGTTCCTGGCGTTGGCCGCCCCCGCCCCTGGCAGCAACGGGCGACTTTCGGACGTCACCCTCAACGACACCGACCTCAAGGCGCTCGGTGCACTTGTTGCCCACGACATCCCCGGCCTGTTGGAGCTGGTCGACGAGCGCGGCGCCGCAATCCGGCTGGTGGCATCGCACCGCGCCGCCGACGCCCGCGCCCTGTCCAGTCTCGTCCGGCGGGCCGAGGACTTGCACAATGAACGCGACACCGCCCAGCGGTGCCTGCGGCAACTGCTGGACGCGCTACAGCTTCTCGCTGCGCGGTGGCAGGGCCCCGACTTCCAGTCCAGCTACGGGAACGCGCTGCTCACCGTGATGCGGAACCCGGCCCGGTACCTGGAAGTCATGGCTTCAGCGATCGAGCCGCCCACCCGCGCGGCCGGCGGTCGGGCGATCACCCGGCTCCTGGCCGAGCGGCTCGCCGCTCACGCGCACTGCGACCTCCATCCGGTCACCAGTCCGGAACCCGGCTGCGGCTACTGCCAGGACCGGGCCGCCTACTTGGCCTACCTCGCCGGCGGCGGTCACGACTTCCGGCTCCCAGGCGGCGAGGAAATCCACCTTTCCGACATCCCCGCCGCGGCCACAGCTGAAAGCGACGCCGCATCACACGAGCAGAAGCATCGAGAGGACCAGCAGCAATGACGGAAACGACCGCCACCACCACAGCCCCCCCGCCACCTGCCCAAGCCCCCGAGCAGGCGCGGTGGTTCCTGTCCGACTGTGAGGGCAACCTGCGGATCTGGCGGGAGGACGTGCTGCGGCACGTCACCCGCGATGAGCACGGCGAGATCACCGGCTATCAGACGCCTGCCTCCTGGGAGGCGGGCGACCTGATCGCCCATTGGGACCTGAACACCTGGGACCCCGGCGAGGACGCCGACGACGACGCGCACCGCGCGGCCGCCGCCCAGATCGTCGCCGACCACAACGAGAACGCTGCCGCGGAGGTGGCTCGGCTCCGCAGCGAGCTGGACAACGCCCGGGCGGCGGCGCAGCGTGACGAGCGGGGTTGGAGGGAGCAGTACGAGGCCCTCAGCCGCCGCGCGACCGTCCTGAACTGGCGCACGTCGCGGTTGTGGTCGGCGTGGCGGTCGGCGAAACGGGGCCGTGCGGAGGCGCGGGTCGAGGCCCGCGCCGAGGTAGCGGCGCTGGAGGACACGGCTGCGGCCGCCGACGCCGCCACCGGCCGGCTGCGGGCCGACCTGAACACCGCGCGCGCATTCACCGACTTCCTTCAGGCGGCGAACCTGCGGCACGAGATTGTGATCCAGCAGGTGCGTGAGTTCCACGAGGGCGTCGGTGGCCGCTGCCTCGGGTGTGGGGAGGCGTTCCCGTGCCGGACCTTGAAGCTGCTGGACGACACCGACCCGAGGGTGGTGCAGCGGGCCGACGCCGCGGTCGCGGCGCGCAACGCCGCCTACGGGGAGGCGCAGCGCCGGTTCGTGGACCTGCTGCGGCCTGCCGTGACGCGCGCCACGCTGACCAACGCGCTGGTTAAGCACTGGCACCTGAACCAGGGGCGGGGCCACAGGCTCGGCTCGGCGGATGCGATGTCACTCGCGCACGTCCTGACGGAGGCGCTGCGGGCAGCGGGTCTTCCGCTGCATGGCGAGGCCGACGGCGAGTCGCTGCGCGGTGAGGCCGTGGGCTGCGTTGCGGGCGGCGACGGGGGTGCTGTCGATGGCTGAATCAGCCCACGGATCATCCCCGGCCGACGGACCTGGCGGGGAGGTGGTCGCGGCGCTGAATGAGATGCAGTCCGCGGCGGCCGCCGCCGACACCGCCCTCACCGACAACGGTCGCAGCGACAACGGTGAGGGCAGCGGGGAGCTGGCCGCCGTATCGGGCCGCGCCGCGCCGCAGGTGAAGGCCCACGCCGCCGACATGCGTCGCCGCGCACTGGACCAGGAGGCCGCCCTGCACGCCAGCATCGAGAAGTTCCGGCAGGAGATGACGGCGCAGATCCAGGCCGCGACGGCACGGCTGGCTCCGCTGCGAGAACAGGTCGCCCGGCTCGAAGAGACGATCTGGACAGTGAACCTGTACCTCGGCCGCGACGAAGAGATCATCACTCTCACCGACGGTGACCCGGCCCCTGCCGACACCCCGATCACGGTGCGGCAGCTGGTGCTGTCGATGGACCAGGAGTGCTTGGTCGCCGCCACCTCCGGCGGGATCGACGTGCGGAACCTGGAGGAGTTCGACACCTGGGTCAGCAGCGCCCCTGAGCACCTGGAGCAGGTGCTGCCCGAGCCGCGCGGCGTGGTTGTGCTGGTGCCGCGCCGCACCCCACGCGACTACGGCGACCCATGGCTGCAGAAGGCCATGGACGAAGCCAACCACCAGTCGTATTGGCTGATCCGCAACGGGGACCGCCTGTACCGGATGGTCACCGACTTCACCGTGGGGGAACGGCTCGTCCCCGCCCGGGACGAGTTCCTCTCCTTCTTCACGACCCGGTCGTTCACCGGGGCCGAGCCGCGGCAGCTGCAGCCGGGCACGGGGGAGTGGCTGCGGGCGGAGAAGGCCGCGAACGCGCGGCAGCGTCACTTCATGCGCGCGGCGTTGATCCTGCAGGGCCTGATCGACCGGACCGTGGTGTTCCACCCGCTGCCCGTTCCGACGGTCAGCGTCCTGTCCGAGGAGTCCTACACTGCCGGGCACGTCCGCACTGTCAACGACGCCGAGGCGACGCTCGGGACGGGCCGCGAGCCCTTCAAGGTCTGGCTGCAGCGCCTCAATCGGCGACTGCGGCCCGGGATGCGGGTCGTGGGGGCGTTCAACACCGAACGGTTCCGGGCGCTGGCCCCGGACTGGAAGCACCGCTACAACGCCCACTCCCGCATCACCCCAGAAGGCGCCGGATGGCCCGACACCGGCACCCTGTACACGATCGAACGCGACCGCGACGGGGAACTGCGGTTCCTGTACGACAGGCCCGACCAGATCTGGGTTCCCGGCGAAGGTCCGCGGCCGGCGGCGCGGCGCGCATCCTGCCGCATCAGCCCCGACGACACCTGGATCATCCCCGTCGACCTGGTCACCGCCGAAGAATGCGCCGTCTACATGGGCGCCCGCACCGAACGGCACGCCTACGTGGACATGATGCCGCTGCTGCAGACCGTCATTGACACCAAGCACGCTGAGGCCGAAGCCGAGGCCCCGTTCTGCGAGTTGCTCGCCGGTGAGCTCACCAACACCTTCCCCGAGCTCGACCTCGCGCAGGCCCGCCGCGATGTGCCCGACCTGGTGCGGTGGTGGAAGCTGAAGAACCGGATCCACCGGCCGCTGGTCAACCCGGACGACCCGAAGGTGGAGGCCGCCGCGATCACTGCGATCGTCGCCGAGCAGCAGGCCCGACTCGCCGACCGGCGCCGCGCCCTTACCGACCCCGAGGCCGAGGCCGTGATGGTCGCCCGGCTCCGCAGTCAGATCCCCGGCGCGATGATGGTCGCCCGGACCCGTCAGGGCGGGTACGTGGCCTTGGAGCCGCAGCCGCGCACCCTGCCTCCGGGGGCCGCACCCGCGAATGTGTGGGTGCGGGAACACTCCACGGGCGCGACCGGCGTCACGATCCGCGCCCGCGACTGGGTGATGCCCCGCAGTCGCCACACCTGGCGGATCCTGTGGCACGCACCGGCATGGGAGCGCTGGGACCTCGACGCCCTGTCACGTGACCACTTCACTGACCCTGAACTGGCCGAGTTCACCAGGCAGGCCATCGCCGTCAGCGGCGACCGTGTCCGCGAGTCCGGATACCAAGGCCGTCCCCGGGACCCTGGTGACGTCTTGGCCGCCGCGTTCAACGCCGCCGCCCGGCAGCTGATCGTTTGGCGGCTCGAGCCGACCGCGTTGGAGTCGTCCGACCGGCCCCTCACCGGCCCGTCGCCCCGGCTGAGCATCACGGAGGTGCCGTTCACGTGCTCCCGCACCACCGCCGGCGCACCCGCGCTCATCCCCGTCCGGTGGCCCGGCACCCGGGACATGACCGTCCCCACCACGCCCGGGAAGCTGCCCGCACCCCCGTGGGACCCACAGCAACTCGTCCACACCGACGACGACGTGTTGGCGGACCTGCACGGTCTCACGGTCGCCTACTCCCGCTCCCGCGACGCGGCCGCGCGGATGCGGCGCACCGCGCTCGACGCGATCGCGTCGGTGCGGGCGGCGTGGGAGGCCGCCGCTGAGGCCGACGCGTTCCGCCGGTTCATGGACGACTACGACGACGAGGCCCGCTGGGAAGGGCACCGCAAGACCTTGAACCTGCGGTGGCCGCACAACACCCACGGCGAGGCCGTCCAGACACTCATCTTCCGGGCGGTGGAGACCGGTATCGACGTCGACGGCATGAGGGTCGGCGCCGCGGCCGCGGCCTTGACCGGCCGGACGGGCGACACCCACGCCGTGCCCGACGACGTTGCTGACCTGGTCATCACCATCCCAGGGGAGTGCAGTAAGTGAGTCCCGTGTCAGGGCCGGCCCGCTCAGCGCCAGCTCGCTATGAGATCGGAGAGATTCCGCACACCATCCGGTTCGCCGGCGCCGGCGGCGACGCCGTCGGCGCCGCCCGAGTCCCCGGCATCAAGGTGGTGTTCGGCGCGAACCACAACGAGGTCGCGGTGCAGACCCATCAGAACGCGTTCCCCGAAGCTGATCATTTCTGTGGCGACATCGTGGAGGCCGACATCACCCGGTTTCCGCACGGGCTGTCGGCGTGGGACTCGCCAGCCTGCCCGCCGTGGACGGATTCCCGTGGAAAGAAACGCGACTTCGACCGCTCCAACCAGCAGGTCCTCGACGACGAGGAGTTCGGGAACGCCGGGCCCGACCAGCACACCATGCGGATGCGGGCGCTGATGGAGGAGATCCCGCGGAACCTGCGGCACTGGGCGCAGGCAGGCAAACCCGTCCTGATCGGTGTGGTCGAGAACGTCGTGCAGTGCCGCAAGTGGGACGAGTTCGTGCGGTGGCGCCGCGAGATCGAGAAGCTCGGGTACTGCACCCGACTGATCGCCCTGAACTCCATGCATGTGCGGGCCCCCGAGTCCCCGGACCCTCCGCAGTCGCGGGACCGGCTCTACCTGGCGTACTGGCATGTTTCGCTCGGCCGGAACCCCGACTGGGACAAATGGCTACGGCCGCGGGCGCACTGCCCGTCCTGCGACCAGATCGTCGACGCGATGCAGGTGTGGAAGCGGCCTGGCGTCGACATGGGCGTGTACGGGCGGGACGGCCAATACTGGTACCGGTGCCCGAAGGGGTTGTGCCGGAACCGGATCGTGGAGCCGTCCGTCCCGGCCGCCGTCCTGGCGGTCGACTGGACGGTGCCAGGTACCCCGATCGGGGAGCGGCCCCGCACGAAGAAGAAGCCGCAGGGCCTGGCGCCGTCCACGATCGAGCGGATCATCGCCGGGATCCGTAAGCACGCGCAACCGCTGGTGACACCGTGCGGCGGGTCGTGGCGAACCGAGGCGAGCCCCCTGTCTGCGCCGATGCCGACCCGCATGACCCGCGACACCGATGGGCTCGCCATCCCCGCCGGATGGCCGCAGCAGTTGCAGTTCAACGACGTCACCTCGGCCGCAGACCTCGCCCCGCTGCCGGCGATGCCGCAGTCAGTCATCACGCGGAACTTCACCGCCCGTGACGACGGCAGCGAGCTGTGCACGCCGCCATCGGAGCATCTGCGGACGTTGACCCGCCAGGGCCGCCAGTCGCCGGTCCCCTGGGAGCAGACGCACCTGCTGGTCCCCTACTACTCCAACGGGAACGCCTCCCCTGTGAACGTGCCGGTCGGGACGCTGTCCACCAAGGACCGGTACGCGCTCGCCACCGCCAACGTCGGGCCCGACATCGAGGTCGTAGTTGAGGACGTGCTGTACCGGATGCTGCTCGCGGCCGAGGCCGGGCGCGCGATGGCGTTCATGGACAACTACGTCGTGTTCGGCGACCACGACGACCAGATGCGCCAGTACGGCAACGCCGTCACCCCCAACGTCGCCGAGGTGCTGATGTGCGCGCTGGTGGAGTGCCTCACCGGCATCGACCTGGACCGCGGCGACGTCGATCGAGGCCTGCGCGGCCAGTTCCACACCGCCTGGGCACTCGCCGCCTGAACCAGCTGAACCAACAAGGAAGAGAACTGGGGATCGTCATGAGCAACAACACCACTCCGGCCCCGAAGGTGCGGCGGGTGGACGCTGGCCACGACAAGGACCTGCTGGTCGATACTGTCAGGTGGCTGCTGAACCGCCGCTCCAAGACCGTGAGGGCGAGCGACATCCAGCGCGGCATCCGGGTCGGGTTCGCCAAAGCGGGTCGGCTGCTGAACCTGTTGGACGACGCCGGAATCGTCGAACTCGGCGCCCGGAGCGTCTACACGGTGCGGTTCGACAAGGACGCCACCGCCGGCGTCCTCGCCGCGCTCGCCACCGCCGCCACCGCCGCCGAGGAGGTGCTGGAGGACGTCGAACTGCAGATGACGACGCACCGCGGCGACGGTGTCCACAGCCTGAAGCTCGGAGCCGCCACGGTGCCCGTCGAGCCCGGCCAGGACCGAGAGCGCGCGCTCGTGCGGCTGCTGTGGAGCACGGCCGCCGACCGGGAGGCCCGGTACACGTTCCGGACGGGTGACCGGCTCGCGCAGCTCGACCTGGGTTTGCTGCTGGATGCGCTCGTCATGAACTCGTGTGTGTGCACCGAGTCCGCCCGGTGCTCGGTCCATGCCCACGTGCTGGACAACCTCGACACCGTCCGGCTGCTGCTGCGGGCCGCGATGCGGCCGACCGCCGCCGACGGCCCTGCCGGGGCGTTGATCGTCGACCAGGCCGTCCGGCAAGTGCACTACCCCGTCAGCATGGGCGGAACGCGGTACTGCGAGGGCTGCTGCCGGCTCGCCGACGTGTGGACCGTGGAATGGGAGTGCCCGACCATCCGCGCCGTGAACGAGACCCTCGCCGCCCTCAGCGACGAGGAGAAGACGCCCCGATGACCCGCGACGCTGCCGCGCTCCCCTGCGAGTACCGCAACACCGTCGCGGGCCCGCCCGGCTTGGCCGTTGTCGGGGAGCCAAATGACCGCGAACCGGCCCCGGTGGTGCTGCGGTGCCGCATCCACGATGAGGCGTGGCCGTGCCCCCACGACAACGGGGCGCCGCGGCCTCGGCCGCGCGGCCGCCGATCCCACATCTTGCGGGAGTCGCCGCCGTGGCGACAGTTGGCCCCGGGTGCGCGGCTGCGCACCGAATGCGGGAAGACCACCGGCGACGGCAAAGTCGTGGTGATCGGGACCCGCGCCGAGCTCATCGAGACGATCCGCGCGGAGGGCCGCGGTGTGCTGGAGGAGGTGTGCAAGGTGTGCCGGTCCAGATCGGACCTGCATGCCCACGCTTCCTGGCAGGGCGATCCCGGCGCGCTCATCGTCCGCGACATCGACCCGTTCAGCAGTGCGGCGAGCGACCAGCTCACCGCCGAGTTGCACGCCTTGGCGGGGCTTGCCGCCGCCCACCCCGAGGAGTTCGCCGCGCTGGTCACCGCTGCAGTGCCGGCGCTCGCGGCGCGGCGGGAGGCTCGCAGGGAGGCGGGGGGATGATCGGAGACAAGGAGCTTGAGCGGCTGCTGAAGGCGCGGGATCTGATCAACCGGATCCACGCCGACACCCGGTTCGCCGTCAACCGGGAGATGCTGAAGGTGCGGACGCTCGCCGTCACCACCGTCTGGACGGTGTACGTGGAGCGGCCTTCGTCCGAGGCGATCTGGCCGCGGGCGCGGGAGATCATGGGGTTGACCGGGACGGCGTTCAGAATGCTGATCGCGGCGGACGCGCCCCGCTACGAGCCCCCGGACTGGCACATCCGCACCGGGTGCCTGGCGCCCAAGGCCCGCTCTGCTGGGGTGTGCGGCCGGTCTCCGCAGACCCAGTTCCGTGTCACCGACGCCGAGACCGGGCGGTGGCGGCTCGCCGGGTTCTGCTCCCGGCACCGCGACTACGCCGACCAGGTGGATCGGGCTGAACGAGCGGTGCGGGCCGGTATCGTCCCCGACCCGGTCCCCAACGTCGGCGGGTTGCTGCCCTGCTACATCAACGCCTCATGGCCTGACGCGTACGCGTGGGCATCCCCGGCATGGAAACCGCCCGCAGTGGGGATCCGCGCCGACGACTGGCCAGTCATGGAGACGGCCGTCGCGGCCAAGCCGCCGGCGCTCCGCATCATCCTAGGTGGCCAAGCACACGACGTCGACGGCGCGGATGACGCCATGCCGACCGGGGCCACGCCGATC
Source organism: Actinomadura sp. 3N407 (assembly GCF_052245875.1). Lineage (NCBI taxonomy): Bacteria > Bacillati > Actinomycetota > Actinomycetes > Streptosporangiales > Thermomonosporaceae > Actinomadura > Actinomadura sp. 3N407. The sequence continues at coordinate 89,347 of NZ_JBQQBP010000012.1, forward strand.
CTGCAATTGGTGGGCGACGACGACGAGGCGCCCGATGCCGCCTCACCTTCCAAAACACAGTAAACCGCTGTACAGTTTGCACCGGGGTAAGCGGCCCCGCTATCCGACCGGAGGACGATCATGCACGAGATCAGCATCACCACGTTCGGCTACCTGCATGGCCCCGCCCCGGCCGCGCACCTGACCGTCGACCTGCGCGAGCACTTCCGGGACCCGCACGTCGACCCGGCGATGCGGTGCCTGACCGCCCGCGACATCGCCGTGCACGAGGCGGTGCGGACCACGCCCGGCATCCTGGGCCTGGTGGACGCCGCCGAGCACGCGGTGCTGGCCTACCTGGACGGCCCGTCCGCCGGGCCCGTCACCATCGCCGTGGGATGCGCCGGCGGCCGCCACCGCGCCGCCACCGTCGGCGACCTGCTGGCCACCGGCCTGTCCGAGACCCACGGCCTGGCCGTACGTCTCGGCCACCGCGACCTGGACAAGCCCGTCGTCGACCGGCCTGCCGCCGGGCGGGTGCGGGTGGTCGACGAGGCCGCGCCGATGTACGTCACGCTCGCCGACCGGCACACCCTGGCCGGCCTGCCCGGCCCGGTCGGTCCCGGCACGATGCTGGGTAGCCACCTGACCGCGGTGACCGACCCGCGGCGGCTGCCCGTCGGCGAGCTGGTGTTCGAGCACCATTACGGCAACCGGATCGAGGCCCGAGCCTTCCTGGCAGGCACTGCCACCGCCCGGCTCCTGGCCGTCCGCGACCGGGGCGACGACGGCTGGGAAGTCGTCGGGGACGCGCCCCTGGCCGGGCTGCTGGGACCGCAGGCAGACGAGATCCTCGCCACCGCCCGGATTGCCCGCGAATACCTGCGCGGCGACACCGACGCCTCCCCCGCGGCCGCCCGCTACTACGCCGTGGCCGACGCAACCAGCGAGGCCATGGGCACTTGCCTGGACGCGGCTCTGGCCGCCCTGGCCGCCACCGGCGCCGACCCCTGGTGGTGGTCAACGGCCGTGTCGTGCGCCTACGGCCACGAACTGGTGGCGATCGCCGCCGGCGACCTGATCGGCACCGTCCCCGAGTGGACGCCGGCCGCCTACGACACGCTGATGGCGCCCTGGCTGGCCGCTGGGTTCGGCTGCGGCGCCTTGGGTGGGGTGCCAGCGTCCCTGCGGTCATGGTCGGTGCCGTTCCCCGGGTACGCCCCGGTGGACATCACCCCGGCCGAGCTGCAGCCCGGCGAGGGCCTGGACGCCAGCGTCGCGGCCGGGTGGGCCGAGCCCGCGACCGGCCCGACGGAGCTGTTCGACCTCGCCGACCGCCGCGCCGACGCGCTCATCGCCTTCGAGGTCGACGGCCGCGGGCGGCCGCTGCACCCGGCGGGGCGGACCGGGCGGACCGGCCGCAACCTCGGCAAGTGGGGCGAGAACGCCGCGGCCGACGCGATCGTGGTCGCCGGCACCGGCTCCGCCGACCGGCGGGTGCTGCTGATCCGCCGCGCCGACTGCGGAGCCTGGGCCATCCCCGGCGGCATGCGCGACCCCGGCGAGAGCACCCCGGCCGCGCTCGTGCGGGAGCTGCGGGAGGAGACCGGCGTCGACCTGGCCGCGCTCACCCCGCACATCCTGGGCAGCACCCTGGTGGCCGACCCCCGCGAAAGCGACCACGCATGGGTCGCCACCACCGCGGCGCTGTTCCGCCTGCCCGCACCGGTGGCTGCGGCCGCCGCCGACGACGCCACCGATACCGGATGGTTCCCCTTCACAGACCTCGGCGTGCTGGAGGAGGCGCTGCAGCGCGCCGGCGGTGTCCTGTACGAGACGCACCGGCCGCTGCTCACCCGGGCGCTGGACCACCTGCAAGGCGACTCACCCGCCCGGTTGTAGCATCCGCGTTCTGCTGTCACACGTCGGCGCTGTGAGCTGGCCGGGGCAGCCGCGCCTGTAGGAACGCCCGGAATGCGTGGCGCCGTAGGCGATCATGGCGCCTGTGCCCTGGCCAACTCGGTGGCTACGGGGTTGGGAGGCCGAGCTCGTTAAGCCCTTCAAGTAGGCGCTTGAGGGTGTGGGAACGTGGGCTCAGGGCGATCACCTGGCCGTCCTGCTGGCGGATGATCTCGGCGCGAGAGGACAGTGACCGGGCCGTCACCGTTCCAGGGCGCCGGGCCATGTGTCCGACTGCGTGGGCCAAGGTCCAACCCATCCGGCGGGAAGCCCAGCGTCGCCCAGTGCTCTTCGTTAGTTGGGATGATGGACGTCGTGACGGACCTGGCGAACTGGAAGTCGCGCGCCGCAGACCTTGACCCGGCTGTGGCGGCGGAGGTATGGACCGACCCCTCGGCGCCTGCATCAGTACTGCGTGACCCCCCGGCGGCCGTGGTGGAGTTCCTGCTCGGCGACGGAGCCTGGCAAGGCAGCCTCTCGGCCGTAGTACGCAACCCGGCGCTACCGATGAGCGTGCTCGCCACACTGGCGACACGGGCCAAGGGACACTCCCGTGCCACGATCTCCCGACACGTGCTGCGGTCCCGGGCCAACGTGCCGCAGTTGATCGCGGCGGCTCCGGCGATCACCGCCGCCGAACTGGGAAAGGCTGTCGACGGCCTGCTGAACGGATGGGAGCATCGGCAAGACCCCAGCGCGGCACAGACCACGTTGGCGAAACTGCTGCGTGCGTTCACCACGTCGTCGAACGTCCGGTGCCGGGCTCTTGCAGCTCAGGCGTTCCCCCTGATCGTGGGGCCGCGCCACCGCTACTCCAAGGGCGAGGTGTCGGCGACCATACTCATCGCTGATCCGGAGGTCGCGGTGCTGGTCGCGTTGGCCCGCAACTACCACATGCGCAGCCTGCCGGAGTCGGAGCAGGGCTTGGCTGTGCGCCGAGCGCTCCTGGATAACGCCTCGCCGCGTGTGCGCGCCGCGGCCCGCCGCGCGGGCCTACACGTGCTCGACAGCCACATCTTTGCCGCGCTCTCGGCAGCCGACGGCCAGCCCGTCCCCGTCGATGCTGCTGCGTCCGGGATGGAGATGGCCGACCCGCTGGATGATCCGGCGCCTAGCGTGCGCATGACCGCGATCACGAACGGCATCTCTGAGCAGGACGGCGCCCGCTGGGCCCGTGTACTGGCCGACCCGAGCCCGCAGGTCCGAAAAGCCGCCGCCACACGCGGATACTTCACGCCCTCCTTCGTGTGGGCCGCCCTGGCGAAGGACCCAGATCCGGCCGTACGTGCGGCGGTCGCCCATTCCCGCTGGGCGCCTGCGGAGCTACAACGCCGGCTCTTGTCCGACGTAGACCCGAAGGTGGCAACGGCCGCCGAAGCTCGCGATCCGCTCTCCCGGCCGGTGGGGGTACGCCCGAGCCTGCCTGCGGACGGGGAAGTCATGCTGCCGGTCAGCTTCACCCACGACCAGCAGCTTCGTCGGCTCGACTTCACCGCCGTCACTCTCAACCTTACCCAGCAGCACCACCTGGCGATCGCGGCGCGCACCACTACCGAGGCCCGCGCCGAAGCACGCGCCCGCGTGATCGCCCGCCTGGGAACCTCCAGGGCAGCGCGCTGGGTGGCCGACCGCTGGGAACGTTGGTGCGATGTGTTCGCGGTCCCCGCGCCGGCACACTCCATGATCGGGTTGGAGCGCAGGCTCGCCGCGCCGTTCGTCGGGGCGGCGACCGCTGATGATCGCGTCACCAGCGCGCTCGCACTGTTCGACGCCGTCCTCGGCCTGGCCGCCGCACCTGGTTTCGCGGTGCCAGACCATCGTCCCGAACACCGCTCCGACGCCCTGCACGCCAGCGCCAAGGAACAGAACGAGCAGGAGGCCGCCGACCTGGCGCTGCTGACCGGGCCGTGGGAACAGGTCTTGCTCCCCACACCGGTCACTGTGGACACCGTGTACGGACCGCGCACTCCCGCCGCACGACGACTGCTGACCACAGCGGCGCGGTTGCCCCGCGCCCGCCTGGACTCTGTGCTCACCACGCGCATCAGCATTGACGACCAACGCTGGAGATCCGCTCGCCGCGAGGCGGTCGACGCGGTCGCCGGCCCGCACGACCAGGTATACGCCGCGCACTTTCTTTTCTGGGACGCCGTGACCGCGGCCGAACTCGCCGCCTGGCAGCGCCCCACTGACCCGCTGCTGGCCGACGCCCTATGGGCCGCCGGCGCGGTGGTGTTGTATGGCGAGCAGATGTCGGCGGCCACAGTCGAGATCCTGACTTCGCCCTGCGCCGCCGCAGGTCTCTTGCTGTGAGCGGCTTGGAGTTCCGTCAGCCAAGTCAGGCGCGTGCCGGATAGCGTTTCGGCCGAAACACTTTCCGGCCAGGATCCGGTCAGTCGCTTTCGGACATCAGTTCGCCGGTCGCGGTGTGCAGCTCGATGTCCCTGGCGGCCGCCGTCAACGATGCCTGGGTGACGTTCTCCCACGTCTCCTTGTCGGTCTCCCCGTTGGCCGCCGAGCTGATCCGGTAGGCGTCCTCCGCCCGGGACGCGTGCGCCTGGACGCAGCTGACCAGCCGTGCGCCATCTGCATCGCCTGGTAGTCCTGTTCCGCGCTCTTGTCAAGCTGCACGATCATCCCGAAAGGGGCCAGCAGCCGCTTGAGGTCTGCCCCCTCCGAACAAGAGGATTCGACGACGATGCAGTGAACGGGGCCAGAACCGTTTCGGTGGCGGCATAGTCGTGCTCCGGCGAGGCTCGGGGGGTTCTCGCCGGAGCACGAGGTCAGTGGACCGCCAGGCCCCAGAGAGGACGGAACCGGGGTGCCTGACGTAGACAGTACACCGGTTTTCTAGTGATGCCAATGTCCGGCAATGGTTTGAGCCCCATGTACGCGCTTCTTAGGCGGTCTTCGGCGGGTACCAGCGATGCGTCTGCCAACCGTTCTCGATCAGCCGGTACAGCCCACGCCGATACCTCGCGTGGTCGGCGCGGGTGAGCGCGCCGGCCGCCATCAGCGGTGAGATCTGGGCGTGGGCCCTGCATGGCAGCGGATCTGCAGCATCTCCTGCTCACCAAGGGCTTTCTGGGTGTCCCAATGGTCCTCGCGCTCGGGCTGATAAGCGTGGCAGGCCATACGTATGTTGCCCTTCCTAGGTGATCTTGAGTCCGATCGTCCTGAGATTTCCCAATCCCTACGTCGTGTTGAGCGCTTCCCAGATCAGTTCGTCGAGCAGGCGGTGAGCGAGCCCGTGTTTCGAACCGGGCGCTGCGCCGCGCTCCCCAGGCGAGACCACTCGCAGAATCTCGGTGTCTTCCTCGCGTCCGATCAGCCACACGCCGCGTGCGTGTGCCTCTACGAGCGCGCGGTCGCCGATGCGCGCCCGTGGGGTGACGGCGACGCGGGCGCTATAGGAGGCCCATCGGGACGCACGCTGCACTGCGCGAAGGGGGTCCTTGCGGTAGGTGATCGTTGCGTACATCCGCACGGGACGGGGCCACCAGGGCGCTGGCCCGATTCCGGTGAGGAGTTCGAGGTGCAGCAGGTCGGTCACCGGTGGCTCGTCCCGGCGCGCTCTCCCTGACGGGTCCAGTTCCGCGAGTACCGTCACCGGCTCTCCCCTGAACTTCACGGTGATGTGCTGTCCTGGCATGCCCAACAGATCGAGGGTCCGCTGGGTTATGGAGCCAGTCACGGTGACTCCCTGATCAGTTGGTGGGCCAGAGGAACACGGCACGGACCGCGGCCTCTGGAGCCTCGGCGTGCTCGTCTGGCCTGCGTGTTGCTTGCCGATCCTCCTCGGTCATGTATCGCTCCCCGTACCAGGTGGTCTCGGCGGCGTACATGGCGACCTCGGTGTTCGAAGCGGGCGAGAACCCGTTCCCCTCGGTGTCCTTGGCGAGTATGACCGGGGTGTGGCCGGGGACGTTGAGGGCGTCGAGCTGCTTGCGGAGCTCGTTGAGGGTCATGGTCGTTCAGTCCTTTCCGGCGATGATGGCAGCGGTGATGGCGAGGAGGCCCACGTGCCAACTCTGATCCAAAGCGTTCGGCCCCGACCCGGGGCCGTGCCGGTCGAGCCAGGTCTCCCGCTGCACCGGGAACTCGTCGTAGAAGGCTCCCTTCCCGAGCGCGTAAGCGAGCCGCTGCGCGAACGGACGGCGGTCCAGCAGGTAATGCGTAGCCGCGTTGAACGCCAGCCCGGCCACGACGCGACGCGCCTTGAGACGCTCGCCCGCCACAGCGGACACGCCGGCGAGCGCAACAATCTGTACGGCAGTGAGTTCGGCGACGTGCCGGGCGCACGCCGCCCGCGCGGGCCAGCCGTGCCCAGCCTTGGCTTGGGCGTCGTCGCCGGACTGGACAACGTGGTCGGCCCAGATGCTGGCGGAGTTGAGAGCGGCGTACACGCCGCCGATTCGGCCGAGGCTCATGTTTTCCCGCCCTGGTTGCGCTGGATGCGGCGATGCAGGTCGGCGAGCGCGGTCCGGGGGGTGAACCGGGTCTGGAGTTTGGTGAGGATGCCGCTCATCGCGGAGCCAACGACGGCGTCGATCTCGAAATGCATCAGGTCTGCGGCGGAGTGCTTGCCGGACCCGGTGGCTGAGGTGATCAGGGTGCGGTCGTCGGTGAAGAGCGTGATAGCGAAGTCTGCATCCTCGCCGATCTCGCTGGCGTGGACGCCGTGGTGGTGCGGGAATGTGGGCTGACCCGGCGTGGGTGGGGCTGTGGGCATGATCACTCGCTCCCTCGGCAGCGAGTGAGAAAGCCGCGGAGAGCTTCGCGGTCAGCGTGAGTTACGGGCAGCGTGTACTTGTGGGCGACGGCGATGTACTTGATCGCGTAGGTGCACTGGAAGCTCTTCCGCGGTTTCCATTCGCCGGGGCCGGAGTCGCTCTTCTGCTGGTTGGGCACGCCCCAGACGGCGAGGAGGTTGCGGTGGTCGTTGGCGAACGTCTCCCGCTTGTCCTCGCTCCAGCGTGAGGCGCCCATCCGCCAGGCGAGCGCGAGCGGGTAGAGGTGGTCGATCTGCACCTCGGCGGCGTCCTTCTTGGCGAAGGTGATGTCCTTGCCGCTGTAGGGGTCGTGGAGGCGGCCGGTCATGACGATGCAGCTGCCGTCCTTGCCGACGTTCTCCAGGTCCCGGGCGAGGACGTCGTTGCGCTGGTCGCAGCCGTTGCGGTCGGTGTCCTTCCAGCGCGTCCCGAACGCGGCCCGCTCGTAGTCGTCGCCGGCGCCCTCTGCCTGAACCTGCAGGCTGGACAGGGTCTTGGAGGCCGCCGAGGCATCGCCGGGGTTCCCGGAGTTGGCGCCGGTCTCTGACAGTCCGACATCCATGGTGCAGGACGCAGCGCCGACCGCCATCGTCAACAGGCACGTTGTGATGCCGAGTCGTTTGGCCTGCTTCATCGGCTCTCCTTGTCCAGCAGTCATCACGGCGGCGATGGCACACCAGCCAACGTGTGACGTATGGCTAGGTGCGCTGGCCGGCGTCTTCTCAGGTCCGGGTTCACGTCCCACTCGTGTCCTCACCGCCCAGCCGTGTGATCAGCGCCTCGATGTCCGCCTCCTCGGCGGGCTTCGGTGGCGGGCCGTTCCGGGTAGCGCGGAACTTCTCCCGCAGACCCGGGATCGCGTCGACGCGGACCATCTCCTCATACATTCTGGTCAGGGCCGTGAGGTGTGACGCCTCACCGGTCCGCTGGTACGCGGCCATCGCCTGAATCGTGCAGGTGTAGAAGTCGCGGCGCTCGATGTCGTCGAGGTGGTTGTACACCTCCATCGCCCGCACCACGGCCGGGTCGTCCACCTTCACGCCGGTGGACTCTTCCACGAGATTGATCGTCCTCATGACCGCACCCCTTTACAGATCGGCGATGACGGCGCCGGCGTGGGCGTCGGTGGCGTGCCCGTTCTCTACGGCCCAGGACGCCAGGTCCAGCGGGTACCGCTTGTCGGTGTAGTAGATGATCACACGGGTGTCGTCGTGATCGACGGTGTTGGACTCGCTGCCCGCGTCACCGATCTCGGCGACGACGGCCGCTGCGGATTCGGTCGACACGCAGACCAGGGTGGTCCACGGCATCAGCCCGAGGACCTTCGCCCCGGCCCACTTCATCTTCACCGGATCGGCGAAGCCGTTCCCGGTGTCGACCAGCTTGTGCCGGTCGAGTTCCTGGAACGTGGCCGCGTTGAACACCTTGCCGGTGGGCTTGTGCGCCCACCGGCCGCGCGGCGCGTCATCGAACACCACGCCTTGGCCCTGGTCGTGATCGGCGATCAGTTTCAGCAGCAGCCTTGCGGCGGCACTCCGGCACTGCAGTACCGGTTCGGAGGCGTCGCAGCGCTTGTCGATGCGGTCCAGCAGCTCGACGACCTGGGATGCGTCGTCGGCCAGGTCGTCCATGGTGGAAGTGTCCATGTGTCCTTTTCCGGTGGTGTTGGGTCCCCGCCTGACCGGGCGTCAGGCGCAGATCTTCTTGGCGCCGGGCGCGGCGTCGCCGAACGCGGCCCGGTAGGGGGCGGTGAGGAGGTCGTGGGCCTCGGCGGTCCAGCCGTCGACGGTGTCGATCAGGTCGCGGGCGGCGATGGCCACGATCTCGTGGCCGAAGGTGCACGCGAACGCGTACGTCGACCACCAGAACCGGTCGGCGCCTTCCTTGGCCAGCGCGTCGAACGCGCGCTCCTGCGCGTCGTTCATCTCGTCGAGGGTGTCTTCGACGAGGTTGTAGTAGCGGTCCTCGGGGTCGTCGCCATCGGCATCGAACTCGCCGTGCAGCTTCTCGGCGCACAGCGTGGTCGCCTCGATCACCTGCTCGCCTTGCGGGCCGAACACACCCTGCCAGGACGCGTCACCGGTCACCCGCCACGACGGCGCCTCGAACCATACGGCCTCACCGTTTCCGCATTCGGTGGGGCCGGTGAGGGGCTCAACCGTGACCAGCTTGACCACGGTCTTGCCGGTGATGGTCTCCTCCAGCATGGGCGGTTCCACGTCCAAGAGCAGCTCGCTGAAGGGCAACATGCGCGGGTCGGTTACGGCGATCGGATCTTCTTCGATGACCGAGCCGATCCCGACGTTGGGGCCGTCCTCGACCAGAGTGATGTAGGTGGTCATGACATCTCCTTGTCTGCCCGGCGGAGCGGGCGTGAGGGGGTGACGGCCGTCGAGCCGTCAACGAACTGGACCAGGACAATGCGTGTCCCGGCACCTTCCACTGGGCGATGACGCGCACGAGGCTGCGCCCCTCCCTGATGAGCTCGGTCCTGATGTGGGACCCGTTCTGCATGGCGGGGGGCACAGGCAGCCGGGGCGGCGGGCACTAGTAGAGCAGCCCAACCATGCCGCCGGGCTGCCGGCGACCCTGGGGTGCCGTGGCCACCGTCATGGGGGACCAGGCGGTGATCTCCCGCTCGCGGGTGCCGTCGCCACGGTTGGCCTCCGTGGTCAGCTCGAGCGCCCGCGCCGGCCGCTCCAAGCCGGTCAGTCCGTCGGAGCCGACGGTGAACATTCGGCGTGCTCGCGGCGTGCGACGACAATCGCGGAGGCTGAACCGGCCGCTCGGGGGTGGGGATACCGGACCCGGCGGATCGATTGCGGGTCCCATCGTCGTGAGTGACGACGGCGCCGGCGTCTCCGAACTGGGCGTTGGACCGCTCGAGGTCTCGGTCGAACACGGCCTGCGGGGGCAGACCCGCGGTCGCGGGTCTGCCCGGCGCGGCGGTCATGTGCGTCACCGTGCCCTGTCGGCGTCGTAGGCGATGTCGTACAGCCGTTCGTATTCGTCCTGCCCAATCGTCTCGACGATCTCGTCGGTGTCGCCAACGGTTCTGGCGGCGTGGCCGCTCGCGGTCTCGGCGGTCAGCCGAGTGAGGCGCGAGTCGTCAAAGTAGACGCACGGGTAGTTCTCGATGGCGTAGGTGTCGCCTTCGTCGTTGCGCTTGGCGACGTGCATGAGCGCGGCGCCCTTGTCCCGGTCGCTCATCTCGCCCCAGGCGGGCAGGTCGGTGATGTCCTGGAAGACGACCGTGGGGCCGACGGTGACCTGGACGGAGACGTCCTCGTCCAGGTCACCGTCGAGATGGACGGAGATGTTCAGGATGCCGCTGTCGTCGTAGTAGAAGTAGCACTGTCGACCGTCGGGCAGCTGAATGCAGGGCAGGGTTTCGGGGTTGTCGGGGTCGGCGGGCAGGAACCGTGCGCCGTGGTTGTGGGCGCGGGCCTGTTTGGCGGTTAGAGCCATTCCGGGGGCGCTCCTTCGCGGGTCGTGCGGATGGTCTTCAGTGGCGGACCTGACTGTGGACCTTCACGGCGTCCCACCGGGGACGGCCGTGAACATCGCGGCGGACATGCTGGATGAGGGCGGTTCCGCCTTCACGGACGGCGCGGTGGGCTTCGTGCCAGAGGGGACGGTCGCGCTTGTGATGCCCGTTGCGGATCATGTGGGCGCTGCCGTACCGGACGATGCCGGCTCCCCATCCGAGGTGGTCCCTGTCGCCGGGTATTGCGGCAACGAGACGTGTGTCGCTGGGGGCCGCGATGTAGTCGCGAGCTCCGGCGGGGTGGTGGATGCGCAGGGCGGTTCCGGCCGGGATGTTCACCACCACAACGTCGTGGGCGGCGGGGTAGATCTCGACCAAGGACATGCCGTGGTTCACCTTCCTGGCAGGTTGGGCCGCTTACCCAACCCTCATAGTGTATACCGGTATAGCATCCTTGTCGAGATTGTGGCCTCCCATCGGGTGCGGCCTTGGTAATGGTTGGTGCCAACGGCGCAGCCGAGGGCCAGAGCGTCCCGTTGGACGACCTGGCCACCGTCTCGCCCTACATCACCCACACCGCCCGACCAGGCCCAGGCACCCGGCTCGACCTCGAACACCGCGTTCTGTTCGCACCGAAGACTTGACGGACTAACGGCGCCTCAGCGTCACAGTGCCGGTGAGGGCCTCGGCGGCGAGCGCCCCGACCTCGGCCGCGACGTCGAGGCAGGGCGGAGGTCCGGCGACTTCCAGCCCATCGATGGTTCCACCGGGCACGTCCGGCGCGATGGTCCACTCCCAGGGCTCCGGCCCCCTGCCGTGGTCGTATCGGCAAAGTTTGACCAGCAGCGGCGCCTCGCCGGACGGCCCCCACGGCGGCGTCTCCGACTGACGGGGCAGGATCACGTACCCGTGCGCGGGGTTGTCCCCGGTCGGTCCTTCGACCGGCGCGACCGGCACGCCCAGCCGCTCGGCGGCGGCCCGTGCCACGGCGCCCAGCAGCTCGATGGGGTCGACGGGCCGGGTGGTCGATGCGCGCCGCGCGGACCTGACGACCGCCTCCAGGATGCGCCCGGCGAGGGCGTCTTCGCCGTAGGGGGCGGTGTCGGCGCCGGTGACATCGTGCCGGTCGGCGAGTACGGCGCGGACGTCGGCCAGCGCGGCTGCCGCCTTGGCCAGCAGCGAGGGCAGGATGTAGGCGCTATCGAGCTTCGCGGCCTGCGCGATCGCTGCGTCAGCGTCGGTGTGGATCTTCATTGGGCCCCTTCCAAGAGGTCGATGGTTTGTGTGAGGGCTTCGTGAATCTCCGCGCCGGTTGCAAAGAGGTCCGAGGCCAGGCGGTGCACGTCGGAGGAGGGCAGGGTGATGGTCAGCTCGGTTGCATACTCATCGGCCGGGTCCATCGCGATCTCGTCCACCTGGACTGTGTCGAGAATGCGGGCGGCGGTTTCGTAGGCACCGCGGCCTGCGACCGCCACGATCGATGACACCTTTCGGTCTCGGTCGAGGTGGATGGTGGCGACACGAAACCCTTTCCAGATGCGATATTCCGGGCTGCCCATCGCAGGCCGGATGGGCAGGGGTGGAACGTCGGTCATCGCTTCGGATCCCTGCGAGTTCTTCAGTGCTTCCCGGCCGGCGTCGGTGACCTTCCATGGATACTCGCCGATGTCAGGGCCCTCGGCGATCCTTTCGCCACGTTCGGCCAGGCCACGTCGGCGCAATGCCTCCACTGTCCGGCCGACGTCCATGCCGAGGCCCCCGCCGCGGCCAGAGGAACGTTGGTCGACGCGCCGCGTTGCCCAGCCGCACGCCAGGTGACGGCGGTCCCGGACGTTCCCGTCAGCGATGGCGCGCAGCACCTCCCGCTGCCGGTCCGAGAGTCGGACGCTCATCGAGATCCTCCCGTGGTCTCGTCGGCCGCCCGGGCGCGGCCGGCGGCGCGCAGTTCCTTCAGGTCGGGAATGTGGTTGTAGAGGATGCCGGGCGGCACGTGCAGGAGCCGGGCGATCGACTCGATCGGCCGGTTGGGGTCGGGTAGCAGGTCCCGCGCCGCCTTCAGCGGGTCGGCGTCGCCGACCCGCTGGACACCGCCCACCGGGCCACGTCCGGGGGTTCAGGCCGCTGGGCGGACGCCGGGGCCCCTGACCGGCATGGTCGCGTACCGGGCTGTCGGGTCGGGTTCAACCGTGTGTTGGTGTTCGCGGCGGGCGGGTCGGTCGCTGTTGGCGGCCGGTGGGTAGCCCTGTTGTGGGATGCCGAGGGACGCCACGACTTCGGCGGCGGTCGGTGCGGGACTGGAGTCGTACCAGGCCAGCGCTTCCTTGATCTGGGTGATGCGGGCGGGCATGCCCTCGTCGAGGTACTGTCCGCCGGTCTGCCGGGTGTGGTAGCGGGCGTCACGCCAGATCCGGCCCACGCTATGGGCGGGGACGCCGGTGTCGTCGGTGACCTGGTGGGAGGTGGGGGGATGCAGGCCCAGCGCGGATGCGCGAGGCAGGGATGCCCGCAACACGGTGAGGATCTGCGCGGCGCGTTGTTCCACGTCCGGGCTGTGCTCACCGGCCCCGGCGTGAACCGCTTCGGCGGCGAGTTGGTCGTCGTCGAAGGCGGCGAGGGCGTGCCAGCCGTTGCCGCGTGCCCACACTGCTGCCTGGGGGTCGGGGCCTTGGATGGGCCCGGCGCCGGGGGCGTGGCGGCGGAACCGTTCGGCGAGGCGTGTCCAGCCGTGCTTGGTCGCGCACTGGTCTGGGGTGAGGTGGGCGCCTTCCAGGCATCGCGCGAGCCGGGCGATGCCAGCCGCGAGGCCGAGTTCGACGGTGTCGGTGTCGGAGGTCATGAGGATCCTGACGGCCCTTTCGGGGTAGTCGATGAGCCGTCCGATCCGTTCGGGGCTCCACTGCTGTGCGGCCAGGCTGCGGGCGAGGCGGCGGGGTTCGGCGGCGGAGATGGGGGTGCTGGGGCCGGGTTGGTCTCCGATGCGGGCTGCGGCGTCGGTGACCGCATCGACGAGTGTCTTCGGCAGCCAGGTCGGGGTGTCGTGGCTGGTGAGGGCGCTGCGTAGCGTGCGGGGGTTGAGGTCGGCGGCGCGGGCGATGTCGTGGGTGGACCAGCCTCGCCGGTGGAGCCGGTTCACTGCGTTGAGCGCGGGTTCGGCAGGTGCGAGCCCGGCGATGTAGGCGACCAGGTCGTCGGCGGTCAACGCTAGGACTCGACCGCGGGTGCGGGCGGTTACCGCCTGCTGGCGGGTGAGGATGCTGCAGGTGGTGGACGGCGCCAGTCCGGCAGCACGGTCGATGATCATCTTGGATGCGCCGGGGACGGTGTCCAACAGCATTCGCAGGTGAGCGATGGTGGTGTCGGCAGGCACTCGCGCTTGGCGTCCGCGGGCCCGTTCTATGGTGACGGCGGCGAGGGCGGCGGCCAGGGGTATGGGGATGTAGTCGGGCCGGGTGTGCAGCAGCTTGATGACGAGGTTCTCTTTGACGCCTGCTGCGGCTGCGATCGTGGCGGTGGTGACCGCGTCCTCGGAGCCGTTGTCGAGGAGCTCGGTGAGGTTGGTCAGGGCCGCGTCGGCGTCGACGTAGTTCATGGCGGCGGCCAGATGTTCGGGGGTGATGGCCAGGACGCGCTGTTCCAGGTCGGCCGATACCGCCTCCCAGGAGTGCAGGATCCCGGTGATGGTGGCCTCGTGGGATTGCAGTTGCCGGGCCAGCATCGGGCGGGACGTCTGAAATACCTGGGTGAGCAGCCGGGTGAGGTGGTCGCGTGACGGTTTCACCGGGACGCGGCGGCGCGGTGTGGACGGGTTGGGGAGGGTGAGGCGCGTGTCGGCCCCTTCCCCGCGCAACAGCAAGGTCTCCAGCCGCCGCGCGTGCTTGGCGGGGATGAACGCGGGTGAGGTGTCCAGCAGCGCATCCACGAAGGCGGTGCCGACCTTTGCGGATTTCCCGATCCGCTGCCTGGTGATGGGCGGCCCCGCTAGGAGGAGGCGGCGGACGTGCGCTGCGGCAGCGGCGGCGGGGACGTACCCTGCGGCCCGCGCGGCCTGGTCCACCGTGATCGCGAGGATCTGGTTGTGCGTCGTGGTGGGGATGGTGTCGCGCTGCCCTCGCGCGATGGTCCCAATGGTCTCCGGGCTCACTCCGGCCAGCTCGGCCAGGACGCTGTTGGAGACGAGGTGCGCTCGGCTGCGGAGGTCGGCGATGTGCGCAGCGGCGCGGCTGCCCGGTGTCTTCCCTCGGCCCGGCGCGGCAGAGTCGATCATGGATTACCTCCCAGGAAATGGGTCGCTTACCCACCCCTCTACTGTACACCGGTATACCCATGCTTGGGGAGTTCGCCGATGTTTCCTGAACCACAACCGTCACAACCAGCCGCCCCCGGCTGAAGCGCCGTCGCAGGCTACGCCTGCGAATGCCCTCCTCAGGCGGCACGCACCCCGAGGACTTAGGCGAGGCCACTCCCGAATACGGCACCTCCGCACGGCCGCGTAGGATTGCATGTTCGCCGAGGATGCGGGGCGCCGGACCGTAGCCGAAAGCCCGCGAGGCTGCCGGTGGGTCAATGGATGGGGGCCGTGCACTCCAGCGCGGCAGGCCGACTCGCGTCTGATCCCGTTCACTGCTTGGGGCCGCCGGCCCCCACCCACCGGACAGGCGGTGCAGGATGTAGACCAGTTTAGTGTCGCTGATCCCTGCCACCTGGGCCTTCTCTGCCGGACTGCTATGGCCCACGAGACGTGGGGTGTCGGTGCATGCCCGTACCGTTCGGAGTGTGTGCGCTTTCCACGCATCTGTGAACTCAGGCGGCTTGGCCGAGAGGAGCCGATGATGGGACACCTGGAACCCGCCGACGACAGGGTGGTGCTGGACGTCCGCACGACCGGGGAGGGCCGCGTCCAGGAGATCGCCGCGCTCGATATGACCGGGACCGTCCTGCTGGACGAACTGCTCGACACACCAGGGCCGGCGCCGCGGGTCGGGGTGCGGTGGACGGAGCTCCGCCCGCACCTGGAGGAGTTGCTGAGTTGCCGCAGGATCATCGCCGCGGACCCAGCGAGGGTACGGGCCGCGCTGCGGCGGGAGGCGACGCTGGAGGCCGATGAGCCGTGCATGAAGGTGGATGGGGAGCCGGATCCGATCGTGGAACGGTGGTTGGCGTCGTTCGCATGGGTGCCGGCGCCCGCCGCCGCAGTGCGTGCCGCAGCTGAATGCCGCAGGTGCGGGGGCGGTGCGGTGGACGGGTGCCGGGCGCTGCTGTCGTGCCCTCACCTCGGCACGGAGAGACGCCCTTAACCCAAATACTGTACACCGGTTTATATTCCAAAGGCGGCTTGGTGCTTGGCTGAGTGACACCAGGGACCAGCCTCTTCCGTGACTCTGCACACCTGTACGGGGCCGACGTACGCGACATCACTGTCGCTGTCGGAGCTAAACCGATGTACACTTAGTAGGTCAGGTAAGCGGCCTGGCTCCTTGGGAAGGACTCTGTGTGCCCTGTTACTCCGAAATCGGGGATCTCTCCGGACGTGGCGCTCCTGCGCCGCCCCGAATGTGGATCGGCCTGCTCGGCGGCCGCAACGCGGCCACGCACGGCTTCGTCCGCGGCCGGGGAATCCAATGATCGGCATAACCGGGTTCTCTGGCCTCACCTGGCGCGACGCGGTGGCCCAGTCTCGTCCCGGAGAGAGCGAGCTGTGGGCGGCCGGCCAGCAGCTGGTTAAGCAGCTGGCCCGCAAGCTGGGGGAGCAAGCCGCAGTCGGATGGGTCCACACTGGCGCGGTCCTGAGCCACGCGGGGCTGTACGGGTTGATCCCGTCCGTCCCATTGGACGATGCCGCTGCGATCCGCAAGCAGTGCGAGCTTCTCTCCTCGACCCATCCGGCGCTGGCCGGCTTCGCTGACCCGGACGTCAACTCCATGTGGACCGCTGGCCTGGACGATGCCGACGCCGCCATGATTGGTCGTCTCTTCGACGCGCACACCGTCGCTGATCTTCCCGCCGTGCCGGATGGATACCGGATCGGGAACCTCTACCAGCAGCTGTCCGTGGACGCACGCAAGAACCGGGCCCTGTGCCAGACGCCGCAGTGCGTGACGGATCTACTCCTTCAGTTGTCCTTGGATCATGCGGTTGACGAGGCCGGCTGGGACCAACTGCCGACTCTGAATATGATCGATCCGGCATGCGGGACCGGTCATATTCTGGTCGAAGCCTTCCTCAGAATTGAGGCATGGCGTTCGCTGCACCCGAAGGCTCCACGTCGCCAGGACTCCCTTGATCGGGTTGTCGCAGCACTCACCCAAGTACACGGCGTCGATCTCGATCCCTACGCCGCGCTGATCGCCCGGTATCGGCTGTGCGCCTTGGCGGCCGCCATGACCGGAGGCCGGTTCTGCGATCTGCCTCACGACCTGCCGGTCCAGGTCGTTGCGGCTGACGCGCTGCTCGACGACTCATCACCGCTGCTCAAACGCAGCTCCTACGACGTCGCGATCGCCAATCCCCCCTACATCACCTGCAAGGACGCGACGACACGGGCTGCGATCCGCTCCAAGTACCCGAACACGTGCTATCAGAAGTTCCCGCTGGCTCTCCCGTTTCACGAGCTGATGGTCGAACTGCTCCGCCCAGGTGGATGGTGCGCGCAGCTCACCGCCAACTCCTTCATGAAACGCGAATTCGGTAAGCCGTATATCGAGAAGTTCCTTCATGGCCTTGACCTGCGCTGGGTGATCGACACCTCGGGCGCTTATATCCCCGGCCACGGCACCCCCACGGTGATCCTCGTCACCCGCAACCGGCCGTCCCGCGAAGACGAGCCAGTGTTCTCCATCCAAGGAATCGCGGGAGAACCCAGGGTGCCGGAGCATGTCGCCCGGGGGATCGTCATCTCGCAGATCCGGAACCTGGTTCGTGAACGCGACGTCGCCGCGCGGGTGGACGCGCTGCTCGACGGCTCACACAGCACCTCGACATCGTCGGTGAATTCAAGGACTCCATCGTGACGACCATTGCACGGGCCACCAAAATCGCCGGCCGGATTCTGCGTGCACGGGTCCCGCTCGGAGTGCCCGTCATCCTTGGAACTGCCGTGTGGGGGATCCGGCGGCGGAGGTCGAGGCCACTGATGTGGGTTCGGCCCAGCAGGAGTACAGCACCGTACTCCAGCACCCCTGTGACCAGCCTCGACCGGGAGCAAGTCCTGGCGGACCTCGTTCAGCACAGCGTCGACGGCCGCATCACCATCGCCGAACACGCCGAGCGCAGCGGCCAAGCATTGCGCGCCTCTACGTGCAGCGAATTGGCTGCAGTGACAGCCGACTTGCCAGTACCGGAATCCAGAACCGGATAACCGGAACCGAAGACAGCCGCCGGAGGCCATGCATTCGCCCCGGGAGCACATCCTCAGCAGATAAAGGAGGACCTACTCATGTTGAAAGGCACCGACGACACCGAGGCGCACCTGATCATCGCGTTGGAAGCTGCCGTCCCCCTCCATATCGAGGGCATGAAGGACTGGTCCGTGGACCGGCGAATCGGTGAAGCGCGTCGTGTAGTCGACATCGTGGCATCTCAAGGCGACGTCCTGCAGTTTCGTTCCAAGAAGCGCGGTGAGTCCGCGCAAGCCTTCAACGCGCTGGCGCGCGGCATGGCGGTGGCCGCCTTCCAGCCGGGCGGAGTGACCTTCGGCCGCAGCTCTCGCGCTCACTGGTGCGTCTATCCCCACCCGGGATGCCCGCAGCGGCGCGGCCGTCCTGCCCCCGACTGCTGCGTCTGCGAGTTTCTGCTCTGCCCGATCGCCCGCGGCGAGGATGGCCGGTGTCCATCCCACGCCGGCTGCCGCTGGTGCCGCAACGGCTGCGCTCCGGAGTGCGCGCACCTCGCTCGGCCCGTCTCCACCACCAATAGGCGGGGCGGTGGGGTGCGATGATGGGCAGGACTCACGCGCTGAGCGGTGCGATGATGTTCGGGCTTGCCGCTCCCGTCGCCTCCTATGTGACACCCCTTTCCCTCGCCGAACTCGCGCTCGGCACCGCCGTGTGCGCTGGTGGGGCTGTGCTTCCAGACATCGACCATCCCGGATCCGGGGTGAGTCGGACGTTCGGTCCGCTCACCCGCGGGTTCGCTGTCGTGATCGGCCGACTGTCGGGTGGCCACCGCCGGGGTACCCATTCGCTCCTGGGCGCGGCCGCGTTCGCGGTGCTCGTGTTCGGCAGTACCGCCTTGTACGCCGGCAACGGTGTCTGGTTGCTAGCCGGCCTCGGCGCGGCCGCCCTGCTCATGGCGATCGGCGCGGCTGTGGCCACGACTGAACCGAGGCGCCGTAGCAGGCGCCCTGTCGCTGGCGACCGCCGAGGCCGGCGTCTCGCCGTGACTGCTGTGTGTTTGGTCGGGGTCACGGTTCTAGGGCTGGTGGTCGTTCGCTGGGGGCGGGTGCTCGGCACTGCCACACTCGCCGTGGTGATCGTTCTCGCCCTCTCAGCGGTGGCCCGCCTGACTCGATTCGCGAGGCGGTCGCCCCTGTATGCCGTGGGCAACTTCGACGACCTCCTGCCGATTCCGCTCACCGCCGCGCTGATCTACTGGCACCTCGACCTGCGGGTTGTCGCGCCTGCCCTGCTCCTTGGTGTGCTCACCCACATCGCAGGCGACATGATCACCTATGGTGGGTGCCCGCTCGGCTGGCCATGGTCTCGAGCGTTGCGAGGCCCGCAGTGGTTCGGGACCAACTCGTCGACTGAGCACGGCCCCGTCTGGGTGGGGTGTGTGCTGGTCTTTGCTGCCACCGCCGCTTGGAACTCGGGTTTGGTCGCCGTTCTGACGAGGTGACCTCGCGACGACCCCGATTCCAGATCAAGCCACCATGCTATACTGGTGTACAGTATTCCCTGATTTGGCCTTCCACCGCCTCGGGCGTCGCTGGTCCGGCTTGATCGTTAGGCCCACGCCGCCCGCTTGGGGGTGGCGCCGGCGGCGCCCTTTGTCCTCTGGGTGGAATAGGAGCAGCGCGACTTCGCATCCATCGGCGCTGGACGTCACCGACGTCGGCGACGACCTCCGCAGCTGCCCTGTGGGACTCGTACTCCAAGCACTCCGCGGTTGTACCGCACCGCCACGCCTGCCGAGGTGAGAGCGCCGCCTCGAACGAACTCAATCCAGAAGTCAAGGAGATGAGATGAGGGGAGAACCGTGACCGTACTCGCGTGTGCCGCTATTACTGCGGCCCATAGCATCTCGTGTGATCGGCCGTCGACCCATCAGGCGGTCGTGGAGTTCGCCCCTGGCCTCACCGGCGCGTTCTCCGTTTGCGGCGAGCATGCAACAGGAGTGCTGCCAGCCCTGTGGACGCGGGTGGTCTCGGCGCACGTGATCGCGGTCGAGCTCAGGCTCGGCAGCCAGCCGGATCGCTACGACGTCGTGCAGGCGGTGGCGGACTTCGATGGTGTTCCGCCGGCTCTGGGGTCGGTGGTCCGCGACGGGGGTGGTGCATTCTGTGCGCGGCTGTTGTGCGCCGGCGGACTGGGGGGCCTGGCCGGGGCCCAGATGGTGAGGATCGGCCAGTTCTGTGAGCTCAGCGATGCGGCGAACGCGATCGTCGATAGATGTCCCACGGTCCGGGCCGCGCTCGACGCGGCCCGGATGGAGCTGGTGATCGCCGCGTGAGCGCGGGATGCGCGTCCACGCGGCTGGCGCCGGCAGCGCCGTGTCCCCGCGGGTGCCCGTGGTCTCGCCGGTGGTGTTCGCCAGGGCACCGTACCTGTTGGCCTTGGGGAGGCGTTGACGGCACCATGCGGGTGGGGTCGGCGATCTGCGGACCTGCCTCGCCGGGGCGCGATCATCGGGCCGAGGGGCTGCCGGCAAGCGCCGCGGGGGCGCGGTCGACAGAGTTGATCTTCTGTCGAATGTCCGGGCGGGCGAGGGGGCGTGTAGCGCCAATCCAGTCGCTTCGTGTCTTGTAGTTCTGCACGCCAATCGCTGGAATGCATGACGAACACCGTGCGACGATCATCGTGCCTGCCTGAGGGTCGATCACGAGGCCGACGTGGCCAGGGTTGCCGGTCGATGTCCCCGGTCCGGAGTTGAAGAAGACGAGGTCTCCCGCTTGTTCGGCACCTTTGGGGATGCGAATCCCGAAGGGCCATTGTTCGAAGGTGGTGCGGGGGATCCTGATTCCGACGCTGCGATAGGCGGCTTGGATGAGGCTGGAGCAGTCCCAGGCGTCCGGCCCGGCGGCGCCGAAGACGTACGGCTTTCCTCGTTGCGCCATGGCGAAGGCGATGATCCGTCCGACCAATCCCGATGCGGGGATGGAGCCCAGGCCGGGCGCTCCGCAGTTGTCCTGTGGAACACCGGCAGGATCGACGGTGGGGAGGGCACGGGCGCCGCCGTATCGTTTGGCCCAGGCGAGGACCAGGTTGACGTAGCCCCAAGAGTGGTTGTAGGCGTACAACGCGGTGCGAGTTCGTTCCGGTGCGCCACTGTGCTGGAGGTAGCGCGCGGCGCCGGGGATGGCGTCGGCTGGGTCGTAGCGGTCGGCGCGGCCGTCCTGGTTGCCATCGACACCGAAACTGTTCCAGGTGGAGGCCAGGAACTGCATTGGGCCGCCCGCACCAGCGTAGTTTTCTCCGCTGTGGACGCCGGGCTCGTTGCTGGTTCCGTGGCCGCTTTCCACTTTGCCGACGCCGGCGAGCAGAGTCCAGGGCAACCCGTACTCTTCACCGGCCTTCTGATAGAGCTGAAGGTAGGTGGCGGGGATCGCTTGCGCGTCTCCGCCCGGGGATGGCTGCCCTCCGACCAGTCCGGGGTTGTCGCAACTCGATGGCGGGGACAACGACATGAACGTCATCGGGATGAGCACGGCGACGAGTACCGCCAGGAGCGCGAGCGTAGCGACCACTACGCAGCCAATGGCGCCGACGGCGCCCGCGTCCTGTTGGAGGATGGAACGCGGCGGATGCCAGCGGGGCAGTCTCATTGGAAATCCCTGTCGGTCAATGTCGCCGGCTCCACGCTTTGGACTTGCCAGCGGTCAGAGGCCTTCTGGACCTCGACGGCGAGAAACTGGGTGTCGGTCGCCGCTCGGGCCCGCTGCATGGTGGTGCGTTGCCGAACCGTGACAACGAAGACGATCGATGAAGGAGTGAGGGCACGAATGCTGGTGGCCGAGGCGTCGGCCACCGCGTCTCGTCGCGCCCGTCGGCGGTCGTCGATGAGCCCGGGGGCCGTGAGGAGCCCACTCAGATCACGCAGGAGTTCCGGGCTGGCCCACTGCCGAAGCCGAGCCACATGGTCACGCGGATCCTCATTCCACCGGTACGTCCCGTAGGCGCTGGCGAATCTTTGGACCGTGTTGATGGCATCCCGAAATTGCTGTGCTGAGTTGGGCAGCAGGCGGTATGGGTCACTGGACCGGGGATGCGGTGACGCCGCTCGTGACGTGGGTGGCGGTGACGGTACTGAGGTGGCCGGCACCGAGGCGGGGGGCGACGGCGCTCCGGGCCGCCGCGGGGTTTCGGTGGATTCGGCAGGGTGCAGAAGCCAGACCGTACTTCCGGCGATGCACACCGCGATGCAAACGATCACGATACTGCGCTGAAGGGTCACCTTCGTTGTCACCTCTACACCCATTGGGTTCCTGCAGGGCCGAGGGGCGGGTCTGCCCGGTTCACTTGACAGAGGTGCGGGAAACCCCGGGCAAGGTGACGACGTGAAACGGGCTGGATCGATCTGAGGGTCAAGCCCCGGTGGCGACTGGGGACAGCAGCCACGACCTGAGCGGACATCAGCGCTCAGGTCGTGGTTGGTCCGCCGCCCTCAACTTCTGCTGGTGACCAGCCACGACTACGGTGATCATTTACCTTGATCGACCTTGCCATCGGGTTCGCCAGCGAGGGTGAGCTCGCTGCCGGCGACGATGGACAAGATCGTTGCAGCGGACCGGCCGACCCTGTGTTCAACGATCGGGCGCAGGACCGTCAACGTGAGGGCGCGCTTCAATCGGTCGGGCGTGGCTGCCAACGCTGTCCATCCGCGCATTTCGGGGGAAGGGGTCGCCACCGTCCAGAGCGGAGACAGGCCGTTGACCGCGGTGAGTTCGGTTGCCGCGAGAAGCCAGAGGAGATCGGCACGCGCCAGGAGCACGGAGACGACCGGGCGCCCGTGCTCGTCGGGCACTGCGAGCGGCCCGAACAGGGTCGGATGCAGATCGGCCATCTCATCCAGCAGCATCGCCGCCAGCTCGAGGAGTTCGGTGCGCCTGCCAGGGTCGGAAACGGTGAAGAGATCGCGAGCGAACACCTCGGCGAGGGCACGCTCGATCTCCCGGTATCGGCGTTGTTGGCTCCGGCGCTTCATGCCAAGTAGAGGGAGCCGTGAGGGGGTGAAGGTGACCGAAGCGGGGCACCGGCCGCTTCGGGATCGCCGAGTTTGCCGGGTGGCGGTTACCGGCGGCTGAGACGGGAGCGTGTCTTACGCGTGGGGGCCGTGCCAGGAATCCTCTTGCAGGTCGGCCAGCGCGGCCGTTTCGCCGGAGTCCAGTTCGTTGGCGCAGAACTCGTCCCACAGCCACAGGTGCGTGCGTGCGGCCCCGGCGGCTGGCGTGATTCTGGCGGTCAGCCCCGTATGCAAGATCAGCAGGACCTCTCCGTCCTCCAACCGCGCACTCTGGTAGTGCAGGGCCCGCCGCCGCATCGTGTTGAGACTGAAGAGGTAGTCGGCTTCGGTGGCCGGGTCCACGGGTGCGTAGCCACCGGCGATGGGTCGGACCCAGACGAGATCGTGGGCTTCTTTGTCGAAGCGGTGGTGGCGGGCCAGGGGGGCGCGGAACACCTCCTGCCCTTCACCATCGGTCACGATCAGTTCCGCGCCTGCGGCACCGGGTTGACTCGTTGTGTCGTGCTCTCCCTTGAGAAGCTCGACCAGGCGCTGCTGCCAAGGGTCCGTCATCGTGTGTTCTCCTTCGCTATTCGCTGTTTACTGGACGACCTCAGCCACCGGCTTGGCGCCCAGGTGGGTGATCCCCCGTGATGCGAACATGTCGAGCAGCCGCTTCTTGACCTTGGACGAGTTGGTGACGATCCTGCTGGGCGCGTCAGCACCCAGCAGGTCGAGACCGTGCGGAATCATCACTTCATTGCTGGAGTATTTGTTGAGTTTCGCGGCCTCGAAGGGGTCACGGATAGGGGGAACCGAGTTACTCTTTGCTGTGCCGTACATGTCGGACTTGTAGGCGTAGAAGTCACTGCGGTTGAGGATCTTTGCTGGGTTGTCCCAGAAGAGCCCGGTTTCCTGCTGGCCATCGTGGGGTTTGTGGACGCGGAGGAACACCGAATTGGCTCCGCCGGAGTTCTTGTCAGCGTCTTCGCTCCACCCCTTTCCGGGCTCCACGCCCATCGTCGCACGGCGCTCAGTCGAGGCCAGCACCCCCGTGTTGAACATGTCGACCAAGTTGTTTTCGTGAATGCTGTGCTTCAGCCCCTTGCCGGCGAAGGCTTTCTCGACCGCGGCCTGTTTGGTGGTGACGTCGAAACGTCCCCAGGTCAGCCAGCCGGCGGTCTTGCGTGGAACGGGCTCGTAGCCGGGGTGCGCTGCGAGTTCGGCACCAGAGGTGTACCCGGTGGCCTTGGCCACTGCGTCTCTGACGAGATTGACCTTCTGGGGGAGGCAGCGCGCGGCCGCCTCCAGTTGGAACTCCTTCGCCAGCCTCTGCAGTCCCGCCTGGTCCATGCCGACGGCTTCGCGTGATCGGGCATGGAAGATCTCCTGCAGTTGCATGTCTTCCAGGTGCCGGGCGCTGGCAACTGCGGCGTTGACGTGGGGGGTCGATTCCAACCCCTGTGCGGTGATGTTGTTGCGCAGGTACGTCCACTCTCCTTCCGCTGCCGTCATGGGCCGGTTGACCAGATTAATCTGCCCGAGCCGCTGAACGAGTTCGTGACCGTGACCGGCTCCTTGGGGCGCGTGGATCTCCAACTGTCCCCGGATCGAGTATTCGTGGTGGCTGCCGTTTCCGGCATGGGGCCGGTAGACGGCTGTGTAGCCCTCCCCGAGATCGATCGCGTACTCAGGGCCGTTAGACTGGGAGCGCGCGACGCCATCCCATGACGATATCCCTGTGACGGGATCCAGCTTGGGCTGGATTCTCGTGGCGTTCCTTTGAGTTCCTTGCAGGCCTCCGTCTTCAGGGGGCGCTGGCACCTGTTTGGTGACGGCTACCGTTCCGTGCACCTCATGCGGCGTCACGAACGACACCTTGCTGGTGTCTTCACCGTCGATGACCTTCTGAGCAGCTTCGGTGAACTGCTTGTAGTGCTTGGCCATCGCTACTTCGTCGTCGGTGCTTTCGGGATTGTTGATCACCCCGTCCAGGGCCTGGGTTGCCTTGGTGACGTACTGCTGAGTGTGCTCGGGAATCTCGATCTGGGCGCTGAGCTTGTGGTTCACGGATTTGGCAGCCTTGGCTGTCATCTCATACAGTTGCTCCTCCTCATCGACCGGAAGTCGGCCGTCAAGGGGTTCTTGCACGGTGACCGGAACGGTCTTGCCGACCGACCCACTGAGGGCATCGAAGATCTTCGCCTCGGCCTCCTCCGAAACGGTGGCGAGGAGCACCTCGCGCGGGCCTTCGTCAGAGACGTACGCCATCAGCGTTGCCGTTGAGTCCTTGAGGTCCTCCCCGCCGATCAGCACGGGGGTGCCGGTGGCGAGCCCCTCTGGCGGTGCTTCTGGCACCGCAATGAGCGCATCGGGCCAGCGATCGAGAGGTGTCTGGTCGACACCGGGTTGGGGGTCTGCCTTCTGCTCGGTACCGGACTGCTCTTCGAGTTCAGTGACTGTGGTCTGGTCAGCCGCGGCCATGTCTGGCGGTTCTGGCTCGGCAGCCGCTTCTGTGTCCTTCAGCAGGACCGGGTTCTCCTCACCGGTGTCCGGGGCCGGTTCGGAGGGCAGGCTGGCCGAGTCGGCTACTTGTTGCGTCGCGGCTGCGACTTCTGCCGACTCGGTCGGCGGCGCTGCCGGCGGCTCGGTTCCCGCTTCTGCCGGGAGCAGTGATTCCGTCGCCGCTTCGGTGTAGTTGGCGGCGGCTGCGGCACCGGAATCATCGTCGGTCACAGACATCGCAGGAGCGATCGTGTAGGTCTGATGTCCCGTCTTCGAGTTGAACCCCACGATCAGCCCCCGTGTCTCAGCAGAGCACCCGTGGGCAGGTTCAGCTGGTTGGTGAAGAAGGCCGCGAAGTCCTTGCGGAGGCTGGCCTTGCGCTCGCAGGCGTGCTGGAGAAACTCCTCCGCAACCTGCTGGTCGCTGACCTTGCTGGCGCTGATGCCGTGCCGGGTGGCGGCGCGGTCCCGCATCCGCTGAACCCAGGCGACGTTGTTCCGGGCCCCTTCGTGGGCAGTGGTGTGGAGCATCGCCCGCCACTGGGAGTCGGGCATCTGCTCGTACGCCTTGATCACGGGATGGGCCACCGCCGGGTTGACCTTCACCCCGGGGGCGAGTTTGCCGCTCTGGTGTGCTTTGTAGGCTTGCTGGTAGACGGGCCCGCACCCATGCGGATCAAAGTCCAGGGATAGCTTGTCGGCACCATAGTGTTTGAACGCCGCCCCATTGTCGATCTGGAGTACGCCCTTGGACTGCGTCGAGAGCACGTTCCCGGCGTGCCCGTCGTGGTTACCGACCAGCCAGGAGGCGACGTGGAACCGGACCATCTCGTCGACCTCCGCTTGACTCCAGGACTTTGGTGAGCTGGACAGCGTCTTCGCGCCCTTGACGAGGGGCTGCACGGCCCCTTTGTGATGGCCGATCTTGGCGCTGTACACGGGGACAGCGGCCATGCCGCCCGCGTGGAAGACGTCGGATGCAGCCGCCTCCGCGTGGCCACGCGCGCCTCCGTTGTGTTTGTCGGGTTTGAACATCCAGTCGCCGCCGTCAGGCCCGACGTGCACTGATTTGGTGTGCTGACCGCCGAGAGAAGCAGCCTTGCCCGGTCCGAAGTCCCACGATGCCACCGCGGCGGGATCGAGCCGTTGGGGCACGTCCGATGCGGTCGCCTGGACATTGCGCAGCGCGGCGAGAAGATCGTTGTGCTTAGCTGCGAACCCGGTATCGGCTTTCATCGTGGCGATCGCGGCCAAGGTGTCGGTGCCGATCGTCGGGTTCGCATTGGCGTTGGGCTTCGCGGGACCGGCACCGGGAGCGGGCGCGGATCCGTTCGCGCCGGCGGCCGCAGGGGCGCTACCCGCGGCGGCGGCGCTGTCCAGGGTGGTGGCATCTGGTGGAGCCGACGCTGCCACAGCCATGCTCTGCAGCTTTTTGCCGGTGACCTTCTCCTGGATCTGAGTCCTGTCGCGGTCAGGGTCCCATGCGCCGGCAATGTAACTGTTCGCCTGCGCGCGGCTCGCCTGGTCAGCGTCCTGCAGGCCGGCCTTTTCGGCGAGGGCACGAAGATCGCCGATCTTCTGTTGTTTGGCCCAGGCATTGAAGCCCTTGGTCAGCTCTCCAGGCGCGATCGTGGGTGGCTGGTCGCCGGCTGCCGGTGTGCCCGAGGCCCACCCGGCGACGTTGGATTGCGCTGCAGCCAGTGCTGCGGCTTCAGCGGCGAAGTTGCCGGCGGCCGCCATTGCGTGTTCCTTATTCGGGCCGTCGAGGGCGGGGAGCCCGACCTTGCCGGTGCCGGGATCGTACACAGAACCGACCGCTGCGTGCGCACCCTGAAAGTGCGCCAGGTCCGCGAGACGCTGCGCCGCGGTGCTGGCGATGGCCTGACGTTCGCTGCCGGGAGTCATCTGCTGCAGCAGGGCCAGCGTCTCTCCAGGCGTCATCACCTGCGCCTGGTCAGCGGTGATGTGGCCGTTTTGAATACCTGCCTGGATCGATGGCCCGAGATCGGTAGCTGTGATGTCCGCCGCGGAAATCATGCCGCCAAACCCGAGGCTCGCGCCCTTTTTGAAGGCTTCATATCCCTCGGTGTCAACCGTGCAATATGCCGCCGCCAGCTCATTGTGCGCCTGGATGAATTCGGCGAGCTTCTCGCCCTTGTCGGCGTTCCCCATGACATGCGCCTGGCTAACGGCTACAGCGGCATCCGCTGCACGTTCCGCAGCTTGGTTGAACTCGTCCGGTGTCATGGGGACGGTGCCGTTGGCTGGGGAGGCACCTTCGATCGTCTGTAGGTCGGCGAGCGTCATCCCGCCTACAGTCTCACCGGCGCACAGCTTGGCGTAGCGTTCGTTTGCGGCCGCTTGGATCTTGGCTTTCGACGGCGAGTCCGCATCGTATGCCGGGTCGAGGTAGTGCGCCAATGGGTGGGCATCCGAACCGGACAGGCCGACGAGAGCCGGATGTTCGAACCCATGTGAACCAGCGAGTTGCTGCAGCTCTTCAGGTGAGAGTTTCTTCAAGTAGTCTTGAGAGATCAAATTTAGGGACTTTTGTAGCTTCTCCAACTTTGCCGGGTCGACGCCTGCTTGTTCTGCGGCGTCCAGATAGTCTCTGGCGTCGGTAACGAGACTCGCGAAATGATCAAAATCTTCGACGGGATCTTGTGTGTTCGCGCCGACGAGGTATGCCTGATCGGCGGTGTGGATCGCGTCGTAGAGATCGGGTCCTGTGCCCGGGACCCACATCTCCTCCGCGACAGCCTCAGCGGCCTTTCCAACGAGCGGCTTGACCGCCGGGGAGGAGTCCTCCTCCGCCTGGGCTGGCGCAACTGTGTAAGCCTGATGTGTGGTCTTAGAGTTGAAACCCATCAACGCCCCAGCAACGGAACGACGGTGGCCAGGACGGTGTCGAGCGCGGCATCCGCGGCGTCGGGCAGCCGGCCCCCGTTTGGAGCCTCTATCTCCTCGAGGGCGAGCGCGTTGTCTTCTTCCAGCCACAACTCGATCTGTGATGGCGTCGGCGGAGTAGCGAGCCTGCGGCGCCAGGGCGCGGCACGGTCGTAGGTCATGGGGGTCCAGGCGGTGTAGGTCTTGGGCACCGCCACTGGGCGCTCATCCACGCCGAGAACCCCCACTGGGTCGACAGCCGCTCCGAATGCGGGATGCCAGACCAGCATGAGGAACAGTCGCAAGGGGTTACTCATTGCGGCCTCCGGGCAGGGAGCAGAGAAGCCATGTACTGGACGGTGGCGCGGAAGGCGTCGGGGATGCGGGCATGCCGGTCCTCACGTCCGTTGGGCCCCATCACCGCACCGTGAAGCGCGTACTGGTGAGCGTTCTGGCTGATGACGGTGAGACGGGAACCGAACAACTCCACGGTGGTAGTGATGCGGTCGGCCCGGGACAGCCCGGTGATGATGATGGGAAGGTCGGCGGGCAGGTTCTCGGCGAGCCAGTACAGACCGGGCAGCAGCCAGGAGTCCCAGTTGGCGTTTTCGCGCACGGTCTGGGCGTTGATGGCGACCGCGGCGGGTGGGGCGTCCGCGGCCCATTCGGCCCAGCGCCGCAGATCCTCGAGGCGATACCAGTAGAGGTTGGGGGCTGCCGGTACGCCGGCCTCACTGAACTCCTGCGCAAGTAGGAGAGAGCGGCGCATGTTCAGCAGGTGCTCGACTCGTGGCCAGTTCCCGTAGATCGAGAAGTTGCAGGCCAGTACGAGGTCCCATCCTTGTGCGGCGACCCGCTCGACCAGCCGGTCGCGTGTGCGTCGAGACCAGAACCCCTCGACGAGGGGGTCTTCGCCGTATCCCACCAGGACTGCGCGCTGGCTGGGGCTGAGCGCGAGGGCGCCATGAGCGCCGGCGTCTTCGAACCGCGGAAACAGGGTGTGGCTGGTGGGGGAGAAGACCCGGCGCAGGCCGACAGCGTAAGCCGGCCAGGCCAGATGCTCGTCGAGGGAAGTCACGGCCGACCCGTCGGTCTGCGGAATGAACGGGGGAAGATCGCGCGGCAGGACGCCATCAATGGCGATGTCGTCGAAGCCGAGGGTGCCGCCGACATCGGCCATCCACGAGGCTATGTCGATGCGGCTGGGGCAGCGGATCGGGCAACTGATGCAGGCGTCCGTTGGGGCCGCCGCCTCCGAATGAGCGCAGCCACAGTAGGAGCAGTCGGCGTTGGTGCCCGAGCACAGGGGCTCGAGGGTGGCGGGGCCGCCTGTGCCGTCGGTGCCGGCCCAGAAGGCGCACTCGGTGCAGGCGCACCCTCGACCCGGCAGTGGCGGCGTCGCGAGCGGCAGCGGGATGATAGTCATCCAGTGGGTCCGTTCTTGATCAAGTCATCCAGCTCCTGGAGGACGAGCTGCAGCGAGCCGGCGTCGTATCGGGTCAGCTGGGAGCCGCCGCGCAGTTGCGCGGCGAGTGCGCGGAGGGCATGAAGGGCGGCCGCGGCGTCGGCGGCCACGGCTCCGTCCGGCGTCGGAGCCTGCGGGACGGTGGTGAGATCGCTGAGGGGTTCGGCCTGGCGCCCGCCACGGACCGTTCCGCCGGGCGCGGTCCCGTCCGTGTCTTCGTCTTGGTTCGGCTGCCGATCGTCCTCGGCCGGGAGGTTCTCGTGGAGGGGTGAGGATCGGGTGGACAGCTTCTCAGCCCGGGACTGGTTCGCCACCGCCTGGCGCCCTGCGGCCTCGTCCAGGACGTGATCGGCCTCCATTTTGGGAGCCTCATCGGCCACATGGAGCGCGCCAGGGAGAAGGTCAGGGCGCTGACGGGCCTTGACTGCCTCCCAGATTTGCTCGGCGGCGGCTTGGCGGCCTTGCAGAAGTCTCGCGAAACGGATCCGGGTGTGGAGTGCGATCTTCTGCTCGTCCATCTCCTCCGACAGGCCGCGAGGCATGGCGCTGAACGCTCGGACCAGTTCCCGTGCCTTTCGGGGGGTGAGTTGCAGGCCGAGCCGGGACAGAACCTCTGACCAGGGGGCGGCGGCAGCATTGTCGCCGGCGCGGATGTGTTCCAGAGCGGCGAACCGCTCCGCTGGGTCGGCCAGGTCGTAGACCTCTGCAGGAACGGGTTTGCCGGCACCAAGCAGCTTGCCTGTGAGGATGGCGCAACGTTGAAGGAGCAGCGCCGCAGCCTGTTCGCCGGGCCGCAACGGCTCACGGGCGAGGTTCTCGATCAGCTGCCAGATTCGGCGCTCTTCGTCGCTGAGCGGTCCCGGGCAGATGATCGCGGGAATCTCGTTGAAATGAGGGTTATCGGGAAGGTGCACGGCGCCCCAGCGACACGCCCTCAGACGCCGCTCGCCGGCCACGAGTAGACGCTGGGCCGGGCCTTCGTCATCGGTGGTCTCCTCGACGAGGATTGGTTGAAGTACGCCGATTTCT
Source organism: Actinomadura sp. 3N407 (assembly GCF_052245875.1). Taxonomy (NCBI): domain Bacteria; kingdom Bacillati; phylum Actinomycetota; class Actinomycetes; order Streptosporangiales; family Thermomonosporaceae; genus Actinomadura; species Actinomadura sp. 3N407. Next base: position 119,803 of record NZ_JBQQBP010000012.1, read on the forward strand.
GAAATGGAGGAGATCAGGTCGGACAGCTCTGCTGGTGTGGTGGTGTCGCTGGGGGCCCGCCCCTGCGGGGAAGTGAAGGCGGCGCCGGGCCCCCGCAAGGGGAGCGTCTCGAAACGTCGCCGCCGGATCTTGGACGTCGCCATGCTTCGAACAAGGTGAAGGGGCGTATCGAGGTCGCCTTCGGGCGCCCCATCTGGAGCGATGCTGATGATCGACACCGGCGGAGGACCTCCACAATTCGAGGTGGGGCGGTTTTGCCCCCGTTGTTCAACAGAGGTGCGGCAGCAGCGGCCAAAAGTGACATCCATCCTCGGCTGTCGACGGTCGCGTTATTGAGCCAGTTCAGGGACTGGTGAGCAGGGAATTGAGCCGGCTGTTGGTGCGGCTGTCACGTAACTGAGCCGGATCACTCTGCGTGGCGTGTCGGGTGGACTGTGTCACCCCTGGCCCAAGATCCTCTTTGTGGTCCTCAAGGGGCAGCGGGGGGAGCTGGTGGCGAGGAGATCGTTCGACATGGTCGACATCGCGGAGATCTTGACGCATTGGCAGGCGGGTCGGTCGTCGCGGGAGATTTCGGCGAGTCTGGGGGTGTCGCGCAACACGGTCGCCAAGTACGTGGCGCCGGCTGAGCGGGCGGGCATCGAGCGGGGTGGGACACCGCTGTCGGGGACGGAGTGGGCCGAGCGGATCCGGGTGTGGTTTCCGGAGCTGACCGACACCCGGTTGCGGCAGGCGACGGCCCCGGTCATCGAGCGGCACCGCGCCTACATCGTCGACCAGCGCCGGCAGGGCGTGACGATGGCGACGATCCATCAACGGTTGCGTGATGAGCACGGGCTGGCGTGCAGTGCGTCGTCGCTACGCCGGTGGGTGGCGGCGAATCTGCCCGAGGAGGAGGCGCGGCGCGAGCAGGTCGCGGTATTGCGGCCCGAGCCTGCCAAGCCGGGTGCCGAGGCCCAGGTCGACTACGGCAAGCTGGGCCGCTGGACCGACCCGGAGACCGGGGCGAGGTGCACGGTGTGGGCGTTCGCGATGGTGTTGTGCGCCTCCAGGCACCTGTTCGTCCGGCCGGTCATCACGATGGACCAGCAGGCGTGGACGGCCGCGCATCTAGAAGCGTTCGAGTTCTTCGGCGGCTGCCCAGCGCGGATCGTGCCCGACAACCTCAAGACCGGGGTGGACAAGCCCGATCTGTATGACCCGAAGATCAACAAGGCGTACGGGGAGTTGGGGGCGCACTACCGGGTGCTGATCGACCCGGCGCGCTCAGGCAAGCCGAAGGATAAGCCGCAGGTCGAGCGGCCGATGCCCTACATCCGAGATTCGTTCTGGCGCGGCCGCGGCGACACCTTCACCAGCCTGGAGCAAATGCGGGCCGAGGCGATGCGATGGTGCCTGGAAGTAGCAGGGCGGCGTGAGTGTCGCCCGCTGGATGGCGCGGCCCCGCTGGCGGTGTTCGAGGCGGTCGAGCAGCACCGGCTCAAGCCGTTGCCGGGGCAGCCGTTCGAGCTGGCGACGTGGAGTCGCGGGAAGGTCGGCCCGGACATCCACGTCAAGGTCGGCAAGACGATCTACAGCGTCCCGTGGAAGCACATGGGCGAGACCGTCGACGCCCGATCCACCCAGGACCTGGTGGAGATCTACTCCGGTGGTGAGCTGATCAAGACGCACGTCCGCAAACCCCGAGGCAAGCAGACCGACTTCGAGGACTACCCGCCGGAGAAGATCGCGTTCTTCATGCGGACCCCGGCCTGGTGCCGCAAGCGGGCCGCGGAGGTCGGCCCCGCCGCCGCAGCCGTGATCGAGGAACTCCTCGGCGGCGAGTACACCTTGCACCGGCTGCGCGCCGCCCAGGGCGTCCTGGGTTTGGCCGACAAGCACCGGCCAGGCGCGCTGGAATCGGCCTGCGGCCGGGCCCTCGCCTCCGGCGACCCGTCGTATCGGACGATCAAGGGGATTCTTGCGGCCACCGACCAGACGGTGCCCTCCGCCGGCGACGACCGTGACGCCGGCGACGCGCCCGCCTACCTGCGCGGGCCGGACGCACTGTTCGAAGACCTGGCCGCAGATTCGCCCGGAGAGACCAGCGCCGAGACCGACAGGGCCGGCAACGTGATCGCGTTGCAGCCGCGGACGAGGGCTTCCTGAACCAGGAGGCCAGGGCCACAGGCCGAGTGAGCAGGCCGCGAAGCAGCCGACCCCTGCGCGGCAAGGGACTGTTGAGCGCAGGGGTCGATCGAGATACGAACGAGAGGATACGGCCGATGGCCGCCAAGATCGACAATGACCCGCTGGAACTGCAACTGCGGGAGATGAAGCTGCCGGGCATGGCCACCACCCTGCAAGCCCGGCTGGCCCAGGCCAACGCCGGGGAGCTGGGGTTCCGGGACCTGGTGCAGTCACTGGCCGACGACGAGCGCGAGCATCGCGACACCGCGGCGATCGCCCGCCGCACCCGCGCCGCCAAGTTCGAGGAACAGGTCACCCTGGAGGACTTCGACTACGGCTACTCATCCGAGCGCCGCAAGATCGCCGGAAAGCTCCGCGATCTGACCGCCATGCGCTGGCAGGCTGCCGGAGAATCGATCGTGCTGCACGGTCCCACCGGAACCGGCAAGTCCCGCGTCGCCCAAGGCCTCGGCCAGCTGGCGATCCGCCTCGGCCAGGACGTCCGCTTCACCCACACCAACAACGCGCTGCGGCACCTGGAAAACGGACGCGCCAAGGGCCTGTGGGAACGACGCCTCAACGCCCTGGCCCGGCCCGCTGTCCTCGTCCTGGACGCCTTCGCCGTCCGCGAGTTCACCGCCACCGAAACCCAGGACCTCTACGAGCTGATCACCGCCCGCCCCGGCAAGTCGATGATCGTCACCTCCGGACGGCCGCCCAAGGAGTGGTACAAGCTCTTCACCGACAAAGCACTCGCTGAAGCGTTCCTAGACCGCCTGGTCAACACCAGCCACCACGTCTTCATGGACGGCCCCAGCTACCGCTCCCAGCAGCGCCCCGGCCGCGCGACCGGCACCAAGACCGACCAAGCCGCCCAGCCCGGCCGCAAGACGACGCGGAAGGTCGCCTGACCAGTGGCTGAGACCTTCACGAACCGCTACGTCCGCAGGATCTGGGTCGACGCGGGGAAGATCACTGAAGAGTTCCTCCAACCGCTGGAGGAGACCTGGCTCACCGACACCGAAACCGGCAATGTGACCGGGCAGGGCACCGACCTGCCGCAGACGATCGACGGCGTCATCGAACGCCGCCCCGACGGCAGCGAGGTCCTGGCCACCATCGACGGACTCCGGCTGGAACTGGACGGGCGCGGCAACATCCTGGTCAACGGCTCCCCGCACTACAGCGGAGTCTTCATGGTCGTTCAAAGCGTCCACCAGATGCCCCGGCCAGACTGAGCCAGCCGCTTGGAGATCTGACCTCATGGCACCCGGAACGTCGCGCGCAACGCCTCCCCGAGACCTGGTGACCGGGGACTGGCCGGAGGGGACGGCGAGCGCAGATCATCCTGCTGCGGTCGCTCAACAGGTGGCCCGACGGCTGGGCTTGTGGAGGACCGAGAATCGATACAGCCTGAAACGGCTCGGCAAGGAGTCCGGCGTCAACCGGCAGACGATCGCCAACCTACTGAACGGCGCCAAGTGGCCCGATCTCCGGACTCTCGCGCTTCTCGAACACAGCACCGGAGTCCCACTCTGGCCGACACCGCCAGCAGACCGGCCCGTCCCCGAACGTGTCGCTGACGAGGTGGAACTGCTCCTCCAGGAGGAAGCGCACCTCCTACGACATCTTTGGACGGTACGGCACCGGCTCCTCGTGCTCGTCCACCGAAGGTGGGCTGGCCCCGAACCACCGCCGCTGGATGTTTTCCTGGAGGACGTCCTCAAGTCCCGAGAGCCCAGCGGGTCCCCGGCCAAGGCTGGACCGTGAAGGGCCCAAGGAGCGTTCAACGCCGATCGAACCATGCCCTCCGTCACAAATCGGATGGACGATGCGGGAAGCTCACCGCCTCCCGCACCTGGTGACCGGCTCGATTTCGTGATCAGAGATCGGCTCAATAACGAGACTGCTGACACTCGGCGGAGCCAACGGGCCAGTGGGGTAATGAATGAGGGCGTCGCGATAGTGGTGGAGCGGGAGCGCGCAGATGACGAGTTGTCGAGGTGACCGGCCTCGATCGGGCCCAATGACCCGCTGCGGGGCTGGGTGTGGTGACCGCGTAGATTTCCGGCTGGCGAGCGGGCTAGCTAACTGGCCACGACCCCGACCTTGATGCACGGCTGCTGGCTTGTGAGGAGCGCCGTCGCACTGATCATCGCGTCGTAAGCGGCGGCTGCCTGATCAGCGAGGTCTTCCCATGCCTGCGGCGCGGACGGGTCGCTGGCGTGGTGGATGGCGATGTCGGCTGCTGCGCCGATGCTCTCGGCCAGGGCTTCGGTCGTGCGGCCCAAGGCGCTGAGCAGTTCGGCGATGTCGCCGTCCCAGCCCGAGAAGGCGGCGGCGAGGAGGTAAGCGTCGCTTGCCAAGAGGCCGGCCGTGCGGATGGGGTTGGCCGGGAACCCGGTGCGGGATTGCATGCTCTCCAAGAGGCGGTGCAGGTACTTGTGCACTGCGATCGGCGCGCAATCGGATGGGAGAACCGCGATGAGGTCTTCGATGTCGCTGATCACGGCAGCGGGGTCCAAAGCGGTTCTTTTGGCGTGCACTTGTGGTTCCATGGCCTGATCTCCGAATCGCTATCCCGCGAGTGCAGATGAATGACGCGGGGGTCGTGTTGTCGGCACGGTCAAACTGGTGCCGGGCCGCATCGTCTCCGGTGGATCCGGGCGCATCCGCAGGGGGACGGACGAGGGCGTCACCGGGGCCCCCGGTGGCCGCGTGCGGACCGCATGGACAGATCCACTGGTGTGGGGTCACGCCCGAGGATCGGAGTGAAGATGTCGGCGAACGGGCCCCGTTCGCGGAGTTGGTCGAGAGTGGTGGCCCCAGCGGTGATCTCATCGCTGACGCGGCGCAGCAGCGGGTCCTCGGCGCAGAGGGCCCGCAGATCAGCGATCCGGGCCTCCAGGGCCGCGGTCCGGAGCCCGGTCAGGATCACCAGCAGGGTGGGGAACCGCGGGTAGCGATACCGCCAAGCTGGCAGCGTCCCGGCAGGGGGCCGGCCAGGCACCGCTGGCCCGGGAACGTATGCGTGGTAGCGCGCGTACGTGGAGACCTTGGAGGCCAGCCGGGTCACAGTCATCGTGCAGCGATCCAGTTCCACGAACATGCGGGTCTGGATCCGGCTGTGGGGCTCGACCACGATGTAGTGCAGGACCGCATCGCTGATCAGGTACTCGTAGTCGGCGCGTTTGCCGGCACCGTCGCGCATGCGGTGCGCGACTTCGGGGGTCCAGTCCAGCGGTGAGCACTCGTGTCCCATTGCGCGGGCCGTTTCGACGAACAAGGTCCCCACCTCGTTGACCGCGAGGGTGTGCTGCTGCAGCGGACCTCCTGCGGTTTCCGCAGTCATGCGGTAGGCGCGGGTGGGGACCTCGCCGGCGAGCTCCACCTGGACGGCACCATCGGCGGTTGCGAACCACAGGGCTTGGTGCGCGGTCGTGGGGGCAGGGACGGAGTCGGCGAGTCCACGACCGCGCAATCCTCGTAGCTGCCGCCGCAGGTATGAGGTGTCGTGGGGTGCGGTGTGGGCCAGCAGCAGCCGTTTGAGTTGACCAGTGGACAACAGCCGGTGCTGATAGAGGCAAGTCAGCGCCGTCCGCTGCAGGGTGGACAAGGGCGCCGTTGGCGTCGTCGGTGAGGGCGGAAGGAGTTCGGTCATGTGCCTCTCCTCATGACCAGTCGAGGCGGGAGGCGTCGTCGGTGCGGGGGCGGAGTTCGCGGACGTTGTCAGGTTCCTGGCCGGGTGGGTCGTCGGCGCCGACTGGGTGCGGGATTTCGGTGGTCGCTCCGATCGCCCGTCTTGGTCGCGGTGGCTTGTTGGTGGGCCGCTGCTGGTGGTTGCGCGGCGGGGGCGGCCGGGAGGTGATGCCGTCCAGGAGGAAATCGCAGATGTCCTCGTCGAGGACTGCGAGGTGCTCGAGGATGTCGCGGACTGGTTGCCGGGCGAGATTCGCGGTGACTGCGTCGTCCATGAGTGCGACGTTCTCGGGGCTGTGCAGTTCGGCGTGGATTTCTTCGACCGCCGCGCCGCGGACGCGGAACGGCGTGGTCGGCTGCCCGGCCAGGGTGACCGACATGACGTAGTGGTAGCGGGGCAACCGAGTGACGGTTTCGGGTTCCACGAGACGGGCCCACCTGCGGGTCACCAGTGTGGCCTCGTCGACGTCGGCGGCGGTTGTGGACAGGATCGACAGGTTCTGCAGGAGAGCTTGGCGGGTGGTGGGGGTGAGACGTTGCGCCATCTGCGTCATCGCCATCAGCCGGACTTCGTACTTGCGTAGTTGTTCGGTGATCGCGGCGAGGTGTCCCTTGCTGGCGCCGTCGACAGTGGTGAGCTCGTCGATCCACGCGAAGTAGGGCCGGCGTTGGTCACGTGGGATGTTTCGGCGTGAGAGCCCGGAGCTGAACAGGTTGTAGATCAGCAGGCAACTGATCAGCCGGTCGGTCGGCCCCGTGCCGGCGGGACAAACGAACACGATGCGGCCGGTGTCCATGGCGCGGCGGACGTCATAGGTGGAGCGGCTGGCGCCAAGGAAGGCACGTAGGCTCGTGGAGGCGTCGATGCGGTCGATGATGTTGGTGATGACCGGGATGGCTGCGGGCGGGTACTGGGGGAACGTGGTCCGCCAGTAGCGGCGCAGCGGATCGGGCAGCGCTGCAAGGATGGTTTCGCGCCAGTCCTCTTCGGTCAGCAGTGTGCGGATCTGGAAGATCGTGGGCTGCAGGTCGGGGCGGCCCTGCTGGACGAGGAAGAGGGACAGTTCGGCGAGGGTCTCGCAGGCCTTGGTGAGGATGGTCTGGGCCCGGCTGGCGCTGTCGCCCCAGGAGTGGGCGGAGGCGAACGCATTGACGATGTCGCCGACGATGTCCTGGACGTCTTCGGAGGAGCGGCCCTCCATGCTGAGCGGGTTCCAGCCCGCGGTCATCTCCTCCGGGTCCCGGGTGGTCAAGTCGATCTCCCACAGCCGATCCATGACATGGGGGTGCGCGAGGTATGGGCGGGCTCGCAGACGGCCGTCGCCGTGCGGATCCAGGAACCAGACCCCGTGGCCGGCGTGCGCCAAGGCGATGGCCTGCACCAGCCCGAGTTCGGTCTTGCCGTATCCGGACTTGCCTAGGAACAGGCCGAACAAGGAGTCGCCCAAGGGGACGCCGGTGAGACGGTCTGTGCCGTCGCTGCCGGCGACGTATCCCAACGGCAGGAGGTTCGGCTGGCCCTGATAGGTGGGGAGCTCACGGGGTGGCGCTGGCACCGTTCCACCCGACCGGGCGACGTTGCGCAGGTCGCATGATGCCGTGGGTGGTTTGAGTAGCCCGGCGAGTTCCCCCGCGGTGACCAGGGCCTTGTTTCTGGGGGCGAACTCACCTTTGGTGAAGCGCCGGTCGAACCTGCGGCGGAAGAGCCGGAAATCCGAGCCGACGTGGAACGCGCCCAGGTTCTTGCCGTTGACACGCCACCAGTTGTGTTCTTGCCACTGGTCGAATGCCGCCAAGATCTGGTGCAGGTGGGCCTCGGCGCGTCCCGGTATCTCCGACTCGACCCGGATGAGGAGCTGGACGTAGAAGGTTGGGCTCGGGGTGGCGAATTTCCCAAGCGCGGCGGTGGCCTCAGCCTTGTTGAGGCCGGCGCCGCCAGCGGGGCCTGTGGGCCGCCGGCGAGCGGTACGGCCAGACGTTCCCCGGGAACCGACCTCGCTGGCGACTTCAGCGAACAGCTCCTTCAGTTCGCCGGCCAGTATTCCCAGTAGACCGTCACCGCTGTCACCGCCCTTCTTGGCTCGGTGGGCGGCTTCCTGCAGTTGCCTGCGCCGATGAGCGAGATGCGCTGAGGTGGCGGGCAGCAGATCCAGACACACGTCGACGCGTTCTCCGAGATCTTGTCGAACGTCGTATACCGCCGCGGCCAGGGCCTGAGCTGGATCGGGCTTGGGCGGTAGATCCCGCAGGGGGCGGGAGTCGTCAACCGCCAGCGTCAGCTCAGCTCGTGCGATGTGCTTGGAAGGCGGCGGATCAGCGGGCGGCTTCTCCTCCGACTCATCGAGAGGCGCCGCCGCCAGCGACGATTTGCGAGGGGAGAGGCCGGTTGCCCTGCCGAACGGTAGCCGCATGCCTGAGCGTCCTTAGCTTTACGAGCCGGGTTCGCCCAAGAGAGGTGCGCTGGCGCTGCTGCAGGTGACATCGTTTTGAGGGCAGACGGCGTTGGTGCCGTGCGCATCTACCGACGGAGGCGCATGTCCTTGCAGGGGCCGATCATGTCCCTTTCGGGTCCGCCAAGGCTCTCCACGCTCGACGGGACCCTCTGTAGTCGCATTCGAATTCACTCGAAGCCTTGCTCACGGACGCTTGACCGGTATACAGTCTAAAGGGGGGATGGGTGAGCGTCCCAACCCCACTGAAGGTGAACACATGAGCGCCCTGGCCGGGGCGAATCACAGCGGCACCAGCAGCAACGGCTGCTGCTCCACCGTCGCACAAGACAGAAGAGCGGACTCGGAAAGCGAGCGCAATCATGCGGCAGGTCCACTCCAAGAACCCGCAGCCGTACTGGCACTGCGGCCAGCGCACCGTGCGCGTCAAGGGGAGCATCGACCCTGGCGGCATCTACAGCGGCCTCCCCAGCGCACTGGAATGTGTCGATTGCGGGGCCCGCGCCAACTGGGTCCTGATCTCCCTCCCCGACGGAGGCACCCTGGGAAGCCCGGACTACGGCTGGGGTCTATGGCAACAGCCCCAGTCCGGGTCCGGTCCATGACGGGGGCCCACGGCGGACCGCCAGCGGGCCCGCCACGATTGCTGGTCCTATGACGGCACTTCTCACGCAGATCGTCGTGCCGCTACCGGTCTCCGTTCTCAACACAGCCGTGGCCTTTCGCGTCGCCCGCACCAGCCAGCCCTGACCGCGCCGACTGCCGGGTGGACGCTCCCCGCTGACCCTCGGCAGCGGCAGGGGCCAACTTCATCTCGGACGCTTGTGGCCGACGACGCCCGTCCAGCCGCAGGAACAGTTCGGCTGGGTTATCGGCCTTGACGAGCGTGCGCCTGCTGAGGTTCTCGCTGACAAGGGTGCCGAGAACGGCGAACCAGCGGCCGCCGACGCTGGTGATGCGCCAGTCAGGGAACTCGACGCTCAGCCTGCGCAGCAGGTCGTCGACGTTCACCTTCTCGGCTTCCTCGATCCCGGCGGGCACGCCGATGTCGCTCGGGGCGCCGGGGCTCACCGGGACACCTCGGCATCGGCGGTCACCGCTGCCGTAATGACCAGCGTCGCGTCGACGACGTGGGAGGCCTGCTCGATCGGCTCGCCAGCGCCGTTGTAGAACCACAGGCGGCCCTCGTCGGATTCGCGGGCCTGGCAGGTGATGACGTCGACGGGCGCGCCAGCGGCCACCGCCACCGTCAGCGCAACCCTGGCCGTGCCGCCGTCCAGTTCGCGGTCGTCGTCGACGTCCAGGTCGGTGGTGAGGTCGACGATCAGACCGTGCCCGCGGAGGCGCTCTGCGAGCGCGCCCAGCCGCCTCCGCGCCGCGGCCGCGACCGACGCCGCCGCGTGAGTGGTGTTGACTGCCTCCACCCCGCCCAGCAGGTCGCGCATCATTTCTTGGGACTCGGCCTCCAGCGCCCATGCGCCGCCACGCCAGCCCGGGCCCCGCTTGCGCCTGGCGTACCAGGGGTTGCGGCCCGCCGACCAGCCGATGGTCCAGGCGGGGAAGGCGGTGCGTAGCTCGTCCAGTTTCGCCATATCTTCGGCACTGACCATGCCGGGGGGCGGTGAGCCGAGTACGTTCTCCATAGCCGGATCTCCAGTTCCGGTCAGGCCCCGGAATCACGGCGTTTGCCCGCCGGCCGGGGCCGCCTTTGTGTCCTGTGGCGCGGTTACCGCTCCACTTGACCGCGCGGCGACCTAGCGTGGAAGTCATTGCCTGTTGCCTGATGGGCTCACGACAAATAGGCAATCGGACAGTCGCAGACGAAACGGGCAAGACCGGGGATCAAATGGTGCAAAGGACCTTCGGGGAGTCGCTCGGTCAGCTCATGGAGGAGCGGGGCGTCAGCTTGCAGAGCCTCGCCGCCGCGGTGCCGTGCAACGCCGGGTACCTATCGCGGGTGCGGAACGGCCTGCGGACCCCGCGGGAGACGATCGCCGAACGGTTGGACGATCTGCTCAACGCCGGCGGAACCCTGGTGGCGCTGCTGCCCCGGCCGCCGCGCCCGCTGGCGGCGATGTCGGTCGAGCGCTGCATGGAGTACATGACGCCTGCGCGGATGGACGCCGTCCTGACGCACCTCGGCGAGCTGTGGCACGCGCTGGTCCGAACCGACAACCTCCTCGGCCCGCGGCATGCTCTGGACGGGGTGAACCTGCAGTTGGGCATCCTGACGCCGCTGCTTGCGGCGGCCCGGCCCTCGCAGCGCGAGCGGGTGCTGCGGCTCGCCGCCCGCTACGCCGAGTCCGCCGCGTGGCTGCACGAGGACGCCGGCAATCTCTCCCGGTCCCGCAGGTGGACCAGCCAGGCCATGGACTGGGCGGTGGAAGCCGGCGACCGCCACATGGTCGCCTGGGTGCTGTTCCGCCGCAGCCAGCAGGCCGACGCCGCGGCTGAGATGCTCGGACTCGCCGAGGCCGCACGCCGAGAACAGCGCGACGAACCGTCCCTGATGCTGGCCGCGATCCTGCAGCAGACCGCGCACGGACACGCCCTCGACTCCGACGAGACGGCCTGCCACGCGGCGCTGGAGCAGGCACGCACCTTCGCAGCGACCGACGACGCCGCGGACGCGGCCGCCGGCCACGGGGCGTTCTGCACGCCGGCGTATCTGGATATGCAGCGCGGGCGCTGCTTGTCGCGGCTCGGCCGCCCGGACCGCGCCATCCCCGCCCTCGCGGCCGCGCTTTCGGGGCTGCCGGTCGCCTACCAGCGCGACCGCGGCGTCGCCCACGCCGAGCTCGCCGCGGCCTACCTTGCCGACGACCAGCCCGAACCCGCCGCGGTCGCCGCGGGTGAGGCCCTGACGATCGCACAGGGCAGCGGCTCAGCCAGAATCGGCGGCATGGTCACCACCGTCGCCGCCGGCCTGCGGCCGCATCGCCACCTGGATCCGGTCACTGAACTGCTCGCCGAACTCGAGCAGGCATGATGCCCACGCCCACCCCTGGCGAAGTCGCCGCAATGCGCCGCGCTATCGCGGTGTCGGCGTTCGGGCTCGGTCGCACCAGCCCTAACCCGCCGGTCGGGTGCGTGGTCCTGGACGCCGACGGCGCTGTCGCCGGTGAGGGTTACCACCTGCGCAAGGGGGATCCGCATGCGGAGGTCAACGCGCTCACCGCGGCCGGGTGCCGCGCGCGCGGCGGTACGGCGGCGGTGACCCTCGAACCCTGCAACCACACTGGCCGGACCCCGCCGTGCCGGCAGGCTCTCCTGGACGCCGGGATCTCCCGCGTGCTCATCGCGGCCATGGACCCGACCTCGCGTGGTGAGGGCGGCGCCGCCGTCCTGCGCGCCGCCGGCGTTGACGTCGTGACCGGCGTGCTTGAGGACGAGGCGCTCACGGTGCTCGGCACGTGGCTCGCCGCGACCGTGTCCGGTCGTCCCCGCGTGACGTGGGCTTTCCGCTCGGCTGGCCCAGCCGCCGGCACGCTGACCGGCGAACTGCTCGCCACCGAGGCTTTGCGGGCGCATGCCGACGCGATCTTGGCCGAGGACGGCCGGGTCACCGAGGCCGTCCGAGACACACACGGCCCCGGCATCCTGCGCCTGCAGGACGTCGATCCCGCCGCGCCCGCGGCGGCGGTTCAGGCGCTCCACCGTGGGGGTGTCCGGTCGCTGCTGCTGTTGGGTGACGTAACGCTCGGCGCCGTGTTCGCCGCGGCGGGCCTGGTCGACTGGATCGTCGTGCACATCCGTGATCCCGGGCCGTCCTCGCTGGGGAACGCGAGCCTGCTTCCTCTTGTACTGCCGTCCGGGTTCAAACTGGTGGAGACGAGCCGCCAGGCGGGCACCGTCCGTGCGGTCGCCGGACCTGCGGCCGATGCTTGAGAGTCGATCTGTCCTCCTGTGCGCGTGGTAGCAACGACTCGGTTCGCCTAACAGAGGCGCGGGGTCAGGGCTTGCAGGTGACACCGGGGGTGAGTCTCGATCTCGTCGGAGACGAGGAGGATTCCCCCTTTCGGGCTATTCGTCCCTCGGGGTGATCTCTCCTCCGACCATGTCACCTGTGTGCGCCATGAACGCGGCAGAAACGCCGAGAGAGCCCCGCTCGGACGGCGGGGCTCTCTCCCTCCCGTGGGGGAGGCCATCTATCCCTCACTGGTGGTCAGCCAGCGACTTTTCGGTCTGTGGTGAGGCGGAGTCGAATGTCGGGGTCGACGTAGCTGAGGAACCGGTGGTAGGTCATCTCGCCCCGCCCGATCCCCAGCAGCGCCAGGGCGCGCCAGTAGGTCGCCATCACGTGGGGCCGCTCGATGCGGATTCGTTCGAAGGTGCCTTGCATCATGGCGGTGACCGCCCCGCCCGGCTGGATGCGGGCGTCCTTGGCCATCAGATGAGCCGCACCGCGCGCAATCACGGTGTGGATGAACTCGACGGTCTGGGTCGCCTCGTGGATGGTGCGGGCCGAGAAGGTCCTCGTCATTTCATCCCCCTCGCTGGCGGGCCGGGGTCGCTTGCCCCGCTGTACACTCTAAAGTGTACACCGGTCAAAGATGATCGGCAAGAGGTGTGAGGCGATAAGGCAGACCAGGCGGTGACTCAGCTGTGAGTCTGTTGCCGCTGCGCCGCCTAGGGCATCCGAGTTTCCAGTGCGATCGCCGCGGCGCAACGGGCGGCGCTGGCCCGGGGCGGACTCTCCCTGGCTGGTCTGCCCGCTGGCCGGCCAGGGAGAGCGTCAGCCGGGCCGGCCCCAATCAGAAACGTCACCGCCGGCACCGGGAGGCGAATCCTCCCCAGGGGTCGTCTCGCCTGGTCTTCCCACCGGTGAGGGCTGCCGGATCTCCACATCGGGGTAGGTCCGATGCCGCAACACCGACGCGGCGTTGGCAGGCCCCTCCACTCTCATGCGAAGTAGGCCATCATCGTCGGTGTACCACCGGATCCGCACCGACGCCGCCCGGCGGGGGATGAGTCGCGATGCTTGCGGCCGGGTGCGCGCCAGCTGGGCGGCGAAGCGCAAGATCTCTTCTGGCTTCGCTTCGAAGGAGGTGGCGGGAAGCAGGTCGTATGAGACTCGGCGGCGTAGATGATGTTTGATCCGTATCCGTCCGATAACCCAGACCGCGATCAGACAGACCGCGATGGTCACTGCTAGCGGAATCGCGACCGCTTCGAGCCAGTCGAGCGCCTTCGGCGCAGGATTTTCCCAGTCGGCCCACGGGCCGACGACCGGAAGAATAAGTCGGCCCCCGGCATGCACCTTGCCGCAGCCTGCTGACCTGCGGATATGCCCCGTCCCGCAGAGTGTGCCGGAGGGACCGCGGGTGGGGCTCTCGCTGGGGCTGTGGGCGGGCCCGTGGCTGGGACCATGGCAGGGGCCACCCCGGCCGTGGCGTCCGGAAGCGCTGGCGCTGGCTTGGGATTCGAATGAGCTGACCACAGGAGACCTCCTCGGTGAGATCGGGTTCTCCACGAAAGAGGTCTGGCTGGCCCCGTTCAGATGACAGGACCTCGGCGGCCTGCCGATCCCCCCGTTGACAGCCGCGTTCCATGCCTCGGTCATCAACGCGCGCCGCGGTCTCCGCACTGACAGCCTGCGGCCCGGCAGTCTGCGGCCAGGTCGCGGGGCTTGCCCCTGGCACCTCCGACTTCGTGCTTGCGACCCTCGTGCTTGCTTTTTTGGTTGATGAGAGCCGGGTCAGGTCGAGGGTGGTGGCTTCTTCTTGGCTTTCATGCGGGCCTGAAGTTCCTTGGCGAGCTGGGCTGGGTCGGCGCCTCTCTGGGCTCCCTCCCGGGCGCCCTCCATGGCGCCGCGTTGGGCCCCGATCTTGGCGCCGGTGGTGCCGCCTGTGGCGAAGCCCTTTGCCGCGCCCTTGATTGAACCGCTGAACGCGCCCCGGCCGGTGTGCTTGCCGACGCTGGCGGCACCTGCCTTGAGTTTGTCCCCAGTGGCCGGCTGCATCTGCACCCGGTGGCTGCTGCCGCTGGGAGAGGGACGCTCGTCAAGGTAGCGGCGGGCGGTCTCAGGGTCGAATGCGTTGCGGAGTTTGGCGAGGCCGATTCTTTGCTGCAGCTCCTCCTTGCCCGATTGGGCCGCACGCTGGGCGGCCCGGGCGCTGTCTTGGGGAGTCGAGCCAACCACGAACTTCACCTGATCGCCGACCGCGCGGCCGCCTCCCGCCGCCGCGCGCGCCGCCGCGGTCATGCCGGTGTTCCGGGCCCAGTGGGCACTGTAGTCGCGGACCGCTCGGCCTCGGTCCCACACGACCGCCGCGGCGTCCTTTGCCTTTTCTGCGCCGTCGGCGGCGGCGCCGCGCGCCGTGGTGTAATCGCGTTCGAGGGTGACCGGCAAGCCCAGCGTGTACTCAAACCCCAGTCGGCCCGCAGTGGTAACGCTCTTGCCGCCGCGCCAAGCGACTCGTCCGGCGCGGGTTCGATACATCCGGCTGCGGAGTTCACTGGCATCTTCGGGGAGTCGCCGTTGCGCCTTGCTGGTGGCGCTGGCCGGCCCTACCCAGGCACGTTTGGCGGTTCGCGCTGTCCAGGTCACCGGGTCGGTAACCCGATGGATTTCTCTGCGCGCGCCAGTGTGGAGTGCACCGAACGACACGGGACTCAGCCCGCTGGGGTCTCCGCTGCCGAGCCATCCCATCCCCATGCCGCCGCCGTACCCGTACCCGCCGTATCCGCCGTACCCGTCGCCGCCGTACCCGCCGTACCCGTATCCGCCGCCCAGTGATCCACCGATCCGAGAGCGCTCCAACCGGCGGGCGATGCGGTAGCCGGCTCTGGTCCCGAACGTGACCAGCTTGCGGTGGTAGACCAGGCCGGCGGCGGCGACAACGTCGATGAGGAAGAAACGCACGACCAGAGGCTGCCCTTCGGTCGAGTTGACCAATGCCCCGATGAAGATCGACAGCAGGGGCAGAAAGACCACGACGGCGAATAGAACCAGGACGACCTTGATGATGCCGCCCACCCAACGCCACAGCACGCCTCGGCCGCCGCCGGGGAGCAGGGCGATCACGAACACGGCATGGCCGAGCATGGCGTAGAAGGCGAGGGCCGCCGTTGCGGTCAGCAGGATGCCCACCATGAGCAGGATGAGCACTGCTATCAGCAGGGCCGCGATCAGCAGCAGCAGGGCGCCGAGTAGCCGGTCCCAGGTCGGGTCGTGGTTGTAGTCGGCGAGCTTCTTGCATCCGGCCTGGCTCATCCAGTTGCGGGGCTCGTCGTCTCCGCCCCACGGCCCCTCCTTAACGATCTTCTTGTAGGTCGACAGGCATTCGCTCGGCTTGCCTGGGGCGTCCAGGTCCTCGCCGTAGTTGAGCATCTGATGTGCGTCGACGACGAAGGTTGTGACGAGGGTGTCGGTCAGGGGCTTGGATGCTTGTTTGGGGTCGGTCGCGGCGGAGCGGCCGCCGGTGGCGGTGATGGAGGCGATGGCCATCGAGGTGTCGTGGGTCTGGCCGAGGACACCGTGGTCGCCGAGCAGCACCTGGGTGGGTTGGGCGAGCAGTGTGGCTGCGAGCGCTGAGATCAGCAGGGTGATCCCGAGCTCTCCCGCCCCCCGTCCTTTCCGGCCGCGCAGGAACATGACGCCGCACCAGGCCGCTGCCAGTGTCAGGAAGAAGACCGGCAGGCCGAGACGGTCGATGACCTGCGTCTGGTAGGCATCGGCGACCTGCTGGGCTGGCTCGATCCCGATATGGGCGGGGCCGAACTGGAATCCCCAGTTCAACAGCCAGGCAACCAGCCCGATAAGGACGCGGACCAGTGAAAAGAGCCCGTTGGTGAACCACAGCAGGAGTTTGCGGTCGACCTCGTTCCAGGCCCCGTGGTCGGCGGTGATGTCGTAATGGTCGAGGGGCACCCCGTCGGGGTCGGTCGCGGTGAGCGGCCCCAGCACTCCTTGCCCGTCGGATGCTGGCGGACGGTCACTGTCACCGGGCGCGGCAGGGCCGGTACCGGGCGGTTCGGCGGGGGTCGTCTGGGGTGGTGCGGTGCTGGTGTCCGGATCCGGTGCCGGGGTGGGCGCAGGTGTGCTCGTGGCGCTCGGCTGGGGGGTGGGGGAGGGTTCCGCCTGAGCTGAGGTGCCGAGCAGCGTGATGAGCGCCAGCAGGAGGAGGAGTGTCGCTGCGGCCCAGCGCGCGGTGCGGCAGCGGATGGGCACCAGGCGAGCCTTCACAGGCGTCACCCGTCTGCCGCTGGCACAGGATTGCCCTCGCCGCCGTGCGCGGGCGCCCCGGGGGTGGTGAGAATCGATTCGGTGATCCGCGGCACCGGCGGAATGAGGATCTTGACCCGGCCGATGCGGCGGCGGGTGTCCATGAACAGTGCCTCGCCCTTGCGGTGCTGGTCCTTCAGCGGTGACAACTCGGTGGTGACGAGATCCAGCAGATGAGCGTCGTCGGCGTTCAGGTTCAGGAAGTCCAGGCCTTTGCGGGCCAGGGTGCTGTCGCGGTGGCGGAGAAGGAACCGGTTCGACAGCAGGCCCCGGATGGTTTCGTTGCCGAAGTCGTCGGGGTCGTGGCTGCCCAACAGTGCACCGGCGGCGTGCTTGCGGCCGTCGCGGACGAGTTCGAGGACCAGGTCTTGCCCCTCGGTGCTTCCGGTCAGCCAGTAGCATTCATCCAGTGCCACGGCGGCGAACCGGTCAGAATCAGCGAAGGCCACTTCACGGGCGATCGCGGCGATGACGTAGAGGACCGCACGCCCGATCAACGTCTCCAAGGGTTGGCGGGACATGTGGTACTCGGAGGTGAATACCTCCTTCTTGGGGAGCGTGAGCCCCGAGGTGTGGAAGACGCAGAAGTCCCCTGATAGCCGCAGTGGCGGCTGGTCACCGAAGACCATCTGGCCGAGTTTGTCGGTGGCCACGATCCGCAAGAGGTCGGCGAGTTCGGCGGCGTGCTCGCCGCGCCGGGTGCCCGGTTCGGTGCGGGCGATGGCGTCGAGTTCGTCGATGACCTGCCGCATGTGGGGGCGGCTGGAGGTGGCCGCGGCATCCGCTGCTTGAGCGAGCGCCAGGCCCGCCGGCGACATGGGCGCAACTCCCAGCTGCAGGGTGAGATAGGACTTGGCGTAGCGGGCGCGGGTCGCCGGCGGGAACACACGCAGTGGGTCCAGTGTGAGGTCGGCGGATTGGTCGGCTCGGATGATCTGGTGGCGGCCTGCAGCGGCAGCCTCGGCGAAGTGCGCCCATTCACCGACCGGGGTGCGGTCTACCGCGATGACGCGGCCACCACGGTCGAGGATGCTGCTTTGGATGACCTTGAGAAGCACGCTTTTCCCGGCGCCCAGTTCCCCCACGGCGCCGAGGGAGGCTGACGCGTCCTGCCGGGGAGCGTTTGCCAGGTCGAGCAGAACGGGCCGGTCGGCGCCGCCGTCCAGGTTGACACCCAGCAGCATTCCGGTGGGGTCGCCGACATCGGCGCACGCCCAGGGCATCGCCATGGCGTAGTCGGATGCGAGCTGAAACTGGGTGAATTCCTTCAAAGCGCTGGGAGAGGCCGAGCCGGGCAGCATCGCCTCGAAGAGCGACCGTTGCGCACCGACAGGCCTCACTGCCTGGTATTCGGCGGCTCCGAGGGCCGAGCGGACCAGCTCCGCGCGGCTCTCGCATTCTTCGGGGGTGGTGCCCCACACGCAGAGCACGGTCGCCGACTGGATCTCGACTTCGGTGGAGGAGGCCTGGAGGCGTGACCGTTGGTCGTCTAGGTCGGCCGCCGCGTCGATGAGGCTTTGGGGGATGCCGGCGGTTTCGCCCTCGTACTCCTCGGTGAGTGCCACGAGTTCCCGGGCCTTGCGGCGGGACTTGGCCTCTGCCTCCGCGTTGGTCACCACGGTCAGCCGGGAGGCGTAATCGACCCCGAAGGGGAACCCGTCCAACCCGGCAAGGAATTCGCTGTTGGGGAACCGGAAGGTGGTGGGCATCTCCGCCAACGTGAGGAAGGCCTGGTAGGAGGTGCCTGTTTCGGTTTCGATCTGCAGCCACCGGCGTCGCAGCGGTGAAACACCGCCCGACCGCCACCACGGGCCGCTGGTGCCGGGGCGGCCTCCTTCGGCCAGGCGCGCCTGGGCGAGCGCGGCGAGACTGGGACCGCGCAGCATGCCGTTGATGATGCGGGCGCCTCCGGTGGCGTCGTCGGCTGCGTCGGCCAACAGCGGCTCGGGGAGACCGCGGCACAAGGCGTGGGAGAAGATCCACAGCACTTCTGCGGGGGTTGCTGGCCGGAAGTCGGGCTCGCCCGCGAGTTGCCCTTGAAGCCGAGTTGCTTTGGCCTCGTAGGCGGCCACCTCTACCGCTGTCACTGCGGGAGGTGCGATGCCCAAGGCGTCGGTGAACGAGGTGAGCGCCGAGTCCAGCCCGGTGCGCAGGGTGAGCCGCTGTTTGTCCGCAGACAGTGGGACGGCCAGCCAGTGCGTCCGTTCGGACAGATCGAGGTTTCCCAGCCAGTCCAGGGCGGCGTCGGCGACCTCGATCCATTCCGGGTGGTCGTCCAAGTCGACGTTGTCGATCATGCTCTGGACGACGTCGCCGGCGTTGACTTGCGCGCAGAGGCTGAGCAGCATCGGCTCTCCGGTGAGCCGCTTGAGGATGGCGGTCGTGGCCGCGTGCAGCTCGTCGCGTGCCCGTGCGCTGACATGGGCATATGAGACCGGCTGGACACGCCAGACGGCCCATACGGTGCCCGACATGGTCCATGCCAGGTTGCCGACCAAGTGCCGCAACGGCATCCGCACGGGGCGTCTCCTTCAGCGTTCGGGTGTTTTCTCAACGGCGGACAGCAGTGTTTGCAGCCCGGTGGGAGCGGGCGCGGGTCGGGGTGCGGCAGAGTCCGCCGAGCCGGTGTCCTCGCCGGGATTGCTATTGGCCGCGGCGGCGGAGCGGGAAGGCCCCGTTGGACGCGCCGTTCCGGTGCGTGCCCGCGGGGGCAACGGGCCGGAGTCCGCCGAGCCGGAGTCCGCCGAGGAGGCGTGCCGCACCGCCGTCTGCGCTGCGGGCGGCCGTGCAGCCCCACGTTGGGCGCTGCGCGTCGGCCGCCCCTCCGTGGTGATGCCGGTAGCAGCTTGAGTGCGGGGCGGCGCGTCCAGGCGGACCTTGCCGGTCATCAGGGTTGGCCGCGGACTGCTGGCTTGCCGCCCTCCGATCCGGCCACCGGCCGGCTCCAGGAGCAGGGCGACGTAGCCGCCGAGCGCGCGGATCGGTGTGCGGCCGTCGATTTTGGCGTGCCGCACAGCCCAGGTGGCGGCGGGGGGTGCGGCGACGAACACCAGACCAAGGGCACCGAGACGACTCCACAAGGAGAAGGTCTGCACCAGAAGCCAGATCCCGGCGATCAGTACACCGAGCTGGGTGGCGGTGTAGGGCCCGAACGGAATCTGCCAGCCCTGGATTTTCCCGACGACCCAAGGGAACCGCCTGGCCCGCGTGTAGGACCGGCCGACCCGCGCTGACCCAGCGCCGTCATACGCCGGGGTGGAGGTCATCGTTCAGGCCTTTGGGTGGTCCGGCCGGCCACCGGCGGTACGTGGGTCGACGGAAGCGTGGTCAACGACCAGGACCACCCCCGGCTGTTGGGGCTGGCCGGAGGAGAACTCGTTTTCGACCAGCTCCGACAACCCGCTGATCTTGGTGACGACGGCTAGGACGATCGCTCCGCCGATCCCGGCGATCATCGCCTTCTTCCAGCTGCGGAAGGACACATAGGCGAAGATCACGAACGCGAGGGCGATAACCATCAGCGTCGGGCCGATCAGGTTGTTGATTTCCTGAAGCTTCTGCTCGTACCAGTCGAGGACTCCCATGGGGCGTGTCCTTTCTAGTGGCGTGGAACGGGATCTGGGGAAGGCGTTTCCGCGTGGCTCACGGTGAGGTGGGCGGCTGCGTGGGGTCGGTTGCGGGCGGTGGGGTGGGGTCGGGCGCAGGGGTTTCCGGAACGGGAGCTGCGGGGCTGGAGGTTGCAGGCGTGTCCGGGCTCGGGGAAGTGATCGGCGGCGAGGTTCGCGGGTCGGTCGAGGTTCGGGGGTCGGTCGACGGGGCCAACGCGGGTGCGTTCTGCATGCGGGTGACCTCCCAGCGCCCGGCCCGTGCCGTGAGGGCCAGCGCGTAAGTGAGCGGCCACCGCTGCTGGGCACCGTCGACGGCGTCCACGGTGGCCAACACGTGGGTGACCGTTCCGTCGGCCGGGACCGAGGAGTCGGCGTCGGCGAGCTGACCTTTCGCGTTGATGCTGGTGACCTGAACGGATCGGTAGGGGGCGGGAGTCACCGGATGCAGTTGAGTGCTCGGTGACAGATAGCGGCCCAAGTCGCCGCTGCCGGCCAGGTAGGCGTTGAGGAACTGGCTGATGGTGTCTTGAAGCGGTCCCCGTGTGATGGGAGTGGTGCCGTCATAGCCGAGCTCCGGAGCGCCGCTCACACTCGGCGCGGCCACTTCTGCAGGAAGAGCGGTTGCGACAAATCCTGGACGCCGTCCAGCGGCGCCCGTGCCGCCTGATTCCGGCCCTCCCAGGGCGAGGACCGGGACCATGAAGTAGTGGACACCAGCGGATTTGGTCGTGGGGCCGCTGGTGTCCATGACATCGGCGGCGACCGTGACGCTCCAGTACCCGGGGTTGACCTCCGAGGCGGCGACGGTCACCGTCCGGGTCGCCTGGCGGCGCCCTGCGGCACGCAAGGAGGGGGGTGCGGCGGGGAAGAACTGCTGCACGGCCGTGCTGTTATCGCCAGCCTGGAGGTACGCGGCGACATAGAGCTCTGCCCACCCAGCCGGGGCAAGCGGTGATCGGGCGGGAGGGCCGGTGGAGGTCGCGGTCGATGCGGGATTCGGGCTGGCCACCGCCGCAGTGATCAACGCAAGCGGCCCGCAGCCGAGCATCCCCCAAATCGCAACCTTGCCGAGAGTGGTGAACAGGGCCGCCTTGGTGGCCGGTGGCGTCCACGACGCTGCCCGGCGGGCAGCACCTGCTCGGTCCGTTTGGGTGGCTTCGAGGGTGCCTGCCGTCGGGATCCTTCCGCGCCGGCGCGTGGTCATGCGCCGGTCCCCGGCGATCGGCCGCCGGTTCCACCATCGTGCTCAGGGACCGGCTGGTCTTCCTCGCTGCCGGACGTCTCACGAGAATCATCGTCCTCGTGGCAGGGCAACCCTGAGAGGTTGGAAGACGCTCGCAGAATCTCGTTGATCCGCTGCTGCAACTGTTCAGGCCCTTGCTCCATCAGCGCGCTGAAGGCTGCTGCGGCCTCGCCGGCCGGCCCGGAGAGGTACTCCTGAAGCGCTTGATTGGTCTCGGGGGCGTGGGGTCGAGCCAGCAACCGGACGGCCAGGTCTCGGGTCATTCGGTGAGCCCTCAGCAGGCACAGTTCGTCGTCGTTCAGGGGTGGGTGGGTGGGCAGAGGCGATGTTCCTTGGGAGTGCCGGGCGTCGTTCACACGATCTCCAAGACCTGTCACCGCAGATGTGCAGCACGTTGTCGATACCGGGGCGGACACCTCACAGAGGTGCCGTCACGGCAGCAGAAAGTGACAGGCCGACGCGGATTCCTCAGGAGCGTCTTGTCAGGCCGCCCCGGGGAACGTCTCCGCGGCGCGACTCAGGCGCTGGATCGCGCGGCGGCGGCGTTGCCGGAGGGTATTGATGCGGCATCCCCGTTCGGTGGCCAGGTCGTGATCGCCGGTGGCCGAGGGCCGGTAGGTGCGAGCAAGCAGAGCTGCGTCCTCGGCGTTGATCACCTGCTGTTCCACGGCCCACACCAGCAGATGCACCAGACGCTCCCGCGGATTGTCCGGCCCTGCTGCGGCCAGGAGTGTCTCCTCGACGAACTCGTCGTCGGACTCGACGATCCGCAAGTCGAGCGCCTCGACCAAGAGGTTCACGGAGGCCCGCGGTTTGGGCGCCCACTCGGCGGGCTCCTCCGCGCCGGCGAGGAAATGGTCCAGGGCGTCGGGCGCCATCGGGATCTCGACGGCGCTCAGCGATACCCGCCGAACGGTGTTGAGCGTGTCGAGGCTGAGGTTGGCGGCCACCCGGGCCGGACGACGCTGCAGCGGGTAGCAGCGGATGACTTCGCTCAAGCAGCCGATCACGGTGGCGAAGCATTCGTCGTGATCACGGAACCGGTTCAGCTGTGAACGCGCGATCCTGATCGCCTTCGGCAGCATGAGTTGGATGAGCGTGCGCGTGGCGAGGTCACGCGCACGCGCGTGCTCCTCGGCATGCGCGCGCCTGATCAATGCGAGCAGGAGCGCGTCGCATTCCTCGCTGGGGAGCGCGCGCACGCGCGCCTCCAGCTCCTCCAGATCCGCGATGTCCGCGAGCGCGGGCTCGTGTCGCGCCCAAGACCGGACGACTGCAGCAGCACCCGAATCGTTGCGCAGCGCCAGCCATTCGCGGTTCAACTGTCCGACCACTCCAAAGGGCGGACGCGCCTCACTGCGTCGACTCCCCGGACTCGTGTCGGTGTTTGAGCTGGTCAGACCCATGTGGACTCCCCTGTTGCGGTGTTGGGGTCCACGCTGCTGAGCAGCCCTTGACTGGATCCTTGCCTTGAGCGCCTCGGCCGCCACGGATCCGAAAAGGACCATGTGAGGCAAGAGGCCGCACGCGCACGGCAAGGGGCGGGCACAGGCACATGCGGACGCAGGATGCCCGCAACCACGCGCCTCACGACCGGGCGCGCCTGTGAGGGCGCGCCCGCACCGCACGTCCGAGATCGACACACCGGCGTGCGCAATGGAACGTGCGCGCCTTGAGCGCGGTGAGTGAGCGCGTTCAAGGCGCGCATTGGGTCGCTGGGTGATGCGCAGAGCGGTGCGCCGGGACGCGCCGCTTGGCGCGGTACACCCCCCGGCCCAGGACATCAGGGCGGGCTCAGGACGCCGCCCATGGCGGGCTGGGGGAGGCGGGTGAACCGGATCCGATCAGTCTCGGCCCCCCGGGGAGGGGTGACACCCAGAAGCGGTGATCTACCTTGCGGAGGCTGCCCCCAAGAGGTTCCGGCAAGAGTGTGGCCAGGGTCTGTCAAGGGGGGACGGTGCCAGCCGAACCCTGTCAACAGTGATCCCGATGTGGACTTCCGCTGCCGCGCTTGTGGGCGCATCCGCGTTCACGTCCGGAACGCGAGAGGACGGATGACGCGCACCTGCACGGCCCCGTCCGATCGTGCGGGCGGTCCGCACGATCGCTGATGGGGCGCTGGAGCGGCTGGGGAGCATACTTCACGCCGTCCTTGTTGTGAGCGGGCTTGAGGGGCTCTTGAGGACGGTGTGGGGCTCGGTGATGCGGCCGAACCGGTGCCGACGCGGCACCTCTGGACGCTGTACCGGGCGCTGGCTACCGGCCCGATGCGGGTCGACCCCGGCATGCCCGCCGCAGTGCAGGCCGAGCCAGGCGAGCTGGAGGAGCTCGCGTAGCTGTCGCTGGCGTTTACGCGGATACAGCATGTGGACGGCCCTCCGCTTCGACTCAGCGGCGGCTCTGTCCCCGGGCTCGGACCCATCGGGATCCACAACGCCGAGCACTGGGCCCCGCTCCCCCGCCGACGTCGGCGCCCCCATCCGGATCCAGCACCGCGACCGCAAGCGCGTCGAACGTGCCATGCGCAGCTGGCTGAAGGGCGCCGGCAGCAAGTGACAGGGACCGAAAGCCCGGCCGGAACCACCTGGCCGGGCTCTCGCTCATCTGGCGGTGCCGCGTTGAAGCTGCTGGAGTCGTTCCCGGGGCGGCTCGGGGACGCCGCACACGGCCTGGTCAACGACGTTGGGGATGGTGGTCACAAGGTCGCGTCCGGCCCGTCGCCGGTGGGCGGGTCTACTGGGTCCTCGCGAGTCGCGGCGGGTTGCAGTGCCTGCTCGGCTTCCAGCCGCTCGTCGCAGAACGCGATCTTCACCGGGAGGGATGACAGCTCCTGATGGATGTCCCACTCAGATTGTAGGAAATCCCAGAAGTCCTGCCCCTCGACGATCGCCATGGCGACTGCGATGTTCTCCCAGTCGGCCAGATCGTCAGCGGCCTGGCAGAGGCGTTCCCACCGGTCGGCAAGCGGCTCCCCCCACCACATGTGGCTGAACATCAGCGGATGCTCGCACAGCACGCCCAGGGCGTAGCTGCGGGGCACGAGGCGCTCGTCTACGGCCCACCCCCAAAAGGCCAGGGCCTCGACGTAGGGGACGTCGCCGCGATTGCCCACCCCGCACCACCGAGGCGGCCGGTCACCCGAGTGCGGGATCATTCAAGCTCCTGCCCGTCACGGTTGGCCTCCCCGTTGTCGGGCTGGTGGTCCCAGACGCGCACGGGCCCGTCCAGCTTGAGGGGCGCGCCTTCGGGGCCGCGGATGGAGAACCCGACGATCTGGTCCTCGTGGTCGCATTCGCCGGCGGTGTGCTTGCGGGGGTTGAGGCAGGTGAACCGCCGGTACGGCGGGACCGGCCACCGGCAGGTGTAGACGGGCGCGCGGCGGCCGCTGGAGTCCGCCTCGTCCCGATCGCGGGCCCTGGACGGTGGGCGCAGAGGCGCGTGCACGTTGATGACGCGCACGGTGCCGTCGGCCACGCCGCGCCGGTCGTCGCGTTTGCGTCCGGCTCGGTTACGCGGGAACTCGTCGACCTCGGCGACCGGCCGTTTGCCGGACTGCTGGGTGATCAGCTGCCAGGCGGTGTAGACAACCTGGGCCCACTGCTGGGAGGTGTCGGCGCGCGGCCGCTCGGCGAACGGCGCACCGAAGGCCAGCACCATCTCGTTGTCCCACACCAAAGGGGCGGGCGCGTGCTGCTTCCACTGCGAGATCTGTCCGGCGGTGAGAATGTCGCCGTTGGGGGCGTGGGCGATGGCAGTGTCGGGCGGGAACAGCTCCCAGCGGTCCTCGCTGCAGGTGTAGAAGGTCAGCCACACCCCGCGCAAGTGCAGCGAGACCGGCGTCAGATCGCCTTCGCGGGCCTGGTGCCACCACCGCACCATGTGACCCGGGTCGCTGACGGTGATGGCCTGCGGGTCCCACAGCGACCAGGACACCGCAACGATCGGCGTGGTGACCGTCAGCCCTTCGCACGCGGGTTCCAGGTCCCCGACGCCGTGGCGCAGCACCTCGGCGACGTCCTGGACGTAGCCTCCGATCGGCGACTCGAACACCATCAACCCCGCCGGCGAGGGCAGTCGCCGCTGAAGCACCGGCTCGATCGGCGGCTTGGCGGCCACCGCGCACGCCAGCGCGGTCATGTCCGCCGACACGTGATACATCCGCGCCTCCGACAATCGCGCCAACTCCTGCCGGGCCAGCAACTGCGCGGCGATCGCGCCGGGCGTGTACTCCTGCGTCCCGTCGACGGTGGGCAGCATCGTGCACTGCCCGGCGTTGACCGACGCGCTCATCTGCCGCAGGAAGTCCTCGCTGCCGGTGTGCTCGAACAGCTTCAGCCGCCACTCGGGCAGCTCACGCGGATGCGGCGCCTTCCACGGCGGCGCCTCGGCCGCCGGGACCGCGCCGGGCGTCCTCTCGGTCTCGCTGCTCATTGCGGATGCATGGCGGTGACCGGGCCGTAGGCGGTTAGCAGGGACGGCGTGACGTACACACCGGCCGCGGCGCTGTCGTGCTCGTCGGGGTCGTGGTCGCGCATTCTCCAGTGATCGCGCTGCCCGCTGGTCCGGTCAGTGGCTTGGCGCTCCCAGACATCGCCGTCCAGATCGGAAACGGCGACGACGTCGGAAGGGATCTCCTCGCCGGGACCGAAGTGCGCTGCGCCCGGGGTCTGCTCGCGCCGGACGACGGCGACCAGGACGCGGGCGAGTGTCTCGGCATCCTCGACACCCGCGGCCTTCAAGGGACTGATCATGCTGGCCCACAGATGGGCGTCGTTGCGGGTCTGGGGCACAGGATCGCTCCGGTTCGATGTGACAGGGGGTATGTCGTCGTCGACCGTACTGACCAGCGGCGACATCCGAGGGGGGAACGTGCGACAGGAGTGGTGCTGTCTGGGTTGTTTCAGCGATCAGTACGCCAGCGACGCACCAACCACCCGGGGGGCTGGGCCGCTCTAATCCCGCCGGCCATGACGACCACCCATCGCCTGTCCCTCACAGGCCAGGGCCGGTGAGCCCGGTGATGCGCGCGGCGGCCAGGTTAGCGGACAGCAGTCCGGCGGGATCGCCGCAGTCGTGGTAGGTGCCGTGGATGGGATGGATGAGGGCGTCGTGGTCCTGGGCGAGGTCATGGATGGCGTCGGTGAGTTGGTACTCGCCGTTGCCGGCGGGTCGGACCTTGTCCAGGTAAGTACTGAATGAGCCGGGCAGGAGATAGCGGCTGATGTTCACGTGGGCGGTCGGACCGGTGTAGTCGGCGGGTTTCTCTTCGAGGTGGTCGAGGAGTGATAGCGGGCCGGGGCGTTCGATAAGCACGCCGTAGCGGTGGGCGTCGGCGCCGGGGACCGTGGCCGCAGCGATCGCTGCGGCCGTCCCGGCCGCAGCGCGGTGCTGGACGAGGTCGGCGAGGTCGGAACCGCCATCGTCGCGAAGGAGGACGTCGTCTCCGGACAGAAGCAGGAAATCGTCGTCGGCGACGAAGTCGCGGGCGACCATGGCGGGGATGGCTGTGCCGTAGCGGCCGTCACGGGGCTGTTCGAGGAAGGTGAAGTCGGCGAGGTCGTGTAGCCGTGCGATGGGCTCATACTTGTTGCCCCAACCCCGCTCATGGAAGTGGCGCTCGAGCTCGTGGTCGCGAGTGAAGTAGTGCCGGACCTGCAGGTCACCGGGTGCGGTGACGATGGCGATCTGTTCGGCACCGGCCGCGACGCAATCCTGAACGGCCAGATGAAGGACGGGCCGGTCCAGGATCGGGAGCATGCACTTGTTGAGGGTCTTGGCGACCGGGAAGAAGCGGGAACCGTAGCCGGCAACAGCGATAACGGCCTTGTTGATCATTCGCGGATTCACCATTCGGTGTCGATGTTGTCGATGCGGCAGTACGCGACTGTCGCGTCGTCGTAGGGCTTGGAGCGGGGGTAAGCGGCGCAGTCGGCGTCGGCGCGCTCGGCCCGGCGGACCCGCTTGAGCAACTCGGCCGGGCCGTCCTTATCAAGGGTGGTGAACACGTCGGTCCAGGTGTCGAGCCCGAACTGGACAGTGCGGGCGGCGCCGTCGGTGAGGACAGCGGCCTGCCGGACCTGCCCGGGCCGCAGGGAGCCGGTAACGGCGTAGCGGGCGGCCTCGGGCGAGGCGGAGGCGATCCAGTAGCCACCGTCGGTGTTGCGGAGGATCTGCCGCTCGCGGATCATCTCGCGGCGCAGGCCCTGGCGCTCGGCGGTGCCGGCCGGGGCGGCGAGGACAGACTGGGCGTGGCTGACGGCAGTGGCCTCAACCCGGTCGTCGTTGACGACCTTGACGCCCTCGTGGCGGGTGTCGAGCGCGATGACCGCGTCGGACAGGACGAGGTAGCCAACGTGACCGGTGGTGCGCAGGACCGCGACGGTCGCGGCGGGCGTACCCGGGTGGGTGAGGTCGCAGGTGTCAGAGTGGAGATTGGCGACTTCGGCGATGGTGTCGGCGAGAGCGTCGGCCAGTGACGTCAGCAGGTCGTCGGTCACTCGGCGCAGGAGCCTGCCGCCGAGTTGCCGCACGTACCAGCTGGTGCTGTGGATGCAGCCAGTGTCCATGCCGTTGGCGACGGAGACGCCGTCGAGGACGACGGCGGCTTGGCTGGTAGCGGCAACGAAATCCTCGTTGAGGGTCTTCAGACCCGGTCGGCTGGCGAAGGTGACGTCCATGATGGGCTAACTCCCGCGTCGGTAGATGGGCGAGGCCGATTCGGCCGAGGTGACTTTCAAGGTGTCGGGGTCGTACTCGCAGGCGACGATCATCGAGAAGCGGCGGGTCTTCACCTCGGCGTAGACCTCGGCGACCGCCTTCTCCAGGTAGGCGACGACGCCCTGGGTGCCGGTTGCGTGGACGCCTGCGATGCAGAGGAACGTGCCTTTCCCGTCGGGGCGCGGTAGCCGCCCGAAGTAGGCGAAGTCGTGGTGCTTGCCCTCGATGGTGTGCGGGCGAAATTCCTGCCCAGTGTGGAGATCTTTGATCGACCACCCTCCGGAGTCGTCCTGAATGAAGGCCACGCTGGGGTCTCCGCTGAGGATCTGCCCGACCATCGGGAACATGCGAGGCCCGGCCATCACGATCAGGTTGTCGCGATTCAGGTCGATGATGCCGGGAGGCGAGATCGGCTCTACTTCGACCTCGAGTTGGTAGGTAGCTGCGAGGTCGGTGAGTCGCTTGGACGCGTGCACCGTCGCCTCGGCGATGACCGGCTCGAGGCGACCTTCCTGCCGCTTGCGGGCCACTGCGACGGTGAGGCAGCTGTCGCCGAGGAACACGCGCTCGGGGCGTGGACCGGCCTGCGCGAGCTGGCCGATACGGCCGCGAGACAGACCGGCCACTGCGGCGATCTCCTTCTGGGTGAGGCCGTGGCCTTTGAGCTCGCCGAGGGTTTCGCGGCGGATCCGTGCCAGCTCGGTGGTGGCGTCTTGGAACGAGGCCAGGAGGGTGGTCACCTCCTTCAGCCGGACGCGGGGGTCGGAGATGTCACGGACATCTCTCACACGCTCGTCCAAGTTGCCTTCCTCTCCGGTCGTCGACTGCTGGCGCTACCTGAATGCTTAGTCCCCTAGCATCTACTCGCCTATGGGCCTTGACAAGGCCTACCGGGCCCGCGCTTACTTGATGCTAGCCCCCTAAGCAGAGGAGGACCAATGGGAGCTGCCGCCCCCAAACCCCGCCCCACCCTCAGCCACGACGAAGCGGTGTCGGTGGTCGCTGGCATTCAGGAGCTGATCTCGATGCTGCCGGCGCAGTGCGTGCCGGGCGCGGTGTATTCGTTCCTGGCCCGGGAGGTGGGGCAGGCCCGGCGCGCGACGAGCCCGGTGAAGATCGCGGTGGGTCTGTCGCAGGACGCGCGTCAGCTTCGTGCGGGCCTGGAGGGCTGGGACGGCAGCTACGACCGGTTGCTGCCCGCGTTGAGCCGCGCCACCGGCGCGCTCGCAGACGGGGTCGGTGCGGCCGCCGACATCGCGATCGCCAACGCCGAGGACCCGGCCGCCGCGGAGCGGTGGCAGGAAATGGCCGACCATGCAGCGGGCGCGTACGACGCGCTCGTGGCCGCGTCGAAACTTCTCAACCCCGCCTCCAACCCCATGCCGAACAACCCCATGCCGAACCCGACACCGCACGCGGTGGCGTAACGGACGGGAGCACGACCGATGACCACTCTGATCCGGCGGTATCCCGGCGACGCCGCGCAGGTGCCGCAGATCCGTGCGTGGACCGTGGAGCACGTACCGGCAGAGTTCGCTGACAACGCCGCGCTGGTCGTAACCGAAGCCGCGACGAACGCGTTGCGGCATTCGCGGTCCGGGCTGGTGGGCGGGACGGTGACGGTCTCGATTCGGGCGCTGCCGCACGGTGGTGTCCGCGTCGCCGTGACCGACGAGGGCGACACCGACGCGCCCGAGCCCGAGCCCGGCCGTCACGGCGGCTGGGGTCTTTCCCTTATTCACTCCCTCGTCCACGACTGCGGCCTGGCCGGTGGGCCGAACGGTCACACGTTCTGGGCGGACTTCACCAATCACCGTTCGGAGAATCTCAGTGATCCTCGTTCCTGATTCGCTGGCGTCTGCCCCGGCGGGCCGGGGACTTACATCGCCTCCACAGGCGTTTGACGTCTCCGGGGAACTGCCCGGCGACGTGCGGTCACGCGGCTTGCTGGTCTCGTTGCATGGCGGTCAGCAGGTTGCGTGCGGCGTTGACGTCACGGTTGTGGACGGTGCCGCAGCCGCACTGCCAGGTCCGGTCGGCGAGGGTGAGCGCCGCATTGACCGCCCCGCAGTCCCCGCACAGCCGGGACGAGGGGAACCACCGGTCGGCGGCCCACACCTCGGCCCCGTACCAGTCGGCCTTGTAGGCGACCTGGCGGTAGAACTCGCCGAACCCGAGATCAGCGATCGCGCGGGACAGGCGCCGGTTACGGGTCATGCCTGCCACGTTCAAGGTCTCCACCGCGATCGCTCGTTTGGTTCTCGCGAGCGTCGTGGTGGTCTTGTGCAGGAAGTCGGCGCGCTGGTGCGCGACGTCCAGGTGGAGCTTGGCGACACGGCGGGTGGCCTTGGCCCGGTTCGCCGACCCTTTAGCCGTGCGGGACAGCGCCTGGTTGGCGCGGCGGAGCTTGCGCAACGCGGCCTTGAGCGGCTTGGGGGCGTGGATATGGGTGACGGTGCCGTCGTCGTCCACGACCGTTGCGAACGTCTTCACCCCGACATCGATCCCGCACGCTGGAGCGTCCTGCGCGGCCTGCCGCGCGCGGTTGACCTCTGTGCGGTCGGTCTCGATCTGGAACGACACCCACCAGCGGCCCGCCTGCCCTTTCACCGTCGCGCCGATCACCCGCGCGGTGCCGTCGGCGATGCGGCCGGTGAGCCAGGTCATGTCTTCGCGGGTGCGGACCTTCCCGATCCCGGGCAGGTGAACGGCGCGGTGATGGGCGGGGCGGGCGCGGTCGGAGTCGTAGCGGAACCGGGAACCGTGCTTGCGTTTCCGCCACGAAGGGAACCCGACGCGTGCGCCTTTGCGCTTGCCGCTGCGGGAGTCGAAGAAGTTCTTGAACCCGGCGGCGCGGACCCGGCACGCCTCCTTGGGGATCCGCGACGACAGCCCCTCGGCGGCGAACCACGGGTACCGGTCGGCGTGCTCGGTGCGCCACAGCCGCTCCAGCGCCGGAGCCGACCACGGCACGGCGGTCAGTTCCCCGGCTGGGATGCCGTAGGACTGCTCGGCTTCCCGCTGGGCGAGGGCGGCCTTGACCTTCTCCAGGCAGAAGTTCTCCACCACCCGCGACAGACCCGCGTGCTGCCCCAGCCGGGCGGCCTGCGCCGGAGTCGGGGCCAACTCGATCCGGTAGCCCTGCCGGACGGTCACGCCGCCCCCGCCGCATCCAGGGCCGCCGCGGCGCGCCGCTTGGCCGAGCGCCGCCCGTACAGCCGCGCGCAGAACCAGGTGAGAACCTCGGTCATATCCCGCACCAGGTCGTCCTCGGCCTCGGTGTCATCGATCACCACGATCCGGCGGCCGGACGCCGCGAGCGCGGCGGACAGGTATTCCAACTCGAACCGGGTGAGGCGGTCGCGGTGCTCGACCACGATCACCCCGGCCGTCGGGTCGGCCAGAAGCCGGGCCAACTTCGGGCGCTTCCCGTTCAGCGCGGACCCGACCTCGGTCACGACCTCCGCGACCGGCAGGCCCATCCCGGTCGCTGCGGCCACGACCCGGCCCGCTTGCCGTTCCAGGTCGGGTTTCTGGTCGGCCGAGGACACCCGGCAGTACGCGACCGTGCGCGGCTCCTCGGCCGGGGCGGGTTCCAGGACCAGGTACCGGCCGGTCGCGGTCTTCACTACCGGGACCGGCATCTGCCCGTCCCGCGCCCACTTCCACGCGGTCTGGTAATGCACCCCGTTCCGCCGCGCCCACTCCGAAAGCTTCACCCACTGATCATCCCAGATGAAAACAGAGAAACACTGATGGTTCAGCTAACAGCCCCACCTGACGTGCCTGAAAGGACTGATCCGGTGCCTTCCCCCGCCCCCTCCCCCACGGTCCGCAAGCAATGCGACGGCCGCACCGTCGGCGTGATCATCACTGACCGGTGCGGACGTGTCCTGCTCGGCGACCGCGCCGACGGCGCCGGCGCGGCCCCTATCGCCGGGCACGTCTACGACACGCGCTCCAGCCCGGACGATGCTGCGCGGTCCGAGGTCCGGGAGGAGGTCGGCTTGTTCGTCACCGAACTGATCAAGGTGGCGGTCGAGTGGCGGCCGGACCGGTGCGCCCCTGGTGACGGCCCTTTGGGGGCGGGGCACCACTGGACGTTGTACCGGGCGCTGGCCACCGGCCGCATGCGCGTTGACCCCGGGCGGTACACCGCGACGCGGTGGGCTGGGCCCGCCGAGGTGGAGAATCTTGCGCAGCGGTCTTTGGCCTTCGCCCGCGGGCAGGTGACGGATGGGCAGTGGCGGGACCGGCCGGGGCTGGAGTTGGTGTGGGTGCGGTGGCTGGCGCTGACCCGGCTGCTGGTGACCGTGACGGCCGACGAGTTGGAGGAGATCGAGGCTGTTCTCGATGAGGGGGTTCGGGTGGGTGCCGGTGGGTAGCCGCTTGTCGCTTCGGAGTGGTTGTGGCCCGGGACCGGATGGTTCCGGGCCACTGCCGTTTGGTCAGGGGCTCACGCTTGACCCCTCGGTGCTTGACCGGTGCCCACCCCCGAGAGGTCGGTGAGCGGCCCGCGTCCTGGAAGGGAACATCACTGGTCACGCCTGATCGGCCACCAGCCGGCAAGGTTCTCGCTAACCTAGAAGCAAGGTGGTGTCGTGGCGTCGCCGATGGGGCGGCTCCTAGTAGCCGCCGAAGAACTGAAACATGTTCACCACGCCCGAAGGGCCCCGCAAGGGGCCCTTCGGTGTTTCCCGCCAACCATACGCTGCCTATTTACGGGTCTGGTCCTGGGCGTTGGTCGGCGACATCGCGGTTGCGCCGCGTGCGGCGGAGCCACCGTGCACGACCATGCGGCGCTCGCCGGTTCCGAGGGATCGGACCTCGTCGACGTGGTATCCGGCGCGGATCCACGCTGCGAGGATCACCTGGCCGGGTCCCCACTCGGGTGGCAGCTCCACGTAGACGCGCATCGGCCTCTCCCCCACTCGTCACCGTGGCGACGGGGAAGGGCCGCCCTGCTGCTGTCGGAGTCTATTGGCTGTGCGGCGGCGAGCTGGCCGATGGTATGCCCCTTTGGGGCCGGCCGCCGTGACGCGCGATCGCAGCGGTCAGGCATGGTCATCGGCCTGTCCGTCGTCTTGGTGATCATCGCCGCGGCAGCTGGTCCAGCAGCTGGGATTCGCTGTGTCCACGAGACCTTTAAAGCGTACACCGGTATTCCTATGCGGCCGGGTTACAGTAGGAGGGCGGTGGCCCCCTTGGGAGTGTCGCGGGAGGTGCCGCATCGAGGCGGGATCAGCGTTCCCGCCCCTTCAGGAAGGTGACCATTGATGCAGTTCGGAAAGCAGGCTTACAGCTGTGTCGGGTGCGGCCGCAGCTCGATGACGGCGGTGGGTGCGCGTACCCACGAAGACCGCTGTGGCCTCGCGGAGGATTTCCTCGCCGCCGCCGATGACGGGGCGGGCTTTGCGTTGCTGGAATCGTTCATCAGGCAGCTGAGGGAGACCGCGCAGGAGTTGGTCGCCAGCGGCAAGGTGCCTGAAGGGCAGGCCGCCAGTATCGCCGCGGCCGCCGACGCGGCGTGGGAGACGCTGTGGGATGCCGAGTCCCGCCGCTATCAGCAGGAACTGCGGGAGCTCGCTGCTGCCCGGCAGGGCGTGTGATGACCGGCGCCGGTGTGCAGCTCGACCTGT
This sequence comes from Actinomadura sp. 3N407, assembly GCF_052245875.1. Classification (NCBI taxonomy): domain Bacteria; kingdom Bacillati; phylum Actinomycetota; class Actinomycetes; order Streptosporangiales; family Thermomonosporaceae; genus Actinomadura; species Actinomadura sp. 3N407. The sequence continues at coordinate 153,555 of NZ_JBQQBP010000012.1, forward strand.
TCGGTGGCGACCCCGAGGTCTGTCGCCGGGTCGGCGGCCTGACTGCCCTGCGCGACGTCGTGCCCGAGGCGCTCGAGGCCGTTGTGCACCTGCGGGAATGGCGTTCCCGCGCGGGACTGAACGTGAGCCGGTCTGGAGCGTGGTGGTACGGCATCCGCCAGGACGGACTGCATTTCGAGCGAGTAGGCGAGCGATCGGGCCGTGGGTGGCCGCACAAGCTCACCTCTCGCCTCGCCTGGGACGAGCTGGCCGGCCTGATCGGCGCCGACCCGCGCCGACCCGCGATCGTCAGCTGGTCAGGGTCACTGGCCGAGCCGGCGTGGCGAGAGCGGATGCGGCCGCACGAGCTGTGGCCGGACCCGGAGGGGTGGCACCCGTCCTACATCACCGGGGACCACGCGCATCCCGGCTGGCCCGAGCGGATCGCGGCATGGCGGGCGGTGCAGGCGATGTGCACCGACGCGATCACCAAGCTGGAGGCAACACCGCGCCTTCGGCTGTCCGCGAGCACCTGGGGTGACGGGGTGAGCGTGCCGTGACGACCTCGTGTTGGTGGGGCGACCCGGCCGCCACCGACATCGCCGCCGAACCAGCCGCACCCGGACCGATCGACTTCTTCGGTCGGGACCTCGACCGGATGAACGCCATGCTCCACCAGCTCGGCGCCGTCCGCACTGACCCCGACGGGTTCACCTGGATTGACGAGACGAAGATCCCCACCGACCTGGCCTCCGCCTACCGCGGCCTGGCCCGGTACGGGTACGCGAACGGATTGATCGCATGATCCTCCTCACCTCCCCGCCGCTGGACCGGTGGACAGCGCGCCGCTCCGGCCTCCTGGTCCCCAACACCCAGGCCGAGCGGCACCCAAGGCCGGCGCCCAAGCCGATCGCGATCGACTTCTTCGCCGGCGGTGGCGGGTTCTCCCTCGGCTTCAAGGAGGCCGGCTGGCACGTCGCCGCCGCGGTCGAATGGGACCTGGCGGCCGCGGCCACCTACCTGTGCAACCTCGGCAGCCCGGACACCGTCGTCCATATCGACGAGCCCGACCGGATCATGAACTGGGAGAAGCTCCAGGGCGACGAGCAGCGCCGCTGGGTCAAGGCCGGCGCATCCGAAGGGTTCGGTCGCGCAGGGACCGGGTGGATCGCCAACTCCGATCACCGCAACTGCCGCGCGATCGACACCCACAGCGAGGTCGCCGGCGCGAACAAATGCGTGTCGTGCCACTGGGGCCCGGACCGCTGCGGGTGCGCGGTGTGCGTCGGCGCCGCACCGTGTGAGCACTTCTGGATCGCCGACGTCCGGAAGCTGACCGGCGGCGAGATCCTCACCGCGCTCGGCCTGGAGCGCGGTGAGGTCGGCGCTGTGATCGGCGGCCCGCCCTGTCAGGGGTTCTCCATGGCCGGTCGGCGCGACGTGATGGACCCGCGCAACAGCCTGGTGTTCGACTACGCCCGGCTGATCCTGGAGATCCACCCGCAGACGTTCGTGATGGAGAACGTCCCCGGCATCCTCGGCATGACCACGCCCGAGGGCCCACCGGTCGTGGACATGTTCTGCCGGATCCTCGCCGACGGCGGGTACTCCACGTACGAGGCGCTCAAGCGCGCGATGACCGGGACGCCCGGTAGCCGCGCCGGGGTCCGCGGGCAGCCCAAGCAGGCCACCGCGCAGGACGGCCAGGAGGACGGCCAGGAGGACGGCGACGAGCAGGCCCAGCTCGACATTTTCGAGGTCGAGGCATGACGGCGCCGATCATGTCGCCCGAGGCCGCCGCGTGGATCCGCGCGAATGCCTGGACGGCGCAGATGCGCGAGATGGATGACTCCTACCCGGACGGCCGTGGCTGTTTCCTCTACCGGATCAGCCCGTGCGAGATGCGCCGGTGCGGCGCCTGCGACATGGGTCGCTGCGACCGATGCATCTGCCAGGGCGAGACCAGCGGAGACCCTCGCTGGCCCCTGCGGTGGGACAGCCACGTCACCCTGGACGGCCGGGCAATCCTGCGCTTGTACGCGGTCGAGAGCCAGCGGTGCGCCGGGTGGGTCTGCACCTGTGCCTGCCGCAATCCCGCCGCCGAGCCAGCCGAGTCTCTCCCGCTCGCGGCCGGGCCGCCACCGCTTACCGAGGAACGCGCGTGCCGCCGCCACGAGCTCGCCCGTCTCCAGGGCGAGCAGCTCGACATCTTTGCGGAAGCGACGTGATCAGCCGCCTCTCCCCGTCCGAGCTGAGGTCATCGGCATCACCGGCGCGGGGTAGTTCCTCCCCCGCCGAATAGTGCACCTCACCGCTTCCCCATTGCATGACTGGAAGAGGCCCGGTTTAGTTCGGGCGTCTGGCGCTGTACTGCGGTAGGCGAGGGCGAACGACACACCGGATGCCGCCGCCAGCACCTGCATCAGAAGGTATATCGGTGTACACTCGGCAATGCGCCGGGTAAGCGACCCGGCTCCTTGTGAAGGAGTGTCCTGGTGACCATTCCGATGACCAGCCGTCCCATGCAGCCACCGTCGGCCACCCCGCCTGACGGGCAGGACGCCACCGACAGCCAGGACACCGTCGCCGCGATCACGGTCACGGTCACGCTGAACGCCGCCCCCGGCGCATCCCGCGGCGACGTCGCACATGCCCGGTCGGTGTACGCGTCGGCGCTGGCGCGGCTGCGCGGCGTGTTCGACGAGGCCGACGCCGCGGTCGCACACCGCGGCGACGACGTCCGTCTCACCCTGACCGTCCAGCACGCCACAGGGAAGTGACCGATGCCGCCGGCACCTGACCCGCACATCAGCGGCCACCCGCCGCGGATCCGGCGTACCCGCCGCGGCTACTTCACCGCCGCCGGTGACCGCTACACCGGGCCCGTCCGGTACGCCGGCCGCCCCACCGTCCTGGGCAACCCGTTCCGCCCCCAGCAGATGATCGACGCCGGGTACACCAATGACCCCCGCACGGCCCACATCCTCGCTGTCGCCGCGTTCCGGTCCTGGCTGACCAACCCCGCGTCACGGTGGTGGACCGGGCCCGACGCGGACGCCCGCCGCGCCGTCTTGTGGTCCGCACTCCCCCACCTGGCCCAGATCCCGCTGGCGTGCTGGTGCCGCCCCACCACCACCGAGGCGTGGTGGCCGTGCCACGTCGACGTGCTACTGGAGTTGGCCAACCCCACCCGGCCCCTGCCCGCTACGATCGCCGCGCTGATCCCCGATGTGCGGACCCCCGCGCCGCAACTCACCCACGCCATCGCAGTCTCCGTCGAGGCGACACCGGACCATCTGACGGACGTGTTCGGGCCGTTCTGGCGGCAGCTCGCGCCGGCCACGCTGTGCGGCCGCCCCTTCAGAGATGCCGGATTCCCCAGCCAGGGCGGCGAGCAACTGGACCTTGTGACCTGCCCCCGCTGTGTCCGCTCCCCCACCTGGATGGCGCGGCGGGACCCGCTCGCCGGACAGCTGATGGTGCTGCGCCGCAACGGTGCCCGCACCCCGGTCACCGTGCTCGGCTGGGAACCTCCCACCCGGACGTCCGCCCCGGCGCGGCGGCAACTGCCCCGCGCGCCCTACCCGGTCGGGGCCCTCCGCGACGTCGCCGTCACCACCGGCGACGGGAACACTCTGACCGTGCCGTGGACGGCGCTGCGGCGGCCCCGCATCATCGGCGCCCGAGGCGGCCCCCGAGTCGCCGCGCAACCCTGGCCAGCGACCTGCGTCCTGCAGGGCGGCGAGAACGGCATGGTGTTCACCCCGGACGGGTCCTACGAGACCGCTTACGTGGAGGCGTTCCCCGCCTCCCCCGCCACGTTCCTGCGCGGGGAAGGCGCCGCGTTCCCCGACGCAGAGGCAGACGCGTGGCGCCGCTTCCAGGCTTTCACCCGCTGCCGGCACACCACACCGGTCGATACCCGCGGCCGCCGCAACGGATACGGCATCTGCCCAGGCTGCGGTGCCGGGTTCAGCGCCCAAACCCAGATCGTCATCGCGGCGCTCACAGCACGGGAAGGCGCAGCGCAGTGAGCGGCACCGCCGAATGGGGGCGAGCGGCTCGACCGCGCCGCCACCAGGACGGGGTGACTGCCACCGGCCGCACCACCGGGTTCCACCCGGTGCCGCCCCACTTTGCGCACACCGCCTACGGCGTGCAGCTCGACTGGTTCGGCGAGAACGGCCACATGATCGCCCACGGGCATGTGGCGGCGCTGCGGTTCATCGCCGCATGCAACCGGATCTGTCGCACCACCACCGGCCGTGCCCTCACCGACGGGCTCCCCTGGATCGTCGCTGACTGGACCCGCCGCGTCACCCACAGCTGGGTGGTGCGGCTCCCCAAATGCATCTGCCTCGCACCCCCCGCCGGGCTCAGAGAGTGCCCCGACCACGACACCGACCCCAACCCCGACGTGTGGTGGCTACGCCGCAGCGCCGACATCACCGCCACCACACCCGGAGCGTTGCCCGTCACGATCGGAGAGTTCTGATGTCCGACACCCAACCCGCGCTGGAGCCCGCCCCTCCAGGCGACGCCACCACCAGTCCGGCAGCGGAGTACCTACTCGCCGCGCCCGGGCTCGGGGCGCGGGACTGCCACGCCGTCACCCGTACCGCCGCCGCCCAGGCCCTCAGCGACCGCGCCATCGTGCCCGGCCGCGCCGCCCCGCCCTGCGGTGGGCCCCTCGCCCGGGTCCTCCTGCAGCCCGTCCGCTTCGCCCACGCCACCGCCCCGGCGTGGGCGCGGCTGTGCCCCACCTGCACCTGGCACGTCGCCACGCACTCCGCATCCCGCGCGGCCGCCCCGGACCGCGACCTCCTCGAAGCCGAGCTGGCCGCGTGGGGGCCGCCCGCCGCGACCACGGCCGCGCTGCGACGCGAGCTCGGCGTCGACGCCGACCTGCCTGCCCGGATCTGCCGCGCCATCATCACCCGCAGCCTCACCGGCTACGCCGAGGAAATCACCGATCCGCGGATCGTGGCGCTGCTCGGCACCGTCACCGCGCACCGGCCCGAGCTGCTCGTGCCCGAGGAGTGCGGCGAGGACTCCAGCTGGTGCGGGCACCGGCCCGCCGAGTTGCCCGACTCCGCCGACTGGACCTGCGAGTTTCCCGCCGCGCAAGCGGCGTGCGGCGCGTGCAGCGTCATCGCCGGGCCGTGGGCCGGGGAATGGGAGGGCGACTTCGACATCGCCGTCGGCGCCCCCTGCGGCGTCCTGCACGCCGTCGCCGACCGGTACGGCGTCTCCCGCACCCAGCCCGCCACGTCCGGGAAGGAAGCGTGATGGCCGGCACCACGTCCATCGGATGGACCGACTCCACCCCCAACGTCCTCACCCACCGCTGCAAACCCGTCGCCGATGAATGCGATCGCTGTTACGCCCAAACCCACACAAACCGGTTCGAGGGAGCCGGAGCGTTCACTTCCGAGCCGCCCGCCCTCGTCCGTCCGAAGCTGCTGCTGCCGTGGCTGGACCCCGGCGTCCGCGGCGGTCAGCGCGCATTCCTGTCCTCCATGAGCGACCCCGGCCACCCCGGTATCGGCGTCGACGACCTCGCGCTCATCTTCGCGATGATGGCCGCCGACCAGACCAACGACTGGCAGGTCCTCACCAAACGCCCGCACGTGCTGGAGCGGCGCCTCAACCACCCCGCGTTCCCGCAGAAAGTCCGCCACCTCATCCCCACCCTGGTCGACATGCTCGCCGACACCCGCTCCGGGCGCCTGTCGAAGATCCGCCGCGACGGCATTGACCGGATCCGCGCCGCGCAGGCCGCGTTCACCTGGCCGCTGCCGAACGTGTGGATTGGGGTGTCGGCCGGATCGCAAGCCTCGGCGGACAAGTTCGTCCCCGTCCTGATGAGGGTCCCCGCGCAGGTCCGGTTCATCTCCGTGGAGCCGATGATCGGGCCGGTCGACCTCACCCGCATCGCCGCCGGCTCCCAGCAGCAGCCGGACATGGTGTGGGATGTGCTGGGCCGCCGCTACGGCGTCCCAGGGCGCTGGCAGTCCCCCATGTCCACCGGGGTCGACTGGGTCATCTTCGGCGGCGAGTCCGGGCACGGCGCCCGCCCCATGCACATCACCTGGCTCACCGACGGGATCGAACAGGCCCAGCACGCCGGCGTCCCCGTCTTCTTTAAGCAATGGGGTGCGTGGGCGCCCGCGCCGTGGCACATCCCCATCGACCCCGCCATCATCCGGCGCGGCGGCGAGCAGCTCGCCGTGGCGAAGGCGGCGGCGGAGAAGAGCGGCGCGACCCACACCTACTCCGCCGACGCGCACCTGCACGGCCACCCGCTCCACCGGCCGCCACACAAGCCGTGGAGCATCGAGCGGACGACCCTGCCGCCGGGGCAGGCGGCAGTTCGCAGGTATGCCGGGCATCACGCAGGCAACCTCCTTAACGGTGTAAGGCTGGAGGAGTTTCCAGACAGCCACCGCCTCCACCAACCCCACCGCGCCACCGCCACCCGGCAGCGCGGCGAGCTGAACGCCGTGGCGGCCGGCCGTACCTGACAATCCCCCTCCCCTCGTCTCTTTGGGTCAGCGGCCCAAATCCTCGAAGGAGCCCACGTCATGCCCAGCTCGATGGTCGACATCGACCTGATCCATCCGCACCCGGCCAACATCCGGGAAGACACCACCTCTCCCGCGTACCGCGCCGAGATCGCCGAACTCGCCGACTCGATCCGGTCCCACGGAATCCTGGAGCGGATCGTGGTGCAGCCACACCCGAACCGCCGCGGGCACCTCCAGCTCATCGCCGGGGAGCGGCGCCTGGAAGCCGCGCGCCTCGCCGGCCGGACCGGCGTCGAGATCGACATCCGCTACGGCCTATCCGACACCGACGTGCTGGTGCTGATGCTGATCGAGAACTGCCAGCGCCGGCAGCTCACCCCGATGGAGAAGGCCGAGGCGCTGGAGGCGCTGGTCCATCGCGGCATGACTGCGTCCGAGATCGCCAAACAGACCGGTTTCCCGCTGGGCAGCGTGTCGTACCACCTGACGCTCCTGCAGCTGGACCAGACGTCCCGCGAAAAGGTCCACGCCGGCGAGCTGACCGCTTCGGAGGCCGTGGATGCCGTCCGCCGCACCCGCCGCACCGAGCGCCGCAAGCGGGGGTCGACGGCGACGTGGAAGTGGGAACCCGACCACCTGGCGTCTGAGCACCCACTCGCGGGCAAGGCCAAGACGCTGTGCGAGTCCCGCAAGCACAACACGCGGCGGCGGGTGGGGAAGACCGCGTGCGGAGCGTGCTGGGAGGACACGATCCGCGCCGACGAACGCGCCAAGATCCTCGCCGAACTGGCGACCGACGAGCAGGGCAAGACCGGTGCGGAGGTGGCTGCATGACCAGCCCTGCCCAGCGCCCGTCCAGGACCGCGACTCACCCCGACCCGGGCCAGGAGGCTCCCGCCATGACCAGCACCCTCCAAGGCACCGCGGCCGCGGGCGTGCGGCTGGTGCGGCCTCCTCTGCGCCGCCCGCAGATCCGCGGCCTGTCGGTGCAGCAGCCGTTCGCGTTCGCGATCACGTACGGCGGCAAGGACATCGAGAACCGCACCAACATCCGTAACTGGCGCGGTTGGACCGCGATCCACGCGAGCCTGAAGCCGTACCCGAACTACGACGACCAGGTCGACATGGTCGTCGAGCTGTCCGGCCTGGACGCGGCCGTCGTCCGTGCCGGCGGCCAGGTCCGCGGGAAGATCGTCGCGGTGGCGCGGCTCATCGGGTCGCACGGCTCCCACGCCTGCGTCCGCACCGGGCGGCTCGCGCACCTGCACCCCGAAGGCCGCTACACCTGCTCGAAATGGGCGACTGGCCGCAACGGCGGCACGATCCACCTGACCTTCGCCGACGTGATGCCGCTCGCCGAGCCGGTGCCGTGCCGGGGCGCGTTGATGTTCTGGCAAGTCCCGCCGCTCGTGCTCGACCAGGTCGTCACGCAGCTGCCCGGCGGGGTCCTGCCGCCCCTGCCCGGCACGGGGACCACTGATGCGTGAGCGGGCGGCGGGTGACCAGATGGCGATCGCGACGCCGGCGTCGAAGATGAGCACGGCCGAACTGCTTGCCGCGCTCCGCGCCCACTACAACCCGGCCGCAGCCAAGGACCGTGACCGGCGTGGCGACACCGACCCCGAACTGCTCATCGAGGAAGTCGCCGCACCCGGCAGCAGCCGCCGCTGCGACCTGATGCGGATCGGGGTGTGGCCATCGCGTGGGCAGCACATCGTCGTCCACGAACTGAAGGTGTCCCGGTCGGACTGGCTGAAGGAACTCGACGACCCTGCCAAAGCCGAGGCGTGGTGGCCGTACTGCCACCAGTTCTGGGTCGTCGCCCCAGCCGGGCTTATCGACCCGGCCGAGGTCCCGGACCGGTGGGGGCTGATGGTGCCACCCACCAACCGCAGGCACCGCCGGTTCCGGGTCGCCAAGTCGGCACCAACGAAAACCCCCGAGATCAGCATCGAGCTGCTGATCGAGATCGTGCGGCGGGTCGACAACGCCCGCCTCACCCAGATCATCGAGTTGAACCGGAAACGGGACGTCCTGGTCCGTGAACAAGTCACCGCCCGGCTGAAGGAACGGCAGCGCGAGGCCGCGTCCCGGCACACCGACCCCGATACCGCCGAACGCCTGGAGCTTCTTACCCGGCTCGAGGCCGGGCTCGGGGCGACTCTGTCTCTGTGGGCGCCGCCGCGGCCCCATCGGGCGGCCCTGTCCACGATGTCGGTCGACGAGGTCGGGACCGCGTTCGCCGAGTACACCCGCGACCATGTCGTCCTGCAGCGCCGCGCCGCAGAAGTGGACCGCGTGACCCGCCGCCTCCACCAAACCGTCTCCCGCGCCGCCGCCGACCTGGACCACCTCACCGGACGTGAGGACGGCGCGACCACCGGGCCGGGTGACCGGTCGTGACAGTTGAGGAGCAGCAGGTCGCCCGGTCGGTGGTGAACCGGGTCGCCGATGCCCGCGGTCTGGACGCCCCGTGGCCCGACGACGACGTGGAACTGCCGGAATGGGTCGCCGACGCACTGGCCGACGGGGACCTGGCCAGCTGGGGGGCTGCCGAGCTCGGCGCGATCCGGGAAGGGCTGGCCTCCGACGAGGACCGCGCGGACGGCGGGATCTGGTACACCCCGACCACGCTGGCCGCCGAGATCGCCCGGTTCGCGCTGTCGATCACCTCCTATCCGGCCGGGTACGACGCCCCCGGCTATACCTTGCGGGTCCTGACCTTGGATCCCGCGTGCGGATCGGGGATCTTCCTCATCGCCGCGGCCCGCGACATCGCCGTCCGGTACGCCGCTGCCAGCACTGGCCTCACGCCGCCACCGGCATGGGCGGTGCATGCGGTCATGCCGACCGTCCTGACCCAGTGCGTGTACGGGGTCGATGTCGACCCTGTCGCAGTGGATCTGGCGCGCGCAGCGTGCTGGCTGGAAACCGGCGGTGCCGCCGACTTCCAATTCATGGACGAAAACATCATCGTCGGCGACCCCCTCACCGACGAGATTCCCAAGCGCCTCGCGGACCGCCTCGAAGCCGACCCGGACCCGCTGTACATCCTGGGGAACCCGCCCTACCGCGACAACGCCAAGGGCGCGGCCCCGTGGATCGAGCAGCGCCGCAAGCCCGGCACCGAGGAACTCGTGCCGCGGCCGTCGATGGACGAGTTCCGGCTGCCGGGAAACGGGCGGATCGAGAGCAAGTTGTCCAACCTCGCTGCGTTCTTCTGGCGGTGGGCGACGTGGAAGGCGATGGAGGTCCGCGAGTACGCGGGGACGGTCGCGTTCATCACCCCGTCCGCGTACCTGACCTCGGAGGCGTACGCGGGGATGCGCCAGCACCTGCGCGTCACGGCGCGGGAGGGCTGGATCATCGACCTGTCCCCCGAAGGGCATCAGCCGCCGAAGGAGACACGGTTCTTCCCCGACGTGCAGACGCCGCTGGCCATCGGGGTCTTCACGACCCATTTCCGGGCCGCGCGGGCAGGGCAGGAGCCGCCCCCGCCACAGGCCCCGCCGGGAATGACCGAGCTGCAGTGGCGCGCCGCCACCGACCCCGCCTGGATCCGACGTTGGCTCATGAACGCGGTCGAAGCGGGCTCTGACATCGAAGGGCTCGCGGAAGAGACCGGGCTCTCCCTCGCCGCCGTCCGTGAACTCATCGGTGAGGAGCGGTGATGGAGCAGCCGACCGCGACCTTGGAAGAGGTCTTCGCGGCCGTCCCCACATGGGTCGAGAAAATCGCGGGTTGGGCACCGGAGGAACTCACCGCCGCATGCGAGGACATGGCTGACCTTATCGCTGGCGGCGCCGACCTGCTGTGGTACCGGACTGCGAAGCCGCGTCGGCGCCGCACGTCAGACACGCAGGATCAGCCGGACGACCCCACTCTCGCCGAGGTCGCCGAGGCGTTGGCGAAGGGACTTGCGGCTCTGGCTCTGGCGCCCGGCGGGGTCACCGCACTTGGCCGCCACTGGTGCACCGCCTCCCACCAGGACTGCCCCGGGCCCGGCGGCGGCATGGAGATGCGGGTGCCCGGACAGGCCGCGTCGGGCGCGGTCTACACTCCGCGATCCCTCGCTGAGCAGGTCACGGAAGGCGCGTTGGAGCCGCTGGTGTACGCACCCGGGCCTCTGCAGACCGGTGACCGTGCCAAGTGGCGGCTGAAGTCGTCCGCGGACATCGTTGCGCTCAACGTCGGTGACATCTCGGTGGGTGCCGGAGTGTTCCCATTGGCCGCAGTCCGGTATCTCGCCGACCGAGTGGTGGAGGCCTGGGCCACCGAGGGCGTCGATGGGGACCTGCTCACGGCGCGGCGGGCGGTGCTGCGGTGCGTGCACGGCGCGGACATCAACGCGCCCGCGGTACAGCTGGCGAAGGTGGCGCTGTGGCTGGTGACGTTCGACCGGGAGCAGCCGCATCTGCTGCTCGACCGGCAGTTCACCGTAGGGGATTCCCTGCTCGGCATCACCAATCTGCAACAGCTCGCCTGGATGCATTTGGAGGCCGAGCGCGGCAAGGACCTCCACGCCGGTGACCCGACGCTGGTGGCTTACCCCCGGCACGTGGCGACCTGCTCCACCGTCGCCACACGGCACCTGATGAAGATGAAGCAGCGGCAGCCCGGGTCGGTCGAAACGCTGATCGTACAGACGGCCACGGACCTCATCACCGAGATCGGCGGGCAATTCGCCGACCTGGTGACAGGCGCCTACCTCGCCGGTTCGACCGGCTCGACCGACAATGCGCGGGGCCGTTCACGCGACGCTCGGTGCATGGAGGCCGCGCGGCTGGCCGCCGCCACGTGGGTGCCGCCGGCCCCGGTGGACTGGTCTCCCGTGGAGCTGGCGATGCCGGTCGTGTACGCCGCCCAGCAGGCCGTGGCAGGGACCCTGGACGATCCCGATCCGGTCTGGCACATCGCTGACCCCACCACCGACCACCTGACCGATGGCGCGTTTCTCAGCAGTGCACCGTCCCGGACCTGGTTTATGTGCGCCCGCCTCGCCGACGTCGCCGACGTCGTCTGCACCCGCCGGACCCCTGACGAGGTGTGCGCGGAATGCCGCGACGCGGTCGCACACATCAACGCGCTGCTCGGCTCCTACCTGCGGCACGCCGCCGAGGGCCTGCGAGCGGTGTTCGCCGCTCAGGGCACCTGATGGTGCGGCGCCCGAACTGGCGCGGGCCATCCACGCAGGCCTGCGTCACTCCCCCACACGACGAAAGCGCCGACCCCTGCGGTGGCGGCCACTCCCTGGAAAGGAAAACTCATGACCGCGCTGCTCGATGAGGTCAGATCCGCGGCGGAGGCGTGGACGGCAGGGCCTCAGCCGCGCCCGCACCAACAGAATGCGCTGGACGCCCTCGCCGCCGGGCACGCCGCCGGCCACGCCCGCATGCAGACGCGGATGGCGTGCGGCACCGGGAAGACGTTCGTGGGCCGCTGGCATGCCGCTGCGATAGCCGCCGACGTCACGCTGGTGCTGTGCCCGTCGCTGGCGCTGGTCGCACAGACACTGCGGGAATGGCGGCGCGCGTCCGGGCCGGCATTCGAGGCGCTGGTGGTGTGCTCGGACCCCTCAACGAGCGCTGGCGCCGCCGAACGCGGCGCCGTCGACGGACACCTAGGCAACACCTGGTGCCACCGGTGGTACCGGCTCGATGAGGCGCCGACGTACGGGCTTGCCGCGCTGATGGACCGGGAGCGCTGGCGCGGCTCGGGACGCTACATCCTCGACTGGGCTGCTTCCGAAACTGAGGGCCTTCACCTCGATGGCGGTGGTCCCACGTGACCGGACCGGAGGAAGGCCTCGGCGTGGGCCCACGGATCGTCACGGTCCTCGGTGACCTGGAGGCGTGGCGGGACCTGTACGCCGCCGCCGAGCCCGAGGAGCGCGCCGCCGCAGCCAGCCTGGCGGAGCGGCTGCTGGACGCCGTCGACGAGCAGGCCGAGCGGATGCTGGCCCTGCCGTTCACCGGCCGTAAGGCGCTCCTGGACGAGAACGTGTGGGTTCTCGCGCAGGGCGCCGACCGCCTCCAGTACGCGGGCGGCGACGCCGGCGAAGATGCGTTCCCGGCCTTGGCCCAGATTGTGGCGGCCCTGGCGTTGCAGCCCGGCGGGATCACCTTCGCCGGCCACCACTGGTGTGCGCTGCACCGCCTGTGCGCGTCCGCTACCCAGATCACCGTGAAGGGCCGTCCATGAGCAAGCAGCGGCACACTGACCGCAAGACGTCCGGGTCGTACTACACGCCGCTGACCCTGGTCGACGCGCTCCTGGACTCGACATTGGATCCGCTCATCGAGGAGGCCGTGAAGGCCCCCGATCCGGAGCGGGCGCTGCTGGAGTTGACGGTGTGCGACCCCTCGTGCGGCGCCGGGGTGTTCCTGGTGCGCGCGTCCCGCCGCATCGCCACCCGGGTCGCCGCCGTCCGCGCCGCCAGGCAGGAGCCGTCCACTGGCGAGCGGGAGCGGGCCCGCCGCGACGTCGCCACGAACCAGATCTACGGCGTAGACCTCAACCCTGTCGCGGTCGACCTGACCCGCCTGTGCCTGTCCGCCGAGGCCGCCGCCCAGAACGCACCGAACCCGCTCCTGGATCACCGGATCAAGCACGGCAACGCCCTGCTCGGAACCACCCCGGCGCTGCTGGCATAGGGGATCCCGGACGCCGCGTTCACACCGATCGAGGGTGACGATCCGAAGGTCGCCGCCACGCTACGGAAACGCAACCGGGCCGAACGCGATGCGCTCACCAGCACTCCCGCAGACCAGGTGCTCCTGTTCGGCAGCGACAGCGCCGCTGCGGAAGGAACTGGCCCGTGACTCAACTGACCTACTATCCGCCAGGTGTGGCACTGCACAGCGCTGCTGACACCACCGCCACCGCCTGCGCGGATGACGGCGAGGCCCCAGCTGGCAATGTCCGGTACGGGTACACGCTACGCGACCTTGATCACATCACCCGTATCGCCATCACGTGGCGGGCGATGTATCAGGGCCGGGACGCTGACGAACGGTACGCGTGCGGCTGGCACGCCGCCGTCGAAACACTGCTGACCGCCGCCGAGCGGCCCCACCGCAACACCCTCATCAGCGCGGCGAAACAGGCAGCCGACGCGCTCACGCGCTGGACCCTTGAAGACAACGGCATCCCCCGGTACCGGTCGGAGGCACGCCGCACCGACATGCCGCGGTTCCACGCCTACTGGACGACGGTGGCGCGGCACACCGCCAGCCCGGAAGACGCCGTCGTCGAGCGGACCGCGCTCCGGCAGATCTTCGAACAGCTGCAGCCCACTGAACAGGAAGCGCTGACGACGCTGGCGGCCACCGGCAGCTACCAAGGAGCTGCGGACATGCTCGGCCTGAAATACAACACGTTCTACCGGCGGGTGCGGTGCGCCCGGATCCGGTTCCATGCCTTGTGGCTGGAAGGCGAGACCCCCCGGCGCGGGTGGCGAGACCGCCGAGCTCAGGTTCCGGGCCGGGCTCAGCAGACCACGTCGTCGCTGATCCGGCGGCGCGCCAGAGCAGCAACAGCCAGCCAGGAGACCGCCCATGTCTGAGACTCTGGCACTGTTCGAACCTGAGGACCTCCTGGAGTGGGCCGTCGAAATCGACGAGATCCTCCTGAACTCGATCGGCGCGCAGGACCGGGCCGCGATGGGCTGGTGGGTGCTGCACTCCGGCCTCCCCGGCATCGCCGCGCGCACCCTCCACCTATTCATCGCCCCGCCCGGCGCGCTGCTCTACATCACCTGCGATGACCGGGACGAGGCCGAGTGGCTCGCCGGGTTCCTCGTCGAGCGTGGCCTGCACACCAAGGGTGTCACCGTCCGGCACCTCGGCCGCCCGATCACCTGCAGTGGATGCGGAGAGCGGCGCCCGTTCTGGGCCACCACCCGCAGGTCCGGGCAATTCTGCCGACCGTGCTGGGACGAGCAGGCCCGCCTGCCACACCCCGGCAGCGGACAGGCGTCGGCTGGTGAGGCGATGGCTGGTGAGGCGGAGGCCCTGGGCCCTCACCAGGACCGCCGTTCGTCGTCCGGGAGGTAGAGTCGCGGCCATGGTCCCCTTGCCCACTCCCCCCGCGTGGCTGCTCGCGTGCGTGGTGTGCGCGGACCTGTACCAGGGCTACCGCTCACACCTCGCCGGCGGACGGCAGGCAGCCACCCTGATGACCCAAGAACAACTCGCGGGACACCTGGTCGCCGACCACCTCGACCAGATCCCGAGCTACGCGCCGGACTGCTCGGCCTGCGGTGAGTGGCGTGCGGTCGCCGCGAACGCCGGCGACGCCGCGCGAATCGTCGCGGCGGAGGACCTTCGGCACCGGGCGTGCCACCTGTTCGCCCCCTCGCTCCCGACCAGCTAAGCCCCCCGCCTGCTGCTCGGCGCGCTCCGAAGGGCACCAAGCCACGAATTCCCCAAGTGATGTACTTCTAGACCGTACACCGGTATATTTGACCGTACATCGGTCTTAATGCCTATCGCAGTCGACAGAAGCGGAGTCGGATCGATGACCGCTGAGGACGAGCAACTGGCGTTCGCGGTACCGGGGCATGTCTCGACCGCGGAACTCGACGCGACTGGCCAGTACCGGTACGACCTAACGCGCACTTGGTCGCCGTCCGGGCCGCGGTGCGGGTGGGTCATGTTGAATCCGTCGACCGCTGACGCCGCCATCGACGACCCGACGATCCGCCGCTGTGTTGGGTACGCGCGCACGTGGGGGTTCGGTGGGATCGTGGTGCGGAATCTGTTCGCCTTCCGCGCGACTCGCCCGGCCGATCTCACTGCAGCGGCCGACCCTGTCGGCTCAGGGAACGACGCGTGGCTGGCCGGCCAGTGGGACGGTGTGCCGGTCGTGGTCGCGGCGTGGGGCACGGGCCGGTGGCCGATGCTCTGCGGCCGTGCCCCGCACGTCGCGCGGATCCTACACAACCTGGTCGGGGTCCGGGTGGTGTGCCTGCGGTCCGGGAAAGGCGGGCATCCCGTTCACCCGCTGTACCAGCGCGGCGATCTGGACCCCGTCGTGTGGGAACCGTCCGGGGGCGTGTGGGGCGGGGGCGGGTAATGCTGACCTTGGACGACCCCCGGGTGCTGGTGTGCGGCGGCCGCACCTTCCCGTGGACGGCGACCGTCCACATCATCTTGGACCGTCTCCACGCCCGGTACGGCAATGAGCTCGTTGTCATCGAGGGCGCCTGCACCGGCGCAGACGAGGCCGCGCACGACTGGTGCTTGGTGAACGGGCTCGGTGAGGACCACCACCTATGCCATCCGGTGAACTGGACGCGGGAGAAGAAGATCCGGCCGAGGTCGTGGCGGGCCGCCGGCCCGGAACGCAACACCGCGATGCTGGCCAAGCAACCGCGGCTGGTGGTGGCATGCCACGAGTGGTTCCGGCCGCAGACCGGCACCGGCGGCACCGTCGACATGACCCTCAAGGCCGTGCTGTGCGGCGTGCCGACATGGCTGGTGCCCGGGCAGGACCCCAACGTCGGGCGGTGGATCCGGCTGCGTGAGTTCCCCGTCACCCGCGCCGCGGATGCGGTGAAGGCGCTGCGGCGGGCCGGGCTCGGCGACTGGGTGACCGCGGACGCGGCTCATCGGTGCGGCGCCATAACCCCGAAGCAGTGATTCGAGCAAGGTGAGGTTCAATGTGCAGCAGCGGCAAGGCCCGGCGTGTGCTGAACGGTGTTCGCGGCGCGGCTGCGGCGGTCTGCGGCCGAGCTGGTCGCGTCGCCAACCAACGGTTCCGCAGCGGCCGCCTGGCGGTGTATCTAGAGCCTCGGGACGCGTGGGTCGGGGCATACGTCGCCGAGCACGCCGTGTACATGTGCCCGATCCCGTTCTTGGTGTTCAGGTGGACGCGAGGTCGAGCAGGCTACGGGCTGCATTGACGTCCCGGCCCAGGACCAGGCCGCACGCATCACAGCGGTAGGTGCGCTCGGAGAGCGAGAGGCTTGGCTTTCGCCTCCCGCATCCCGAGCACGTCTTCGAGGAGGGGTACCACCGGTCGGCCACGACTCTTGTAGTCCAGCATCCGCCGCACGGTCCCGAACCCCGCGTCGCCTGGCCCGTGCCGTCACTGTCCCGAGCGCCGACGTGGCCTTGTGGAGCGCATCGTCGCGGAGTTGGCCACGCGGGCGTGGTGGCGGGCGAGTTTCGCGTCGGCCTTGGCGCGGTTCCCCGACCCCCGCTGCCTGCGGGCGTCCGCCTTGCCGAGCCGCCGAAGCTTCCGCAGCCTGGCCTTCAACGCTCGAAGGCCAGGGATCTCGATCACGGTGCCGTGGTCGTCGACGGCAGTGAGGAGGGTCTTGACGTCGAGGTCGACGCCGACGGCGCTGCCGGGCCGGGCGTGCCGGGCGGGAACGTTTGCGGTCGACCTCGACGGTGAAGGAGACGTGCCACCGATGCGCGGTCCGCGACACCGTAGCCGACAGGATCCTCGCCGTTCCATTCTCCAGCCGCCGCGTCAGCTTCCGGGTCGACCTTCATGGAGACGTCCGGCCGCCTCGGAGTACCCCGGCGATGCGCTGGCGCCAGGTCCGGCGGGCGCCGGTGAACTCCGCCCACAAGGTGTGGCCACTGGGGCCGCCGGTCAGGCCGCATTCGGTGGCGAGCTCGTGGATGAGGTGCAGGCCACGTCCGCCGTCTCGATCAGCCTCGGGCTCGGGCTTGTGCAAGTCGCCCTGGTCAGTGACAGCGACGCGGACGCGGCCCCGGCGCAGCGGCCGGATCGAGACGGTGATGGTGCCGCTCGGCAGCCCGGAGCGGGAGTGCCGCAGCGCGTTGGTCGCGGCCTCGGTCACCACCAGCGCCACCTCATCGGCCACGTCGGCGGGCACGTGCTCGACCGTCCACGCACGAATGTGAGGGATCTGGTCGGCGAGGCCGGGATAGCGGGCGATGAGGGTCGACATGCTCGACCGCCTCAGGCGGTGACCGGGCCGGGCGCGAGGTCCTCGGTGCCGCGCAGGACGCTCGCGGCGCCGACGAGGGCGTCGTAGGACCCGGCGGTGCGCTCGGCGACGTCGGCCCACTCGTCCTGGAACCGGCCCCCGGCAGCCGCGTGGCGGGCTGCGACATCGGCGGCCCCGCCGATGCCCTCGGCCACGCCCTCGACGAAATCGGCCAGGTTGACCAGCAGCCGGGCACCCCGGGCCGGACCCTCCCCGCCCGAGTTCAGGCCGTCGCCGCTGTGGCCCGCCGACCGCATGTGGCGGGTGAGGTAGCTGTACACCGCGATCGGTGCGCAGTCGGCCGGGAGGGTGTCGATCAGCTCCTGCATGTCGGCGACGACGTCCTCGCGGCGGGTCGTCTTCGTGGCCCGCCGGCCGTCGCTGCGGGTTGCGCTCGTCATGAGGCTCCTCATGTGAGTTCTAGACATCCACTTGTCTAGGCGAGTTACTCACTTGTATAGACGAGTGCCCGGAGGGCGTCAACCCTCAGCGCGCGGGGAGTCGGTAGTGGAGGATGTAGCGGTCCGTTGCCATTACCGTGTCGCAGATCTCGACGGCGCGGCCCTCGACGTCGAAGGCCGTGCGAACGAGGTTGAACACCGGGATTCCGGCGCCGAGTTGGAGCGCTGAAACCTCGTGCGGCAGTGGCATGCGGCCCGTGATCTCTTCGTCGAAGTGGTCGAGCGTGTGGCCCTGCTCCTCCAGGCGGGCGTAGATGCCGCCGGGGCCGGGGTTGGGCTCCTGGATCCGGGTGCCACGAGCGAGGTCAGCAGGAATGTAGGAGGTCGCCGTTTCCACCGGGTGACCGTCGATTAGGTAACGGCGACTGCGAATCACGACATGGGCGTCGGCCGCCAGGCCGAGCTTGGCGGCGATCGGCGGCGACGCTACGCGGTCGCTGATCTCGATCTGGTCGACGGTGGGGTGCCCGCCGGCTCCCTCGGTCTCGACGATGAAGGCGGCCTTACCGCTCTTGCGGTGCTGCCGGGCGAAGCGGTCGGAGGCCAAGCGGCGTACGGGAGGCCGCTGGCGCACGAAGACGCCTTTGCCGTGTTCGGCGACCGCGAGCCCATCGGCCTGGAGGAGCGCCAGGGCCTGCCGGACCGTCATCCGGGCCACCCCATAGTGGGCGACCAGCTGGGTTTCGGAGGGCAGCCGCTCCCCCTCGCCGAAAACGCCTGTTTCGATGGCTGCGCGGAGCTGGTCCCCGATCTGCCGGAAGACGGCCCTGTCCAGGGTCGGGTCAACCTGCCCCAGCCGGTCGGTGCTCGTCACGTGTCGACTCCTACACTCATCCAGACGTCTATGCTCGACGCTATCCAACGGAGGTCTACCAGGTGATCGGCCCCACCTCGCTGCACTCGGTCAGCGTCGCCGGCGTCGTCGTCGACGAGGAAGGCCGGGCCTTGCTCGTGCGGCGGCGAGACAACGGCAGGTGGGAGCCCCCGGGTGGAGTGCTGGAGCTCGACGAGTCGGTCCACGATGGTCTTCGCCGTGAGGTCCGCGAGGAGACCGGCCTGGACGTCGAGCCCGATCGACTCACCGGCGTCTACAAGAACATGAAGCGCGGTGTCGTCGCTCTGGTCTTCCGTTGCAACATCCTGGGCGGCCAGCTCACGACCAACGCCGAGGTCAGCGAGTTCCGATGGGCGAGCGCGCCGGACGTCTCCGAGCTACTGTCCGAAGCGTTCGCCGTCCGGATCACCGACGCGCTTCAGGGCACCGACAGGGTCGCTGTCCGGCACCACGACGGGGTCAATCTGATCCGGTGACAAGCACCTTCCTGAGGCCAAGCCGCTTACTTGGTTGACCTGACCGTATACCGGTATAGCGCCTCCGTCAACGCCTCCGCACCAGTTCGCCCTGGATAAGCCTGAGGTCAGGTCGGTCCGCCCGCCGGATCACGGGTGACTGGCAAGGAAGCCGGTCTCAGGGCACCCGCCGCAGCTCCCGAGGGTCGACGTGGCCGGAGAAATGACCGGACACGCTCCTGACCTGGACTTTGCGCGACACCACGCCGTTCTCATGCCACGGCACCGTGCCCTGAACGACGAAAACGGTCATCCCGTTGGTGCCGACATAGACCTTGGTGCCCACCTCGAAGCGCTCCACCGGCCGACCTGCGGCGATGTCGTCGAGCACGCCCTTAACTATCAGCAGTTCGCTCTTGCTGAGCTGACCGACCTGCTCTTTGATCCACTGCGCGGTCTCGTCGTACATGGTCTGCTACCCCTGTGGATTGTCGAGTTCTGCGGGTGCGTCGAGCGAACGAGTGGGGTGGTGGTTGGAAGGGGGCGGGCGATTCCCGTGCACCTACCCGGCGCCGGCCAGCGGAGCGCAGCCGCTGCACAGGTCTCCACGCATCAGTGGATCGAACACCCAGAAGCAGCTGCCGACGCACGCCTGATCCTCGGTGCATCGGCAGATCATGCACCGGGCCGCCTCGTCAGCCTCAATGTCCGCGAGGTCAGCGCCGTCGAGGGCGGCGGTCAGATCAGCGGAGGCGTATGCGGCGACGTGCCAGCCCGCCAGCAGCGCGACCGCCTTACGGGCCCCAACCAGCTCATCCGACCACCCCCGGGGGTCCCGCGCGCCGTCAGGGTTCAGGGCACGGACCCGCTCCCGGAGATCGCCGAGCACGGCCCGCCCCTCCGGTCCGGCGAACCCGGTTCGGGCGGCGTCGAACGCCCGTCCCAGCAGTTCGGGAAAGTCGAGGTCGGGCATGTGGTGGCAGTCCGCGCGACAGCACTCCATGACCGGGATCAGCGGCTGGTCCGGCGGGCCCAGGAACAGGCCATGCGCAGAGCGGGGGTCGTCCTCGTCGGCCAGGTTCACCCCCCGCAGCGCCAGGGCCCCGTGGGGCTGGAGGGCAAGCCCGAGCGTGTAGCCGGGGCCGGCAGGCTGGTCAGGGGATGTTGGTTCGGGCGTTGGAACCTCATGCATGATTGGACGCGCCTCCTCGCACATCACCAGGAGCCGCTCGGCAGCGCGCCCAGTTGGGCCGGGCGGAGCGACAGATCCGGCTGCACCGCGCGGACCAAAGAAGCACAAGCCGGTTCACTGGGGAGCCGGCCATCGGCGTCTGGCCACACCGCCTGAAGAAACGGGACCGGGTGACGGTAGTAGTAGATGGCTTGGGAGAACAGATCAGGAACGTCGAGCAGCTCTGGGTGAACCTCGCGGAACAGCAGGTCGTGCGCCCGGATGCCGGGCGGCATGTGATCTCCGTCGGCAGGCCGGAACCCCTGGTCGCGGATCTGGAGCCAGATGTCCCCCAATAGCCTGCTCGCCTGCTCTGCCGCGAGGCCGAGCACCACCACGTCGACCGCGCCGCGGTCGGCGAACCCGATGGTGTATGTGGCCCCCCGTGGGATCATCGCCGGCCCTGGGATGCTGACGGCCGCCCAGCCGTTCTGATCGATCAGTTGGGTGATGCGGGCCCTGAATCTAGCCCTTGCGGGGAGTTCGTCCGTCATCCCGTACGCCTCTCTTCGGTACTCACACTGTACACCGGTATTTAGGCGACGGGCGGCGGTTGGCGCCCATGCGCAATGGGCCAGGCATCCGTTCCAGCCTCACTCGGCAGCGCAGGCACACCGACAGAGTGGTCTCAGGCAGAGTGGTCTCAGGCAGAGTGGTCTCAGGCAGAGTGGCCTCAGGCAGAGTGGCCTCAGGAGCTGCGGCCACCGGTGACGGCGGCCAGGTGCAGGGTGTGGGTGGTCTCGTAATGGTCGTTCATGCGCTCGGCGGCGGCGATGGTGTCGACGTCGGTCTCAGTGTGGGGGCACCAGCAGCAGTGGTAGCGGAACAGTTCGACGAGAGCTTGCTGCTCTTCGGTCCGGCTCACGGTCATGGTCTCTTTGTCGGGCGGGTCAGGGATGGATGTGGGCGAGTACCTGCGGACGTAGGTCGTGGAAGCCGCGTCTGGCTGCGCCGGCCGCGATGGGCCAGGCCGGGTTTGTGACCTCGTTGACGCGGCCGTGGCCGCGGATCTGCGTCGTCAGGTACACGCCCGGCACCTGCCGGAGCGCGTCCTCGAGCGCGTCTAGTGAAGCGCGGTCGGTGGTGGTGTAGTAGGCCTGCACCTCGTAGTGGTCGGCGGACCATGCCGCGCATCTGCGGTTGGCGGTGTCCCGCGGGGTGACACGCACTACGGGGGCGGCGCCGTGTTTGCGTGGCAGCGTCGCCTCAAGGTGCCGTCTCCATTCAGAGGGCATCTTGAACCGGTGGCCGGCCCTGCCCGGCTTCTGCCTGTGTGTGGGAGCCGGGCAGTGGGCCTGGCCGGTCGTTGCGATCGCGGCGGTTCGGGACGCCGCAAGGTGGGCGGCATGGGTGGTCTCGTAATGGCTGGTCATACGTGCTGCTGCGGCATGTGCGTCGCCGTCGGTTTCGGTGTGGGGGCACCAGCAGCAGTTGTAGGTGAGCGCGTCTGCAGGCGCTTGTTGGTCGCTGGTGGCGCGGTCGTTTCCACTCATGCTTGTCTCCGGTTCGGAGTTAGTGGGCGGCGCGGAGCGCTTTGACGGCTGTTGCGGCGATGAGGCGGGGCGAGTCGGCGGGAGCGGTGATGGTCAGGAGGGTGGCGCCGGGAAGCGGGCGGGTGCGGTCGTCGAGGCCGATGTGCAGGACTCCGACCCCGGCGGCGGTGAGGCGGCGGATGATGCGGGCCGCTCCGTCGATCTGGCCGGGGCCGACCAGGTGCCCGTCGGTGACGGCCACCAGGAGGCGGGCACCGTCACCGGTGGCGAGGTTGAGAATGCCGTCGAGGGAGTCGGCGGCGCCGATGAACTCTTCGGTGCCGTCGTCGGCATCCAGGACGGGGACGCGTGGCATGGGGCGGCCGGGGTGACTGATCGGGGTTGTGGTGTACCCGAACGCGGTTGCGGCGGCGCGGCCTCCGATGCGGTACACGGCGTTGGTGAGGATCCACACGGCGGCGGCCATCGGGCCGGTGGCCCACCCCATCGACCCGGACACGTCGAACATGATCCCGATGCGTAGCTGCGGCCGCTCGGTGGCGCGGCGCACCGTCTGCCGGAACGGGGCGGCGGTGACGGGCAGGCCGAGAGCATGTTGTGCGGCCTTCTGCATAGCGGCGCGGCCGATGAGACGGCCGGGCGGGGTGAGGCTGTCCACGATGGTGAGGTCCCGTTCCCGGAACTGGGCCTGCCGCAACGCGGCGGCGAGCTGGGTCGCGGCCGCTCGCTCGGCGGGGGTGGGTGTCCGCCAGCTGCGGATCGGGGAGCCGCCGCCGGTGGGACTGTAGCCGTGCCCGAACACGTGGGCGGCTGCGGTTGCGGCGGCGCGGCGGGCGGCGTCTTCGGCGGCACGGGCCTCGGCGCGCTCGGCATTCTTGGCGGCTTGGCGGGCGCGTTCGTCGGCCTGGCCGGTGATGTCGTCGGCGAGAGCGGCGGCGGTGTCGGTGGCGTCGTCGGATACGTCGGCGAGGACGGCTCCGACGGCTGCGGCGAGGGGCTCACCGGAGCCGCCGCCGTCCGGTCGTGTGTCGGGGCCGTGGGGGGCATCGTCGTCGAGGATGGCGGCGGCACCGGCGCAGGAGGCGCCCGGCATTCGGGTGCCGGTTTCGCCGGTGCCGGTGTCGGTGTCGGGCGGCAGGCCGAGCGTGTCGACCCAGCGGGCTGCGACGTCCAAGAGCCCGGCAGTGTCATCGTCGCCGAGCGTGACGGCGGTCCGGCACAGTACTCGCAGCTGGTCCAGGCGGTTGTCGCCGAGCGCTGCGTGCAGGGCAGGCATGACCGGGGCGGCGTCGGCCTCGGTGAGTACCCCGGCGGCGACACGGCCATAGATCAGGGCCAGGGCGGTCGCGGCGCGCCACAGGTCTTCGCTGGGGGTGGCGTCTTCGGGGCGGCCGCCCAGGATGATGTGGCGCGTTGCCGCGCGCAGCAGCACCCGGTCCTGGGGCCGGTGGCGGATGTGCCCGGCTTCGATGCGGGGTTCTTCCAGCAGTGTCGCCGCCTCGATCACCAGGCGTGGCGTGTCCGGGGTGACGGCGGTGGACCAGCGGGTGGAGCGGGAGTGCGCGGCCTCGTGGGCGGTGAGTCCGGCGATGACAGGGTGTTCGAGGCGGCCGGGTTCGGTGGTGGGGTCGACGTCGTCGGGGTGCGTCCCGGCAAGAGCGACGTCGCCGTTCACGGTGATCTCGGCGCGTCGGGGGGAGAACCAGGCCGGTGTGGTGATGTCGGGCCGGTCCCACATCATGGTCAGCAGCACGTCGGTGCGGCCGGACATGCTGCCGACGACCTGGTTCAGCCGGATCCGCAGGTCGGCGCGGGCGTCGGTCAGGTCGCTGTCGACCATCGTGCCGGGCGTGGGCGTGCCGGGCACGGGCGGGGTGGGGTTGGTCACGGGCGGTGCCTCCTGCCCAGTTCGAGGGCGCCGGTGATGGAGAACCGGGCGCGGAGCGCATCCAGGATTACCTCGCGGTCTTCGGCGGGTGCGGTGCCGACCAGATTCGCCAGCGCGAACTTCGCCCCGTACCGGTCGCTGTTGCTGGTGAATGTCAGCAGTGCCCGCAGCTGCGGGGACCAGGAGATCTCACCGTTACGGCGGCGCTCGTCGAGGTTCTCCGCGACGGTGACCAGGTCGTCGTCGACGCCCAGCTCCCGCGCCAGTTGGAAGTCCGAGCCGACGCCGACGCTGATCGCGAATCGGTCCCGAAGCGCATTCGACAGGTGCGCCCCGAGCACGTCGGGGTTGAACGCGCCGACCAGGATCCAGCCGCCGCCGCGTTTGATCGGGGGCAGGGAGGGGTTGACGGTGATGTGGAGTTCGTTGCGGCCGTCCAGCAGCGGGTACAGAGTAGACAGCACACGTGGGTCGATCAGGGCGATCTCATCGATGAACAGCGGGACATCGTTTTGCAGGGACCGCTGGAGCGGGCCGGGCGCCCACACGAATCCTGCCCCGGCGGGGTCGGGATCCTGGATCCACGCGCCGACCAGGTCGGCCTCGGTGGTGTCGGCGGTGCCGATGAGTTGCTCAGCGTCGGGGAACGCGGCGTCCAGCAGCGCGGTTTTCCCGGTGCCCGGGCAGCCGTACAGCAGCACCGAGTCGCCGTGCCGTTGGGCGGCCCGCATCAATGCGAGATCTTCGTGGTCTCCGATGGTGCGGGGCTGATACACCTCGCCGTTGGGTCGGGCGGCGGGACCCACCGGTGGGAGGTGGCGGCGCGGCCGACGCTTGCGGGCCGGGGGCGCGGGGGCTGGACGCCACGGGTCGGATTCGGCGGGAACTCCGGTCCCGAGTGCCACGACGTGCCTGTGGAGGTCAGACAGGTCCGGGTCAGGGTCACCGACACATCTGGTGCGCGCGTGGTCGATGGCGAGGTCCATCGCCGACCGGAGCGCATTGGTCGCGATGCGGCGTTCATCGGCGTCGGCGGTCGTGTCCAGAGACGCGACGGTTTCTGCGGGGAGCTCGAACGCGGTGGCGGTGGCGGTGAGCAGGTAGTCGCCCGACAGCTTCTTGCGAGTGGTCTTGAGGGCGTCCTCGGCGGCGTGGATGACGATCGTGTGACTGCGAGTGGTGACGGTGCCGTCCGTCCCGATCCTGCCGTAGACACCGAACACGAAGACACGGTCAGGGGTCGAGGCGGCGACGATGCGGTAGAACTTGTTGCTGCTGCCGCTGGTGCAGCACAGCTCCCATCCGACAGCGGGAACTCTGTCCGCTGAATGAACAGCCAATGTCGTACCCTTCCTCCAAGGAATCCGGGCCGCTTACCCGGCCCCATAAGTGTACACCGGTATAGCTAGTTTGTCGATCTGGTGCAGCCGTCTGTGGAGGTGGTGGTCTCTCCCGCTGGGAGCCACGGGGGCCAGCGGACAGGCCCGCGACCAACTGGCACGCGGAGGCATTCAGACGCCGCCGGCTCGGCCGCAGCCCTCGCGCCCAGTCGTCATCCGGGTCCCCGAAGGTGGGAGTCGACGATCATCGAGTGAGCGGGTGGCGATGGACGGACGCGACGTCTCTGCGGGTCAGTTGAGATCGCAGGTACCGGTGGTGTTGAGTTCGTTGGCGACGTCGATCGTGTCCTGCACCGACGCGCACGGGATCCTCTTGCGGGTGGGTGCTTGGCCGCGGACATGCTGGGTGTCGATGACACTCGGTGGATACCACCAGTTGACGCCACTCGACACCACGTACCGGGGTGATCAACTCGGTGACCATGTGGTCGGCAAGGAGTTCGGCATCGCTCTCATCGACGTGGTCGCGTTCGGCGGCCAGGCCCCTGGTGTGAGTGTCGTAGATCCGTACGGCAGGGAGAACTCACCGTGGCCACACTGGCCATCGCAATCGTCCGCCGCAGCCGGATCGCAGCGTCCCGGCGGGTGCTGGCCTACACTGGGCCGCATGACCGCCGATGCCGTCCCCGCCGACAGCCCGGTGGCACGGACCCCCGCATCGATCCGCTCCGCCCTCAGCGGCACCGACCGCGCCGATTTCGAAGCCGACTACGCCGCGGCGCTTACCGACGCCCGCATCACGTTCGACCTGCGGACCCTGGACGCCACGATCGAGCGGTGGTGGCGATACGCCAACCTGACGGCAGGGCGGCCCACGGCGCAACGCGCCATCACCCGCATCGCGGAGCAGGTCCGCAATGGCGTCTTTGAGGCCGACGTCATGCAACCGGTCGACTTCACCGCACTTCGCGGCTGATACCCGGTGACCAACCCCGCCGGCCCTTACCGTGCCGTCTATGCCGCAACGGTCCAAGATCATGCCCACGACCTCCCGAAGGCGGCGCGGATCGCGCTGGGCGACCAACTCGAGCTCGCCGTCCACGACCCGTGGCTCCTCCCCCGCTACCACCATCGGATGCCGCCCGAGATGCGAACCATGACATTCGGGGACTGGGGATTCGCGGTGGTGGTGATCTCCGACCGGCGGCGGCTCCTGATCGTGGCGCACCTCGCCTGGATCGGATAACACCCCCTTCGCCAGTACTCGAACGTGTGTTCTATAGTCGCCGGTGTGGAATGTCCGAACGGGCGCCCGCTGCAAAGAGGCGATGTCCTCGTCGGCTGGTCGCCCTGCGTGTGCGACGCTGCGCTTAGGGCTCACCGCGGCCACCGCACCGTGCAATGCCTCCCCTGCGCCCGCACCGGGTTCACCACCGTTTGGTACAGGCCCGAACATCTCGGCGGCGGACACCCTGGCCGCCGGCCGGCGCCCGACCGGCCCGGCCTCAGCGGGGACGCTGCCCGCAGCCGAGGCGGTCAGTCCAGCGGGAGCGACAGCTGGCCCGCGCCGGCCTCGTGACGCACACCCAGCGCCCGCCGTTTCACCTCATACTGTCGGGCTGCGACCCGCCGGCAGTTGCGGCACCCTCGCTCCCCCGGCCGATCCGCCCGGGTTACCAGGTTCCGGCCCGCCAACGGCCACCCGCACACCCCGCAATGCGTCACCCGCGCATTCAACGCTGTCGGCGAGCTCGACCGCAGCACCGAGTTCGTCCGGTACGGCGCTGGCATGATATGCCGCGGGTTCACGCACCGGCGGTGCGGGCACTCCGCGCCCAAGCCGCACACCAACGGGTCATGACACATATGGTCGTGGACCCAGCCAGGCGGCAGCAGATCCAGACCGTATGCCCACTCGAATGCCACGATGTGCGCATACGGGGTCTGCGACCCCGTCCGGAACACCGGATACCCGTCGTCATTGCGGCCCCCCAGCCACAGCCAGCACGGCCCCAGCGACAGATCCTGCGGCGGCACCGGCCCACCCATGTCGACCTTCAGCAGAAACCGGCGCCCCAGCGGCGTCTCCACCGGAAACCCTGCCCGGCCTGCCACCGCCAGCATGTCGTGCCAGCAACCCGCGCAAAGCCCACCTCGCCGCTGATCCCCCTCAGCCAGTCCGTCACAACCGCGGCACGGCACCGGAACCACACCCATCCGGACACCCTTCCCCACCAGCCCCAGACCTGCCGCCAATGTCTCACCACATCCGTCGCCCTTGCAACGGGAGGGCATCGGCCGCGCGAGCGGTCAATGTCCAGGGGCAGGAGAAAGCCGCCGGGCGGTGACGCCGCGGCGGCTTTCGTGGCGGGTCTCCTGGGTCAGGACTCCCTGTTGTACTTGTCGGCGGCGGCGCGGAAGGCGGCGAGGTACTTGCGGCGACCGTAGGCGTCGCGCGCGTGGCGGGCGATGATTCCGATGGCGGTGGCGGCGGTGAGGATCCACCAGATGCTGACGAACAGCTCGGCGAACTGGTGGCCGCCGCGGTCCATGACCGTGGCGAACGCCAGGTTGGACACGCAACCGACGATCGCGAGCTTCTCCACGCGGGTGAGGATCTCGACGGGGAAGGTGGCGGTGTACTGCCTTCCGTTGACGGTGATCTGCTTCTTACCCATGGCGCTCCCTCGTTTGGGCGGGGTCGCTTACCCCGTCACTCCAAAACTGTACACCGGTCAACCGCAGTTGTGTAGTCGTGGCATGACGACGCCGCAGGATGAAGTCAGCGGCCTTCCCGAACCTCGCCGTGTGGGAGCCCGGCCCCCCGGCCCCGGCATGACGGCATCCCCGTGACCGTCTACGACGCCTCCACCACTTGACGAATGCCATAGGAACAACCCCCGAGATCATCGCCGACACCATGCTCTGCGCACAGGGATACGTCCCGACTGCTGAGGAGTGGGCCGCGGCTCAGCCGATCGTGACCGACATGGGTTTGCCGCCCCCCATGATCACCAGGAGACGGCAAACTCAGCCGCTACCGGCGCGGGCGTTCGTGGTGGCGCCAGGGGGCTTGGCTGCGAGCGCGCCGGTCGCACACCTGCATCGGTATGGTGCACACCGCCAGGACGGCGAGGAGACCGATCACCCGGGCGGTCAGCGCAATGGCCGGAACCACCAGGATCAGCGTCACCAGGGTCACCTCGATGATGCCCACAACTTCGGTGGGGCGCATCGGAGGGATCGCCGCCCACGGCCCGCGGCGGTCTCGTCGACGGGCTCTGCGATCGTCGAGGTCGGCGAGCAGCCCGAGGACGGCTGCGGCTGTGTGGCCGAACTGAGCGGCGCACAGGTGTTGGAGGTGCCGCAGTTGGGTGACACGGGAGGCCGGGTCGCTGGTGTGGGCCAAGGCTGTCCATGCCCGTAGCTGCGGATCGTGATCGGTTCGGGCGCGCTTGACCCAGGTGCTGATGAGAACACCACGTTCGGTTTCGGCGACCTGCCTCAGCAGGGCCGCGGACGCTGCCAGTGATTCGTGCATTGGGCGGCCATCACCGTCGGTTCTGTTCCCCCAGGCGGCCTGGTGCAGGGACGCCATTCTCTCGGTGTCTCTGGCGGCGGCGCCCAGTATTCGGGCGCGTTCGTCGGGATCCTCGGTGATGGCGAGGTCGTCGAGGTTTCCCTGCAGGACGCTGCGCAGGTCGAGGTAGCGGTTGCGGTGCTCGGCGCGCCGCATCCGGTTCCGCAGCACTGCCGGGATGTTCGTCGGATAGGGGTACACGAGATGTGAGGCTCCTTTCATGGGGCGGGACCGCTGATCCCGCATGGCCGAGGAGACGATGCCCCTGTCGGCCGGAAGGGGGTGGGCTCGCCACCGTTGCGGTGGTGACGATGAATGAGGGTGCGCCGAGGTCGACCTCCTACCCCGAGACGCGGTCCCGGACGACGGTGAACCGGGTGTTCAGATGCGCGCGTGCGGCGTCCACGCCGCCGACCTGGGTGGTGAGTGCGACCAGCGCCGTCACCACCACGTCGCACAGCTCGGTGGCCACGTCCTGGCCGGTCGCGGTCTTGCCCTTGCGGGGGTTCTGCCCCAGCGCGCGGATGCGGGCATCGACCACCTCCCCGAGTTCCTCGGAGCATTTGGCGATCCGCAACGTCAGCTCGTGCTCGCGGGCAGTCCGGCGGCGACCAGGCGACCACCACCAGCGGGGGCTTTCGGTGGCGTTTGCATCCAGCCACGAGGTGAGGGCGTCCACGTCGGCCCACATACCGCGGGGACGCCGAAATGGGTTCTTCATATCT
Organism: Actinomadura sp. 3N407; assembly: GCF_052245875.1. Taxonomy (NCBI): domain Bacteria; kingdom Bacillati; phylum Actinomycetota; class Actinomycetes; order Streptosporangiales; family Thermomonosporaceae; genus Actinomadura; species Actinomadura sp. 3N407. The sequence continues at coordinate 183,035 of NZ_JBQQBP010000012.1, forward strand.
CCTCCGATCAGGGGTTAATCGGCTCGCTGGCGTCACCGGGCCGGAGTTGCTTGACGGCCTCAGTGAGTAGTGGAACATCCACCCCGGCTCTAACCACTTCGCAGGCTGATTCGGACTCCCCGCGGACCCCGTGTCGGGATCCGCGGGATCTCCCAGCTCCTTTGTGAAGGCCGGTGAGGGTGGGGACGGGGTGTCGAGCTGGGTCGATGATGACGACAGCGGCACTTGGATTGTCGGGGTCCTGGGTGCCGAGGCCGAGCTGCGCGATGCCGTCGAACTCGACGGCCAGTTCGGCGCCACGAACCGGGTCGTAAATGGGCGGCCCGCCGGCGACGAGCCACCCGTCACGGTTGAGAATCCACCAAGCGCGACGGGCATCGTCGAGCGCCATGACGGCGATACTTTGGTCGCGGGCGCCGTCCGCGAGCTCGTAGTCGATGGACCAGCAGTTCAGGCCCGCCTCACCAAAGAGGGCTTCGATCGAGTTCAGGGCGAGGCCGAGTGCGGTGGCCGGCTGTCCGACGCCGCGGGCGGCGCCTTCACCGTACCGCCGGGGCAGCTTCCACAGGCGGGTGCCAGGCACCGCGAGGGTGGTCAGCTTGCCATGCAGAGCGTGATCGCGATCGCTGTGCAGGGGGATATCGGCGAGGATCTCTGCCGGAGTGCTGGGCCGCATGCTGGCGACCTCGGCCAGTGCCTTGGCCAGGGTGGCGGCGGCGCCGCGACGCCGGGCGGTTCCGCGGAGACCGGCGCCGGACTCGCAGATCTCGAACCGGCCCCGGCCGCGGGGCTTCTCCCAGATGATGAACGGCTGCTTGGACAGCGCGTGCTTGAGCCATCCCCCCTCCGCGCGGGACGTGCCGGTGACGGTTACGGGCATGGTGTCGTGCGACATCTCAGACCCGGTTCCTACCCTGGCTGTAGACCCAGCCGCAGGGCGCGTCGGCGGATTCAGCCAGCCAGTCGGCCAGTCCGTCATCGATGTCGGCCGCGATGTCCGCGATCGCACCGGCGATCTCCTGCTCAGTGTCGGCCTCCCGGCCGAGGAGACGTGCGGCCGCCTCGAAGAGCTCAGTGTCTCCGATGCTTGCCTCGCCGACGTCGGTGTGGAACATCGCGCGGACCCGAGCGGTGACATACTCAACGGCCTGGGCTTCGCACATCGGCGACCTCCCGGTAGGCGCGGGGCCGCTTACCCCGCCACAGCAAAACCGTATACTGGTTTAGCTGGGCGGGCAAGATGTGCGGTATGCCCATTCTGCAGGAGATCCGCGCCTGGGTGGGGCGTAAACCCCATCCAAGCGATGGACCGGCCGCGTTCGGCCCTGCTGGGGCCGGCGGCCATACCCGGGTCCCGGGACGGCCGACGCGCAGTCCACGTCCGCGTTCCAGGCCTGCGCCGACTCCTACATCTGGGTCGCGGCCGCCGGGTACCAGCTCGCCACCAGGAGCCCGTGATGGCGTCGGCGAGTTCAACGGCACCCGATCCCGCGCCGGCCCCCCGCCCGCTTCCAGGAGCTCGGCGCGGACTCCAGAGGGATCCACTAGTTTGCAGGATGCGGAGCGCTGCAGGCGGAGGCCCGGATCGAGGGGGCTCGACGACGTCTCCCCCACGCCACCGAAGACGCCGACCACCATCCCCGACATCGACATCCGATTGTGCACCTTGGAGTTCGTGCCCAGACCTGGACTGGTGCGATAGCCATCGCGGCCTGACCGCCCACGCATCCGACGAGATCACGGTCGGCGCAACTCCCGGCTGCCGACCGTTCCACGGCCGGGTCCGACCTCACCGTCGCGGCGACCACCCGACCTCGGGCACGGTGCAGACCTGTCCGCCCACGGGCGGGCCCGCCACGCCCGGCCGACAGATCCCGCAGCGTCGCCCCGACCAGGCCACGCACCAGCGCCACGTGCAAGACCGCACCAGCCAGAAATCCATCGCCTTGTCCACGAGCACGCCGGCTGCCGGGCGCCACCGTCGTGATGATGTTCAGGTGGACGTCGGCATCGCGCTGGAGCCGATCGAGCGGGAGCGCGCATCGGGTTCGGTGGCGTCCCCTATGACGGCGTGGCAGGTGCTGGCCTCCCCCGACTTCGACGAGTACGACGCCTCCGGCCTCACCGGCGTCAGCCGCGGCGGAAAGCTCTCCGATTGGTTGGTGGCGTTCTTCAGGGCCGTCGCCGCTGGCGCGGTGGCCGTGCAGCTGAACGCCTCGTGGAGCGCCGCCGAACTGGAGTACGCCCTCATCGCCAGCGATCCCAGGGTTCCTTATCGCCGACACCGAGCGCGCCGAGCGCCTCGCCGGAGTCCGTCGGGCCTGGGCGTCCCCTCACCGACACCCCGATCTGACCGCGCCTGGCTGGCCGTTCCTGGTCCTGACCAACAACTCGATCTACACCCGCCGGGACCTGTCGGCGCGGCTGGCGGCGGCGGGCCTGTCGGTGCCGGCCGAGGCGATCTGGACGTCGGCGCTGGCGACCGCCCGGTTCCTGGCCGATCAGCGGCCCCAGGGGTCGGCGTACGTGATCGGGGAGGCGGGGCTGACCACGGCGCTGCACGAGGCCGAGTTCGTGCTGACCGACATCGACCCCGACTACGTGGTGCTGGGCGAGACCCGCACCTACAGCTTCTCCCAGATCACCCGGGCGATCCGGCTGATCGAGGGCGGCGCGCGGTTCGTGGCGACCAACCCCGACCCGATCGGCCCGTCCCCGGAGGGCTCGCTACCCGCGATGTCCGTTGAGACCGCAGCATCCGGACCTCATTCATCCCAAAGGGCTTGGGGCCCGCAGTGATGCGATGGATAACGGCACGCGCCCTGGCCAGAGGCCGCTGCCGAAACGCGGCGGCGGGGCGGGGCAGGGGACAGCGGGCACCTCCTCTCCCTGTCGGGAAAGTGCCCGGGAGACGATGACGTTGTTGTGCCCCACCGACGCAGTTCAGCCCGGCGCACATCCTCAGCGGGTTGGGCTTACCTGCGAAGTAGAGGAAGGGGATCACCCGCATCGCGCGGGTGGATCATGGTGGCGACCACGCCGCACGATGGGACCGCGGGTCGCATTCTGGGGGAGTGCCGCAGGGTTGGTCGGAACCATGGTCGCTGCAGCGTCCCCGGCGGGCGCTGACCACTGTGCACCTCGGCTGCGATGTGCGAGTGGCGCCCGTGCCATCCAGGTTGTCGCCCTGCCTCTGGTCGAGGCATGGACCACAGTCCGCGAGACCCGGGGGAGGAGTCGACCGGGCGACATGGAGGCGGGATTGCCGATGCGGAGGTGGCCGGGGGCGGATCCTGCGGGGTGAGTCACCGGCCCTGCATACTGCGAAGATCGCCGAGTCGCCCCTCACGCAACGGCCGAGGCGCGGGCGTGCCACCGAAATGATCTTGTCAACCACTGGTTTACAAGATCATTTCGGTGGCACGCCGCCGTCGATCATGCCGAGGCAGGCCACTGTCTGCCAACATGAGGAACGCACGACCCCACTCCCATAAGGCAGGTCCAATGCCACCCACAACGAAAGTGAAGCTTCCCTACAAGCCCTGGGTCATCACCCTCGGAAACCTCAAGGGCGGTGCGGGCAAGAGCACCAGCGCATTCTTCCTCGCCGTCTATCTTGCGGAGATCTGCGGCCTTCGCGTCCTACTGATCGACGCGGACCCACTGAGCCAGACCGCGTACTCCTGGCACCGCGTACTCCGCAAGGACCTCGGCGTGCCCGTTCCGTTCAAGCTGGCGGCATTCGCGAGTCCACGGATCTCCGACTACATCACCGATCAGTCTGAGACCGGGGAGTTTGACGTCATCATCGTCGACACCGGCGGCGAGAACGAGAGCATCCTCAAAGCCGCCCTCAGTCGGTCCCACGAACTCATCATCATCACCTCGCCCAACGACGCGGAGACCGAGCGAGTCCCCGGCACCTTCGAGGCCGCACAGGACGCCGCCGCCACCGTCGAACACGAGATCCGGGTACGGGTCCTGCTGGTGAAGGTACCGCCGATTCCCTCATTGGAAGGCAAGGACGCCCGCGACGACCTCGCCGACGGCGGTTACGACGTGTTCACCGCGCAGGCGACGAACTGGAAGTGGTACCGCAAGGCAGCCAGGACCACCAACCCACTCGACGATCTGGCCGAATTCGAGGACATCGGCGCCGAGCTCGTCGCCGACTACACCGTCAAGGAGGCTGCGTGAGCGAAAAGGACCCGCCGCGGCGACGCCCGCCGCGGCCGAAGAAGGGATCCCTCGGCGGCGGCAAGCGGGTCAACCCCGTTGCCGACGGCGTCGAGCACACCGAGCCCGTCAGCCCTCACACCGAGAGGCCGTGGACATCCGATCAGGACGATCCGGCCGACGGCGCTATCTCGCCCAAGGAAGGCCCTGACCCCTCACCCGCGCCAGGCCCTGAGCCCTCACCCGCGCCAAGCCCTGAGCCGGGAGCCGGCCCCGAGCCCGGGCGGCAGCCGATCGTGCCAGATTCCCCGACTGCGGTCGCCATGGTCGCCCGGACTCTGCCCGATTCCGAGGCCGAGCCGGCGTCAGGCAGCAAGCTCACAGCGCAACAGTGGGCGGACCGGGATCGGTGCGAGGAGGTGCTGACCGTCGCGCAGGGCATGTCCTGGCTGCGCGGCAGCGCCCTGCGCATCATGTACAAGAGAGAGCTGTGGCGGGAGACGCACGACAGTTTCGAGGCCTACGCCAACGAGATCTGGGAGTTCTCCCGGCAGTACGCCTACCTGCTGATCGCAATGGCGCCGCTGGCGGAACGGATGGTGGCCCGAACCGACCGACTGTCTGAGCGACAAGTCCGGGCCCTGCACCCCTATGCCGAACGGCATGGCCTGGATGCTGCTGACCTGGTGTTCGCCACAGTTGTGGACACCGAGTCGGGCCGTGTCAGTGGCGCGCTGCTCGACACGATCGTCAAGCAGCTTCCATCCGACCGGTTCGAGGAGAGCGAAGTCCGCACGCTCATCACTGAATACCTGCGGGGGCCGCGGGCTCTGGCCGCACCGGAGACCAAGAAGCCGGCCGAGCCTGAGACGGTCGCGGTATTCGCCACCGGGCAGCGACGTCTTCACAAGATCGTCCGGAGTGTGGTGAAGGTCGCCCCGCAGGACCCCGCTCTGGCTCGTCAGTTCGCCGCCGAGTTGCGCGCTGCAGCCGACGAACTGGAGGGCACTGCCCGCTGAGCACCCCTCGTTCAGAGGGTGGGGGACGACCCGGCAGCTGACACGACAAGCCCCGGACGCCTTAGGCAGCGTCCGGGGCTTGTTCACGTATCGGTCCTTAGAGCCCCCGCCCGGGGAGTCCCTCAATCAGGCGTAGATCTCGCGAACCCTAAGGCCGGGGGTCTCATCGGCGTGCAGACCGGCCGCCCGGTGCGCGGCAGCGCTGTTGCTGTAGTTAACGCCGGCGCACGGATGATGGGCGCCGCACCGCCACACCCACCCCTCCCGCAGGGGGTTGTTGAACAACAGCTGCGCGGGCCCAACCACGATCGTTCCGGGCTCGGGGATCGAGGCGGCGCCAAGCGCGATGATCAGGTCATCGAAGAGGTCGGGATGTGCCTGCCCAAACTCCTCGACCATGGCCCCTGCGATCTGCAGGTCGGTGTCGGGGCCGTGGATCGCGTCAACGACCACGTCGACCACGATCTCCAGGTTCGGCGGGGCGGCCGTGAGGCTCATCGGGGGTTCCCTCAGTGCATTCCAGGTGAGGACGCATTCCTCAGCTCCCTAAAGCGTAAACCGGTATAGGTGCAGTGGGAAGCCCTTACCGAGTCGGCGAACCCCGCCCTGCACCACCGCCAGCGTAAACACAGTATTGACGCCCGCGGCTGCGGCCACTTCCGGATCCGTCCCCGAGGCCATCGACCCACCGAACACACGCCGGCCCCAAACCCCCTATGACCTGCTGGTTCACAACTCCTCTCACGAGGAGCACAGGCCTGCGACGGGTCGTCGGCGGCCTTGCGGGCCACGTCCACGTGGGAGCCGCTTGCCAGGCTGTACCTGCCGACCGGGGGTTCGTGCGGAGATCCGATGCCGCATCTCTCCACCCGCGCCGGCGGCTGCGGCAACCAGTCCCGAACATCCGGTCGACGGACTCGCCGCCAGGCGGCACACGCTGGAATACGGTCGCCCTGCACCTGTCCGGCAGGCGGATGAATGAACACAGCCGATGCCGTAAACTCGGGGGCAGGACCACCGATCCCACACGCGGCACGCAGCTATGCCGCGGACAGGTCACCGGTTCGGAGCTGCAGGTCTTGTGAGGAACCTGACCTGTGGTGCCGATGGGCCGGGGGACCGATGACCGGCGGAGTCCAGGTACCCCCTTGGGGATCCTGGCGCGGTTTCGCACCCGCTTGACGCCGGCTCCGTGTGCGGGGGCGACGGACCGGGCGAGGCCAGACCGAACCTTCGCCGCTCACGCCCTAGCGACGTGGGCGGATAAGGTCTGAGCCGATGACACTCGGTACCAGCCAGGTGGTCCGTACTCTTTCTTGGGGTGCGGACCCTCCGCGCCGTCAGCGACGCGGTCCTTGACGGCCGCGGTTGGTCGCGGCCTTGCGACCCTTCTTACGCTGCCGGCGCACTTCGGCCAGGATCGCCTGGAACTTCGGCTGCTCGAGCTCGGCCAGAACGAGCAGGGCAGTGTAGATGTCGCTTCGCCGGCCGGTGAGCATCTCGGCGCGCCGTGTCAGCTGCTGTATCTGCCGGATCTCCGCTTGGATCAAGCCGAGGAGCTCGGCGAGCCGGTATCTGGTCTTGGAACTGCGGGCTGTTTCGATCTTCTGGGCGGTGGCGTGCTTGAGCCTGTCCAGAGTGATCGAAAGGCGCCCGATCAGTGCCGCGTCGTGCAGCGCCTCACGGAAGGAGTCGGTGGGGTGCCACAGGTAGTGCTGGACTTCCTGCTGGAACTTCTGCTCGGGGAGCGCAGCCAGGTACTCGACGAGCGCACTGTCGCCAGCGGGAGCGTCCATGGGGACGCGGGTGGGCGGCGCCTGGGCGACCTTCGCGGCGAGTTCGGCGATGGTCTCGGGATCGGGCATGTCCGGGCGGCGGCTGGTCACCTTCGAGATTTCCCCTCGCTTGGGAGATGTTTCCTGGGCTGCTCCGCGACCCTAGCGGATCTGGTGACCCAGGATTGTGCCCTGCCCCCGCGGGAGCGGGGGGAAGGCGCCTGGTGACTCCCGAACCGGCCACGGGGGCCCTGATACGTCTGGGACTCACCTTTCTGGGCCCAGGGTAAGCCGGGGGAGCGTCAGTGAGGAGGCCCACTTGCCACCAATGTTTGACCGGTGTACGGTTTTTGGGATGGGTAAGCGGCCCATCCGAACTCCGAAGGAGCAGCCGAATGATCCAAGGCACGGTCAGGCTCGTCGGCCGTCTGCGGCGCCGCCGCGCCGGAACTCCAATCCAGGCCACCGTCGCTGGCGTTGTCGCTGGCAGGTACCCCGAAGGCGCCATCGTCACGGTCACCGGGACGGCGAACGGGTTCGCCCACCACACCACCAAGCAGGGCAACACGTGGGCGACCTTCACCCTGATCAGCCCCGCCACCGCCGCAGACGCAACCCTGTTCCCCCTCGCCTACAAGAAGTTCGGTGACGGGATGGGGCCTACGCTGAACGACTACCGGCCACAGGACCTGACCGTCACTGGGCGGGTCATGAAACGAGGGTGGCGGCCATCCCTGCTCGTCCTCGACGTGCAGCGGCTGACCGACGAGCGATGCGAGTCGCTGGAGAAGATGCGCCGCCAGAGCGTCCGCGCTGATGCGGTCCTGAGCGACCTGCGGAAGCAGGGGGCGTTCGATGAGCAGTGAGGAGAAGCTGACGGCAGGCGATGAGGACCCCTACACGCTGAAGACCGGGCCGGGCCCCTTCCCGCTGCTGTCCATTCACGCCCCGTTCCTCCCGTACCGTTCTGCCGAGTCTCCAACGCAAGGTGCTGCCGACACCCGGGCGCACTGGGTCGTACGGGTGCTGCCTTCGCCCTTCCGCATCGCAGTCATCGGTCTCGCGGGCGTGTGCCTCGCCGAGGACTCGTTTCTACCGCTCGGGGCCACGATGTTCTACGCCGCCTACGCGGCGTTCTTCCGCCGGGTCCGGAAGGCCGCCAAGTAATCTCAGAGCGGACGCCCTACGTCGAATTCGATGCCCGAGGCGACGAGCACACCATCTCCGCCTGACTACTGCGACGCGCTGAGCCCCCGCCGGTGGCGGGGGCTCAGCCATTTTCCCTCCGATGGCCAGGGCCGGCCCTCGACTCCGCGCGACACCACCCGAATCCGTCAATACACTATTGACATGCCCCGGCGTGCGCGAACTTCCACCACCCACCGGCAGGCCACCGACGCCATCGAAGCGATCATCGACCGCCGTACCCGCCTGCGGGGGCGCGACCACAGTGAAGTGGCCAAACTCTCCGACCATCCCGTCGAGATCGCCGAGTTCGTCGCCAGCCACACCAAGGCCCCCAGCGAGATCATCCGCGCCGACATCATCGACGCGTTGACCGCACTCTCCTACGCCCGCCGCGCCGTCCCCGCCCTGCCGTCCACCCTTGAGCGGGTGGAACACCAGCTCCTAGAAGCCGCCGCCCGCCACGGGGTGCCGTACTCGGCGCTCGCACAGCCGCTCGGGCTGGCGTCTCGGCAGGCCGTCGCGCAGCGTCTGGGACGGCACCGCGCCGAGCAGCGAGGCCTGCCCCGCACCGACAAGGCCGCACGCCGAACCGCCGCGATCGACCGGTGGACCTCGACCCGCGGCGCCGACATCCGCGGCCTGGTCGACCGGCTGCTGGAGCTGCGGCCGCCGGTCGAGGATCCCGACGACCTGGACGCCCTACGGGAGACCCTCGAGGCGGCTTGCGATGTTGCGGCCCCGCAGCATTGGCAGGAAATGGCGCGGTTGGTGTGGAGGACCAAGTACCTTCTCGCCGACTTGGAAGACGGCGCGGTCCCTGCCGACCTGATCCACCAGTTCCGGCGGGCCGCCGCCGAGCACGAGCAGATGCTGGAGATCGTGCCGCTGCCGGATTAGGCGCCCGCCGGCTGCGCTTCCACGGCACTGATCCGGGTGTTCTTCAGACGGCCGCCGACCGCGGCGGCAATCTGCCGCGCAGCCGGCTCGAACCGGAACAGAGCGCGGTACCCGGCCGCCACGGCCTCCTGCGGGCAGGTGGCCTGTGCCTGATACGCGATAGTGATGGTCACCACCGCCGATGCAGGCTCGGCGTGGCCGTCCGCCGTGGGGGGTCCCTCGATCGCGAGGTCGGTGATGGCGCCGTCGAGGACCTCGGCGGCGTACGCAGCGGCACGACGTACGTCAGCGCCAGCGGAGGCGGGGTTCAGCACCACGACCTGCATGGTCAGCAGGCAAGAGTGTGCAGTGACCTGCTCGTCGATTGCGCTCACCACGTTGTGTCCCAGAGTCGCGGCGGATGCGAGGTGGTGCCTCGCGGGGGTCTTGGACGAAACGGTAAGCCCGCCGTGGTGGGCTGGGCAAGCGGGCTACCCGGTCAGGCGCTCATCCCGAGGTTGGCCAAGTGCTGCCGGTAGCGTGCCCGGCGCACGGCGTTGAACGCTTCAGGGTCCAGCGCAGTGATGGTCGGCACCTCGGCTACAGCGGCGCCCGTGCGGCCGCCGGTAAGCAGCGGGTGCAGTTGGTAGCGGCCATACCCAGGGGTGATCAGCCCGGCTGCGGCCAGGTCTTTGAACGCCTTGTTGACGTTCGGACTGGCGATACCGAGGGCTTCGCTGACCTCTTTCTGGGAGATGTTCGCGACACCGGTGTCGGGGTCCTGGTGGGCCAGCAACTGAAGCAGGACCCTGTACCCGTTCCCGGTGAGGTCGACGAGCGCAAGCACCGACAGGACGGTGCGGTCGATCGGGATCGGGCTGCTACTGGGCAGCTGAGGCGCTTCGGCGGCCATGTTCACTCCCCTCCCGAGATCACGATCGGTGTGTCGCTCACACGAACTGTACCCCGCCTGCCGTGGGTTACGAGGTCTGTGGCCCCGTTCATGACGCGGTCCGCCGGGCCCGCTCGCGGCTGATGGCGCTCTTGAGTGTCGCGGGGTTCACCGTCGCGCCGCGGGCCGCGATCCATTCTTGGATGCGGTGCGTCGGGGCATCGGACCCGCAATCGGCATCGGCGAACGCGGCCCGTACCAGCCCGGTGACGGTTGTGGGCAGCGGAGCCCCCGCCCCATCCGCAGAGCCGGGACGGCGTCGGTGGGGCACATAGGTGATCGCCGCCCCCCGCTCGGTGGGAGAGTCCTCGGTGACCAGTGCCAGCTGTGCGCCGTGCGGTGTCTGCGTAGCGGCCGCGCGTCGTTCGGCTCGCCACTGCGCCGGGTGCGTGGAACACGGGATGATGAACTCGCGGGCGCCAGCCTCCAACCAAGCCTGCTGCGCGGCGGCCTGGGCGGCGGACGTTCCACAGTGCGTCAGCCACGGGTTCAGCTGCCGGGTACCGCGGCGCACGTCACGGACCCAGCCGATCCCGGTGAAGTAGGCCAGCGGTTCCGACAGGTGTGGGCGGGCGACCTGGCACGCCTCAGCGAGGTCTGCGTGGGTGACCCTCAGAGCCCACGAGGTCGTGTACTGCTGCAGGCTGATCAGCCCGAGCCAGGTCCGGAACCACACGCGGGGCATATCCATACGAGACAGGGCGCGCAGCGACGCGCGGGAGTCCTGGACGAAGCCGGTGACGTCTGCGTCGCCGGCGAATTCGTAGCCGGCGGCCCGATGCAGATGGACCTGCAGCCCGTCCGACGTTGGCCGCAGCACCAGGTTCGTCCCGGCCTCCAGTGCCGGGATGTTCTGCAGCAGCACCCTGTCCTCCTTCCTGTCGCCGAGAACGTTAGCGCAGCCGCTAGCGGTTTGGTACGTGCATGGGTACGGATGCAACAAAGCGCCGCTGGTCACGGGGATGCCCGGCGTGGCAGTACATAGTTGCAACGCGTCGCCGCAGGTCACTCGGCGTGGCTGCCAGTTGCGCTCTTAGCAGTACAGACGTGCGTACGCGCGCGGTTACCGACTCTCCCTGGGGCTCGTCAATGTCTTGTTCCGGCGTGTCGCCGCCCCACCTGCACCCCGCCTGGTGATCAACTTTGGTGACCTCGTAGCCGACAGGGCCCGACCACGGCACAGCAGCCCACCACCTGCCGGCACTGTTGTCGCAAGGCTGCAGGGGCCTGCCCGACCCCGCGCACGTCCGCAACCAACTTTCCTTTTCGTTGATGGTCGTCGAGCCCCGTGCCGTTCCAGGCCAGGGTGCAACTTGGCACCGGCCACCAGCGCGGCGCAGCCGCGTCACTGCGACGTTCACGGGGAAGCCTTCGTGTGTGGGCGTACCCACCCCAGGTCGGTGCGGAGCTTCTCCACAGCGCGATGCCCAACAGGGTCGGTGGCCGAGGATCGCAGCGCGTTGTGTTCAGCGGCCAGGTTGCCTGGACGAGGAGGTGGGACGACCGCAGGGACGGCTGCTGGTGTTGCAGTTTCCCCATCGGGAGTTCCGCTGTCCGAACGGCCCGATGGTGGCGCTGCAACATCCCTGGGGCTGGGCTTGTGGCGCTCCTGCTCACAAGATCTACAGGATTCGCCGGTGTCGAGTTGCACACCGTCCTCACAGCGGACGTCGATGCAGGGGAACCCGCGCCGCAGCACTCGTCGCGCAGCTCCGACACCATCGTGGATCGGAAGGCCGTCGAACACAGCCCAGTTCCGTTCGACGCGGGCGAGGAGCTCCTCCGGGGTGCGGTGCTGCAGTTGCGTGCCGATCTCGTCCAGGACCTTCCTTGATGCGGCCGTCCGGATCTTCGAGGTCAGCTGGCGGGGCAAGGCCCGGTAAACCTCGGTGAGCGTGCGAGGTGGCACTGTCACGATCGGATGATCTTCAGTCTTCGTTCCGGCGTAAGCCGAGTTTTCCACAGCTCTAACCACCTGAGGTTGATCACCTTCGGTGGAAGAAGGACCTTCCTCTTCCTCTCTCTTAACTTTGCTCTCTCTTATGGGTGCAGTCAGTTGCACGGTCCCCGTGCAGTCAGTTGCACCCCCGTCCGTGCAGTCAGTTGCACGGTCCCCCCGTGCAATAGATTGCACGGGCCCCCGTGCAGTCAGTTGCACGGTCGGTTGACCTGCGGTTTCTTCGTCGATGTCTGGTTCGGCTTCCTGGTCGACAGCAGCTGCGGAACCGCCTGTGGAAAACCTCTGGTCATCCGCGGCAGTGCTCTCGGGCCGGGACTTGCGGCGGCGTCCGGTTGCCGTCCCCGGCCGTTCGGTCTGCCGCTCGTCCGGCGGGAGGGGGGTGAACAGCAGGGTGTACAGATTGCTGGTCTGGCGGCCTTTGTCGTCGTACTGCGGCGAGATCTTCAGATATCCCGCACGCATCAGCCGGTCGAGGCACGCGTCAATCGTGCGCAGACTGCTCTTGCCCATCTCCGCCATGAGGATCTTTCGGCCTGGGAAGGTTCCTTGCCCGTTGCGGCCGTGCCACAGCATCAGGCCGTACAGCCGCACATCGGCGTCGGACACCTCGGCTGGGTTGAGCAGGAGGGTGTCCGGGATCATCCGGAACCCGTCTGGCCCCAGAACGCGAATCTGCCCGCTGTCGGTGCTCATGTCCGCACCTCGATGCCCGGCGAGGTGCGCGGCCCGGTTCCGTCCGGCTGCTTAACCAGTGTCCAGTCGGCGGCCCTGACAAAGGCTGGGGGCACGGTGCTGGAGGGGGCGGGTGGGCATGCCTGGCGCGCGCGAGTTCGCGTGTCGCCGGTTGCGCCCGGGCGGGGCTCGGGTACGCTCGTACCCGAACCATACGAGTCGATCATGTTTATCGCTTTCGGGTGATCGGTTCGGATGGGCCGCGATCGTTGAAGGGGTTCCCAGCCCCGAGATCGCGGTGACGGCGGCAGTTCGCCTGTAGCCGGAGGTGCCACCCTCCGGAGGCGTGCGAGCCGCCGTCGTCCTTTTTGGAGTTGTGTGCGGGCCCGCTGTGACGCGGGCCCGCGAGTGACGGTACCGCGTGGCTGAAGCGGCTGTGGCGCGGCGCGCCGACCGTGACGCATCCGGATACGGGGCCGTGTGGGCGGGAGACCCGTCGGTACTGCCGCAGGGCCAGGGCGCACATCCCCGCCGGCGTTCCGGTGCCGGGCGGCTTGCGCGCGCGTGTCGCCCTCTTGTTGGCGCTGATCTTCACGCGGCAATGGCGGCGCGCGGCTCTGATTGCGGGCGCGCGCGGCACACACATCCGCGTGGCGCGCATCCAGGCGATGGGGCGCGATGAGGGACGCGCAGCCACGGCTACCTCCTCCGCGTGCCTGGCGGCGACGCGCACGCGGCGAATGCGTGCGCGTCGGTCATGTGCGCGCCTGGGTAGTACAGCCGCGCGGAGGAGCTGCGCAGCGGCGAGCAGCGCTTTCGGGTGGGGGACCAGAGCAGGTGGCCAGCTGGGACAGAGGTTAGTGCGGCACGTCGGTGCTGGTCGCGCGGTGAATGCACACGCGGGCTCGGTAGGGCGGGCACGCGTGCGCGCCGCCGGGAACACGCCGGCGTCGCGGCAGACCCACACGCGTGTGGGCTGTGACGCTCGCGCGCGTGGCAACCCGGTCCGCGGGAGGCGCGCGCTTGGATGTGCACGCAGCTGACGGCGCGTGCTCGGGGCTGGATGTGGGTGGCGCGCGCGGACTGACCAACGCGTGGCCTTCGCCCGCCGGGGAGGGCGCGGGTTGTCACGTGTGATCGAAATCGGTCGGAGGCGCGCGCGTCGACGCGACGCGCATGTGGTGGCGATGGGCACGCGTGCCCTCTCCTTCGAAGGCGCCGCGGGCCGGTGGTGCGGCGAGGGCGGCGGGTCAGTGAGCGTGATCTTGGCGGCCTCAACGCGGATGGTGGGGCGGCCACCACGTACTGCGGGCCACGCCTCGCAGGCCCGTAGTCCGGTCATCCCTGGCCGCGGGGATTGCCTTTGGTGTGCCACGGGTGGCGTTAGTCGCCGCTGGTGGGCCGGTGCCGGTGGCCGGGCTCCCCGAACGCCACCGCGCCTCCGACCGGCGGCAACGCAGGCCGGGGCGATGGGCGGGCAGGGTCTATGGCCATGTCCACTGGTGCCGACGGCGAGGGTGAACCCGCTGGTAGGGCAGGGGTTGGGGGGTCCACGGACCGCTCGCTGGCCGGGCGGATGCGGGGTGAGGGCGTTATAGACCGCAGCGCCCACCCCAAGCCGACCAGGCCCAGCGCGAGCGCGGACTGGCGGCCGGTGGCCGAGGGGAGGGTGAACGTGCAAACGCCCAGCATGATCCCGGAGCCCGCGAACGGCCCCCACGTGAACCAGGTAACCGCTCGCGAGGGGCGGGAGGCCTGGTGGGAACGGTCGTCTGGCTGCTGCATTGGGCTTCTCCTCAACCCGGAAAAACTACTCAGTGTGATGAAATCAGGGGTCCAGGGCGGTCCACGGGGGTCCTTGTGACGGTCCGTGACGGTCCACAGTGGGTCCATGAGTGGTCCACGGGGGTCATCACCAGCGGTCCATGGACGGTCCATGAACCCTCGGTGGACCGCCACGGGGCCCCGCCTCGCGCGCCCGCGCGCGTGGGAGCGCGGGCGAGTCCACAGGAATGATCACCGGCGGAGGATGCGGCTACCGCCGGTGATCGTTGTGGGGGCGTCACGAAACGGCGGCCGGCGGCGCCGACGCCTGCGCCGTGACGTCGTCGAACGCCGCACGGATCCGCTCGTAGGCCACCTGCGGGTCGGTGAAGTCGACGGGCCGGAAGGTCCCCTTCGGTGCGCCCGGCACCTGCTCGATGACCTGCGCCTCCCGGCATGCCTTGAGCCGCGCCATCACCCAGCTCTTGCTCATCAGCCTCGGGTTCGGCTTCTCTCTGGGGTAGTACAGGGTGCGCGGCTGCACACCCTGCTCCCCGGCGTTGGCCAAGAGTCGAGCGACGTTCCCGATGGCGGTGTCGGCGGCCTGCGCAGCCGTGGGCAACTCAAGGCGGCCTTCGGCCTGCAGCTGGGCGACCTGAGCGAAGAACTCCGGCGGCAGTTGCTTGTCGGTGATGGCCAGGACCTCGTCCTGCGCGGCCGCGGCGCGTTGCGCGGGACTCAACCCAGGCTGATCTTGGTCGGTGTCGTTGGTGGTGAGGTTGACGGATCCGGTGCTGGGCAACATGGCTGCTTCCTCGGTGTCGGGCCCAGCGACGGCCGGGCGTGGGCTGTGGGTGGTGGCGACCACGGCGGCGCCGTCACCCGGCTGTGTGGCCGTGGGCTGGGCTGACTGCGCGGCTTGGGCGGCTTTGCGCTGGGCGGGGGAGGCGTCTTGCCAGAACTCGCGCGGCAGCCGCGCCCACCGGTCCCGCCACGCGTCCCCGCCGGCGTGCTCGATGGTGGAGTCGCCGGGGCACATCGCCTCGGCGCGTTCGGTGATGATCCGGCCGATGAGGGCGGGGTCGTCGTCGGGTTCCATCCAGGGGGTGCGCAGCCGGTCGCTGTCGGCGTTGCCGTCGTTGAGGATCATGGTGCCCTTGCGGGTGAACGTCGACGTCGCGGCGGCGGCGGCGTTTTTCAGCACGTAGGAGGAGTGGTCGTTCTTGTCGGTCTTGAACGCGACCCCGACCATGCAGGCTGCGCGGAGCTTCTCGGTGCCCCAGGTCTCCAGGGATCCGTCCTGACCGAACCCGATCATGGTGAAACCGAGGCCGGCGCCCTGCTGCGCGTAGGTCTCCAGCGCGTCCCGCAGCCGCGGGTCGGGCGCGGAGGATCCGACACCGGCGGCCATCTCGTCGATGATCAGCAGGTAGGCGGGGCAGTCGCGGGAGATGACGACCTGGCGGGGGCCGCCGGCGGTCCGGGAACGCTCCTCCCGCATGGCGTTGAGCGCGGCGACGAGCTCGACGGCCTCCTCGTAGCTTGCCGCGAACCCGCCGAGCAGGGGGATCCAGATCCGGGCACCGCGGCCCTGCTTGAGATCGATCACGATGGGGATCACGTCGTCGCAGTACGCACACGCGGCCAAGACCGCGTCGATGAAGTTGCTCTTTCCCCACCGGGTCATGCCGACGCCCTTGACGTTGGTGTAGGGCAACGACAGGAACTTGTCCTCGCCGGTCTCGGACCGCCCCACCCAGAACGGGTCGTTGAACGAGCGAGGGGCGTGCGCGGGGTTCCATTTCACGACGCTGTCGATCGCGACGATCTTGCGGATGCCCAGCCACGCCTGCGACGCGTCTTTGGTGGCGGTGATCTTGATCGAGCTGCTCGGCAGCCGCCATGCCGATTCGATCAGCGGGACTGCGGCACGCAGGTCGTCGACGGTCTGCTCTCCGGCGACCAGCTGGATCAGCAGCCGCGGGAAGTTCTCATCGCCTTCGGCGTCGATGACGGCGCTGCCGGCCAGGCTGATGCGGCGACCGGAGCGGATCTCCTCCCACCGCAGCGCCCACATGTCCCGTAGCGGGTCCGGCTTGGGGGGGCGCGGCAGCTTGTGCATCCACCACAGCAGCGCAGCCGGGCCCCAGCCCGCAGCCAGCAGCAGAGCCATCGGGCCGGTAACGCCGGTGTGGGTGGCGACCGTGACCCATCCGGACGCGGTCAGCGTCCCCCACCGGGCGTACATGATCTCGGTGCCCTCCCATTTGCGGGGTGCCGCCCACCACATGCTGGCGCTGGCGAGCCCGGCGGTGATCGCCGCGATAGCCAGACCGCTGGCGGCGCTGTGCAGTGCCAGGGCGGTGACTGGGAGCGCGCCGCCGGCCAGCACTGGGGCGAGCCAGATCCGGTGCGCGATCGCCCACCAGAACCCGCGGGTCGGTAGGCCGGGGCCACGCTTGTCCTCGGACTGATCGTCGAAGCTGAATCGGCTGCCGAACGGGTCGACGTTGTGGTGGCCGGTGAAGCCGTCGGCCGCGGTCTTGCGGCTCCTTCTTCCTCTCCCAGGCATCGTGGCCTCCTTCCGGTTGTCGGGACGGGTGGGTCAGGCGTCGACGAGGTGGGCGTTGGGGGCCATGTAGCCCGAGTCGATGAGCCGCTCGATGGTCATCGTCAGCAGCATCGTGAACTGGGCGTCGGCGTCGGTCAGCAGCGTGGTGATGTTCATCTGGCACTTGATCGCGATGGTCCAGCGCTCCACCAGCCGCATGTCGTACCCCTTGTCGATCAGGTAGTTGCGGGTGCGGTTGTAGAGGAGGGCCTGCCCCTCGCTGGCATCCCTGAGTGCCTTGACCATGCACAGCACCACCCGCACGTCCGCGAACGGGTGCCGGTCCAGGCCCCCGACGAGTTGGAAGAACCGCGGCACGATCCCGGCCGCGCGCTTGTCCTTCTGCAGCTGACTGTGATTCGGGACGCGGATGCCTTCGTCCAGGAGCTTCTCCATCGTCCCCGTCATGATCGTGTCGAGGCCGATCGCCGAAGTCCGGATATTGTCGGCGATCACCAGCTGGTTCTCGGCGCAGCGGCCGATCGGGTCGGTGACGATCGGGTCGATGTTCATCGGCCCCGCCATTCGGCCCTGGAGCTGCTGGTAGAACGCGGCGGTGACCGCGGTGCCGCGGCCGATGGAGTTCACGAAAGCGCGGACGTCGTACAGGCTGGGCATGTCCTTGCCGAGAGATTCACCGGCCTCCCACAGGGAGGTGAACGGCGCGTTGGTCATGTCGGGGTCCTCCTGGTGTGGCGTCGACCCGGCTGCGGGCGCGCCGGGGTCAGCGGTGGGATCGGATGGTCCGGAGTCGGCGGCCGGTGCGCCGGTGGCGGGCTTGGCTTCGGCCGGGTCGGTTGAGCCGCCGGGGGGATTGTTGTCCGTCTTCGGCAGCCCGGCTTCCGCGCCGTCGGCGGTTCCGCTGTGGTCGCCCGTCTCTCGGGTTCCGGGGTGCTCCCCGGACTGCCCGCCGGGCTGGTCTTTGGTCTGCTT
Source organism: Actinomadura sp. 3N407 (assembly GCF_052245875.1). Taxonomy (NCBI): domain Bacteria; kingdom Bacillati; phylum Actinomycetota; class Actinomycetes; order Streptosporangiales; family Thermomonosporaceae; genus Actinomadura; species Actinomadura sp. 3N407. The sequence continues at coordinate 200,961 of NZ_JBQQBP010000012.1, forward strand.
GGAGGATTGCCCGGGGCGGAGTACCCACCTGCTGGGGCGGACCAGGTCACCGATCCCGGTCAGGGCCTCTCGCAGCATCTCCTTCGTTGAGACCTTCACCGGCCGGTACCCGGACGCCGCGTTGTTGCCGCGCCGCTTGGCCTTCTTGTGCGCCTCCGCGGCGGCGGCCTGACGCTGCTTGTCGCCGCCCGGCTCGGCGTGGTCGGGGTTGGCCGCGCGCCACACTGACGCCACCAGGGTGCGGAGCATGGCGCCGACTTCGCGTGCCGGATGCTGCCCGCTGCGGCCACCGCTGGACCGGCCTGTCTTGCCGCGGCCGCCACGACCACGGCCTGCGCGGCCTCGGTCGCCGCCTTTGGGGCCGGAGGTCAGCATCCAGCCGGCAGCAGCGAGTATGACGAGGCCCAGGCCGAGCTGTCCGCCCGCCTGCGTGCCCTTGACGTTGATCGTCGCGATGATTGCGATGGCCGCGACCACCGAGGCGGCCTTCTCCCAGCCCTTCATCGTCCACCTCCCGCTGCTGCGGCGACGACGCCGGCGGGGACGGTGACACCTCTGCGGTCCAGGATCTGGGAGGCCTTGCGGGCGGTGATCACCATCACCACCGTCAGTGGGATGAGCGCAGCGAGCACGACAAGGGTCAACGAGATCAGCAGCACCGCCAGCAGGGCCCACCGCAGTGGAAGCGCGGCGGCCCTGTTGACGATGTCGGCGAGCATCGCGAGCTCCTGCGCGCCGGTGTCGGTGCCGTTCGTCATGACCTGTGACCGATCAGGAGAACAGCAGCTTGACGCCGTTGAACAGCGTCTCGAAGGCTCCGCCCAGGTCCGACCATCCAGCGCCGGCCAGGAAGAAGCCCATGATGCCCGCGGTGATGAACGTCGGCCACTGCTTGCCCTTCAGCATGAAGGTGCACACGGCGATGATGAAGAAGATCAGCGCCTGAGTTTCCTGTGGCATCGGGAGATGTCCCCTCTTCGGTGGGTGGGGCCCGCTTAGCCCCTCGGCCTGCGCCATCCCGCAGGATGACACGATCACACGACCATCACAGTAGAGGCATTTCATGCTGTTGTCTAGACGGCGTGCTAGCATACATTTATGCTCGGGCTATATTCATATGATCCATGCCCTGTGAATGCGGGGTGTACCTGATGTCCTCTGAGACGGGAGAGCGCGATGGTCGGCAAGCAAGCGTCGAAGCAGCAGCAGATCTTCGACGCGATGCGCGACCGCATCCGCGGGGGCGAGCTGCAGCCCGGCGACGAGTTGCCGCAGCAGAGGGACATCGCCGAACAGTTCGAGTGCAGCAGCATGCCGGTCTCCATCGCCTATCGGCGGTTGGTGGAAGCCGGGCATGTGATCAGAGATGGGCACCGGTTCCGGGTCGCCGCGGTCCGGGACACGCCCTTCCTTCAGGACGCCACCGTCACCGGCGCCAACCTGGAGTTGGAGGACATCCGCGCCACCACCGGCAGCGAGACGGTGTCCCGGCTGGACGTGCTGCTCCCCAGCGCCGACGTCATCCCTGAGCGCATCATCCAGCTCCTGGACCTCGGGGACCCGGCCCGCGCCGTACTGCGCCGCGAGGTTTACCTGGCGACCGGGCCGGTCAGCCAGATCGCCGAGCTGTGGGTGGCGCGGACGCTGGCCGTCAAAGCCGGCACGCTCCTGGAACCTGAGGTGCTGCCGGGCGGTGCGCTGCAGGAACTCGCGGACATCGGCCATACCGTCACCCGCCTCACCGACGAGATCACCTCTCGCCTTGCCACCCCGGGCGAGACCGAACTGCTGCAGCTGCCCGCACCTCAGACGCCCGTGCTGGAGACGAACCGGATCGGCTTCAGCGACCATGACCCGGTGCTGGTCCACCGCACCGTCTCGGTGGGGATTACCCGCACCTACCGCATGCCCTGACCTCCGGCTGACGTCGACCCTGATTGGAGAACAGTCCGATGGACCTCACCGCGACCGACCCGAGCACATGGGCGGCCGGGGCCATCGCCACGATCACCGTGGTGGCCGGCTTCGCCGCCCTGCTCGGCCGTGCGCGCCGCGGCCGGGAACCCACGGCACCCGCGGCACCCGCCACGGTGGCCACGGAACACACCACCGTCCGCCCCGCCCCCGTCCACCGGGCTGCCGCCGCCCCCATGCACGTCAACGGCCACCACTTCACCCCGCCCACGCCAGGCGCCGCCCGCCCGGCACCGCCAGCGGAAGGCGAGCGGAAACCCGATCAGCCGCTCACCCTTGAGGAGATGACCCCGGCCGCGCAGAAGCTGGTCAAGGCCATGGCCACCAGCATGGGCGTCTGCGTGGTCGCCCTCATCGCGCTCGGCCTGCTCGGCTCTTTCACCACGCAGGTGAAAGTCGTCGAACCCTGGTTCGACGAGTGGGCATGGATCGTCCCGGTCGTCGCCGACGTCGGTGCGATCGTGCTGATCCAGGGCGACTTCCTGCTCACCCTGTACGGGCTGCGGATCCGCTGGCTTCGCGCCGTCACCAGCCTGTGGCTGCTCGGCACCCTGGCGCTGAACCTGTCGGCCGCCAAGGGCGGCGACCTCGACGAGTACGTCGGGCACGCCCTACTGCCCCTCGTGGTGATCGTCTTCACCGAACTGGCGCGGGCGCTGTTGGCGCGGTGGGCGAAACTCCAGGCCCCCGACACCCGCGGCGGATACGAGCCGCTACCCAAAATCCGGTGGGTACTGCAGCCGATGCAGACCTGGCTGCTGTGGCGCCGCCGCAAACTCCTCGGCCTGCAGTCCCTGCAGGAGGTCACCGACGCCGAGGCTCGCTACGCCCTGGCCAGGGGCCACCTGCGGCACACCTACGGCTGGACTCGCCTCAAGTTGTTCTGGCGGATCCGCGCCCCCCGGGAGATGATGTGGGCGCTCAACCGGGACCTGCTCATGGGCCGGGGCGCCGACGAGGTCGCCGCAATCGTGTCCAACACCCTCTTCGGAAAGATCAAGAGGGAGATGGAGCAGACCAGCGGCATGCAGATCGCCCCTGGAGGGGCCGACTCTGCGGTCGACGGCGGCGCGGTCGCCACCGTGGCCGGCAGCGCAGACACGAACAAGAGGGCGGCGCCTCAGCCGCCCACGCGACCCAAGCCCGGCGGCACCCGGTCAGTGCCCGCACAGAAGCGCAGAACCCCGACCCCGGCCCGTCCTCCAGCCCAGTCCGCCCCCGCGTCGGCAGCCCCCGCGTCCGAGCCCGTGACCAGCGACACCGCCGGCGGCGACGCGAACGTGGCACCGGCCACCGACAGTGAGTGGGCGTCGTGGAACGAGATCGCGCGCCGCGGATACGAAAAGTACGAGAAGCACCTCCTCGAAACCGGGGAAGAGATCGACTGCAAGACCCTGGCCGACGACCTTGGTAAGGACGCCGGGTACCTGCGGACCGTGCGGCAGAAGAAGTGGAGGCCGCGGTACGCACGGATGCACGGCGCCGACAGCTACGAGGCGCCCGCCATGTCGCCCGCAGCAGGCACGGCCCCGCAGAGTGCGGACCCCTCGGCCCCGGGGGCCGACTCGCAACTGGAGGAAGGTGAACCGATCCCGACGGAACCGGTCACCACACCGGCGCCGACCGCCGTGAACCTCACGCGGCCGGACACCCACCCGACCGCCGACGCGCCCGTCCCGGCCGCGGCCGAGCCACTCGAGCCCGCGACCACAGCCAGTGAACCCGTCCCCGCGGGGACCAGCTAACCCCCGCCCCCCACCCAACAAAACACCGGCCACCCTCACCCCGGGTGGTAAACCGGTGAACAGTCCGGGCAAGCGACCCGGCCCACCGAAGAAGGAAGAAAGCCGTGAAACCCACGATCCTCGACCGCGGCGGCGACGGTGCCGCCCAGGAAGACACCCACCGCAAGGTCCACCAGATGTTCATGGCCGGGTTCACCGCGCTCGCCGGGCTCGCCCTGGCGCACTACCCCGGCCTGCCCAACGCGGCGTCCGCACTGGGGCTGGCGATCGCGGTGGTGTGTGCCGCAGACGCCGCCCTGACGGCGCGGCAGCTGGTGCAAACCGGCTCTCACACGCACGGAGCCGACCGGTGAACCATCCGCATCCCCGGCCCCCGCCGTCCTGCGAAGTTTGCGCTGATAACTCGCTCACCCGCAGCCGCCGCATGATCCTAGCGGTATTCGCCGGGCTCGCCGCCCTGGTGATCGCACCACAGCCAGGACTACCGTCCGCGGTCGCCGTCATCGCGTGGGGCGTCCCGGTCGCATCCGCCGCGGCCGTGGCGGTGCTGGCTCGGCAAAGCAGGCACAGGTGCCGGGCCGGCTGTCCGCACCACGCCAGCCCGCAGCCCTAAGCCCCCGCGCGGGCAAGAACCTAAGGCGCCTCCGCCCCCTAACTCCGAGGGCGGGGGCGCCCAGGTTTGCCGAGGTGGCCGAGACGCGAGGCGCGCCCGGAACACCGCACCCATCGACATAGACGGGAGCGACATCGACGAGGCCCCCCCGTGTGCTGATCGCCGCGGTTTTCTGACGATTCCGGCGACTGGCGACTCCGGCAGATCTGGCGCTAGCGGTCGCGGCCACACCATCGCTGGGCCAAAACGGAGGCGCCGAGCACGCCGCCTTGGAGTTCATGACTCAGGCGCTGCGGATCGCACCTCGCTGGTGGCGCATCACTGCCACCGCCACCCCCAGTTGGCGCTGACCACGGCATTGGCGAGGGCGCGATGGCTGTGATCCCGGGACGGAACGAGGACGGCTGCGAGTGTCGTGATGTAGGTATGACAGAGACAACCCAGCGACCCGGGCAGCCGATGGCCGACGACCGCGAGTTCAGCGCCGCCGAGATCGAGGCATTCCAGCGCGAGCAGTTCTTCATCGACCCTGCTGAGGTATGTGCCGACACCTACCCGCGGGTCTGGAACCTGTCCGCGGGCATGCTCTACCGGCGGGTGGTCCGCGCACTGGCGCCAGACCGGGCCGAGTACGTCACGGTGCCGCTGCCCAGGTTCGGACCGCACCCGGTCGAGTTGTCGGTGGCCATCACGCGATGGAATCTGCTGTGGGAGGCCGCGCAGTTCCGGCGCCGGTTCTTCGCCGAGGACCAGCTCCCGCCCCAGCTGCGCCAGGTCGCCGACCGCGGGGATGTGAACGTGATGTTCGTACCGAGGACGGACACGCGGTATCACGAGTACGCCCCGCTGTTCCACCTGCTGCCGCGCGCCGTCCTCCGTAGGCACGGACTGCCGCTGCTGCGTTGTGGGCAATGGCCGTTCCTCAACGCGGACGGGCCTGTCGATCATTTCCTCGGCGTGGAGTTCGAGAGCCGCCTCGCGCGCGCCTGGGCGGACGTGGTGTGGCGGTACCTGAGCCCGGGGTCGCCCGTGGGTGCCTTCTCTGCCGATGACCCGATCCGGCTGCTGGCGCACAACCTGGACTTCTGGCTACCACCGGTCACCGCCGTGATGCAGGAGATCCTCCGCGGCTTCCCGATGGTCGACGACACGATCGATCAGGAGCCCACGCCGCTGGAGGACGGTCGCTTCCTGGACGGCGCGATATCCGGCAGCCCCCGCGTGGGTTCAGATCTGTGGCGAGGCGAGGCCGAGGCCGCGGAGGTGGTGGAGTGGACGGTCCAGGAGGCCGACGCCGACGGTCGGCTGCGCGGCATCCTGGATGCCGTGCGCTCCAACCGGGTCGAGGAGGACTTCTCCAACCGGTGGTCATACGCCCGCGAAGACTTCGAACGCAAGCTGTACCGCAAACGCTCCAAGATCAAAGTACGGTTTGTTGAGCTCACCGACACCATCCCGGTGCAAGGACCGGACGCCGAGGTGGACGGCGAGTTGGTGTGCGCCGACTTCCTGTCCCTGCTCGATGTGCGGCAGCGGCAGATCGTGGTGCTGCTCAACAGCGGGTACACCAGGCTCGGCGACGTCGCCGACATGCTCGGCTACGCCAACCACAGCCCGGTCTCCAAACGACTCGCGCGGGTCCGCCGGCGGGCCGAGTCCTACTTCGACCGGTCGTGAGCCTTAAGCCGAGACCGGCCGACCCGCCGTGGACCGCAATGCCGCTGGTCGGGCCGCGCCCGGCGGTACCCTCGCACGGATCCCGCTGCACTACCGCCAGCGCCGCCACCGGCCACCGTCAACCACGAAACCGCCCGATGACCACACCCGAGCACACACCTGCACCCTCACCGTCCACGGTCCGGATGTTCTACGTCGATGACTCGGGCGCCCACGACACCGGCTACGTCGTCTACGGCTGGGTCGAGTTGCCGATCGAGGCATGGCGCACCGGGTTGCGGGCCTGGCTGGACATGCGCAAGCAGTTGTACGCCGACTACCGGATCCCGCCGGCCGCCGAGTTGCACGCCACCAAGTTCGTCGGAGGCCGCCGGTCGCCCTCCACCGACCCCGCGGTGAACGCCTCCAAAAGGGACCGCCGCCACGCGATGCAGACGGCACTGGCCAGCATCGGCGCCACACCCGAACTCGGTATCGGCGTCGCCTACCGCATCACCACCGCCACCGGCCGCGACTACGCACGCGAACGTGACGACCTCTACCGCGCGCTGGTGGACCGGCTCGACACCCGCCTCGGCGACGCCGGTGAACTCGGCATGATCTTTATGGACGGAGACGGCAGCGCCAGCGGCTACTACGCCGCGCACCGCGGTATGAAACTCGCCCATCGCAACGTGATCGAAGATCCGCTCTTTCAGCACTCGCACCGGTCGCAGCTGGTACAGATGGCCGACCTGATCGCCTGGACGTCCTACCAGGCGCTGCTGCGCCATCCGGGCAAGCGATTCGCCTGGGACTGGTACGACACCCACCTGCGGGCCTGCGACGTCAATGGCGGCCCCATACAGGCATGACCCGACAAGGCTCCCGACAAAAAGCTAGACCCGCTGGTCCACGAGTGTGGGGCGGGTCCGCACTCCACAAGGTAACACACCCGCACGCGGCGGCACCCGAACGCACCGGCCCCGCCGCGAGCGAACCGGACACTTCACCTTTCGCGGAGCGTTCCTTTACCTACGGGGCCCGTATCCGGGGCGCACCTGGTCATGGCCTCGTAGGCGGCCGTGGTGTGCGGTGCTGAGCTCGGCTTAAACTGCTCATGTCCGGCCCGTGATCAGCGACAGTCGGGCGGCGGCCTCCTCCGGCCCGTGGTGTGTTTCCTTCGCCCAACCTTTCCCCAGCGGCCGCATGGTCCTGCAGGCCCGCTGACAATTGTGGGTTCCGGGGCTGGGGCCATCGGGCGCAGTTGGGTGCCTTCCCCGCTCCCGCCTGGGACCGCCGACGCCACCGATGGGGCCGCTGCTGCGGGTTGAGCGCGCTCGTGGTCCGTTCTCGCTCCGGCGTTGCCCCGGGTGGTCAGGCGGTCAGGTGGGCGGTTCAGCCAGTGGACGTCGGTATTCGGTGCCGATCCACGGGCATGGGGGGTCGGTCGGCGGGGCGTCGCATTCGTGGCGTGGGCACGGTTCCGGACTCTGGTCGCAGGCGCAGACGGCCGTCACTTTCCAGCCGAGCTCTCGGCAGTCGGGGCATCTGAGCCAGTGCTTGATGTATGCCTCGTCCGGAGCGCGGCGGAGGGAGCCCGGGAGCGCCCCGCGGTCGAGGGCCTGCATCAGGCCATTGCAGTAGTTGCAGATGCCGACACCGATCCTTCCCCGCACCCATCCATGCCGGTGGCAGTGGTCGTGCACGAGCGGGTGCGGACTCTTCCCACAGATCAGGCAGTCTCCGTTGGGGCGGCCCCAACCATGTTTCTTGCGGTATTGCACGAACCCTTCGTCCACGCCTCGTGCACTACCCGTCCGGGGAGCTGGGCATCTGGGACGCAGTGAGATCCGCGACCGGTATGGGGTGCTCAAGGGCTGAGCTGCCTGTGTCCGCTTTGCCGTGCGAGTTCCCCCTGTGACGTGTCCGAGGAGGGCGCGTGCCGGTGCGGCATCACTGGGTGGGGCCCGGCACTAGCCTCCGGCCGGGCTGCCTTGCTCCCGGGCGACTTGCTGGAGAGCCATGCGAGCTTTGGCCGGGTTGTCGACCGTGTTCCAGAACGGGTCGGCATGCAGAGCAAGGACAATGTCCTGCGCACGCTTCCATACCTGTTCCCAGGCATCCCTTGCTGTGGGGGTGTCGAGCGGTTCCCGAGCAAGGTGGCTGATGCGAGCGTCGGCCTCGTTGAACGATCGCCGCAACTCGACAAGGTGATCCGGGAACTCGTACGCCACACAGGGGACAATACGCTCACCCGTCTCCGTCGGCTGCGGCACGTCCCCGTGCAGGCATGGCCTCGGTCGGCGACGACACCCTCTCCAGCAACGAGGGCATCACCATCGTCCTGGCTGTTCTGGGCCTCCTGGGCGTCTACTCCGCCCGCAACACCGACTGATCACACGTCGGCCGGCTGGGGAAGGCTGGCCGTATGCGGGACGCCCCGCTTTCTCGACCGCTTCGGCGGCCGGGGGAGCGGGGTTCTTTGTCGTGTCACAGCCAGAGCGTCTCGTCCTGCAGTGCACCGTCGGCGTTGATGAGCTTCCACCGGTCCTGAGCAGCGATGAGCAGGCCCTGCCAGGCGTCCTCCATACCGGGGTGCAGGAGATCGACCTCCATGATGGCGTCGGTGCCGGGTGTGGCGGCGCGGATCCGCATGTTCAGGTCGTGGACCTGCCCCCGGAGCCGCTCCAGTTCGGCCAGATGCGTGTCGTGCTTGCCCAGCCGCTCGATCTTCGCGGAGGACGACAGGTCACCCATCACCGTGTTGACCAGGTAGAGGTAGTCCCAGGTGGTGGCCATCGACAGGTCCTTCCATGGGGGTTGTTCGGCGGTCAGGTCGGGCAGGTCAAGCCTCTTCTGGGATGTTGGAGTAGCCGACCAGCCACACGTCCCGGTCCCGCTTGGGGCGGCGCGGCTTGATCGGACGCACGGAGGGCCGGGTGCCGTGGACGATGTCGGCCTCCGGTCGCGCCAGATACGACAGGATCCCCAGGTAGCCGTCGACATTGTCCGCAAGGCGGGCGGCGGCGGCGTCCGGCACTGCGCCGTGCACATCGGTGCCCGTCCGGTCTCGCGAGGCCAGCGCGGTGTCACGGTAATCCGCCAGGGCCTCGACTACCGACCCCCGGTCCAGGTAGATCGGGACCGGCATCGGGGTGTCGCCGACGTCGAGGAGAAGCCGCAGCTCCGGCCGTCCGGTGTTGACATCGTGCTCCAGGTGCGCCCACAGTCCGCTGCCCGGCCATTCGGGGTGGGCGGCGGCAATGTAGACGCACCACTCGGGCAGGCCGGCCAGGTCCTGCACGGTGAGGGCGTCGGGGACCTGGGTGAGCAGCCGGCTGGTGAGGCCGGGCTCGATCAGCCACACCGACCGGGAGAACTGCCAGGCGTACAGGGCGCTCATCACCGCGATCGTGTTGGGCTGCAGCGCGGCCGGCCGGGAGGTGGCGACGGCGGTGGCGGCACCCATGGGCAGCAGGCACCAGTCGGGCCACTGCATCGGCCGTTCGGCGCGCATCTTGTCGAGCAGCCGCCACGCGTCCGGATAGTCACGCAGTAACTGCTTCTCGCGGGCTGCGGCGTGCCGGAACGCCTCGTCCGCGGCGCGCTTGAGCTGGGGCGCGATCACGGTCGCTGCTGCAGGTCGGTGCGGGCGCCGCGACCGGGGCGGGCGGCGTGCGCGGCGCGGACCGCGGCCGCCGCGTACACGGCACGGACACCGCCGCCGGGCGCGGACTCGTGCCGGTAGGGCCGGACCCCGAGCCGCTTGAGGGTGGTGCGCACGCCGCTGACGGCGATGCCCAGGTGCTCGGCGACGTCCTCGGCGAACCAGTCCTCGGCGGGCTGCTGGGCGCCGGCGACCGGGGTGTGCGGGTCCGGGCCGATCACGTGCCAGCCTTCGGGGATCTTGCTGGCCTGACGCTCCAGGTACCAGTAGGCGTCCTCGGGCGCGTCGGCGTAGAACCGGTCCCACGCGGACCACTCCTGGCGGACGTGCCGGGCGTCGCGGTCGGGGTCGGCATACGCGGCACGCTCGGCCTCGGGCCGCTGCGCCCACGACTCCCCGTACGGGCGGTCGCACTCGATCCAGATGGGGCCGACCTTGCCGCCGAGGGACGCGACGACGGCCTGGGCGAGCGCGCGTGCGCGAGGGGAGAGCCGGTCGAGGTCGACGGTGTCGCGCGGGGCTGTGACCCGCTGGCCGTCCAGGGTCCGGCCGAGCCGCAGGCCGATCGTCACGGTGCTCAACTGAGACTCCTTGCTGGTGAGAATGAGGCCGGTGCGCGCGCGGGTCAGTACCGCTCGTAGCTGAGGAGCTGAAGCTCCTCATCGTCCAGGTCCTCGCAGGCCAGCCAGTCGCGGTCCCGGCGGGCCTCCGCCTCCGAGCCGTACGCCCACACCTGCGTGACCTCCAAGTCCTCCTCGGTGTGGCCCGCGAGCTCGGCCAGGTACAGGCCACGGTCGTTGTCCCAGCAGTCCTCCAGGATGACGACCGGAGTCCCGCCCGGGGCGGTGCCGAGGGCGAACCGCTGGGCCACCCCGTCTCCGCGGACCATGCATCCGTAGTCGAGGCGGTCGATGCGTGTGATGGTCGCGGGGTCGATGTCCACGGCGCGGCGCTTGAGACGGGGCACGGCGGTTCTCCTTGAGGGCGATGGGCTTGGGGTAGTCGGCGCGGGGTTAGACGAGCTGGGCGTGGAGTTGCTCGGCGAGGTCGAGGACGACGTCGACCGGCAGGTCCGGGGTGCCGACGTAGGTGGTGGACACCCGGCCGTCCATCCGGGTGTGGACCGTGACGCCGGCGGCGAACTTCCGGGGCTCCTCGCGCAGGGCGATGACGGCGCCGGACAGGACGGTGAGGGCGTGGCCGCGGTCGCCGTCGTCGGCGATGGCATCGATGCGGTCGGCCAGGAGCGGGGCCAGGCCGGAGATGGAGACGACACGGCCGTCCGGGCGGGCGCGGTCCCGGACCTTGGGGGTGACGGTGCGCTCGTAGCCGTCGGCCTCGGTCCAGGTGAAGGTGCCGGTGAGGTCGATCATCGTGGCCTTCCTGACGCGGCGGACGCCGAGGCTGATCCGGTAGGTGAGGGAGGATGCCTGGATGACCCAGCGGCCGGCGACCTTGCGGGCGGCGACGGCGCCAATGCGGCACCAGTTCTGCACGGTGGCGACGGTGACTCCGGCCTGCTGTGCGGCGGTGCTGGTGTTCATCTGGTCCCTCTCCGCTTGCTGGCAACCCAACCATGTCACGCACGTGACATGGTTGGGAGGGTCATAACAGAAGAGGTCTAGATCCCCGATCTATCCACAGAACCCGGCTCGGCCCCGCGCCCGTCCGCGCCCCCGCCACTGTCCTCCGCGCCCCCGCCACTGTCCCCGGCATGGACACCCTCGCGCCCACGCCCTGCTCGCCCGCCCACTAGCCGGAAGACCCGAACGCTTGAGGTGCGAGGCGCGGACCGCGGGCGCCGCGTCTTGCCCGGGGTCAGGTGCGCTCGACCGTGACGGTGTACCCGCCGTCGAACGCCTTCCAGTCGCCCGACAGTCGCCACCCGTCCGCCTCCAGCAGTGCGCGGGCTTCGCGTATGGCGTCCTCGTCGTCGCCGGTCTCGGCGTCCACGGTGGTGGTCGCGCGGAACCGCTCGTCGCCGGTGGCCGCCCATGCGTCCGGGTCGTCGGCCTCCCCGCGCAGTTCGTCGCGCAGGACGGAGACGTCGGCGAACGGCGGCTCGTACAGGGAGCCGGTGTCCATGGCCAGCCAGGCGGTGAAGTGCTCGGACATGGCGGGCTCCTTGATGGGGACGATGCGGGCGATGGGCTTGTTGTAGTGCTCGATGACGACCTCGTTACCGGCGCGGACGTGGTCGAGGACGTCCCGCCAGTTGTCGCGGACCTCGCGGGACTTCATGCGCTTTGCCATTGCAAGCCCCTCACCGCGTGGTGCGCAGGTGCGCCAACTCGGACGGGATGAGACCGCAACGCATCTCCGCGTCCCTGTCGCGGCGGGCATCCTCAGTGGAGGCATATGCGCGGATCTCCACGACCTGCATGTCGTCCTCGGTTAGCTGTCCACGTACCCCGCGCGCTGCCCCGAGCCCGTCGGCCTCGTCGTAGATGTCTTCGTACACGACCACCGGCGTGCCGTCGGGGGCGGTGCCCAGCGTCGCGCGCTTGGCGGTGGCCTTCTCGAAGGGGTTCCAGTACTCGATGGTGTCGATTCGATGGATGGACGCGGGGTCGATGGTCAGTGCCGGGGGGTGGGTGGCGTGCTCGGCCGGGGCCTGTGTGCCGTCCAGTTCGTGGCGTCGCTGGTGGGCAAGCGCCTCGAAGTGTGCGCCGTCGCGGGCGCAGGCGTTGACGCTCTCGCGGTCGCCGGGCAGATCGCTGGTGGATCGGCGGGCGGCGAGGCGGAAGATGTCGGCGGCCTTGCGGTACTCGGGACGGCCGCCCCCGCGGATCGTCTTGCGTGTGCGGTCGAGCTCGGCGGCGATGGTTGAGCACGCCTCGGCGCGCTCTGCCCAGTAGTCGATGTTGGCCTCGTCCATCATGATTTTGATTCTGGTACAAGTGGTACCACTTTTCAAGTGTGTCATACGGGGACCGTTCTAGATCGCCGGGTTAGCCACAGAAGGCCGCTCGGCCCCGTGCTCGTCCGTGCCCCCGCCTACTTAGACTCGCTTCCGCGTGCACCAACGCGCCGACGCCCCGCAAGCCCTTCACGGAACTGCGGGGCGTCTTTCGGTTCGCACCGGCACCGATTCCTGATCATCAGCCGGAACATCAGGTTCACTAAAGCCCACAGCCCAGCCTACCAACCTACGCTATACCGGTGTACACTTTGCGTGTGAGGTAAGCGACCCCACCCCAAGTGAGGGAGTCCGGTCATGGGCAAGCCCAGCACCAAGACACGCGAGGTCCGCAAGGTCCGCGCCCTGGTGGTCGACGCGTCCGGCCGTTCCTACGGCATCACCGGGAACAGCCCGCACATCCTGCAACTGCCCGGAGGCAAGCTCAAGCCCGGGGAGTCCTGGCTGGCCGGCCTGGACCGCGAGATGGCCGAGGAGCTCGGCGTTGTCGTGAAGGTGACCGGCAAGCCCGCCAAGATACGTGTGCGGCGCTGCGGTGTCATCGAGGTCACCCGCTGCTACCCCGTCACCATCACACGCAGGATCGGCAAGCCGCGACCGACTGGCCGGGAGATGGCGCGCGGACTCAGGCCCGCGCGGCACCCCAGCCCGAAGGCACTCGCCGCGGCGCTGCGGAAGAAGGTCCACAAGCACCGCCGCTCGGCCGCCCGCCGCGACCTGGCCCTCTTGGTCGCGCTCGGCGCGGCGTAGATCCAGCGACTGGACTATGCCCGCAAGCCGCCGGTCAGACCCAGAAATGTCAGTATACCGGAGTACACTTTAGGTAGGTTCGCAACAGAAAGGTGATCTTGTGAGTCCAGCAGTAGCGGACGGGCGGCCGGTCCGTCCCACCGCCGTCACAGTGCCGTCCCGGACTCGTGACGGCGTCGAACACACCGTCACTCTCCCCGCGTGCAGCTGCGAAGGGTTCCGGTACCGCGGCCGGTGCTCGCACATCGACGCAGTCGTCCACGGCGACGTTCAAGTGTCGCTGATCGTCGTCCACGGTGGCCGCCGAGCGGCCTGACCTGTTCTCGCGGCCTCGATATCACACAAGCCCGGCCGGCCCACCGAAAAGGGGGGCCGGCCGGGCTTTGCCGTTCCCAGCCACCCTTCCCCGCCCAGCTAGATCGGTGTACGCTTTGGGTGCGGGGCGAGCGACCCCGATCCCGGAAGGACACCAGGATGCGCACTCGGCGCACATCCCGCAACCGACCCGCGGCACCGTGGACCGGGTTGAGCCACCATGTCAACACGCCGGGGCAAGCGACCCCGGCCGGAAGGACCCATCATGGCCAGACGCACCGGCCGCCGGACCGCCTCGCGTAACCGGCCCCCCGTGAAGAAGCAGACCACGACCCGCAAAACCAGCACCCCCCGCACCAAAGCCCAGCCGGACCCGGTCGCCGCCGCCGCTGCCGTGGTCGTCGCCTCGGTATGGCTGGCCGCCGCGACACTCGTCGGGTCACTCGCCCGCGCTGGACGCAAAGCGGCCGCGGACGTCCCCGCCGAACAGCGCCGCGACGGCACCGGCCTCGCGCTGATCGCTGTCGGGTGCCTGTGCGGCGCCGTCACCTGGCTCCCAGCCCACGACGGGTTGCCCGGCGCGCTCGGCGCCGCCGTCCGCGGGCTGCTCGGCATCGCGGCGTATCTGGCACCGATCGCGCTGCCCGCCCTCGGTGTGCGGCTGATGCGCCGCGGTGGCGACACCGTTCCCGAGACCCGCCGCCTGGTGTTCGGGGTCCTGATCACCGTCGCAGCGCTCCTCGGCATCATCCACGTCATCGTCGGCGGCCCCACCCCGGGCGACGACATGCACAAGGTCTCCATCACCAGCGGGTTGCTCGGCTGGGCGGCCGGGGGAGGAACCGCAGGGATCGCCACTGTCTGGGGTGCCGTCCCCATCCTGCTGCTGGCTGCGCTATTCGGTGCGCTGGTCGCCACCGGACTGTCGGGGCAGGAGCTGCGGTTCTACCTGAGCGGCCCCGGCCTGCAGCAGCTCCGCAAGCAGATCAACGCACGCCTCGCCCGCCCTGCGGCACAGGCCAAGAACGACACCGACGAGGAGTCCCCGGAGTCGCCGAGCGCCAGCGGACAGAACCCCGCCGACACAAACGCCGCTACGACGGACCCGTTCGACATCGACATTGAGGTCGAGGAGGACGGCCCCTACGCGGCCGCCGCCCAAGTGGACGCCCCCGACTCCGACACCTCCGCCGCCAACGGCGATGCCCTCACAGGCGACGACGGGGACACGCTGCCTGGCGAACCCGTCCAGCTGAACATCCCCCTCAACCCCACAGCCGCCGCTCCGGCCGCGCGGCGCCCCGCAGCCGATGCGTCCGGTGAGCGTGCACTGCCGTCGATGACGATGCTGAAGGCGTCGCCGCCAGCCACCGGCGAAACCATCGAGAATCAGCAGACCCGCACCGCCATCAACACCGTGCTGGAGGAGTTCGGACTGGACGCGAAGGTCACCGGATTCACCCGCGGCCCGACGATCACCCGGTACGAGATCGAACTCGGCCCGAAGGTGAAGGTGGAGAAGGTCACTACGCTGACCAAGAACATCGCCCTGGCAGTCAAGAGCAACGACGTGCGGATCCTGTCCCCGATCCCCGGCAAGTCGGCGATCGGCGTGGAGATCCCCAACACCATCAAGGACGTGGTAGCGCTCCGCGACGTCCTGGAGGCCCCGGTCTGCAGCGCCGACCCGCACCCGCTCGCGTTGGGTATCGGGGAAGAGGTCGAGGGACGCCCCGTCGCGGCGAACATCGCCAAGATGCCGCACATCCTCATCGGCGGCGCCACCGGCGCCGGGAAGTCCACCTGCATCAACGGGCTCATCACCGCGATCCTGATGCGCGCCACCCCCGAAGAGGTCCGGATGATCCTCATCGACCCCAAGCGCGTCGAACTCAGCATCTACGGCAAGGTGCCGCACCTCCTCACTCCCATCATCACCAGCCCCAAGAAGGCCGCCGAAGCCCTCCAATGGGTCGTCGGTGAGATGGACCGCCGCTACGACGACCTAGCCGCCGCCAACTTCCGGCACATCGACGACTTCAACAAGGCTGTCCGCTCCGGCAAACTGACCGCGCCGCCCGGCAGTGACCGCGTCTACACGCCGTACCCATACCTGGTCGTCGTCGTGGACGAGCTGGCTGACCTGATGATGGTGGCGCCGCGCGATGTGGAGGACTCGGTGGTGCGCATCACCCAGCTCGCCCGCGCCGCCGGTATCCACCTGGTGCTGGCGACGCAGCGGCCGTCGGTGGACGTCGTCACCGGCCTCATCAAGGCCAACGTGCCGTCCCGGCTGGCGTTCGCCACGTCGTCACTGACCGACAGCCGCGTCATCCTCGACCGGCCTGGCGCGGAGAAACTCGTCGGGCAGGGCGACGCGCTCTTCCTGCCGATGGGGCAAACCGAACCAATCCGGCTCCAGAACCCCTACGTGTCGGAGAACGAGATCCGCGCGGTAGTGCGCTGGTGGGCGACGAACAGCGGCCACACCGACCACGTCACCCTCGCCGAGGACCAGCCGCAGACCAGCAACGGCCACGCACAGGCCAACGGCGCGGGGCAGAGCCCCGATCCCTCCGCCCACCTGGACGTCCTCGCCCGCGCCATTGAGCTGGTCGTGTCTACCCAGTTCGGGTCGACATCGATGCTGCAGCGCAAACTCCGCATCGGATACGCCGAAGCGGCCCGCCTGATGGACGAGATGCACACTCGGGGCGTCGTGGGCCCCTCCGAGGGCTCCAAGGCCCGCGACGTACTGATCACCCCCGACCAGCTGGACGTCGTCCTGGCCAAACTGAAGGAAACCGCCGCAGCCGGCTGAGCACGCCCACAACAACACGACAACAGAGCAATGGGCCGGCCCCCGCACGGAGTTCTCGGTGCGGGGGCCGGCCCATTGCTCGCCCTGCGGCAGCTCCCACCCGCTTGCAGCCCGGAGGTCCGGGCGTCCTCCGCATGCCGGCCCTCCAAGGCAACAGTCAGAAGGTGGTCAACGAAGCCCCCGCCAAGGGCAGTGCCCGGCTCGCGACACACTGGACCAGTGAACATCTGCCCGCCCTGGGCTGTGCGGGCACATAGGGTCATGGGACGGTAGACCCGTGCGTACACCGACCAGAGCCCGACAGCGATGAGCGACGAAGAATCCGAACCCACCAGTTCAAGCGGCGACCAGCCCGACCCCGCGACGCCGCATGTCTCTGAGCGGTGCCGCAGGAATCAGCACGAGATGTGCCGCGGCCGCGTCTACGTGTTCCCCCCGGTCAACGGCCGGACGGTGGTGCCCTGCGGCTGCACAGTCTGCAACCACCCCACCCGGTGGCGTGGCCGCCCGGCACGTCAACGCCCCACTCCGTGACCTCAGTCCCGCAGTCAACGCCCCCGACATACGAATGCAGGGGTTACGTGCGCGTGGGCCCGCCCCGGCGCGTTACGGACGCGACGCCCTAACTACTGGAGGGCAGCCATGTCTGCGCGGACGTCGCCAGGGACCACCTCGGTGCCGTCGCGGCGATGATGAGCCACGCGACGTCGTGGCTGGTGAGGGGTGGTGTTGAAGGTGACAACCAGCCACACCCCGGGCCGTATACCGGTGTACACTGTAAAGGGCAGGGGTAAGCGACCCCTCACCCAAACCTCGAGGGGCACATGTGGTACTCGAACCAGCTTTGACGTCCTCAGCCGCACCGGCGCGCGGGAGAGCACGGCGGATCTTTGTCAACTGGGGTCTGGGCGCCGACAGCACCGCGTGGCTGCTGCACACACTGGACTTGCTTGAGGAGTATCGCGCCGGGCGGCTCAGCGCCGCGCACACTCTGGAGCGGGCGGCCCTTCCAGGTGACTGCGACCTGGGCCGCCTGGTGGTCGTGGTGGCGATGACCGGCACCGAGTGGCCCGAGACCAAGCAGTTGTGCGAAAAGCATGTGCTTCCGCGGCTCGCCGCCGCCTCGGTGCGGGTGGTGCAGGTCGCGCGGGCGGGGCCGCTGCAGGGCCACGGCATCACCTGGCTGTCGGACTCCAACGCACCAGGTTGCGACCCTCTGGTGCTGCACACCGGCGGAGATTACCGGCTGATCGACGAGATGCTGGAGAACGGCACCATCCCCACCACCGGTCTCGACCGGCGATGCTCGATCCACGCCAAGGGGTGGGCCGCCGACCCAGCGATAGCGGCGATCGCCCGCGGGCCCGACGGGCGACCGGAACCGTACGTGCAGGTGATGGGGTTCGAGGACAGCCGCAAGGAACGGGCCCGCGCCGGCAGAGACGCCCACCACGACACCCAGTTGCGGACCGGCGTGTACCCGCTGGTCGAGATGGGCTGGGACCGGGACCGTTGCCTGACCGAACTGGCGGCCCGGACGGGGGTCGCCGAGTGGCCGAAGTCGGCGTGCCCGATGTGCTTGGCGAGAGAGACCGAGGTTGTCACCCGCGGCGGGGTTCGGACTATTGCGGAGCTCTCTGGCGGGGAACACGAGCTCCTGGTTCCTCAGGTCGGGACGCTCGGAGACCTGAGCCATCGGGGCACGTTCCAGCGAGCCGCGGTACGGCCGTTCGGTGTCCAACGGCTCTACAAGGTCGAACTGCGACGCTCGCGCTCAAGGAAGGTCGTGTTCGCGACTGCTGAGCACCGCTGGTTCCTGGCCCCCGGGGAAGGGATGCACCAGGTTGGCGTCAGCACCCTTGAGCGCACGACGCTCGATCTCAACCCCGGGGATGCACTCAAACCCGTTCAGGCGGTGACGCTCGGCCGGGAGAAGCTGGCGCCGTTGGCGGTTGCCCAAGGGTTCGTGTTCGGTGACGGATCGAGGAAGAAGGGCAGGAACTCACCCGCGACCCTCACGATCTTCGAGAACGGCAGGGACGAAGCGTTGCTGCCGTTCTTCGCGCTCTGCAACCCCTCCAAAGAGCAGCAGGGCTGGCAAGTCCACGGGATGCCATGCACGTGGAACGACCATCCGATGCTGGGGGAGTCCCGAACGTTCCTACTGAGCTGGCTGGCCGGCTACTTCGCGGCAGCTGGCACGGTGTCCTCCTCGGGATGTGCTGCCCTCTGCTCCGCCGTTCTCGGCAACATCGAGTTTGTGCGAGATGTCGCCGCGATCTGCGGGGTCGGCTACACCCCAATCAGGGACTCAACTCAGGGCACAGGCATCGAGTCGAAGCCCCTGCACCAGATCAACCTGCACGTCCGGGATCTTCCGGACTGGTTCTTCATCATCGCCGAGCACCGTCGCCGGGTAGAAGCGCTACGAACCAGGACGCCAGGACCCTGTAGGACGGCCTGGAAGGTCGTCTCTGTGGAACCCACCGACCGGGTCGAGGAGGTCTACTGCGCGGTCGTCCCACAGGCTGGGGCGTTTGGCCTCGCGGAGGATCTGATGACGGGAAACTGCCCATTCGGGCTGGCGACGGCCGCCGGGAGGCAGCGTGTCTTGGCCGGGTACGCACGGCACCCCGACGAGGCCGTCGAGGTGCTGCTGATGGAACACGGCGCGTTGGCCGCCAACGAGCGGATGGGCCTTATCGGCGGTGACCGCCTGTTCGACCTGGTCGCCGCGACCCCTGGCCTGGAGCATGTCGTCCAAGCGTTCGAGGCGCGGATGGATGAGGTGGAGTGGTCGCTGTATGAGGTGCGGCGCGCTCTCAAGGGCAGGACGGTCCGGGATCGGTCGGGGAAAGCGACGGAGGAGATGGACCCTGCCGTCCGCGGGTTCACTGCGCGCCGCACCGTCCGGCTGGACACGGGGACGCGCGCGCAGATGCTCGCCGCGCTGGCCGCCCGCGGTGCTCACAGGGGGCTGAGGGTGGACCATAGCGACCCTCGGCACCCACGGGTATGGGTGCGAGCCCGCGGCCCGGTGTTCCCCACAGTGGAGCAGTTCTATGTCATCGCACCGGCGGTGCTGCGCGCTAAGGAGAGCCGTGGATTCGCGGGCGCCTGGGTGGCCTGCGAGACCTACACACCGCGGCGGCCCCAGCCTGAGCAGATCAGGCTCCCCGAGGCCGGGTGAACGCGGTTCGGGAAGAAGCACCCTCTTCCCATTCCCCTATACCGGTGTACACTATGCCTGTGGGTGAGTGGCCTCGAATCAGGAAGGGGGCGGCCCAAAACGGGTGCGGGCCGGATCTTGCCCACACGCGCCGGGCGGGGGGACTCGTGCGGCGCAGGGACGGCAGAACCGAACTGGGCCGGCCCGATGCGTGCAGAGTTCGCCGTCCACCTGAGCGTTCCCGATCGCGGAGGTGGGCGGCGAGACCACCCTCCCGGACACGCGAGCGCGTGACCGGGGGCCCTAAGCGAGGGCCGTTGACTCGAAGGGAACACAGGATGTTCTACGCCGACTACAGCTACCGGGGCGACTGCCGCACCAATGTCAAGTTCCCCACTCTCGACAAGGCCGTCCTGGTCCTGACCAGTACCGCCGAGCGGGGGGGCGCCATCAGCGGAATCCGCAACGCGGCCGGCGAGACCATCGTGCCGGACTCGGAACTGTTCACCCCGGCCCCCTTGATCGACGGCCTGGACGCAGACCTTGCCGCCGACCCGGCTGACGTGGCCGGGTTCGCTCTGGTCACCTGACCCTGCCAAGGAGATCGGCACCACTCTGCCGTGACCACCGACCCGTCATTGCCCGATTGCTCTGCGCCGCCCCCACCGTCTGGTGGGGGCGGCGCAGCCGCGTCCGGGGGGACGTGATTAGCGCTCGCCCGGCCGCCGATCCACCAACCAGCGGATTTCGGCATGCTGGAGCGGGCTGGGCGGCCCACAGTGTTCCGAGCGGCGGCGCAATGACCAAGGCCATTGTGGCGACGCCCCCTCGCACCGGCATGAGTCGCTGCAGTTCAAACGGCCTCCTCCTCGTCGACACCAGCCTCGTGGCCGCCGCCAGCGCGGTGTAGCCCCGTGACGCCCTCTCTGTCCGGACGGTCGCTAACGACTGTGCATGGAGCACCGCCAGGGAGGCCTCGCCTGATGCGGAACCGTTCCCATCCCAGCAAAACCGGTGTACAGTCTACGATGACCGGCGGGGTAAGCGGCCCCGCCCCGGTGAAGGGAAAACAACCATGACAGCGATCGCGGACGTGTACCGCGAACTGGAACGGGTGGACACCAAATGCGGTGCTCTCGCTGGCCTGACCGGCGCCGGTGCCGCTTACCTCGGCACGACGATGACCGCCAAGACCGGGGTGCTGGTGATCGTGCCGCTCTCGGTGGCCAGCGTTCTGCTCGCGGCGGCGACGGTCTTGCTGCTGTGGACGTTGCGCCCCCGGCTGGGACCGACCGGGTTCAACCGGTGGGCGGTATGTGACGAGGACGAGATCGCCGCGCACCTGACCGCCGAACTCGCTGCCGAGCAGGCGGTCGCATCCACCGGCCTGGTCGACGCGGCCGCCCTCGATGCCCGCACCCGCCACGCAGCCGCGGAACTGCAGATCCTGTCGCGGATCTGCCTCCGCAAGAACCAGATCCTGCGCACCACGATCACCCTCAGCGTGTGCGCAGTCGCAGCGATCGCTGTCGCCGGCGCCGCAGCGCTCACCTGACCCAGGCCTGTCGTCCCATACCTCTCGCCGCTCCCTGGCCCCGCCGGGCCGGCGGCGGCACAACCGGAAAGCCCAGCCAGCCATGCCGAACATCAATGCCCAGCAAGCCGTCCTGGCCGCCGGGGGCCTCGGCAGCTACCTCGCGCAGGCGGCGCCGGACCTATGGCATCTCCCCGACGCCCCCTACGCCTGGATGTACATCTCGGCTCTCGGCGCTTGGTATGCCCGCCGCGCCTTCGACAGCGGATTGCGGCGCCCGCCCGGCGGCGCGCGGCAGCCTGGCGCGCGCCGCCGCCGACAGCCCCGCCCCGACCACGAGGGTGTCGCCGATGCCTGGGAATACCGTAACCGGCTCGGCGCGGCCACCGCCCGTACCAAAGGCCGAGTCACCCGGCCCGGCCTGACCGTCACCCGGCAGACGCCGCTGCCGCAGATCGCGATCCGCCTCGGTGCCCCCGCCGGGATCCGCCGCTGGTCTGTGCAGGGCCTGGCGGTCCGGTCGGGGGTGTGGTCATCGCTCGAGGACCCGGTGCTGCTCCTCGGCCGGTCCCGATCGGGCAAGTCCGGTTACCTGGCCACCCTCGTGGAGGAGGCCCCCGGCGCCGCCGTGGTGACCTCAACCCGGACCGACCTGTACAACAACACCGCCCGCGTCCGCGCCGCGTCCGGGCCGGTGATGGTGCTGAACACCGACCGGCTCGGCGGCATCCCCACTACCTTGCGGTGGGACCCGTTGACCGGTTGCAGCGACCCCGCACAGTCCACCGACCGCGCCGGATACCTGATGGCCGCCGTCACCGCCGGCGCGAACACCGGTGAGGCAGGCGTGCTGCTACGCCTGCTGCTGCACGCCGCGGCGCTGACCGGCGGCACCATCTACGACGTGTATTCCTGGGCGCTGCAGTTGCGGCACGCGCAGATCCCAGAAGCGCCCTACAACGTGCTACGCACCCACCCTGCCGCCGCGTCCGGGTGGGCCGTGCAACTCGCCGGTGCCCTGTCGGACCCGGCCCGTGAACAGGCCGCCGGGCTGGTCACCGCGGCACTGGACTGGCTATCAGACCCCGGAATGGAGCAGGTCGTCACTCCCGGGCCCGGTTGCTTCGACATGGCCGAGTTCGTTGCGCGGCGCGGCACTGTCTACCTGATTGGGGCACATCGGCCCCACACCACACAGGCTGGGTTCCTGGCCGCGTTCTTCGCCCACCTCGTCGACGCTGGGAAGCAACTCGCCGCCGCCAGCCCCGGGACCCGCCTTGACCCGCCGGTCACCCTCGCGCTCGATGAGGCCGCCTCGATCAGCCCCATTCCGCTGCACCAGTGGGTCACTCACCTCGGCGGGTGGGGCTACCTGCTGCTGATCGGGGTCCAGTCCTGGTCACAGTTGGCGGACCGGTGGGGCGAGGACGGGGGCCGCACCATCTGGAACAACACCATCAAGCTCGTGTTCGGCGGGTTCACCGACCCCCAGGACCTGGAAGACCTGTCGCTGCTTTGTGGGCAGCAGACCGTGCCTGTCACCGCTCCCGACGGCACTCAGCACGAACGCACCGAGCCGACCTTCCCTCCCGAGCGGATTCGGCTCATCGGCGAGCAGCAGGCGCTGCTGCTGCACCCGCGGACCCGTCCCGGGCTGCTATGTGTCCCGTTCGTGTGGGACCGGCCCAGTCACCAGCCAGTCATCTCACCGCCAGCGCAAGCAGCGCTGCCAGCGCCACAGACTCCTGCCGAACTGGACGCCCCGGTACCTGCCGTCCGCTGAAGTCCGCGACACGCCACGCTCCACCCATCCAGAGCCCGAGCCGTCCGTTCCGCGGACCTCTCAACACCAGGAGGAAGACCCGTGGACATCATCCACGACGCTCCATCCACCACCACTGAAGGGGGAATGACGGCGTGACCGAGCACATCCCGATGACCCCGGTGCCGTATGAGAAGAAGACGACGACGGGCGAATTCCTTCCCGTCGTCGCCTACACCACCGTCACCCCCGGCTTGCTCATCGCTCCCAACGTCAACCCGCTCGACCTCACCGCCCACTTGGACGAGGACGCGGACGGCGCCTTCACCGCCCGCTTCACCTACGGCAGCCAGTGGGAGGTGATGCACCGCGACGGGCACCTGATCGCAGGCGGCATGTGGAACGGGGTCACCTCCTACCCGCAAGCGCTGGCGCTGGCCCGCGAACTCGGTGCGGCCGCCGAATGGACCGCCACCGGAGACGAACTGGCCGCGTTGCCGGCGGAGCGGCGCAAGGACCTCGGCCGCATCATCAACGTTGCCCACCGGGCCCTGACCCGGCAATGGGCCGACGGGGTCGCGGAAGTGACGGCACTGGTCGGCCCCGTCATCGGCTGCTGGATGCCGCCCAAGATGAAGGGCGCGAAGGCGGAGCCGTACATCCCCCACGAGGCGGAGAAACGGGTCGCGCTGGTTATGGCCGACGGGTGGACGTCGGGCGCGCTCGCCGCACGCCTCACCCACCGCCTGCGCGCCACCAACCCCCGCGCCGCCGTCCTGGCCCGGCTCCGCCGCCTCCCTTACCCGGCCCCGATCGGCGACCGCCCCGAATGGTGCGGCGCTTGCGATCCCGGCACCCGTCTCGTCACCCGACGCGGCCCCACCGGCCGGGACGGCGACCTCATCCGCTGCCGCTCCTGCCACTCGCACACGGGCGCCAACACCACCCCCGACAACGCCCGCGCTGCTCGAAACGCCGGAGGCCCTCGATGAACGCACCCCCGATCATCGTCTGGGCCCGCGAGCCCCTCCCGATCGACGGGGCCGGCGTGTTCCTGGCCGGCCCATTCCCACGGCGGGGCGAAGTCCCGTCCTGGTGGCCCGCGGCCATCAAGGACTTGGCCGCCCCAGGGACCGGGCCTGAACCGCTGACCGTATTCACACCCGAATTGTGCGGCGGCATCCGGCGCAGCGCACTACGACGATCAAGTCGACGGGGAGACCGAGGCCCGCGCCGCGGCCTCGGCCAGCCGGACCAGTACCGGCGCCAGGGGGCGCCATGACCACCAAGATGCGTCTCCGGCGGCGGGGCTCAGCCGCGATACTCGCCAGCGAGCGCGACCTCACCGCTTTTCACGAGGCGGGGCACGCTGTCGCCCATGTGCTCACCGGTCTCCCCTTTTATGACGCGCGCATCTGGGTCGAGACCGATCGGCGTGGCTGGCGAAGGGAACGACGCTGGAGGGGCGTCGTCCGGCCGACTCCGGAAAGCGACGGGTACCCAGTGGCCGACGAGCACCTCGCTGGGCTCGCCGTGGTGGTGTTGACGGGCCCCGAAGCCGAGGCACGGCGCATCCACCAGACCGACGGCTGGCACTGTGCACTCTCGGCGATCCGCACAGGGGTGCAGGAGGACAACGACTACCCCGACGGGGACCTCGACGGGCTGCCTGAACTGCTGGCGGACGCCGGTGTAACCCGCGCGGAAGCCGAGAGGGTCACCGCGGACCTGGTCGCGGAATGGTGGCCGCAGATCGCACACATCGCGGACATCCTGCAACAAAGGCGCAACATGATGAGCGCAGAGATCACAGCGGTGGTCCAGCGGCCAACGGCGACCTGGACCAGTAGCCGCAATTGGTCAACTAGTTGACATTAGAATTCTGCATCGTCAACCTGTTGACATGAGCTTGAATCAGGACAGCGACACGCCCACGCCAACCGCTCCTCACGTCGACGTCGCACGCTGGACGGCGCCCCACGTCACGATCACCCCTGTCACCGAGGTGATCTCCTCCGAGCCGATCCCCGGACGGGTCACGGGGAACTACCAGAGCGTGCTCTTGGATGTCCGCGACGGGACGCTGAGCTTCCACGAGAGCACCGAACACCTGGAGCCGTGGGAACCGTCCTGGAAAGCCATCAACGACGTCCCCCGCGAGATCTGGGAACGCTGGCACCCCGGTACGCCCTTCGGGATGTCCGGCCCCCACATGTGGTTTCAGCCGGTGCCCGCCCGCCTGAACTGGACCATCCGGTCGGGCGCCCACGGGCACCCCTACCTGGACGCCGCGGCGGCCAACACGCTGCTGGAGGGAATCGCGCCGCATGCGCAGGCCCTGCTCGACGGGTTTTTCGAGGCGGTCTCGGAACTGGACTGGTCGGCCGCGTCCGCGCGGGCCGGCCGCGAGATCCTGCGGCTGTGCGACTCGGGGCAGCCGAGCGTCGGCGGTGACGCCGACCTGGTCGACTACGGCGAGATCGTGCAGCGTTTCCCGCAGGTGTACAAACCCGGCCTGCTGAACAAGACGCCGAGCCAGCTCGCCGAGGAGTGCGAGTACATCACCCGGTTCCTCGGCCTCCACGAGAAGTGGCACGACGAGATCAAGACGGTGTTCGGTATCCCGTCCGGCGACGGCACCTACATCCACCTGGACGTGCTGGGTGTGCGCGCCTGGTACCGCACCCTCCTGCTCGGCGACGACCCCCGCCCCGTCTGGGAGTTCCCGGAGTGGGACGCCCGGCGCCGCGCGCTGGAGACCAGCGGGCTCACCTCGATCGCCACCGACGGCGACCTGGAAGCGTGGGCCCGGCAAGAGGAGGGTCGCGCCGCGCAGGAGGGGATCCGGCTGATCGGTGCCGTGGACGCCGCCACCCGGCACCGCGCCGCGCTACGCGACCAGGAATGGGGCCGACTCGCCGTGGTGGGCGCCGACGTGGCCCGCCTGGAGCGGGAGTTGGACGAGGCCCGCGCGGAGCGGCTGGAGCTGGTGCACGCTGCGATCGCCTGGGGCCGCAAGGACCCGGCGATAGCCGAACGTGCCCGCATGTCCAGGCAGGGCGTCCACAAGATCCGCAAGCCCGGCAGGATGGCCGAGTAGCCCGGTCCGCTACCGGAAGCGGTCGGACTCGGCGTGCGCGGTGCGGAAGGGGCGGCGGTACCCGGCCGGAGTGCCGCACCGGTGCGACTTATACGGGGGGCCGAGTAGGCGGCCCGCGGCGTCGAGCTGTTCCCGGACCTGGGGAGCCGGTACCCGGCGGCGGCGAGGTTTTCGAGCACCCAAGGCGCAGGCGTCGTGCCCGAACGCCGCAGCGGCGAGGTCGCGGCGGTAGGCGTGGTGGGGATGCGGTCTTGGCGGTGCGGACGGGTGGGCCCGGTCACGGTGAGGACGCCGACACCGGGCCGCGGCACGGCCGTACGAAAGGCCGCGCGCCGCAGGACCAAGCGCTGATCTCAGCCGTCGGCGCACTTAATCCCTACGCTATACCGGTGTACGCTAAAGGGAGAAGGCAATCCTGCGTGGGAGGAGCGACGCCGCATGATCCCTGGCATGCCGGCCCCGTCCCGGCCTCGCTGCCCCGACTGCGGGCAACACGTCTTGGTCGCCGTCACCGAAAACCGGCGCCGGCAACTGCTGGAGCCTGTCCGTGACCCGGTTCGTGACGCCGACGACACCGGAACCGGCAACGTGGCAGCTCGTCGCGACCATCTAGGCACATGGTGGGCGCGGGCCTTGCGTCGAGGGGAACGACCCGCCGGCGGGGAACACCGTTACACCCCGCACAAGGCGGTGTGCCGTCCGCAGCAACTCCTGCCCGCCGCCCGGCGCCGCCAGGCGCACAGCATCCAGGCGGCGTCGGTGCCTCCCGATGCGGCATGGGGCGGCAACATCATCTCCCTCGAGCAGGCCCGCCGTAACCGCCGCTACTGACCGGCCGCGACGGCGTGAGCGACACCGGTGGGATACACACCCAGCAATCGGGATCAGCGTAGGCTCAGTCTGTGTTGTCCACCGCCGAGGCCTCCGTACCGGAGCGAACCTGGTCCTGGCAGGCGGAATGGACTCAACCCGTCCGGCGGCATCCGATCACTGTCGCCGTGGGCTGCGCGTCCGTCGCAGTGGCGATCGTGTGGCGGCTCGGGTGGAGCGCGGAGCTGCCTGCATTCGTTTTTCTCAGCGCTGTCGGTGTCCCCCTTGCCGTCATCGACTTCAAGCTACATCGGCTTCCTGATCCGTTGACGTTGCCGGCGTACCCGATCGCTTCGGTCCTGCTGGCTGCAGCAACGCTGTTTGGAGACGCGGATATCTCGCGTTTGTCGCATGCGTTCATTGGATTGGTGGCGCTCGGTGGTGTTTTCGCCGCGCAGTGGTTCGTCGCGCCAAATGCGATCGGTGTCGGCGATGTGAAGCTCGCCGGCGTTCTCGGGCTCTACCTCGGGTGGCTCGGCCTTGCGGCGTGGGTTGCTGGGGTGCTCTGCATGTTTGTTTCGGGTGCCCTCTGGGCCGTCACCCTGCTCGCCTCTGGGCGGGCGAAGCGGGACAGCCAGATTCCCTTTGGGCCGTTCATGCTCGTGGGTGCGCTGGCTGGCCTGCTGCTGTTCCCCTGACGATTACGACACCTGGTTCGCCGTGCTCGCCATCGTCGTGATGTGCGCCGCGTAAGCCGCCGCTGTAGTCACCGCGACGGACTCGCGATTGGGAACGACAACAGCTCTTCTTCTTTCGGATCGACTAGTATCGGGGAGAAAGCCAGACACTGTTGAGGAGTTGCCCGTATGGCACAAAAGGTGCAAGTTCTGCTGGTCGACGACATCGACGGAGGCGAGGCAGACGAAACAGTCTCGTTCGCCGTGGATGGGCGCGCGTATGAGATCGACCTCAACAAGCAGAACGCGGCGAGACTGCGCGACGCGCTCGCCCCCTTCCAGGAGCACGCACGCAAGGCCCAGCCCGTGGGGAAGAAGGTCGCGGGGCGGACTCCGCCCAACCGTGGGCGCAGCACCGAGATCCGTAATTGGGCGAAGACGAGGGGGATCGCGGTCAACGACCGGGGGCGGATTCCCCAGCACGTGGTTCGTCAGTACGACGCCGCGCATTGACGATCCAGGGGCCCGGAGTTCGGCCGTGCCGTTGGCCTATCGCACGTTGTGCAGGTCACACGTTCTGCAGGGCGGGGTGTTGCTCCTCAGCGTTGTGCCGTTGACCGTTGGTTGATGCCTCCGGCTGTGTCGTGGCCGGGGAGGGACTGGGGTCGATCGGGCCGAGCTCCCTTATCAGCGCATTCCGAATCTTCCTCCAGTGCCCCGGGGTGCCTCCATAGCGTTCCTGAAGCTCCTTGATGTCGAACGCCGTGCCGCTCTCCTTGCACTTCTTGTAGTGGATACGAGCGATCCCTTGGAGCGTCATCCCCTCTGGGAGGGGTTGGACTTTTGGTGCTTCTTGCGTGTCACCGGTCTCAGCTGTGGTCTGCGGGCGAGGGAGGTCCGGGGCCTCTGATGCGGGGGGCCGGTAAGCCGCTTGCTGAGGGGGTTCGGTCTCAGCCGATGGCGGTGCAGCAGGCTCCGCTTGGGCTCTGTCGGGAGAAGGCGCGGCGGTGGCGCGTTCAGTCAACTCCGCTACCCGGGCGCAGGCGGCGTCGACGCGGACGCCGGTGCGCAGCATCCACAGCACGTCGCCTGGGGTCTCCCGCTTCCAACCGTCGCCATAAAGGTTCTTCAGCTGTGCATAGGCGTGTCGGATGCTTTGTTCCGTGTCCAGGGCTCGCTGATAGTTGCCCTCGCCCCACAAGATCATGCGGCGTTTCATGCGGGGGGTAGAGATCGGCGCAGCGATCCAGCGGGCGAGCGGGATACCTTCGCGGGCGATTCCGACGCTCTGCCCGGTCCAGCGGCGCACGAGGTGCCGCCATGCCTCGATGTAGACGATGAAGAGCAGGGGCAGAAGGGCGTGCATGCTCTTTCCCACGAGGTCGTGCCCGGCAGCGGCGTTGAACCAGATCGTGGCGGCGGTCAGCATCCGCACTGTGTGATGCAGCAACGGCATCGGCATGCGCAGGCCGGTCAGCAGGAGATCGAGCACTGAGAACCCGACAATGCCCGCGTCGGCTCCGATAGGGACGAGCCACGCATTGTCGGGCGGGAACCCACGCCGAACTGCTTCGGTCTCCAGGGCCTCGAAGCTGCCCATGAAGGAGATCGCTGCCAAGGGGGCGAACCCTGCGATGGCAAGGATGAGCAGACTCAGGTGCAGTGCGGTCAGCCGGGGTGTGGTGGGGGAGTCGGCAGTCACGTGGTGCGGTTCCTTCCAGGTGCCGCGTGGGGCGGGACCGGGGCTGGGGCTCATCCGGCTGCGCTCGCGTTACGGCTGGCGTGGAGGACGTGCTGGAGGACCTCGATCGTGCGGGCTTCCAGGTCGACCCCGAGTTCGTCATTGCGGGTGGTGAGCCGGTCGATAGCGGCTTCGACTCCCTTCATGTCGCCGGCCTGGTGCTCTGCGAGGATGAGGTCGCACCACAGAAGTTCAGACTCGGGGGCGGCGAGGAGCCCCTTGGCTGCGGCGTTCTTGGCGCCTTGCGAGTCGTGAGCCGCCAGGCAAGATTCGGCGAGGGAATGCGCCACGTCCACAACCGTGGAGATCATTTCCTGGCGGAGGTACTCCGCCCAGACGTAGCGGCGCGGGTTCACACCGGCGAAGGGCTGTCCCTGTACGAGGTCGAGCGCGCGCCACAGCTTGTCCCGGCCCGCAGCGCCTGCGTTCAACCCTTGGATGGCCAGTGACCTGAACTGGCTCCAGTCGCTGGTGATGCTGTCGGCCAGTGCATAGCGTCCCGATTCGGCGACCAGAGGCAAGTAAGGATTGCCGTCGGGATCGGTTCCCAACCACCTGCGGAGCCGTGAGATCTGGCTGTTGCGGGTCGCGGCGTCGGTGCGGCGGCCTGGCCAGATCGCTTCGGTGAGCATGTGGTGATCACAGCCGGGATGCAGCACCAAGTAGGCCGCGATTTCGGTGAGGCTGGCCCGGCGGGTTCCGCCGTCGCCGTCGGCTCCGACGATCGTCACGGGGCCGAGCACCTTGACCCGAGGCGCGCGATGCGGCTGTGGGGATTGAACGGCGTCGGCGGGCGGTGGGGAGGTCGTGTCGTCGGTGGACGGGAGCGGAGCCGGTGTCGTCGTGAGGCCAGCACCGGAAGTGTCCTGCGCACGGCCGTTCTCAGGCGCCTCGGGAGGGCCGTTGCCGTTTTGTGCAGGGAATCCGCCTGCTGGCTGGGGTGCGGCGCCGTCGCGGGGGTCGAGCCTGTCCATGAGTTGCAGAGCAGCAGCTGCGGTGAGATGGAATTTGTGCTGAAGCATCGGCAGCGTCCTGGCACCGCCCTGCGCGACGAATGCGGCGGCCTCCTCGATCATCTTCGGGGTGACATCGTCGGACGGCTCTGCCTCGGGAGGAGCTGGCTGCTCACCCGGTTTCTGACTCGATGACGGTGCGGCGGCCGCGGCGGTTTTCGCCACTGAACTGGGTTCCGCGGCGTCTGCCTCTTCAACGGATGGCTCGCCCGCGGCGGTGGGACGCCAAACGAGCTGATCAGCGGCGAGCGAAACGCTTGCGGGAGTTTCCTTCTGCGGTTCTTCGGTCGGCGGATCCGGTGATGTCGCATCGGGCGCCGGCGGCACATCGTCGGTGCCTGCGGTGTGCAGCACGCCGAGTAGACGCTGGTAGTCGTCCGGCATCAGACGTTGCAGTTTCACGGTGGCCTCGGCCTCAGGGAGGTCGACTTCCTCGTCGTCTTGCAGCCGGAGGTTCCACGCGTCGGCTGTCCCGGGCAGGCAGGCATGCTCGTCGCGGTCATCAGCTGCTGCGACGACTGCGACGACCGATGAACGCTGGTGAGCGAGCTGCTCGATGCGAACTGCGTGGTCTGGGGTGAGGGGATGGCCGATCAGCACGATTTGAGGGGTCCAGGTGTCTCCCGCGACGGCGAGCGTCCGCGCTGCCCGCAGGGAGTCCATCCCAGAGTCGTCCAGGACCTGACCGACAGCAGTGGACAACGCCTCCAGGTCGGGCAGGATGTCGTCGATGTGCGGAACGTGGCGCAGCCGGTCACCTCCGAGGGCTTCGGGCAACTGCTCGGCGAAACCCACGAGATGAACAGCGATGTCGTCGGCCCAGGAACTGGTGGCGAGCTCTACTGCCAGTGCACAGAGCACCGCGGTGGTGATGTTGTCGGCACCGCGCAGGCATAGCGCTCCGATGGACTCCAGATCCAAGAGCACGTGGTTGCCATCGGTGTCGAACCCGGCGGTCACCAGGGCGGGGTACGGAGCCACCGTCTCGTGTGCCGGGTCACCGGCGAGGAGTTCCGTGCTGCTGCTCGGGCACGACCAGCGCAGCAGCGTGTCCTGTGCGGTGAAGGGAGGAACGGGCGGTGACGGCGTGGCCAGCTGCACCTCCAGCCCCGTGGTGGTCAGGCGTGCTGCCGTCAGCTCGGGCACGCTGCGGCCCTCGGTGGCCAGGTTGACGGCCAGACTCCGAAGCGCCCGGTCGAGAAATGCGGCGTCAGTCGGCGACTCGGAAGCCCGCAACTGCTGTTCCAGGTCACTCAAGGGCGGTTCGGGCAAGTTGATCCGTCGCCCCGGGCGCCGTCGCCGCTGCTGAAGAACCCGCTTGACACCGAGTGCCGCCAGGATTCCAGCTGCGGCCAGTGCACTCACCCCAGCGATGGCGACAAAGGGGATTCCCTGGTCTTCATGTTCACCGGCGGAAGGGGGCGCCTGCGAGGCCGGCGCCGAGGGCGATTGCGTCTCGGAGGGGGTGGAAGGTTGTTTCAGCGGCGGGGCTTGCGGAGGCGGGGTGGGAGTGTCCGTGTGTGACGGGCGGTTGGTGCCGGGGGCCTCCGCGGGAGGTGTCTGGCGTGTGGGTGGGGTCAGATTCGGGGACTTGCTGCTCGGTGGTTCGGCAGTTGGTGTCGGGGACGGCGAATTGGGTGCCGTTGGGGGTGACGGCTGGGGGGTGGAGCCATCGCCCGGCTGTGGAATGACGACTCGTTGCCCGGGATGGATCTCATCAGGGTCAGTGATGCGGGGCAGCCCTGACGGCTGATTCATGGCACGGCTGGCAGTGAAGATTTCGGGGTAGCGCTCCCCACGTCCGAGCTCGTGTTCGGCGACCCCCCAGAGTGTGTCGCCGTGTTTGATGGTTCGCGTTTCGGTAGTGCGGTGAGCGGGGTTGTGCGTCGTGGAGGTTGGCTCTGAGGCGGGGGACGCCGATATCGGTGTCGCGGGGGCGCTGAGCGTGACGGCTGGAGAGGCGTGGGCGGGAGTAGCGGCAATGGCGGCTGGTGTCCCGATGCCGAAAGCGATGAGGACGGCGGCGACGAGTTTCGCGGCGACGTGTTGGAGTGATCCCAGCCCGGGCAGGCGGGGGGCGCGGCGGCCACGGAGTTGGGCGCCGAACTCCATCAGCACACTCAGTGCGACGTAAGCCCAGGCGAGCCAGGTGATGACACGGACGCTTCCGACGAATAGCGTGCCGTCATCACGGCGGCGGAGCGCCGTGACCACGCTGTCCAGGTCGGGTGTGGTTTGCGGTACGGGCAGGCCGTTGAGGCTCACCAGCACGAGGGGGATCCCGAAAAGTATGCCGGCCAGCGCGAGGAGGGCCACGACGCCTTGGACGAGTTCCATGAGACGGGCGGCATGTCGACGTCGGGAGGTCACTGTTCAGGTGTCCCTTCCACTCCGGTGAGCAGATCTGCGGTCGCGGTCTGGGTGACGGAGACCGAGCCGATCCCGATCGTTGACAGCAGCGCGGTCGGCTTGGTGACGGTGACGGTGACGCGGATGCGGCGGTCTCCGACCACCTGAACGGAGCCGTCATGGCCTGCATCACGCAGATAGGCGGAGGACGCGCGCACGGCGGCGGCGCGGTCGACGACCAGCCGACTGTCGGAGTAGGCGGTATCTCTGTCGATCTGGCCAGCACCCGCACGGGCGGCTTCTTCGGCCAGATTGGCGGCTTCGCGGCCGGCCCGTAGCTTCGCGCCGCCGTCGTAGACCATGCCTGCCATGAGCAGGAACACGAACGCGAAGATCAAGCCGAGCAGAGTGTAGGACCCCCGGTCTGCGCTGCGGGTTGCACGCGGCGTCGGTCTTTGGTTCATCATCGCCCCCGGAAAGGGTCGATGGGGGAGCGGAAGGAGGCCGATAGCGTGTGCGAACCGGGCATGCCCACAACCACCAGGTCGGACAGCGAAACCGTGCACCGCACCTGGACCAGCACAGAGGCCTGCGTTCCGATGGGGCGGGCGAAACCTGAGGTGTCGACCGACACCTGCGGTTTGCATTGCAGGCCTTCCTGTTGGAGCGCGGCCTGAGCGCTGCTGATGGCGTTCGACCTGGCAGTGGCGGGGTCACGGGCGATAGATGCCTGACGGGCCGCGTCCCGGGCTGCGGCCTCTATCGAGCCTCCAGCGATCATGATGCGGCCAGCTGCGATGATGAGCGCGAGGAACATCAGCAGAACAGGCGCGACGATGACGGCCTCCAGAGTGAGGCTGCCGCGATCGACACCTGGCAAGCTCGCCCTGGCCAGTTCGCGTTGGCGGTGAGAGCGATGGACGAGTACGTGCCCGACGCGCGTGCGGGGGTCTTCGGGTTCCGCCGGCGGGGACGTCCGCCCAGCCTCGTCTGCAACCTGTTCGGCCTCACCGGCGTCGGCGCCGTGCGCTATCCCGTGACGCTTGACCCTCCTGTCCTGGACCAATCGGCCAACCAGGGTTGACCAACGCGATGGCCCCTCAGTTCGCGGGTCCGGGCCCTTACGCTCAACCACCAGGGCCTGCCCCACTTGGGTTCGCCTCGAAACGCCCGGCAGAATTCGTGAACCCACGGGAATCTCCAGTCCAGCGCTCCTTCGGGGCCCGTGCCTCCTGGACGACCGACACGGTCAGGCCGGGCACAAATGACGGCACCTTCCCTGTGACCCGCACGACGATCGTCTGGTCGGCCGTGGTGCTCACCTGGACCTGTGGGGCGATCAGTTGCCCGCCTGCTACTTGCCGGGCGAATGAGTCGGCTGCGCTCTTCCCTTGGCCGAGGGAACCGTTGTGTGCGCGCGCCACACGCAACCCCTCTTGCGCGGTGGCCAAGGCCGCGTTGCGGGCCATGTACCACAACCCGGCCTGGAAACAGACCCCGATCAACAGAAGGAAGAACGGCGCCAATACCGCCATCTGCAAGGTCGCTGCGCCACGGTCCCGAATCACGGTGCGATCCCCTCGACGGGCAAATCTAGTTGATCTTGTTCATGTAGGAGTTGATCTTGGTGACGAGGAACGCGCCGACGGCGGCGGCCGCCACGGCCAAGAAGGCGGCGAGGATGATGATCTCCAAGGTCTCCATTCCGGTGTCCTGTGCACGTGCGTTCTTCGCCCGCTGCCAGCGGTCTTGGACGACGGAGCGGATGTACTGCAGTTCGGCGGGGAGCCGGGGACGCTTGTGGTGCATGTATCTCCTTCGGTCGTAGGGGTTCAGACGGCGGCCATGCGGTACAGCACGGGGAAGGCGAGCAGCAGGAGGAATCCCAGGCCCAGAAGCGCTACTGGGATGACCATGGTGGTGGTGTTGGCGTTGGCGGAACTGCGTGCCTCAGCGAGGTCCTGGTGGCGCATGGATTCCGCCTTTGCCATCAGGGTGTCGAGGATCCGTGCGCCTTCGTTCCCGGCGAGCTGGGCGGTTTCGGCGATGTCGGTCAGCTCATCCACGGCGACCTCTTCACCGAGGTCGGCGAGCCCCTGCCACGGTGGTTCCTGTGCGCGGCGTGCGCGGTCGAGGACGGCCCGGATCCGACGGAACACCCAACTGTCGCTGACGGTCGCGGCCGATTCCAGCGCCTGATTGGGATGAGCCCCTGCGGCACGTTCCAGCGCGACGAAGTCCAGGAAGGAGGTCAGCGCCCGCCTGAACTCCGCTCTTCTTTTGCCGGCGTCCACTCGGACCGCGGCGTCCGGTGCGAAGAACAGGGCCGGGCCGGTCAGGAGAGCGGCGCCTGCCGGGATCACGAACGGCACGCTCATACCGCCGGCCATCGCGGCCATTGTCGGGAGGCTTGGCAGCGCCAACCCGAGCAACAGGCAGCAGAGCTTGTTGAACATGAACCGCTCGGGTGCCTGACCGAGCAGGCTCAGATCGCGGTGGGGCATGGGGAGGCCGGCTGGGCGAGCGACGTGCTGGGTCAGCCAGTGGCCGACTGCCTCGGCGGCGCCGGTGGGGCGTTGACGCATCGCCGGTTCGGTGCTGTCGAGTTGATCAAGGGCGGCCTCCAGTCGCAGCGGGGCTGGACGAAACTCTTGGACGATCATGAAGACGCCGAGACCGGCGAGCGCACCGCCCAGGAAGACCAGCGGGCTCATGTGCTGACCCCCTCGCGCGCTGTGGTGGGTGAAACTGGGGGGCGGGCTGGCTCGGGGCGCAGGGTGAGCAAACGGGGTGTCTTCGGCGGAGTGGCCAGGCGGTGGATCCACCAGAGCCCCGCCGCGTACAGCAATGCCACGACTCCCATGGCGATCTGACCGGCGAAGGTGTCGAAAGGCGCGGAATAGGAGTGCCGGATACTGACGAAAAGGGTGTAGCCAGCCAGGAAGATCAGAATCCAGCGGAGGGTGGTGCGGTGCTGGGCTCGTGAGGCCTCGACTTCGCGTCGTGCGGCGACGTCCTTGGCGACCATCTCCGCCAACTGGGTGAGAACCCGCTTGACGCCTGAACCCCGGCGGGAGGCCGCGAGGATCAGCGCGCCGGCGATGCGGTCCGCAGTCGGATCGGCCAGGTCTTCGGCCCACAGCCGCAGTGCCTGCTCGGTCGGCATATGAGCCCGCAGCCGCCGGGCGAGTGTCTCTACCTCCTGCTGGATCGGGGCGGGCGCCTTGCGGACACTGAGCATCAGGGCGTCCTCAAGCGCGCGGGACGCAGCGAGCACATCGGCGAGTTTGCGGGTCCAGGACTCCAGTGCTTCGAGCCTGGCGATGCGCTGCTGTGCGGGGCGACGCGACAGCAGCCGGGGCGCGGCGATGGTTCCGACACCGGTTGCCAGCGCCGCAATCGGCCACCTCGTCAGCAGCAGCACCAGCAACGCCAGCGCCACAGCCAGCAGCACTTTCCGTCCTTGATCTCGACGGAGAGCCCTGCGCGCGATGGCTCGCGCTCGGGACGGCGGCCGGATGCTCTGATCGCTCGGGAGGAAGGCCGCGAACGCGACGACGCCGCCCGCGGCGATGAACAGGCCTGCGGTGGCGGCGAGTAGACCCGTCATCGAACGCCCCCTTCGCCCCACAGCCCGTCCCGGTAGCTCAGGAACGAGGGGTCGAAGCCAGCCTCGACGAGGACATCCAAGCAGTGGGGTGTGGTGCTGGGCACCGCGCGGCCGCCAGGCCCGGGCACGTAGATGGCGTTGGTGGCAGGCCGCTCGGTCTCGGCGGGTGGGAGCACTTCCAAGATCTCGTTGACGAACCGGGTGTGTGTCCGGCCGTCGCGGCGTAGGTGAACCACCAGATCCACACTCATGCCCACCAGCAGGTGAATTGCCGAAGGCGGCATCGCCAGGCCGCCGCGCAGCGCCAGGATGAGGGCGCGGTTGAAGAAGTCTTCGGCCCGGTCCGCGTGAACGGTGCAGAGGCTGCCCTCGTGGCCTGACTGCATCGCCTCAAGCATGGGGACGATCTCTGTTGAACGGCATTCACCGACGATGATGCGTCGGGGGTTGTGCCGGAGGGCTTGCGGAATGAGGTCGTGCAAAGTGATCGCTCCGGCGCCTTCGCTGTTGGCGGCGCGGCTTTCGAACGGCAGCACATCGTGATGGCGTTCCTCGAGCCGGTGCAGGTACAGCTCGAAGTCGGACTCAAGCGTCGCGATACGTTCGGTGGGGTCAACGCAGCTGGTCAAGGCGCGCAGCAACGTGGTCTTGCCGACGTTGGTGCCCCCGGTGATGACCAGGTTGAGCCGCGCGCGGACAGCCGCCTGCAGGAACTGGCGCAGTCCCTCGTCGATGGTTCCCAGTTGCAGCAGGTGGCTGAGAGTCACGTCGACCAGCCGGTGCCGCCGGATCGAAACGCAGGGACGCGGGGTCACCGACATCACCGCGCTGAGTCGCGCTCCTCCGAGGTCCTCCAGCGCGGTGTTCAGCATCGGGTTCGCAACGGAGAACTCGCGGGCCGTGTTGCCTTTTCGTGCCCACAGTCTGATCTTTTCGACGAGCTCGTCGTCGGTGGCGGCCACAGCGGGCCCGCGGTGCCGTTCACCGTTGGAGTACGACACAACGACGCGGTCACAGCCGTTGATATCGATGTTCTCGACGGTGTCGTCCTCCAGCAGCGGTTGCAGAGGGCCGAGGCCGAACAGTTCGTCGTACACCGCGGACACCAGGCGGGCCCGTGTCGTTGCCGAGAAGACCATGCCGGCGGGAATGAGCCCGTCTTCGGCCCGCCTGCCGACCTCGGTTGCGATCAGAGTCTCGGCTTGGCTGCGGTCTGCGTCAGGATCGATTTGGTCGACGACGGCATGCAGGGCGTCACGGACAGCGGCACGGAACGCTTCTTCGTCCTCCGCAGGGGCAGGCCGCGTTGATACTGGTGACTCGGACGCTTCCGGCGCGGGCGGCGTCGGCCGCCTGTACCAGGGGGTAGAGGAGGTAATCGCGCTGAGGTTGCCCGGCGCGGA
This sequence comes from Actinomadura sp. 3N407, assembly GCF_052245875.1. Classification (NCBI taxonomy): domain Bacteria; kingdom Bacillati; phylum Actinomycetota; class Actinomycetes; order Streptosporangiales; family Thermomonosporaceae; genus Actinomadura; species Actinomadura sp. 3N407. The sequence goes on from NZ_JBQQBP010000012.1 coordinate 238,593, forward strand.
AGGCCAACCGCTGAAGTTCGATGTCATACCCGCCCTTTCACATGAGTGCCGCTGACGGGTTGGTGCCGGACCACGGCCCCAGGTGCCAGGCCCGCCCCGTGGGGCGAGCTGGTGCCCGGGTCGGCAGAGATCTGGGCGATGCTGCGCTGCAGCCCCTTCGCCATGATCGCGGACTGGCGCATCAGTGGGGCAGTGGTGAACCCTCGGCGTGCTGGCTCCCCCTGCGTGAGCACCGCTGCGGTCTTGGTGTCCAATGGGACCTGGTCGGTGAAGACGAAGTGGACCCCGAGGCTTCGTTCGACCTCACGCAAGTGAAAGGCGCCCTCGCCGACCAAACACAGGCCCAACGGGGCGCCGTCGCCCAGGGCGTCCCGTAGCCGTTCCAGCCGTGGACGCGCCGCGGCGGCCTGGGCCAAGGACGGCCGCATCACCATCAATACAAGGTCCGCCTGCTGGACGATCGGGAACGGCAGATCAACGCCGACGTGTCCGATGTCAGCGACCACGTCGTTGGGTATTTGCCCCAAGGCTGTGGCGACGCCTTCCCACATCTCTGGTGAGATGTGGTCGCCGCGGAACGGGTCTCGTATCCCCGGGAGCAGGAGCCGGGACCCTGCCTCGTCGAGGGGCACGGTCTGGTTGAGCAGGTCGGTGATGGCGGTCTCGGTGCCTCGACGACTCTGCAGGGCGAGCTGCCACAGGCCGCGGTCGGCGGGGATCTGCCCTTGGAAGTAGCCGGCCAGAAGGTAGCCACCTGTCGGATTGCACTCGGCCAGCAATGCGGGGCGTGGCCAGGCCAAGGTCAAGGCGAAGGCGATGGTGGTCGCGCCGGGAGCGTTTCCGGGGGAAACAACAGCGATCATGACCATGTCACCGGCTCCGCGGGGTGACAAGCAGCGCAATGCGGCCGGCAGCGGCCTGACGCGCGATTCTGGGGCCCGCCTGTGCAGCGACAAGGAGGTCAACGACGACCTTGCCGTCAGCGTCAGCGCGGCCGACCTGGTCGACCGTCGCGGCGACGTTGTCGGACGGTTCGCTGGGGGTGTCGGGCTCAGGCTGCTGGCTGGCGGTGGCCCCGGCCTGGGCCTGTGTGGTCACAACGAGCACGTGGTCTCCAGGCCGCAGGCCGCGCGCCGGTATCTGGCTGGGCGTCAGCGCGACCGGGACGATCTGCTGTCCGTGGGCCGGTGAACGTTGCGCGGTGAGTTCTGACGATGCCAGCAGGGTCCCGTGCTTGAGGTCGGTTGCGGCGATCTTCCCGATCACTTCATCCAGTTGGTGTCCGGGGATGGTCTGGACGCCGGGGTCGACCGACACCATTGAGGTCGCAAGATCGCCCCCGGCGAGCGCGGCACCGACCGGGACATCACGTGCCAGCACGATCACCGACGTGCGGTCCGACAGGGACGTCACGACGGAGTACGCGATGAGGCATCCCAGCCCGATCATCACAACTGCGAGCGCGAGCATCCCCTTGCGCCGGCGGCGCGAGACCCGGGCCGGCTCCCGCGTCAGTGCACGGACACCGTCCTTGTCTGAGAACGTTCCGGTTGTAGGCGCCGACGAGGTCACCCTCCCTGCCACCCGGTGCTCCTTTCATTAGTTGACGGCCTGGCCTTCGGCGACGCGCACCGGGAAGGTGGTCGAAACGGTCAGATCTGGCAGCACACCACTCGCCCCGCCGGTGCCAATCCATCGGGCACTCCACACGATGGAGACCGTGGCGTTGTAGGTGCCACTGCGCTGCCAGGTGACCTTGCAGTCGGTCGACTGGCCGCGGGCGGGTGCACTGAAGTTGAAGGGGGTCCCTGGGCCCGGGCATTCTGTGGCTGGCATGTCGTTGCCAGGTTTGATGATGAGGCTCTGGGGTGTGGCGGTCACTTGCGCCCAGATGGGGCCATCGGTGGCTCGTTGGGTGATCGGCTGCCACTGTCCAGTGGGGATCCAGAACCAGTGCGGGAGACCGACAAGACCTCCCCTTCCGTCACTGCGCCGTCGTGGTGCCGTCTGAGGGCTCGGCACGGGCGGTTTGAGGAAGGTGTAGGCGCGGCGGGCGAGTGCGCCGGGCGTCTCTCGCGCTGGCGCCCCCGGCCCCGCCTGCTCGCATTGCGTTCCATCATCTGCGTAGCACTCGACGTCGCAATTGGACCCGAAGCCGTCGCAAATGCCCCCTTCTTGTCCTCTGGTGCCTCCATCGGGCGGAGCGGCGCCCGGGTTCGCCCCTCCGCCTCCGGGATCGCCATCGGGGCGGCCTCCGCCAGAACCGGGTTTGCTTCCCCCTCCGCCGGATCCGTCATCTCCCGCACCCCATCCGCCCTTGGAGGGGTCGAAGAACCCGTCAGGGTCGAGCGGCGGCGTTAGTCCTGCCAGCGCAGGGGGCGTCGTGATGGTCATGGTTGTAGCCACGGCCGCAGAGATCAGGAGCAGGAGGCTTGATGACGTTTGACGCTGGAGACCCGCCACTGCCCGTCACCTCCTCGCAGCAACTCAGCGATGAGACCGAAATTCTTCGTCCCTCGTGTTCCCGGAATGATCTGATGGGTGCGGGTGTCGGCGAGTGCGGCGTCATGAGCGTCCTGACAGTCCCACAAGGTGGCTTTGCCGCCTTTGACCTGCACCTTGGTGACATGGACGACGGGCCCCTCGCCCCAGGGTCCGTGATGGTTCTCCTGCGCTTCCACTGCGTTTCGTACCTGAAAGTTCAGGTACGCGCCGGTGGAGTACTGCGCGAGGGTGGTCCGAATCTGCTCGGGTGGCCCCTCGAGGGCCTTCTGGCTCGTGGGCCAGAAGGCTGTGTACGCCGCGGTGGCTGCGTCTTCAGGACTGGCGGGTGACGGGCTGGCTGAGGTTGCGGGAGCTGAGGCGGGCGAACTCGATGAGGGCAACGTGACGTTCGGGGGTTCTGAACCGTTCCCGCACCCCGCGACGATGCTGATGGCGAAGGTCATCCCGAGGCTCAGGGCGCCGGTCAGGCGATGAGATCTCATGTGACTCCTGGGGGGAAGCCTGGTGAACCTGTGACAGACGATGATCGAACTGAACAAGACAACGATATTTTCGTGTTGTCAACCACTTATCAAGAGGTTGTGGGCAGGTTCCTCCTCCCGTTTGAGCGCCCAACCCGCCTCGCGACTGCCCTCTCGCAATAGAGGTGCCTCTCAGCCCTCAGGCGTGACAGGCGACCACCCCGATCCTTGGGATTTCGTCAACGCGGGTTACCGGTAGCGCACGTGTGACCATCTCTGCAGCTCATACCCCCGAAACGTCATGCGCGTGGCGTTTCGTGCGCCGAACTCGGCATCACCCGTCAGGGAGATGACCAGGCCACTCCAGAAGTCCCTGAACAGGTAGGACGCCGGTCGAACTGGTCAGGAAACGGGCTCCGTATGTCACATCGGGAGCCGTTTGGGCCGCAGGTCGGTGGGGCCACGGCAGCCTTCCCGCACGCGGACACGTGACCTGCAGCGGAAGCAGGGGTCACCGTGCCTGGGCGGCAGCAGTTGCACCGGAGTAACGAGGTCAGCGACCCGATCGAGAAGAGGTGGACCGGGAGGCGTCCTGGTTTCCACCAAAAGGGCGTTCCTGGCCCGCGGGCAAGGAAACGCAGGGCCCGCCGGAGCACTAAACCGATGAACAGTTTACCGCCGGTGGCTGTCCCGGCGCGCCGCAGCCGCCGCGAGTTGACTACGGACGGACTCGAGGACCTCGGGCATCGGCTGAACGCCCCAGCGGCCCCGTCAGCAGGACCGGGAAAACAGCTGGCTCTGTCACCTGGCACGAGCAGTGAATACCTCTACCGAGCGAGCCGATCTCGGCTCAATGTGTCCGCGCCCGGAAGGAGATGACGCCCACTCCCTAGCCCTAACCAGCAATAGGGGCCCCGCGTGTTCGCGCGGGGCCCCACACCAACGCGATGACGGCGCTTCCAAACCCCATCGCGCTAGGAGTGCTATGTCCAATGTAACCGGCCAAGCCCGGCCGGTCACGCGGCCAGCTGCGGCTGCCACCGCGCGCCGGCCACAGCGTCTGCATGCCCGCAACCGTGTGACCGTGACATATCGGCAGGCATGGCGCCATGTCGAGCACGCCATTCGAGCGGCCGCCGCGACTACTCGCGTTCGTGACCGCGGCATCTCCGGGGATGTGTGCATCTACGTCTTCGAAACACTGCGGCTGGAGTGCGACCACTGGACCGGCGTTGTACGTGACCGCCGCCGCCGACCATTGTCAGGTCGGCAGATCGCCGACTTGCTGGAGTTGCCGCGTGAAACCACCGCGCGAGCCCTCGCCGTACTCCAGCGCGCAACGGTCAACGGCGGTGCCCTTCTCACCTGCACCGGGGGGTCCTGGCAGCTGCACACGGCCTGGATGAGCAGACCGCCTCAGCGAGGTGAGCGATCGTGGCTGGCAACCGATCGCCCCACCTGGCGGGCGCTGCGCAAAGCAGTACGCGCGCACGATGTCGCCGAGGGAGGCGGCCGCATCTGGCACAAGGCGCTGGGCGCCGCGGTCTGCCTCCGATACACCTGCGCTTTGGCCGAGACGGGATCCCTCGTCCTGCGCCACAGGGGCGGCACCCGAGCACTCAGCGACGCTGATGTTCGTCGCCGGTTCGACCTGGACAACACGGCCTGGCAGATGCGTCGCCAGTTGCTGGAGCGGGCCGGTGTCCTCGGACCCATCCTGGGTGGAATGTCGTTCGGATTTCGTGGATGGGACGCGTTGGAAGGCCTCGCGGGCGTGGTGGACATCGCCGACTACAAGCCGGCTTATCGGCCCCCTCCCACTCAAGGCGTGGGTGCTGCCGAGAGGGAACAACCAGCGCCGCCGCCACGAGCAGCGGATGATGCAGCACCACCTGTGGATAACCCACGGGCCCGAGATCGGGTGGCCCACAGATCCGGGCTCCACACCCCAGGTGCGGCCCACAAATCCCGGGCACGCTCTAAAGGGGATCACGCGCGCGAAGTCTCTGGCTTGCTCTCTTCGTTCGCAAGCCAGAAAGTCCAACCCCACCCGGCCCGCGACGCCCCTGTGGACAACTCGGCCGGACACCATCCTCAGGAAGAGGACGTCACCGAGGAACATTCCACACCTGCTAGTGCAGGCGACCACATCGAACGCCACCATGCAGTGAATGCGATCATCGCGGAGCTTTGCGCGGCACCGGAACTGAACCAAGCTGCTTCCGCGGTCAAACACTCTTTCGGCATCCGCACCCTGGTGAGCCATCTCCACGACGCTGGCTACACCCCGGCGGAGACCCGCCACTTCACCTTCGTCGACACCCCGCTTCCTTGGCCGGACGAGCTGTGCGCTGCCCCCCACCGGGCCCTTGGCGTTCTGGCCTGGCGGCTACGGCAGCTCCGGGAGGCTCGGCCATCGACAAGGGTCTACCGGGCCAGGCGAGACCACGAAATCAGATGCTGGCGAGAGGACCTTGCTGTTCGCAAGCGCCGCAGCGCCGTCGACAAGGAACGCCATCAGCACAACGTGCGCATCTACCTGTCGCTGCCCGAAGTCCAACGGCAATTGATCTGCGCCATCGTGCGTGAAACGGTGGGGCCGGCCTGGAACGGCGCGCCCGCCGAACTCGACGACCTCACTGCATGCCAACGGCGTCACGCGCAGGCATTAGACCTTGCGCTCGCGGCGAAGGCTCCGCGCAAACCGACCTCAGCAGCGGGCTAGCGATGGGATGGCAGTCGAGCCGCTCTGGCATCCCACGGTCGAACGGCCGCCCGCCGGTTTGCTGGGGGGCGCATCGTCTGTGCGGGTCGAACCATCCTTCCTCCTTCCGCCCGGAAGGCCTTCTGTCAGCGGACACTAGACCGGTGTACGCTTTATCTATGGGTAAGCGGCCCACAAACCTCAAAGGAGCAGCATGTTCGTCGAGAGTTTCCTGCGTAACCGTGCCTGCTGCGATGGTCACCGCGTCCGGCAGCATCACTCATCCGGAGGGGCTGGGAAGATCCGGCATGTCGCGGCGAGCGCTTACGGCGCGACGGTCAACTGGGTTCTCGATCGGCGGGATTGCCCGCGGTGCGGGCACCTCTCCGTCGTGAAGTGGGGAATCCTCCCCTCCCCGCCCGGTGCCCCGGTCCTGGAATCGGCGGCACTCTGCCGCGCCTGCTGGGCGAAGACCGGGCGCCTGGACCGGCGGACGTCTATCCGAGCATGCAAGGCCGCGCGGACTGTCGCCGGGTTGTGCGCACTGACGGCACGTTGGCTGGAGGGAGCCATGTCCGAGTGCCCGTCCGGCGGCGACGGCGCCCCCGACCCGGAGACCCTCGAGATAGCAGTGTGGCTGGCCCGAATCAACCGCGGTGGCCTCCTCACCTGCAACTCCCAGCCGTCGTTCGACGGCCCCGGCTGGCAGGGCGTCCATGTAATGCAGCGTGCCTACGTGTCGCTTTACTGCCCGAACGGCCGCAGCGAGGCACTGCGGCAGGCCGCGCAAGCCGAAGGGCTGATCGTGCTCGAAGAGGGCGACCGTCAGGTGGAGATCAGTACCGGTTATCCGCCCCGGGCCGATCGTCCGTCGTGGCTGCCAGCCCGTTTCGTTGACTGGGTCGAGGCCAATCACACCCCGGTGAGGCCGTTTGAGCCGACCTATGCGTCTCCCGCAGCGATGCGCGAACTGGACTCCTGGACCTTCTTCGAGATCGTCGACCCGGAGTGGGAAGGGTTGGGCTCGCCGCTGTGGAGGGTTCTGCTCGGCTTCGTTCAGCCTGCCGGGAAAGGCGCCCTTTGATCACTTTCCTCCGGGAGAGGGAGCCCGTCACGGTCATCGCCCCCCACCGTTACCGGCCTCGTCGGGACGGTGGGGCTGTCGATCGACAGGGGAGAGCCGACTGGGCTGCGGCTATGCGATCTGGACGTCGATGCCCGGTTGCCGGCGGTGGCGTACTCGGGCGGAACCGCGCGCGGTCAGCGGATTCCCGGCGTCTGCGTCCCTGGACGGAGTCCTATCCGTCCTTGCTGCCGGTGGACATCACTCACCCCGAGCTGCAGCCTGCGACCAGCGCGTGGCCGCCGTGCTCGTCGGATTCGACCTTGATGCCGGGACCGCGGTGTTGCCACGCTGTTCAGCGAGTGCACTCGCCGCACCTGGCCAGGCCTTGGACAACCTCGCGGGCAAGCATGACCGCGCCCGCTCGTGCCGTGTGTTCGGGGATCGGTGTCTGGGGGGCCAGCAGGGCGGATGACCAGGCATAACCGGTGTAGTTGACCGTGAAAACGAGATTGCGGAGCCGAACGGTGGCGTGCGCCTTCCCGGTACCTCCGACCTTGTCGTATCCGGAGTAGGCGTCGTCGCCGACATGCTGAACTGCGCGCTGGCGCCGGGGGCTCCACCCGACCTGGTCGCGATCGCGTTTCAGCATGAAGGCTTTGTGCGCCTCGGCGGTCCCGCCTTTGACAGCAAGGGATATCAGCACGTTCCGGGTTTGATAGTCAGGGCCTTGATCGCCAGGCGTGCTGGGTAGTCGCATGTCGCGACCTAGCCGCAGGCATGACCATTTGTTGTCGCCGGTGCGCCATTTGTGGTTTACGCCGTCGGGGGACAGGCGTTGCAGAGCCGCAGCTTTCGGCAACGCACACGGATCATCGATGGTTGTGAAGTCGGTCCTCGTCCGAGGCGCCTCAGACGAGGGTGTGGGCGCGGGGGTCGGGTGCTGCTCGATCACCAGCCGCTCACCAGGTCCGGGATCATTGGCCAGGCAGGCCCCAGCCCCCAATGCGATGACCGTGAACGTGACTGCTAGGGCGGCGAGGGCTGCGGCCCGGGCTCGGGCGGGTCGGCGCTGACGCGGCGCCTCACCCGATGCACCGAAGGCCGGAGGCGGGGTGAGTGGCGGAGGGCCGCTTGCTGTGGGCGGACTGAGCAGATGGCGTTGCGTTGGCGGCTGGCGCCACAATGGCGGGCAGGTGGGGAGAGGCGATGTCCGCTGGGTTTGCTGGGCGTCGTCCACGCGAGCTCCGAGTCCCGTCACCGCTGATGTGCGGCACGTCATTTGGGGCTGTTTGATCGGCTACTTCACAGAGGTGCCGTCACAGCCGCTTTGGGTGACAGGTCAGTACGGATTTCTTGAACGGCAGCGTCTGCTTCCGCTCAGATCCGCAATCGGGAGGTGTTCACCGAGGACGCCCTGTTCGGGCTCCGCGGGGACACTCCTCACGCGGGTTGACGGGACAGCAGGGGTCACCGGTCCGGCGCCCGCCCGCCGGGGAGAACCGGGCGTGGATCTTCGACTGGAGGCAGGAGCATCTCACCCACCGTGGTTGTGATCCGGTGATGGCCCCGTCCGCTCACCCACTCGTGGTCCGCGGCTGTTCCCGCTCCCGGGGGCGCCGGTGAAAGCGTCTACGTTGCGCTTTGGTCAGGCGGCGGGCCGTGTGCTTCGCAGTTCGGCCTGGATGGTTCCGTCGAACCAGTCGATGGGCCGCCACACCCCCACTGTGATCACAGTGGGGGCGTGGGCTGCGGCGCTGGCGAGTACACGAAGCCACTCTTGTTGCGCCGGTGTCGGGTTGGTCCCGTGGTATCGGTCCCGTTTCAGTTCGATCAACAGGAGGCGGCCGTGCGTGTGCGCCAGGACCAAGTCGGGGAACCCGGCCGGTGACCGGTCGGAGCGGTGTGTCCAGTACATCTTCCATCCGAACCTGTCGCAGCATTCGGCGATGTTGCTGCGCAGGTCGGACTCCTTCATCGCCCGTGCCGCCGCTTTGCGGTAGTCGTCCCCGGACATGGGCTGCTGCCCGCCGGCGTGGCGGGGCGGCCGGCTGCGGGGCGCCGCTCTGCGGGGCATGGGATTACGCTGCCTCGGCTAGCAGTTGCTTGCGGGCTTCCCGGCCCTGCGCGGTGAGGGCCATCACGTACTCGGTGGCCGTCTGGGTTTCGCCGGGCCGGCCGGGGACGGGGATCTCGACTTCGTGCTGTTCCACCAGTTCGGCCAAGCCTGCGGTCACCAACGCGTTCAAGGTGTTCAGGTGCACCCGGTTGGGGCCGCGGTTGCTCATGCGGCCATCGTCGCCGACACCTCGCAGGGCCTTGGTTTGCGCCGCGGTGAGGGCGTCGGAGCCGCCGTAGCGGCGCTGCCGAGACCCTTCACCGGCGGTGTACAGGTCGTAGCTCACCTGGCTGGTCTCCATCTTGCCGATCGCGGCGATCCGGTTGGGCGGGTACACCTTGGCCGGGACGCCGTCGGGCCCAGGCGTGGTGATCTCTGCCAGTTCCCGGACCGTCTGGATCCGAATGTCGATGGCACCGTCCCGCACGGCCTCGAAATAGCGGACGTGGGCCTCTTCGACCTGCGCGACGTGGATCGGGGTTGCGGTGTCGCCGTACGTGCGGATGTACTCCTGCCGGACCCCGGCGACCTCGGCTGGCGACCCCAGCGTGGTGTGCCCGTAGGCCTCGCGGTGCACGAATCCGCGAGTGCGGGCGACCCGGCGGGCCGCGCGGGTCTTCTTCATCCCGTCGCCGCCTTCAGACGCCGGCTTGCAGGCGATCGCGAGCGCGACATTGCGCTGCGCGGTGCGGGTCGAGATGTTCTGGGTGTGTTTGCGGATCAGCTCGACGGTCGCCTTCAGTCGATCGGCGGGGTCACGGATGTCGCGCAGCGCCTCGATCTGCGGTGCGGCGAGCTCGGCGGCGTAAGCGTCGATCTCTTCGCGGAGGGCCCGGTCCTTGCCAGGCATGTCTCCGCGGCCGTCACTCCCTCCCAGCTTCTGCAGCCGCGTCAGCAGCCGGCGCGCGTGAATGTTCATTGCATGCTCCAGTCCGGAATAAACGTCCTGCGGATCCACCTGGCCCTACACACTGTACACCGGTATAAGGTCGCTGTCGATCGGTGTACAGTCCTATCCTCGCTGAAACAACCAGCGGGAGGGAAACATGCCGCGGCCCGCGCCACCGCATCGTCGAAACGGTGGCGCGGGCCGCGGCGTAGTCGAATCAGCGGCTAGATCCGTGGGGGACGCGGCGCAGGCGCCGAGCAGCGCGGAGGCGCCGCAGCCGGTTCACGACCGTGGGGCTGTAGGCCAGCGCAGCGGCCGCGCGGGGGTCCGAGGTGCGGATCAGGTCCCCAAGGAGCTGGTAGTAGCGGGTGGCGTTGATATCGAGCAGCTCGTGGATCGCCCTGAGGCGGGTGCCATCGTCGGCGGGCAGGAACATGAACTTCTCCTCGAAGTCCAGCACGTCCCTCTCGAACGGAGTCAGGCCCGACTCGCCGCGGATGTGGCGTGTGTCCTGTTCCCGGGCGACGAGTGCGGCTCGGGCTGCGGCGTTCACCGACGGGTGGCGGGCGGCTTCGTCGAACTCCACCATCGGCCCGGCGGTCACCACGCGGAACACGGTCACCTGAGTGTAGGCGGCGTTGCCGCGGCCGATGCGGCGGCCGCCGAGCTGTGCCACCACGGCCAAGACCCGCTGGTCGGCGTCCAGGACGTTCCAGCGGGCGGTGTCGGTCCCGTGAGTGGGGCAGGGCGCGACCGCCAAGGTGTACCCGGCATCGGAAGGGGCTGCAACGGCGGCGCCGTCGCCGAGGCCTTCGAACGACTCCAGGTCGAGGAACGGGGTGGGAAACGCAGTGTCAAGAGACGACACGGTCATCCTGATCCTTCCGGTACGGGAGCGGGGCCGCTTACCCCAACCAGGAAAGTGTATACCAGTATAGTGGTGTGGATCTATGCTCCCCGGAAACTGTGATCCGCGCCCTAGCCCAACTTCTCCGGCCAGACCATCACGGGCCACACCCAGGCGGCGACATCGGTGAACGCGCCCTGCAGTGTCCGCCGGGCCGAGCGTGAACTTCTCCGTCATCGCACATCCGCCCTCTTCTGCGTTCACTATCGTCTGCCGAGGCTTCATGGAGTGGCGGAATCTCCCCACTGATCCCCGAAGTCGTGCGCGGCGACGGACAGCATCACATCCGCCTCGATGCCGTCGTCCATCCGATCGCGGGGCAGGGTCGGGTAGTCCCGAGAGACGAGCACGTCCCCCTGAAATGCGTGCAGGATCACCGCCCACGGCTCGCCCGTGGCGGGATGCGTGGACAGGACGTCCAGTGTCCACGGTTCGGCACCGAACGGATTGTGGACGGTCATCCCCGCGACACTGTCGGCCCGCTGGTACGGCTCGAAGATCACATGACCGTTATCGGTGATCTGCCCGGACGGCACCTCAGGGGCGCCGAGGAGGCACAACCCGGACTCCAGGCAAACGATGCGGGGCCGCTCGCAGATCAGGCAGGTGGTGCGGCATTCGCACATGGGATGCCTTCCTTGCTCCTATTGCTGGTGGGGCGGTGCCTGCAACTGCTCAGGGGGACGGTGCTGCACCGTCCCCCTGAGGTCATGAACGGCTTGTACTACTACATCGCGGCGGCGAGCCGCCGGCGCCGATCCTCCTGCCGTGTGGCGAACGCCTCCGCGGTGTGCAGGACGTGCTCGGCGTACCGGTGGCGCGGTGCCGACGGCAGTGTCCAGTCACAGGAGTGGAGGGGACCCTTGGCCAGCTCCGCGGCCAGCAGCCGCGCCAGGTCAGGGTGATCGAGTTCGCCGCCGACGGTGCGGCCGGACGCGGTGTGCAACAACTGCCATCCGCCGGTGTAAACGCCGTCGGAGCGGACCGCCGGCACCACGGCCAGCCCGGGGACGTGCGTCGGCTCGGCGTGCACGGTCACTGGGTAGCCGTCGGCGGTGCGGATCACGACCGTGTGAGCCTGCTGGAACAGTCGCCCGTCCATCACGCCCCCCGCAGGAACCGGGCCCTGCCCGACGGGCGGGCGGGCAGCTGGTCGGGGTCGAACCGGCCGAACGTCCTGCTTGCGGTGTCGAGGTGGACGAGGCCGACGCCGGCGGCGTCCAGCTCGTCCACCAGGCTGCCGCGGCCGCAGCCGTGGCAAGACCGGAACAGGGCGGGGTCGAACGCGACCGCAGCGACACGCCCGACCTCCGACAGGTGATCGGCCGCGCAGGTGTACCCGTTGAGGGGCCCGTGCATTGTGTGGTCCAGCGCCGCCTGGTCAGCGACGCGGGCTGCGTACAGGCACACCGCGAGCAACTGCCGCATCCCGGCGTTCCGGGCCGCCGCGGCGTATGGGACCAGCCAGTCGTCCAAGCGGGTCTCGCCGCCGCGCGGGTCAGGGGACACCCCCACAACGATGAGGGTCCCATCGACGTCGCCGACGTCGTAGGCCTGCCCGTCGAAACGCCGTGTCAACTGGTACCGGAACATGGCGTCGTGCCCCGCTTCGACCGGCGCCTGGCAGGTGGGCGGGGTGTCGCACGCGTCGCCGTTCCGGGCGGCTGCCAGGGCCCGCAGCGCGTCCCGCTCGGCGGCCGGGTCGTCTCCGTCGGCGATCGACGGGTTGACGATGGGGGAGTACACGGCAGTGCCGTGTCCCCAATCTGGGTCGGTACCGGTCAGCAGCGCCATCATCGGCAGCGGCGGTGCTGGTGATTCCTGCACCATCAGATGCGTTCCTTCCTTCTTCGAGGGACCCGGCACGCTGAGCCGGGTTACTGGGAGGGCCAGGGTCGGCCCCGGTGCGAGGGATGCCAGCAGCTCCCCCGGTGGGGAGATGAGGTCAGTCAGCTCTCCTTGGTCTCGATCACGCGGCGGATCCCCGCGATCATGCGGTCGGGATACTCGTTGCCATGGCGGACGTCGCCGGTGACTGTGACATCGAACAGCACGTCCTTGCATCCGGCCTCGTTCGCGCCCTCACAGGAGACAACCGCGACCCACCCGCTTGGGACAATCACGTAACCGAGCGGCGAACGCCCGGCGACGACGTCCCAGAGTGCGAGCTCGTCCCTGTATGGGGTGCCGTTCAGCATGCCCTCGATGTCAGCGGGGGTGAGGTGGTGCCCGTTCCCGCTGAGGTTGATGCCGGCGCGGGCCACGATGTGTAGATGGTTGGTCCGGTGGGGCATGGGTTACTCCTGGTCAGTGTGGCTGTCGTGGCTTTCCTCAGCCCGAGTTCCGATGGATGCCGGGACGGGTAGGGGAGCCGTCGGGGTGTGGGGGTTCACCCAATTCAGCACGTGCGGTTTGCCTTCCTGGCACCGCTCCCAGTCGAGGATCACCGCGAGCGCGTAGCTGGGCGGGGGCGCGTCACCGGCCAGGACCGCAGCGAGACCGCCCCGCTCGACGAACGCGGTGTAGCAGTGGGTGCCGTCTTCGCGTGCCAGCCACGTGTCGGTCAGGGACTGGCGGAACTGCTGCTCGCGTTCCACCGCGCCCAGGTCACGTTGCAGCCGCCGGCGGTCGGGGTTGCTGGTGGGGCTGTCGTGCAGGGCGCGGCGGAGCCTGGCCGCGGCGTACTGCAGTGCATCGTCGGTGAGCCCGGAGATGGTCTGCCCGCGTGTGCGGGCGAGCACAACACCGAACTGCTGGTTGAACTGCTCCTCGCTGGCGGCGCCGCTGGACGCGGCTTTGAACGCCTCCACGCTGAGGCCCGTCGTCGGCGTCATCGCGGTTCCTGCGGCTGCTCGGGGCAGGCGTCGAGAAGCGGGGAGGCAGGCGTCGGGATGGTGGGCCGGTGTCCGGCGTCCCAGGCGGTCAGGGAACCGATCAGGTCCGCGGTCATCCCCTCGGCGTCGTCACCGACCGCGGCGACGTCGTCGAGGAGGTCGGTGATCGCGGCCTCGCCGTTCTGCTCGGGGTCGGTGAGCGCGTCGAGCAGCTCGTCCAGGTCGATCTCTGCCTCGACGAGGAAGTCGGCGCGGGCGTCGTAGTCACCGTCGCAGTCCGGGCAGACCGGATCGGGCGGGGTGCCGGTGATGAGAGTCCCGTCGTAGGCCGACCAGAACAGGGCCAGGTCGCCGGTGGTCATGGGGACGCGGCACAGGCCGCACCAGGTGGCGCCGTGGGTGTTGACGTGGAGCCGCATACGTTCCTCGCTCCAGGCCTGCATGTCGGCGGCCTGGCAGGCGCGGGCGCCAGTGCGGGTGCGGTGCCGGGTGCCGCAGACGGTGCACGCGGTGACCTTGCGGATCTTGGCCACGGTAACCAACTCCTTCGCGGGCGGGGACGCTTACCCCACGATTAGAGTGTACACCGGTATAGGAATTTGGGAAGGGGGGTGTGGAGAGTCGAACTTGTCGTGCCTTGAGCAGCAAGATCCGAGGGCCGCTTACCGAGGTCGCGCAGGGCCCGGTCCAGGTTCCGGAAAGCCTCCTGGTAGGCGCACTTGGAGTTCTCGGGCCACCACGCCAGATCGGCGACGTCCCCAGCGTCGGGCGCGCATACGTCCGCACCGCGGCCCCCGAGGCCGTCACGGCCCACCAGACCTCCGCAATGCCGAGCGATGTCGCCAAGGTGATCCAGGACCTGGTCGCCGAGTACGAAGCCGTCGAAACGCTCGAGGCGCGCGTCGCCAAGGACGCCGACAAGATCGAAACGCTGCTGCAGGCGACCGAGTACATGGCGCAGGGCCACCCCGCTGAGCCATGGCAGGAGACCTCGATCGCCGCGTTGCGCACCGAACCCGCCAAGCATCTCGCGCAAGCCATCATCAACGGCGCCCCGAACGGCTGGTGGTCGGCATTCGCCGCGTCCTACCACGAGTTGCGGGCGGCTACGCGAGGCGACGCAAGCCAGAGATAGGGGATGCTGAAGAGCCCGATCTCAAATGGTCGGGCTCTTCAGCGCTCCACAGTGGAAGACACCCTTGAGGCGCAGCCGGGAATCGAACCCAGACCCAGTCGGCTTTGCAGGCCGCCGCCCGCACCAGCGAGAACCACGCCGCGCGGCCCCGAATCAGGGCCACCGCACCCTCTGCAGGACTCGAACCTGCGACCCCCCGCTCCGGAAGCGGGTGCTCTCCTCCACTGAGCTAAGAGGGCTCAGGCAGCCCGGCGTAAAGGCCGGGGCCACGACCCGGCGTGCCAACCGTGAACACTTCGAACACCACGCCCCCAGCGAAACCCCCGGGGGCGGTGCGCACCCGGGAACCGCCACGCCGCCAGGTGAAGGCGGCTCCCGGTGCGCGCCGGGTTGACCGGACAGGGATCGAACCTGCGACCTGCTGTGTGTGAAACAGCTGCTCCGCCAATTGAGCTACCGGTCACTGACCCGCCGGCCCCCGGGGTCATGGAACGCTTCCCCCGCCACCGGGATGAGGGTGACGTTGCCGGGGCCGTCTCACCCAGGGGCCGACGTACTCGCGGCAGGATTTGAACCTACGAACCTTCGCCGTGTCGAGGCGCTGCTCTACCAGGTTGAGCTACGCGAGCGCGCCTGTGACCGGACTTGAACCGGCGATCTCCGCCGTGACAGGGCGGCGAGCACTCCGACTGCTCTGCACAGGCAAGGGGCTGGACCCGGGCCCCGGAATAACGCCCCGAAGGGCCGCCGTTCGCTCCCGCCTGATGGAGGTGTCGACTCGCCTCCGGCGGCAGCGCGCCGCTTGTCCGGAGTGGGCGCGGCGCAGGTTTGTTTCCCAGGTCCAGCAGCTCTGGTGGCAGGACTCGAACCTGCGATACGCCGGGTAACAGCCGGCTGCCTTACCGAACTTGGCTACACCAGATCGAAGTCGCTCGGCCGGGATTCGAACCCGGAACCTCCCCGCTTATGAGACGGGCGCGCTACCAGTTGCGCCACCGAGCAGTGAAACAGCGGGTGCCCCGTCGAGGGAGGCACCCGCTGTCGGACCCGAGGCGTGAACCCCGGGCAGGGTAGTGGCGGGAGCAGGATTTGAACCTGCGACCTCCGGATTATGAGCCCGGCGAGCTGACCGAACTGCTCCATCCCGCTGTGTCCCATTGTAGGCCGCATGGCCCGCTTGGACGACTCGTTTTTCCTGGTAGCGCAGACGGGATTCGAACCCGCATATGCCCTGCTTGAAAGGCAGGTGACTTTATCCGTTTCGTCTACTGCGCCATACATAGGGGCGCGCCGCACCGGCCGGATCGTGCCGGTGCGGCCGCCCAGCTGCGGACCAGGCCCATGCAAGAAGGGTGCCCGGAGGGACTCGAACCCTCTCTTCCGGGATCACAGCCCGGTGTGCCAACCGTGAACACCTCGAACACCACGCCCCCAGCGAACCGAGGGGCGGCGCGCAACCAGGAACCGTCACGCCGCCAGGTGAAGGCGGCAGCTCCCGGTGCGCGCCGGGTTGACCGGACAGGGATCGAACCTGCGACCTGCTGCGTGTGAAACAGCTGCTCCACCAATTGAGCTACCGGTCATCAACCCGCCCGGGCGGGGCGGGCGAGGTACTCGCGGCTGGACTCGAACCAGCGCCGACCGCCATGTCGAGACGGTGCTCTGCCAACTGAGCTACGCGAGCGCGCTCGTAACGGGATTCGAACCCGCACCTCCCGGCCTGACAAACCGGTGCTCTATCCGTTGAGCTACACGAGCAGGGGCTGAACCGGGGAACGGGCGTGGTCAAGGGCGAACCCTTGCAACCGATGCCCCCCGCACCACAGCCCGAGACGGTGCACCACCTCGGGCCAGCGGGGCCGCGCTACCGGCCGTGCGCAGCGCAGTGTTCGCCCCAGTTCAGCAGCTCCGGCGGGAGGTCTCGATCCTCCACCTGACGGGTTAACAGCCCGCTGCCCTGCCAATTGGGCGACGCCGGAACGAGTAGCGCAGATCGGATTTGAACCGACGATCTCTGGCTTATGAGACCAGCGAGGACGACCGAACTCCTCTACCGCGCCATGTCATGGAGCTCCGCTGGCCGGCAAGCGGGACCGGCCAGCAGAACACCCTGGAGCCCCTCGCGGGGGGCTGCACGCGCCGTTACAGCGTGGCCAGGCGCGCGTTGACCTTCTCCTCCAACGCCCGGTCGGTGTCGGAGGGCGTCTGCTTGTAGCAGGCCAGCCGGAGCCGTCCCGGGCGCTCCTGGTCGGGCTTGAGTCTCCAGTTCGCCACGCTCGGCCAGTCGACGATCCACTCGAACCCGGCCGCCGGCCCAGCCACATACTCCGCGATCTTGCGGTGCAGGACCCGCGCCACGGCCGGGTCGGCGGCCAGATCCGCGAACTCCCCGGACAGGATCTCTACGACGGTGTCCGCGTACTGCGAAGGGGGCGTCTTCATGCGCATGGGAGGGTTCCCTTTCCACTGTGGTCATTCCACCAGCAGCGCAGACGGGATTCGAACCCGCAATTTCCGGAGTGAAAAGTCCGGTGGCCTTCTCCATTTTGCCCACTGCGCCGTGCGTACGTCGCCCAGGATCCGAACCCGGAACCGGCAGGGTAGAAACCCGCTGCGCTATCCGTTGCGCCAGCGACGCTCGTACGTACCGCCCGGGGGACTCGAACCCACCTCAACCCGGGGTAAAAGCCCGGTGCCCGTCCAGTCGGGCGCGAGCGGCAAAGCGGAGAGGGTGGGGATCGAACCCACACGAGGGCAAAGCCTCCAACGGTTTTCGAGACCGCGACCGTCGCCATCCATCGGCTGGCCTCTCCTCGAACAAACAAGCGAATACACTGAGAGGGATGAGCCTCCCCGGCGCTGTCGAGCGCGTATGCGGCGACTGCGGCAGCTCCTTCCTCACCAAAGATCGCCGCCGCCTGTGCAACCAGTGCAAGTACCGGCGGGCCACCCGTTCCAACTGCGGTGGCTGCGGAGCCAAGGTGGGCAAGAGCGGCGGAGACCGGTGCCTGGAGTGCCGGAATCCTCGCCAGGTTGTGCAGTGGATGGCTCCCGCCGACGCCGCTTGGCTCGCCGGGATCATCGAAGGCGAGGGAACCTTCGGTCTGGGCGGGCACCGATACGGAACGATCCGTGTCGTCATGACCGACGCGGACATCATCGAACGCATCCGAAGCATGACGAACGTGGGGTCCGTCTATCACCCGGCGAAGCGGCAAGCGCACCACAAACAGCCGTACGGGTGGGCCGTCTACCAGGCTGGCGCGATCGCCAGCCTGTACGAGATCATCGCCCCGCTGCTCTCTGAAAGACGTCGGGATCAAGCCCAAGCTGTTGCTGATCGCCAGGGCCTGCGCCCGGTCTCCTCGCGTGAACCTCAGCCCGAAACGAACGAAGCGTGGGGCTGGGTGGCGGGGATCATCGAAGGTGAGGGATACATCGGCACCGGCCCCGGCGCGAAGCACTCTCGCTTTCTTCTCACGGTCGATTCGACCGACCGCGATGTCGTCACGCGCGTGGCCCGCCTCACCGGCGTCGGGTCGGCGTACCTTCTGCCCGCCCGGCGGGACAAGCCCCACTGGAAGCCGCTTTGGACGTGGCGGGTCACCAACAAGACCGACATCACGTACGCGCTGGAGGCTGTTCTGCCGCTTCTCGGGAACCGCCGCGCCGAGCGGGCCCGCTACGTTCTGGAACGAGCAGGTGATGGTCCTCGGGGCAGGGTTCGAACCTGCGCGTCCCGCCTTATCAGAGCGGAGCCTTGACCTGCTTGGCTACCCGAGGATGGGCGGAGAGCGCAGGGGTCGAACCTGCGCGGGGCGTGCGGCCCCGGCCTCCGGTTAGCAACCGGGCGCCTTGCCTCTCGGCCAGCTCTCCTTTGCGTACGCTCGGTGGGATTCGAACCCACACACTCCTCACGGAGTACCGGGTTCTGAGCCCGGCGCGTCTACCTCGACTTCCGCCACGAGCGCATGTTCTGGTGTGCGCCGCGTCGAGGTGAAGCCGGAGCGGCGCATCGGGGTTCCACGGCGGCGCAGGCCCTGCACGCCGAAAGCGCCGAAGAACCATCACCGCCGCTTGGCGTCGACTCGTCGCTCACACCTCGGTGGGCAAGCCCAGTCGGTGGTTGATTGCTTCGAGTCGAGTCTCCCAGTACTCAAGCTGTCGGGCCCGACGCAGCCGGTGCCGGTTGGGGCCGTACGTGGCCTCCTGGCGCAGCCACATGGTCAGCCCGGTCAACGCGAACTTGATCCGTATGGTCTCGTCACGGCCGGATGCTTCCAGCCGGGCGATGTACCGCTCGGCGGTGCGCATCTGCCGGGCGCTGGCCACGCTGATAATGTTCGGCACGCGGCGGCGCGGCTCAGTAACCCGGGTTATCAGCATCGTTCCGCCCATGATCAGGAGGAAGGCGCCGGGCCCGATGAATGCTGCCCACCAGGTCGTCATCTAGGGTCTCCCTTGCTTCAAGTGCCGGGTGCTCAACCGGCGCGGCATCCAGCGAGTGGGTGACGGGACTCGAACCCGCCCTCCCGGCGTGGCATGCCGGGGTGCCTCCGTCAACACTTCACCCACGTGACGCGACCGGGTGCGCAGGGGCGTCGGCCTGGGGAACACGGGATTCCCCCAAAGGGTCGCAGCGGTTTGGTCGACGCTTGGTCTCCGCGGGCCCGGTCGCGGCGAGGTGGCGGTGTGCGCCACCTCAGAGCCTCCGGCCGGATTCGAACCGGCAATCTCCCGCGTACCGGGCGGGTGCTGCGACCGTTGCAGCTTCGAAGGCGTGGCTCCGGGAGCAGGAATCGAACCTGCGGGGACAGGGGTCAAGGCCCTGCTGCCGACACCAGCGCGGCATCCCGGAATGATGATGTAGGGCCTCCGGGCGGGTTCGAACCGCCGGCCATCCGCTTACAAGGCGGGTGCTCTGCCAGCTGAGCTACGGAGGCGCGAAACATGGCCGCCGGAGGTCCATCACCGCGCACCCGGGTACGCGGGTTCTCCTCCGGCGGGTTGGCCTGGACCGCCGCCCGACCAACGGACCCCGGCGCTGTCGCCGGTTGATGGCTGCCGCCACCAGCCCCCGATTGCGTGCGCTCGGCAGGATTCGAACCTGCGCTGTCCACGACCTCAACGTGGCCTCTCTGCCGCTGGAGTACGAGCGCCTGTGAAGCCGCCGCCCGGTGCCGACCCGGGCCTCCCGCCTTACGAGGGCGGGGCCGCAGCCGTGCGCGACGGCGAGCGGATCCCTGCGGCGGGGGTTGGTGGCTGCTGGGGCAGGGTTCGAACCTGCGATCTCCGCGTCCAGAGCGCGGCGTCCTTCCGACTGGACCACCCAGCATTGTGGTGCAGGAGGCGGGATTCGAACCCGCACGCCTTTGTGAGGCACCAGGGTTTGAGCCTGGCATGTATCCCAGTTCCATCACTCCCGCGTGGGGCGTTCCGCCTGAGGTTCTGTCCACGGGCGGGGACGCCACGCCGATGTCGTGCATGGCCGCGGCGGTCGGGTTCTGCCGTCGGCCTTGGAGGGGCCGCCGCTCTCGTTATTTATCGGCGACTAGGACGCACCTGTCGCGGTCGAAGTCCCAGTCCCACGCTTTGCCGGGAGGGTTGTCGATCTGGTCGCGGCATCGGGCGATCTCGGCGTCCTTTCCGAACCAGCATTCCCGAGCGGCCCAGTAGCCGCCCTGCTTGTCGCATTCGGCTGGTGTGGTGGGCTTGGACGCGTTGGGGATGGGGTGGCATTCGGGGGCAGCCATGGTGACCAGTGCAGCGATCACCATGGCTGCACTGAGGGGCCCCAACCGGGCCTTCGGGTAGTTCATTGACGTGTGTCGCTTCCTTCGGGCACCGGGGGCGCTTACCCCGGCGGGGCATGGTGTGGCGGCGGGTGCCGGTGCGTGCCTCCGGTAGGAGTCGAACCCACTACCGTCCGCTTAGAAGGCGGCTGCTCTGTCCGTTGAGCTACGGAGGCCCGGGAGGTGCTCGGTGCCGCCCAGAGGACTCGAACCTCTTCAAGCCAGGGTAAGAGCCTGGGGCCCGTCCCGTCGGGCGCGAGCGGCGAGTTGGGCGACGTGGGCGTCGCGTATTGGTCTTGGTCCCGCACCCGAGAGTTGAACTCGGTTCACCCGATTGGAAGCCGGGCGCATCACCACCAATGCTTGTGCGGAGCGGCGGTTCCTCCGGTGACCCGGGAGCAACCGCCAAGCCGTGGGGGCAGCATTACCGCCGTACTGCCTCGGTGGGGCCTATGTCTCTCCCCCACCCCCACCACGGACGATTTTCAACCGGTGTATTTCGCTACCCGTGGACATTGCGGGGTACCCTCCCGCTCCAGGACGAGTTGCTCCTCAGGGCGCCGAACGCTCGCCCGTATCCTGTCCGTCGTACTCGCAGCAGGATTCGAACCTGCGGCCCTCCCGGTTCGTAGCCGGGTGCTCTGTCCTACTGAGCTATGCGAGCAGAGGCGGGAAACGAGCCGCCCGGTGATACCGGTCCGGGCTGCCGCGGCGTTCCTTCCGTCCCCGGCGCCCCTCCCGCGCACCTCGCGAGACGCTTCCGGGTCCTTCCCGCCTTGTGGAACCCAGAGGATTCGAACCTCTTGCCTCCGGTACTTCACACCGGTGCTCATCCGCATGAGCTTGAGTTCCGTGCGGCGTGCGCGGCATGACCGTAAGTCGCCGGTTCTCCGTGGCGCGCCTTGGGCCGCGCCGTCCCCGGCCGCCGACTAACGGCCGGGTGTGCACCCCACCCGTCTGTTGGCGCCTCGTTTCCGGGGTTCCCCTTCCCCGAGACGCCGCCCCCGAAGGGGCGTCACCCGACGGACCGAACCCCCCGTAGGGGCGTGCGTTCGTTTGCGTCGGGCCGCGGGTCCCGCGCGGGGCCTCTGGGGCTCCGCCGGTTAGCGACTTCGTGCGCGGCCGGGATTCGAACCCGGATCTCCTCCCTCATCGGGAGGGCTCTGCCGATTGAGCTACCACGCCGCCCGTCCTCGCACAGACGGGCCCGGCCGTGTACTTGCGTGCCGCGTCGGTGGGGGTGCGAGGCCCGCGCCGCTCGGGGGCGTGCGTTCAACGGTCAACCGTCGGGATGGCTGGATTTGAACCAGCGTCCTCTCCCTTCCGAAGGGAGCCGTCTATCCAAGCTGACCTACATCCCGATTCGTGGGCCGCCGCGTGGGCGGCCCGCTACTCGCTGGTGTGCGTCCGGTCGAGTAGGACGCGGGTCTTGCGGTCCTTCCGCGCTCGGCCGGCGCGGGCGCGCCGGTTCGCGCGTCCGTCGGGACCGTCCTTGCGGAGCCGGGGGTAGGTGCGGCGGTTCTTCTCGCGCATCACGCGCTCCTGTCCCGTGTTGTGCGGGCCGGGGGCGGCAACCCCCGGCCCGCGTACCCATCTCCCATGAGGGGCCGTGCGGGGAGTTCAGCCGTTCGGCCCCCGTGGAGCAGCCCGGAATCGAACCGGGGTCCCGGGACGGTCCCCGTGGAGGCTTCGTCCTGGTCGACAACCTTTCTGCCCCAAGCGCCAGGTCGTGAGGTCCCGCCGCTCGCGCGGGAGTCGAAACCGCGACCCAAGGGCGACGCTCCCTGGAGGGGGCAGACGCGGCCCGCGGCGAGGGATCTCAGGATGTGACTTGCGACGTCGTATGGCGTCGCCGTACCGCGTGCGGGGCTCGAACCCGCCATCTCCGGATTGAGAATCCGGTGTCTTGCCTGATCGACCAACGCGGCTCGCGTGGAACAGCCGGGAGTCGAACCCGGGATCGGCGTCGGCCCGCGTGCGGGTTTCAGCGCCGTTGAGCACCGTCCTGTCCCATGTTCGCGGCCCGGCCCCGGCGGTGACCGGGGCGGGCCGCTGGAAGGGATTACCTCCTCCACGGTCCTGGCTGTCGTAACCGGGGTACCACCCCCGGCCAGCCAGTGACCACCCTCCTCGTCGTGGCTGCTTGGTCGGGAAGCACGGACTTGCACCGCGCATCTCCTGCTCCCAAGGCAGGTGGGGCGCTACCTCCCCTTCTTCCCGTTGATTGGTTCCGTCCGGGCCGGGTGCCCCCGGCCGGACGGATTCCGGCGGCTCGCGGCGAGTACTCGCCCTTGCCGTCGGCGGTCGCGGCCATGCCCGCTACTCTCGGGACGTCTGTCCGCTCAACCCTCCGCGACCCCAAGTCTTACGTGGACCCGGCGGGATTCGAACCCTGCATCCTTCTCCTTGCAAGGGAGCTGCTCTGCCGTTGGAGCTACAGGCCCAGGGTTCTCGGACGGGCGGGGCCGCTGCCCCTACGGGGTTGGGGGCCGAAGCCCGTACCCGATCTGGTCTCACGCGACTCCGCCCGCACGCATGCGGTGGTGCCCGCCCGTCCGAGAACGTTTGATCCGGTGCGGATGGTCGAAGCCACGGGGGCTGACGGGCCGAAGCCCTGCCTCTGGGAGTCACACGACGCACCCGCCCGGTGTATTTCGGGTGCCCGCCGTGGAGGGCGGGCACCTCTTGGGTGTCTTCCACTGTGGAGTTTTCAATGCTCGGACCCATCCCCCGGCGATGAGCGGGGCGGGTGCGCACGAGAGGCAGGAGTCGAACCTGCTTGTCACCGGCTTTGGAGGCCGGTCGCCTATCCGTTGGCTCTCTCGCCCAACAATCTAAACTGTACACCGGTATACTGAAGTTTGCAAGTCGTTTTTTGTGGACGATCTTCGCGGTGCTCACGTGTGCCCGGGCCGGGGCGCGTGCCGGCCCGGGGACTCCAGAATCGCCGACATCGGCGGGGTCCGCGAACGGTTTTCCGGCCGCGTCCAGCGGCGGAGGGGTCAGCCTGCGGTGATGGTGTGGAACCAGGGCGGGTGACGTGCCGGGGGCGCCGGTGACCCCCGGGCGTCGCGGGACAGCCAAGGGCGCACTGGTTGTAGGGGGTGAGGGGGTGTTGGTGTCGATGCCCGATCGCGCGGGGTGCGTGCGGAAGGTCAGGCCGGGGGCATGCCTGGTAGTGCACGGGCTTCGTGTTCGCCGTGGTCGCAACCCCAAAGGGTCGCTTGACTGGTGTACACTGTATATGTGCGGGTAAGCGGCCCGCCTCCGATTCTCAAGGAGCATCATGACCGGTTCCAGGGACGCCATGACCGACCTATTCGGCACCACCATCGACGTTTACACGCGCGCGCAGGCGATCGCCGACGGCACGCTCGTCGAGGTCCCCGCCGACATGTCCCGCCAGGCCGGGAGCCGCGCTCCGGTCGCGTTGACCAGCGCGGCATGGCAGAACTGCGTCCGCTGGGACGACGCCGACGCCGAGCGCACCGGCGCCTACCAGGACCAGAACGGCCGCCTGTGGGACGTGCTGTGGATGGGGTGGCTGGCCGCGCGCCGCGCCCGCCCCACCGACTCGACCCCGATCCCCTTCAAGCTGTACCGGATCGCGCGGGACGCCGAGCCCGGCCCCGACGGCGTCGAGCCGACCTTGGTGTATCTGTTCATCGCGCTCGGCGCGGACTTCGACGGCAGCGCCTGCGTGACGATCATGGAGCCTGGGGAGGACTGACGCCCGGCCCGGCCGCCCCGCGCACCGGGGCGGCCGGGCGACGACGCCTGAGCCGGTCAACGCTCTAACCAGGCGGGTAAGTGGCCCGCCACCCTTCGAAAGGACAGTTCCACGTGACCACCGCCTCCCCGAACCAGCCCGTCCCAGCCGCGCAGGCGGGCGACGGCCCGTACTGGATCCGCTGCGGCGACATCGTCCCCGGCCACCCCGACCAGGACGTCCACATCAGCCGCTACGACGACGAGTCCGACCAGGACGCGGCGCTGGCCGCGATGGGCGCGACCAGCCGCGACCTGGACGAAGGGTTCATCCAGATCCACGGGCACCGCATCACCTGGGGCCGCGACCCCGACCGGTGGAACAACCACTCCAACGACCTCGGCGATTGGTGCCCATGGTCCACCGAGCAGATCCCCACCGACCACGGTGACACCCGCTGCCCGGCCGGATGTCGCGACTCCCGCCCCGTCGGCTCCGACGGCGAGTCCCTCGACATCGAGGACATGTGATGTCCTTGCCGACCTCGTACACCTTCCCGGCCGTGATCTCGCCGGACACCGCCGAGGTGTGGGCGGCCTACTTCCCCGGCCTGACGCCGCTGGAGGCGTACCAGGCCGCGTGCCGCGACCGCGACGAACGCGCCGCGCTGCACGCCGCCGTCTCGGCGGTCGCCGCCGAACTCCCCAACCTCACCGACGAAAGCGGCCTACCCGGCTGGCGGGCGCGGCTCGCCGCCGCCAAGACGGCGCTGCTGCGCCGGGACGGTGTCCCCACCTCGTGGATCAGCTCCGCCGGCGAGCCCATGGTCGCGGCTGGGACGTGCTGGAGCTGCCGGCAGCCCGGGGCCGACCACACCGACCACTCCACCGGGCGGGCTCGCGGCCACCACACCGCGTGCCGCGCCGGCGCGCAGATCCGCTGCGATCTGCTGCTGTCGGTGTCCACGCGACTGCTGTGGGGCGAGGAAGGCCGGGCCCGTATGTGGGAGCGCCGCGCGCTGGCCACCCACCAGCAGTTCGCCGCGCCGCCCGAGGCGGTGGCGCGGTGAACATCGACCGGGTCCGTGAGGGGAGCCGACTGCGGTCCCCCGACCGCCGCGACTTCACCGCCACCGGACCGGCGCGCCGCAACGCCGGTTGCGGGTGGTGGGCGGTCCCGGCCGACGGTGGCCGCCGTGTCTTCCTGACCCAGACCGACCTGGACAGCGGCTGGCGGATCCTGGACAACTACCGGATCGTGCCGTACGGCGCCCCTGATCTCCCCGCCGACCTCGCCGACGCGCTCGCCGCGGCCGTCCCGGCCGGGATCGAATGGGTCGCCGCGACCTCCACCCGCCGCCGGTCCGGGAACGTCGGCCTGACCGTTGACGAGCACGCCCGCCTGCACATCACCGCGCCCGCGGCGATGCCCGCCGCCGACGTCGCCGACCTCGTCACCGCGCACGCCGCGTGGATCCGCCGGCACGTCTACCGGACCGGCCACGGCGGGCCGCCGCCCCCGGCCGGGCAGACCGTGAAGGAGATGGTCAGCGGGGAGGGCTTCCCCTGGCTAGGCCGCCCCACCCGCCTCGCCGTCGTCGACACCCCCGACGCGCCGCCCGCCGAACGGACCCGCGACGGTTTCGGACGCTGGGTCCGCGTCCGCAGCGACCTGGACGACCGGGGACGAGCCGACGCCGTCATCGCCCTCTACCAAGCCGAGGGGCGAGACCTGTGCGCGGGGCGCGGCGCCCCGCTGCTGGCCCGCGCCGGCTACGACCTGCTGCCGCAGTGGGAGGTGACGACGTTGCCGCTATCGCGGCGGTGGGCGACCTACTACCCCCGCACCCACACCATCCGCGTCCACTGGCCGCTGATGCAACTCGACCTGGCCGTCATCGACTACGCCATCGCCCGCGCCTTGTGGCACGCCCAGGACCCGGACCGCCGGATCTCACTGGACGTGCTGCTGCCCGGCGCCGCCGACGCGGCCCGCCGTCTCGCCGACACCGGCCGGCACGTGTGGGACGGCGCCATACGCTGCCGCGCCCGTACTTCCACCCCACGGACAGGAGACCACGATGAACCGCCTGAGTGACCATCTCGGCGCGATCAGTGGCGGGTTCACCGCTGCCGTCCACGGCCCGCCCTCGGTGACCAGACCGTCTCGGCCCAGCAGATCGATGTCCGCAGCCGCGCCTATTTCGAACTGGCTGCCGAGATGTTGAGCGATGACCTGCCGCGGACGCAGCTCACCGCCTCGGAGGACGCATCCGAAGCGCGGGCCGCAGAGCAGGCCGGCGACCCCGCCAGCCGCCGCCCGGCGACGATCCTCCTCGGCGCGGACGAGCCTGTGTGGGTGCTGCGCTTCTGGGATACAGGGCACGAGGACCTGACGGTTTGGGCCGGTGACGATGCGGAGGACGCCGCGATCGCATATCTGGCGTCCTACGTCCGCGGTAACTGGAGCAACTTCGCCGACCACAGGGTCGTCGGCGAGCAGTCGCCCGCGAGCGACCGGGACGCCATCCGGCTGTTTTACGGCCATCCCGACAAGCAGGCCGGCCAACGTGGTGCCGAGGGCTACACCTTGTCCGCCGAACCGGTCCGGACGGCCAGATGACAGGCCCCACCGCGGTGCTCGACCGCGGGCAGCTGGTGCTGCCGACCGACACGCCGTGGTGCCAACGGTCCGAGCCTGGACGCGTCCACTCCTGGCGGCACCGCAGCGACGGCGGGTTCGACGCCGCCAGTTATGAGGCGGTCCGGGTGGACGAGGCGACGGCGCGGTCGTTCGTGCTGGACCGGCACTACTCGGGCACCTACCCCGCAGGGCGACTGCAGTACGGCTTGTACGAGGTGTCCGGCCAGACCCCGGAGGTGGTGGTCGGCGTCGCGGTGCTGTCGGTCCCGATGAACGTCAAGGTGCTGACCGGCCCGTTCCCGCAGCTGGAGCCCTACACCGAATCGGTCGAACTGGGGCGGTTCGTGCTCGCCGACCATGTTCCCGGCAACGGCGAGTCCTGGTTCATCGGCCGCATCGCCGAGATGGCCGCCGCTGACGGGGTCCGCGGCATCGTCGCGTTCTCGGACCCGTTTGGCCGCACCACCCTGGACGGATCGGCGGTGTTCCCCGGCCATGTGGGGACGATCTACCAGGCTGCGAACTTCGCCTACTGCGGGCCTACCAGGCTGCGAACTTCGCCTACTGCGGGCGTGGTACCGCACGGTCCCTGGCGCTGCTGCCTGACGGGTCGGTGCTGTCGGCGCGGGCACTGTCCAAGGTCCGCCGCGGCGAGCAGGGCCACCTGTATGTCGAGCGGCAACTCGTCGCGCACGGGGCCGAGCCCCGCCCCGACGGGACGCCCGGCGCCCAGTGGCTCCCCAGCGCATTGCGCCAAGCCCGCGTCCGGACGTTGCGGCACGGCGGCAACCACCGGTACTGCCTGGCCATCGGCCCACGTCGCCGCCGTGCCCGCAGCGCGCTGCCTGCCTTGCCCTACCCCAAGAAACAGGCCACCGCCTGCTCCGGCGCGGTACTTGCCGGGCAGGCCAGCCCGAGCGGATCCACAACGGACCGAGAAGGCGCCCTCACCGGACCTAAAGCGGACCCGTAGCAGAGCCTGGACGTGTGTGCTGAACCCATGACAGCACTACTCGCCCAGGTCGTCGTGCCCGTGATGGTCGCCCTACTCAACGCCGCCGTCACCGTCTGGGTGGCCCGCACTTGGCGCCCCCACCGGCCGGTGCCGCCACACCCGGCCCCAACCCCAAGAACGTCCGACCACCTATCAACCCCGGGACAACATCATGATCGCCGGTATCACCTTCTACGTCTCCGTCAGCGTCGTCTACGACCAAACCAGCAGCGACCCGAAAGACGACGAGGAACGCGCGGTCGAGACAGCGTGCCGCGCCCTCGACGCGGGCATCGACAGCCGCCATCCCCACGCGGTGATCCTGGACATCACGCACGGAGATCCGTTCGATCACGTCCCGTTCGAGCCCGCCAGCGAGTACCCCGCTGGCCCGGGCCCGGCGACCGCGGCGAGCCTGGCCGAACGAGCCGAGGCGGCCGGGGTCACCGCCCAGGCTCTGGACGACTTCGTCCATGACGCCGCCAGCGAGCGCGCCTCCCGCGTCAACAACGATGGGCCACAGGCGCAGCTGGAGTTCCTCGTCGACGCCTACGGTGTCGACGTCGTGCAGACGATGCTCATTGGGCTCGGTGCGCACGCGTAGCGTGTCCTGATCGCGTGCTGAGCCCGGCGCACCGCACCGCCTCCTGGCCGTTCAGGCGCTCGTCGCGGCGCAGCACTTGCGGCCGGTAGAGACTCCGCCGGTGCGCCTCGACCTCCAGGGTGGTACCGGTGTGGTGCCTCCAGCTGCCGCGCGGGCCCCACGGCCAAGGGCGTGGGCTCCGCCAGGAGGTCTTAACGCCGTACGATGGCCAAACCGGTTCACCACAAGTCGCCCCATGCAGTGCCGATGACCTGCCGATATTCCGTTTAGCGATTTTACAAATTCACTAAACCGGTATACACTTTATCGGGTGGGTTCAGCGATCCACGGTTATTGGAGGGGCGCCATGGACGCACCAGCCGCCGACCTTACTCTCACAGACGAGCAGTGGAATCACATTGTGCGGACGCAGCCCGACCGGGTTGAAGAGTTCGTTCCCACGGGTGCCACGGCTCTTGCGTGGCTGCTAGCCGATACAGCGGGTGCGCTCCGCATGGGGGAGTTGGCGATGCCACAAGTGGGGGAGATCGCACTGTGGGACACTAGCGACGCTGACGGTCACGACGACCTGGTCCTCACTGTGCAGATCTCTGATGACCTGAGGGTGGCCACCAGCCCCATCGAGATCTCCGCGTTCCGTGCCGACGTCCCCGAGGGGCCCGGCGCCGCGCGGTTCGCCCTGGAGAAGATCCTCTCGCTCCGCAACGATCTGGTGCAAGCTCTTGCCGGTTACGCGGCCACCGGCAAGAGCGACGGCCCGGCCCCCAAGGACGCCGCGATCCACGGCGGATCCCTCATCTGCCCGCACTGCACCGCGTCCGACGGCATCGTCGAGATCGACTCCGACACCCGCCGCAACCCCGGCGCCGCCATCGACGCCGACGCAGTGAGCGTCCACCAGGAATCCTCCAACTACGCGACTGTTCGCTTCGAATGTGCAGCGTGCGGAGGCGAGATCACGATCCCCTTCGAGGTCGCCTACTGATGCTCAACGGCAGATGACCTGTGCCCAGCGGGATGCGAGCATCAGGTGGATAACCCCGAGCTGTTCTTCGGGGGTGCGGCGCCGAAATCGGTGTGCACCTGATCGTATCCAAGGCACTGCGGAACCCAGGCCATTCAGTCGGGGACTCACCCCACCCGAAAGAGTGTCACTTGACCGATGTACACTTTGTTTGCCCCGGTACGCGGCCGGGACCCTCGAAGGAGATGATCGCAGTGAACGTGACCGCCAGCCGCTACACCGTCCAGGGCAACACCGTTCCGCCCGGCGGCCGCAGGTATGACCCGGCGCTGTGCATGGAGGTGGAGAAGCGGCGCGTCGAGCCCGGGCGTGACGACGACTGGTTCATCAACGCAGGTGGCGAGTACTGGAACTTCGCCGAGCGGCGCTGGGTGTGCGAGTACGAGTTCCGGCACACCGACGGCCGCGCCGGGTTCCTCACCGACCTCGATACCGCCATCGCTACGGCGAAGGCGTTCATCGAGGACCTCAAGGCGGTACCGGACCACGTCGCCGGCACCCGTGCAGGGAAATGACAGTGTGCACTACTTCGGAGGACCTCCATGGCTCGACCTCACCTCATCATTTCCGGAAGTGCCCAGGACGTGCCCTATCGCCACAGCGATGCCCAAGCCAGAGATGGCCGCACCCGCACGCACCGCATCCATGACCGCATGAGCCATGCCCGCCTGCTTACGCAGAACCTGATGGAGGCTCGCGACCGTGCACGGGAAACGGCGCTGCCGACGCAAGGACCAATTCCCAGGGGCTTCACCGTGTGCGTCGAAGGCTGGACGGACGAGCCCAGCGCCCCCCTGGCACTGGAGCACTTGGACGCCAACGGCGCAAAGCTACTCTCGGCCCGGGATCCTGGGATGCACGAATCGCTGGAGCTGGCCGTGGTGTGGATGCCTTACGGCGCTGAAACCACCCTCCTGGACACGTTCACTCAGTTCGCCCGCGATGACGCTGGAGGGGATCACCTTCGGCACGAGGCCCTGGTCGCCAACATCAAGCGGATCCGCGCTGCGTCCCTCCGGGACTTCTGGCAGGAACTCACGCCGTTCCCAGGCCACCCGGGGAAGCGGTGGTGGGAGGTCTGGTTCGCAACGGCTGGCCCACACGGAAACCCCGCGCTGGAGGTCGAGGCCGCGACACAGGCCCTGGGCATGCGGATGTCTGCGGGCACACTGACCCTTCAGGACCGTACCGTTGCGATGATCTATGCGACGGCAGAGCAACTTGCGCAACTGCTGAGGACCGACGCGATCGTAGCGGAGGTGCACCGGCCAGCATCACCTCAGCCGAACTGAGACCTTAGCCTGATCAGCCGACAGCAACGGCGCCCACGCTTCAGCATGTCCGCAGTCCCGGCGACGGACCAGATGGCGGGAGTCCCGGGGAGCTCGGCCTCGGCTGGGCCACGCCCTTCGCGTGGCCGGTCTGCCTGACGGCCCCCGGGGTGCAGAACTGGTGAAGTCTCGTAACCGTCTGGGGCCTACTCCTATTGGCGGGAGGGCGAGGACGGTCACAGCGTGTGGTCGCCGGAGGCGTGGCAGCCCAGGGCCGGTGGCAAACCGAAGTAGCGGTGACCTGCTGAAACCGGTCTGATCTACTTCAAAATCTCAGTATACCGGTGTACACTTTAGGTGTGGGTGAGCGGCCCACGCTCACGAAGGGACGCCATGAACGCACCAGCCACCGACCTCATTCTCACCGACGAGCAGTGGGGGCACATCGCCGAACTCGCCGACTACACCGACTACACCGCCGCCGAGTTCGACAACGTCCTGTGGATCCTGCTGGACGCGCGCGAAACCCTCAACGACACGCCTTCCACACCTCCGGCTGCGGCAATGGCGGGTTTGGACGCCATCGAGCTGTGGGACACCGGCGACAACGACAGCGAGGACCTGATCCTCACCGTATCCATCACCGGTGCCCTGACCCTCGCGACCAACCCGATCAAGATCACCGCTTTCCGTGCCGACGTCCCAAAGGGCCCTGCCGCCGCCCGGTTCACCCTGGAACAGATCCTCACCCGCCGGAACGAGCTGGTGCAGACTCTCAGCACCTACACCGTCACCGGCGCGGCCGAAGGCGCAGCCCCCAAGGACGCCTCGATCATCGGTGAGGTCCTGATCTGCCCGCACTGCACCCGCACCGACAGCATTGTGGAGATCGACTACGACCTACGCCGCAACCCCGTCTACGCGGGCGGCGCCGACGTGGTGGCCGTCCACCAGCAGGGCAAGAACTACCGCACCGCCCGGTTTGAATGCTCGGCGTGCGGCGGCCAGGTCACGATGCCCTACGAGGTCACCCACTGATGCGTGCGGACGACCTGTGTCCGGCGGGCTGCGGACACCCGGTCACGGCACATGAGGAGTTCTTCGGGTGCGGTGCGCTCGGCACCGCACCCGGCTGCGGCTGCACCTTCGGGGAAGCCGACCACGAGATGGACCTCATCGCCGACGCCGTCGAAGCGGCTACCCGCATCCGCCACGAGCGAGGCCGCCGCCGGCCGCGGGGCCGCCGCCGAGACATCCTCGACCTGTTCGCCGGGCCGGGCGGCTGGGACGAGGGCGCCCGCATCCTCGGCGTCGCCGACCAAGTCCTGGGCGTTGAGCTGGACCCCGGCGCATGCGCGGTCGCCCGCGCCGCTGGCCACGCCCGCCACCGCGCCGACGTCCACACTCAGGACCCCCGCCATCCCAAGTACCGGCACGTCCGCAAGCTCGTCGTGTCCTCGCCGTGTCCGACGTTCAGCCGGAGCGGGAAGCTGACCGGACTCGGCGAGGACTACCAGAAGGCCCTGGACGCGGTCACGTGCCTAGGCGTGAACTGCGACTGCGACTACCGCGCCCTGCCCGGCCGGGTCACCGACCCCCGCACCGCGCTCGTCGCCGAGACGGCCCGGTGGGGCCTGCATCTGCCGAACGTCGACCTGGTGGTCGCCGAGCAGGTCCCTGGCGTGGCGTACCTGTGGGAAGACCTCGCTGCCGAGTTCCTCGCCCAGGGGTGGGAGGACGCCGACGTCTTCACCGTCCACGCTGGCGGCGCCGGTGTCGTCGCGCGCCGCGAGCGGACGTTCCTGCTCGCGTCGCGGTACCGGCCGCTGGCCACCACCTTGGCGGCGCGGCCCGACATGCCAGCCCGCGCTTTCGCCGCGCCGACGATGGCGCAGGCGTTAGGGTGGCCGGTCGGCCACATGGTCCGAACCCGCGGGAACCGCGACCCCCGCTCGGGCGGGAACCTGTTCTCCGCCGATGGGCCGTCGCTGTGCCTCACCGGGTCATCCCGGTCATGGGAACGTGACGCCGACGGGCTCCAACTCACCGCCGCCGAGGCCGGGATGCTGCAGGGGTTCCGCCGCGACTACCCCTGGGCAGGGGACCTGCCCAAGCCGCTGTCGCGAACCGCGCAGTTCAAGCGGGTCGCCGACGTAGTATGCCCGCCCGTCGCCGCCGCGGTTCTCGGGTATGCCCTCGGTCTGGACTGGGAGCCCGCCCTTGTCGCGTACCTGCGGGAGCTGTACTGCCCGCCGCTACGCAGCGAGCAACTGCAACTGTCCGGCTTCCCCGACGTGTCGGCCGCCGCGTAAGCGCCGCACAAGGGGGTGTTATGGAACAACACTTCCCAAAGTCGCTAGACCGGTATACACTCTATCTGTGGGTAAGCGGCCCACCGAAGCTAGAAGGAGCATCATGTTCGCCAAGCTCACCAGCCCCCTCACCGGCAGCGTCCTGACGATCGACACCCGCGAGGACGGCGACAGCGGCGCGGTCACCACCGTGACTGGCACATCCGACACCACCCCCCTCAACCTGGAGCAGTCGTTCACCACGCCGCAGGCCGCGGACCTGTGGGCCGAGACCCTGAGGAACTGCCTGGTCGCGGGCGGGATGAACGACATTACCGCCGAGAGTTGACGCTGCCGCGACGAAGGAGGAGGCCCCTCGCCGACGCCCGGCGCGGGGCCTCCGCTCTTGGGATGCGGCCGGAATACCGAAAGAGCAAAGGCCAACGCGTTCGCGGACGCCGAAACCGGCTACATGGCGGCCGCGGTTGCTGCCGCGACCTCGGCCGAGAACTCGACCTGGCAGGGTCAGGTGATGACGGGGCCGCCGGTGCGATTCAGCACGTGCTCGATCCGCAACCGCATCGACCGGTCCATCCTGAGCGCTGGTACATCGTCGCGGGGAATCCACCGCACCTGGCTGGACTCTTCGCCAGGCGTCGGGTGACCCCCCACCGGCCGGGCCGACAAGACGATGGAGAACTCCTGCCGCACCTCGTCGTTGCTGGTGTAGTGGATGACGTGGCGGGGATCGGAGTAGAGCCCCACCAGACCGGTGACCTCACAGTCGATGCCGGTCTCTTCGCGGGTTTCTCGGATGGCCGCCTGAATGACGGATTCACCCACCTCGATCGCGCCCCCCGGGAGAGCCCAGTTGCCGTTGTCGGTGCGGAGAATCATCAGCTGCGCACCGGTGACGTCACTGACCGCGACGTTTACCGCCGGGACCAGGCTGTTCGCCTGCGGTGCCGTCGGATCATTGAAGTAGTCGATGCGGCGGTTCATGGTCATGTGCTTACCCGTCTCACACCGGCTTTGCCGCGAACCCCTGCGTGGTCTGCGGCGTCATCCCCCCAGCACCACGATCCCCAGCGCGAGCAGGTCGGTGCGTCCGGCGGCCGCGTGGACGGACGCCCCACACCTCCAAAAGGTCCATCACGAGTTGACAAAAGAAGAACGGCGGTATTTTGGGGGCGTGTCCCCCTCCTCGGAGTTGGCATCGGCGGCGTACGACCTCGTCGAAGAAGTCCACGCGCTCACGGTCCCCCTGCCCGCGTACGACATCGGCGACGGTCACCTGCTCGCCGTGGACGGATCCGGATCTGGAAGCGGGCCTGAGGGGGCCTGCTCCATCATCGATGGTACGGGCCGCGCTAGTTTCTTCTCTTTCCGTTTTAGGCGGGTGGGAGTGGCGAGCGGCTTGTCTTATGTGCTGGAAGCCCTTGCGGCCGAGGCTGCGCTGCGTCCCTTTCGCAACCGTGACGCGGTCACTCTCATCACCGATAACCAGGTGGTGTATGACCTGGTCAACGCTGCATCAGGGCTCGGACAGGCGTCCTTCCTCACGCCGCTGGATCGTGACGCCTTGGGGTTGGCGCGTGAAGTCCGCCGCCACTGCCGCCGGTTGCGGGTCACCGTCCAGCGCGACACCACGCAGGGGGAGGTCGTCGCTCAGGCGCGTCACATGGTGGCGGCGCATCGGCTTGCGCTCGGCAGTCTGCAGCTGCGCGTCGATGGAATCGACCCGCGCCACGACGAGCAGGAGCGCGACTGGCTTGTGAAATTCGCTCAGTCACCAGGACGTAATGTCAAAGTTATTGAACGTAGGGGTAAATACCACCGCCAAGACCGCTTGAGACAGGAGGCGCTCCAGCCCATCAAGGCATCCATGCTGCCGCTGGTTGCGGCATTCGGTGAACGCCTTGAGCTGGGCTCCCTCTGGTATGAGCGGTCCGTCGTCGACGAGTTCGGACACCGACAAGGCATCGATGAGGACCCTGAACAGCCTTTCCAAGCACTGCTAAGCGCCATGGTCACTGACCCGCGCACCCTCGCGCTCGTATTGCCCAGCGGCGATGTTCTGGTCACCCTGGACGGGTCGGCCGTGCTCCTGGATCCCGCCCTGAGCCAGGTCAAGAACTTCGCGAACACACCCGACCAATATCTGAAAGATGCTTTCGCGATCCCGTAGGCCCCCACCGGCCCGCCTGCCCTCACCTGCGAGCGGTAGTTCGACGTGGGGAACGCTTCAGATGGTGATTGAGGCGAGAAAGTCGCGGGCGGCCGGTGTCTTTCGGTAGGCGGTGAGCTTTCCGGTGAAACCGCTGAGTGTGGAGGAGCTGCGGGCGGATGCGACGCCTCCGAGGAGGGTGACGGCTTTGCTCGCGCTGGCGCAGGCGCCTTCGACGTCGCCTTGGGCGAGGTGGGCTTCGGCGGTCCTTGCCAGGTAGAGGGCGTGGTCGCGGTGGTAGCCGTCCTTGTCGTAGGCGGCGGTGCGTGCGGCGTCGAAGTGCCGCAGAGCTCGAGCGGGGTCGCCGAGGTCGAGGGCGCACGAGCCGGCCATGTTCTCCAGTTCCCCGGTCGATAGCCAATAGCACCAGGACGGGTCCTGGTCATGCGGGCCGTGGGCGTGAGCGGCGTAGGCGGCGTTCAATGCGCGGTCGGATTGCGCGCGGTGGCCGGCTTTGGCGTGGGCTCGTGCGATGCGGGCGTGGAGTGTGGCCAGTACACGTGGGGTGCTGCCGCCGTGGCCGAGGGCGTTCTGTGCGGCTTCGACCAGGTCGATGGCATCGGCGGGGTTCCCGGTGGAGTAGGTCTGGATGGCCATGAAGGCCAGGGTGTTGGCGCCTGTGGTGTGGTCGTCGGCGACGGCGGCGGCGCGTAGGGCGGTGAGGTAGTAGCGCTGCGCAGCGGCGTGGTGCCCGGAGTCGAAGGAGAGCCAGCCGCACAGGCGTGCGGCCTCGGCGACGGCGGAGTGGAGGCGGGCGCCGACGGGGCTGGTGTAGCTGGCGTCGTTGAGCAGGCGGGTGGCGAGTTTGAGTTCCTCGGCGGCCAGAGGGCGCAGCGTGCCGCCGCCCAAGGTGTCGTCCAAGCGCCGTAGATGATCAAGGCGGTGGTCGATGTGGTTGACCATGGTCGAGGTGACGGTGAGCCGGCCATGCGTTGCGGATGGGGCAAGACGTCCGAGGGAGGCGACCCAGTGGTCGGCGGCGCCGGTGAGGGTCGCGCCGGTGGCGATCAGGAATGCACGACGGTCCATCGGCCCTCCGCGTGTGGTGTCGGCCAGGGCATGGAGCATGCCCGCCTGCGTCCACGGTAAGTGGATGACCGAACGGTTATCGAGGGCGAGCAACAGCCAGTCGGGCCATCCGATGGTGTGGACGGCGTCGACGGGGATGTCGTGCAGGTCGGCGATGGCGAGTTGGGCGGTGGGTTCGGGGACGGCGGTCCCGTTCTCCCAGCGGCTCATCTTCTGGCGTCTGGTGGCCATGGCCCCGTAGCCGAGGGCGACGTGACGGTCGGCCACGCGTTTCAGATACTGCTCGGCTGTCAGGGGCTTGGGGCCAAGCGTGTGGCGCAGGAAGGTCAGCGGGTGGGTGTACAGCGGTGGCGTCACGGCGGGTGCCCCCTCGGGGTGGGGTGACACAGCGAGATGGGGGGGTGCTGCGCACACCGTAGAGCCGGGGGGTGACGTCGGTCCGGGCTGATGGCGAGGAAGGCAACACGAGGCAACAGAGCATCTGTTCCCTCCCAGCGTGGTCAGCGGTTGCCTGAATGCGTCGTCGACCCGGCCCCGCTGGGGGCCGATGAGCCGAGGAGGGGCACGAAGATGCCGACACAGCAGTGTGCGGGCCGTACGGGCGTGTGGCTGGTGGGCGCGCGGGGTTCGGTGGCGACCACCACCGTGCTGGGGGTGCTGGCGATCCGCGCGGGCCTGGCCGGAACCGGCGGGATGGTGACCGCGCTGGAGCCGTTCGCCGATGCGGGGCTGCCCGACGTCGACGGGCTGGTCTTCGGTGGCCACGACGTCGCCGAGGTGCCGTGGCCGAACAAGGCCGAGGCGCTGGCGCGCGATGGGGTGCTCCCGGCGCGGCTGGCGGCGGCCCTGGCCGGTGACCTGGCCGCGGCGGAGGCCGAGTTGCGGCCCGCGCCGGCCACCGGCCATGCAGGACGCGACGTCCAGCAGATCAGTGCGGACCTGGCCGCGTTCGCCGACCGGCACGGGCTGGACCGCGTGGTGGTAGTGCACGTCGCTTCGACCGAGCCGGCCGCCGCCGCGCACCCCGCCCACCAGGATGCCGACGCGGTCGCTGGCGCGCTGGAGGCAGGCGAGGCGGTGCTGCCGCCGAGCTCGCTGTACGCGTGGGCGGCGATGACCGCTGGCTGCGCCTACGTCGACTTCACCCCGTCGACGGGGGCGCGGCTGCCCGCCCTGGACCAGCTCGCCGCCCGGCTGCAGGTGCCGTACGCGGGGCGGGACGGTAAGACGGGGGAGACGCTGGTCAAGAGCGTGCTGGCGCCGATGTTCGCCTGCCGCAATCTGCGGGTGGGGTCGTGGTCGAGCGTGAACCTGCTCGGCGGCGGGGACGGAGCCACCCTCGCCGAGCCCGGCGCCAACACAGCCAAGACCGCCAGCAAGGCCGAGGTGCTGCAGGCGACACTGGGCTACCAGCCCGATGGCGAGGTCCGCATCGACAACGTCGCCGACCTGGGGGACGCCAAGACCGCATGGGACCTGGTCACCTTCACCGGGTTCCTGGGGACCCGGATGCGGCTGGACTTCACCTGGTCCGGGATCGACTCCGCGCTGGCCGCGCCGCTGGTGCTGGACCTGGCCCGCCTCACCGCCCGCGCCCACCAGAGCGGCCGTGCCGGTGCGCTGGAGGAGTTGGCGTTCTTCTTCAAGGACCCGCATGGCGGCGGGCCGCACGACCTGGCGGCGCAGTGGCGCCGGCTATGCGACTTCGCCACCGACCTCGCCACCGCCCAGCCGCCCGCCCCCACGACGGCGCCCGCGCCCGCGTCCTGACCGGAAGGTTCCCGTTTCCATGATCAGCGACTTCACCTACGTGCCCGCCGCGCACCGGCGGGCGGACGAGCCGTTCGAGATCGTCGAGCGCAAGGGCACCGGTCACCCCGACACCCTCGCCGACGCGCTCGCCGAACACCTCTCGGGCGTCTACTCCAGCTACACCCGCGACCGGTTCGGGGCGGTGCTGCACCACCAGTTCGACAAGACCGGCATCCTCGGCGGCCGCGTCCAGGTCGGGTTCGGGGCCGGGCAGATGCTCGCCCCGGTCCGGGTCCTGCTATCGGGCCGCGCGTCCGGTTCATTCGCCGGCGAACCCATCCCGGTCCGCGAACTGCTCTGCGACGCTACCCGCCAGTTCTTCGCCGACCGGTTCCCCATGCTCGACGTCGAGCAGGACCTGCGGATGATGTACCAAGTCAGCCAGGGCGACAGCCCCGGCGGCGTCGGCGGCAAAAACACCGCGAACGTGCGCAGCCGCTGGTTCGCGCCGCACTCGCTGGACGACCTGCCGGAACTGACCAAGCTGGCATGCAACGACACCTCCTCCGGCGCCGCGTTCAGCCCACCAACCCCGACCGAGCAGCTGGTCCTGGACGTCGAGAGCGTGCTGGCCGGCCAGGAGCGGCCGGCGTGGCTGGGCAGCGACATCAAGGTGATGGCCTACCGCACCGGCAGCCGCGTCCAGCTGACCTGCGCCGTCCCGCAGATCGCCGCGCACGTCCCGGACCTGGACACCTACCTGACCAACCGGGAGGCGGCGCGCGCCGCTCTGGAACGGCACGCCGCCGACCGCTACCCGGCCCTGACCGTGCAGGTGTGGCTGAACACCCGCGACGACGAGCAGCGGCCGGAGCTGTACCTGACCCACACCGGCTCCTCGATCGAAACCGGCGACGAGGGGCTGGTCGGCCGCGGCAACCGGTACGGCGGGCTGATCTCGGCGATGCGGCCGTTCACCATGGAGGGCATCTCCGGCAAGAACCCCGTCTACCACACCGGCAAGGTCTACTGCGTGGCCGCCGACCTGATCTGCCGCGGCGTCCACGCCGAGCTCGGGCACGGCGCCGAGGCGGTTCTGATCGGCCAGAGCGGCCGGGAACTGACCGATCCGTGGGCAGCCGCGGTGCGCGTCGAACCCCGTCCGGGCGCCACCGCTGCCCCCGACCGGGCGGCGGTGGCGCCGCTGGTCGACAAGGCCCTCGCCGCCCTGCCCGCGACGGTGGAGGACATCCTGGCCGGCTTCTACCCGCTGCACTGAGGCAGGAGAACCAGGTGACCAGGGAACCGGCCCGCGCCGCGGTGTTCGCGGCGGGCCTGGACCAGGCGACCGCCGGATACCGGCTGCCGCTGGAGCATCTGATCCCGGCCGCCGGGCGGGCCGGTTTCCAGGTCCTGGAGGTGCCCGCCTTCGCCGTCGCGCGCCTGCGGACGCGGCACGGCCACGTCGGTTTGGTGCGCCTCCTGGAACGCCACCATGTCACGATCGGGCAGCTGTCGTGCGGCACGGGGATCCCCGCCGACCTCACTGTGCCCGCCGGCCAGTGGGTGGACGCGGTCCAGGCGTGGCGGGGTTCGTGCCAGCTGGCCGCTGCGGTGGGCTGCCCTCGGCTGTCGGTGTTCGCCGGCCGCGCGGCGGCCGACCCCCCGCCCTCGAGTGCGGTGACGAATGCGGGCATGGTCGCCACGCGGGTCGACGAGCTCACCGCGATGGCCGCCGACCACGGGCTGTCGGTGAACGCCGAGTTCCACGCACCCGCTCTACTGCAGGACGCCCCGCAGCTCCTGCCGGCCACCGGCAACGTCGGGCTGCTGGTGGACGTCGCGGCGCTCGCCCTGGCCGGACTCGACCCCGCCGGCTACATGGCCGCGCTGCCGGACGGCGTGATCGGCTGGGTGCATCTGGCCGACCTCCCCGCTCCGCGGCCCGGTGAGCCCGCCGGCCGGGTCCTGCCCGGGCTGGGCACCCTGCCGCTCGACCGCGCCCTGCGCGCGGCCGCCGCCCGCGGCTACAGCGGTCCGGTGACGGTGGAGGTTCCCCGCCCGCAGCCCCACACGCTGGACGCGGGACCGGCTGCCGAGCATCTGCGCCGGGCTGCCGCGACGCTGACCGGCGAGCCACTGGCCCGCTTCTTCGCGCTCGGGAGCCGACGATGACCCCTCACCTGGCGGCCCCGCACCTGGCCGCAGTCGTCGCGGCAGCCGTCGCGTTGGCCCGGGATGCGTTCGCCGTCCCGGCCCGGGGCGGCATGATGATGGGCGGCGGCGCGACCGCCAACCAGGTCATCGCCATCATCGACGAGGCGGGGCAGCGCCGGTGGGTGCTGCGCGGATCCCGCCGCGACCCCCGCGCGGACCGGCTGGAGTTCCTGGCCGCGGTCTGAGGGGCCGCGCGTTTTCCGGACAGCGTCCTGATGGGTGATCTGCGGGTAGATCTACGCCGCTTGCTGTCGCTCCAGGTACTCGATGTGGACCTCAAGTGGGGTCCGGTACCCGTTCGCGGAATGA
>NZ_JBQQBP010000013.1:0-256304 GCF_052245875.1 Actinomadura sp. 3N407
CAGGCGGCCGTCCAGGGGGAGCTGGTCCATCTTGAAGTCGCCGGTGTGCAGGACCGTGCCCGCACCGGTGGTGATCGCGACCGCGAGCCCGTCCGGGATCGAGTGGTTCACCGCGTAGAACCGGCAGTCGAAAGGCCCGATGGTCTCGGTGCCGCCTTCGCCGACCTCCACGGTCCGCGGGCGCAGGCGGTGCTCGACGAGTTTCGCCTCGATCAGCGCCAGGGTGAGGCGGGAGCCGATGAGGGGGATGTCGGGCCGCTCGCGCAGCAGGTAGGGCACACCGCCGATGTGGTCCTCGTGGCCGTGCGTGAGCACCACGGCGACGACGTCGTCCAGCCGGTCGGTGATGGCGGTGAAGTCCGGCAGGATCAGGT
This sequence comes from Actinomadura sp. 3N407, assembly GCF_052245875.1. Taxonomy (NCBI): domain Bacteria; kingdom Bacillati; phylum Actinomycetota; class Actinomycetes; order Streptosporangiales; family Thermomonosporaceae; genus Actinomadura; species Actinomadura sp. 3N407. The sequence goes on from NZ_JBQQBP010000013.1 coordinate 375, forward strand.
CGACGCCCGGCTGATCCAGATCGGGGAACAGCACTCCGCAGTCGACGATCAGCAGCTTGCCGCCGTATTCGAAGACCGTCATGTTGCGGCCGATCTCACCGAGCCCGCCGAGCGCCACAATGCGCAGTCCGCGGGCCGGCAGCACCGGCGGTGGGCCGAGTTCCGGGTGCGGGCGGCTCATCCGATCATCGGGCTAAGCTCAGCTGACACGGGGGCTCCTCTTGTCCGCGCTGCTTCGGCGCAGCGATCTGGTCCTACTATGTCGTGAAGGAAGATTTGATCGCCGATGGTCACAGCGGCATGCGCCGCACGTGCTCGGTCACCCAGATCCAGGAGCCGTCGGCCTCGTTGAGGCGGCGCTGGACCTGCTCCACCTCGTCGAGGTGGAGTTCGAGCACGGGCCGCCACCGGCCATGCACACGATCTTCGAAGTAGACCTGTTCGTCGTCGGCCCGCAGGCGCAGCGCCCGCACCGTCTGCGGTGCGCCCTCGTGCGGCTGGATTCGGTAGGTCGGCATGATCCCTCTCGTGTCGGTCGGCCCCGCCTGCCGCCGCACGGTGGGGCGGGGCGGCACCGGCCACTCCGAGGGCACTCTACTCTTACGTGAGGAGAGAGTGCGACCGCGGGAGTCGAACGCCGGCGCGGGTGACCGGCATGAGGAGCGAATCTGAGCGAGGCGATCGACGCGCGAAGTCCGGCGCCGCACCGGCAGGCGGAGCCGGGCCGCCGAACCCGGACGCGGATCCTGCTTAGCGCCACCGTCGTCCTCGCCCTGACCGGTCCCGGGCAGACGGCGGGGCTGTCGGTCTTCACCGAGCCGCTGATCGAGGACCTGGACATCTCCCGTACCCAGCTCAGCGGCGCCTACCTGATCGCGACGCTGACCGGGGCCGCGTTCCTGCCGCTGGTAGGACGGGCCCTGGACCGCTACGGGGTGCGTGTCCTGGTCACGGGCGCCGCCGTGCTGTTCGGCGCGGTCCTGGCCGGATCTGCGCTGGTGGGTTCGATCTGGGGACTCACGGCCGGCCTGGCGGGGCTGCGGCTGTCCGGGCAGGGCGCCCTCAGCCTGCTCGCCACCACCACGGTCGCGCTGTGGTTCACCCGCAACCGCGGCACGTCCCTGGGACTGGTGACCTCGGTCGGCGCCGCCGGGATCTCGGTGACGCCCGTCCTCACCGAACGCCTGATCGCAGCGACCGACTGGCGGACGGCCTGGCTGATCCAGGGCCTGGTCATCTGGACCGTCCTCATCCCGGTCGGCGTGTACGGGCTGCGGGGCCGCCCCCCGGCGGCCGTCCGCGACACCTCGCGTCCGGGCCCGGCCGGGGGATGGACGGTGGGCCGGTCGATGCGCACGGCCGCCTTCTGGACGATCATCGCGGCCGTCTGCTGCCAGGGCATGCTGACCACCGCCGTCGCCTTCCACCAGGTGTCCCTGCTCGGCGAGCACGGCCTGTCACCGACCGAAGCCGCCGCGAACTTCCTGCCCCAGACCATGGCCGGTCTCGCCGCGGCGTTCCTCGTCGGCGCGCTGGCCGACCGCTTCCCGCCGCGCCTCGTGCTCGCCGCGAGCCTGGCCGTGCTGGCCGCCGGGCTGCTCTGGACGCCTCTCCTGGCTCCGGGGCTCAGCGGGATCACGTTCGGGCTGCTGCTCGGCGCCGCGGGGAACGGAGTCCGGACCCTGGAAGCCTCGATCGTCCCGGCCTACTTCGGCACCGCCCACATCGGCGCGCTTCGCGGCATCGTCCACGCCGCCACGGTCGCCTCCACCGCGTTCGGCCCGGTCCTGCTGTCGCTGGGACACGACCTGGTGGGCTCGTACACGCCCGCGCTGATGCTCTCGGCCGCCGTCCCCGCCCTGATCGCCGTCATCGTGATCCTCGTGCCGCCGCCGAACCGTCCCACGGCCGACGGCCATGAAGGGAAGAGCGGATGAGGCGGTGAAGCCCCGGGTCACCGCTCGTCCCCGGGCGGCAGCCGTCCTGTTCCGAACCGCACGTTGGGCAGGTATTTCAACCCGGACGCGCTCTCCACGGGCGGGTCCAGCCAGGCATGGCCGCCGCCGGAGACCTCCAGGCGCCGGTGGACGTCCACGATCTCCGACAGGGGCAACCGCAGGACGACCACCCAGGGCGGAGACGCTCCCATGCGGCAGCTCTCGGCATAGACCGAGAACTCGTCCATCCGGAGGCGATGGGCATCCACCAGATGCTCCTCGCCGTCACCCGTCCGGAAGCGATACAGGGGCATCTGACCTCCGCCTACGTGCACCCTACTCTTACGTTAATGTAGAGTGTGATCGTCACAGTACCCCGGGACGCCGGGCTTGGCCAGCCGGGCCGGGGAACAGGCAGAGGAGGGGTCAATGGCGGGCTACCGCATCCACCTCGTCGACGGCGCGCGGCGGGAACTCTCGGCGGACCGGTGCAGGCAGACCGGCTCCCGTTACGTCTTCGAGCGGGAGAGCGCGCCGGGAGACTGGCGGATCGTCCACGAAGTGGCCGTGGCCGATGTCGTCCAGCTCCAGGACGGCGTGGATGTCACGGACCACCGCTCGAACTCATAGCGCCGTCCAGCGCCTTCGCTCTCACCTCACGTAAAGATAGATTGGAAGGCGCTGGGCACCCCGAGTGGAAGAGACGGACACGTGTCGCGAAACATCGCCTGCCCACACTGCGGTGAGGAGGAGAACCTCGCCGGCCGCCCCGGGCCGGACGGCATCCTGATCATCTGCGAGGCATGCGGTGCCTCGTTCCCCCGCGACGCCGCGGTGAGCTGCGCCACCTGCGGCGGCACCGACCTGGTCCAGCGGCCCCGCGCACTCACCCAGTTCTCGCGAGGCACCCAGCTGTCCATCACCAGCTGGAACCAGGCACTGCTCTGCAGCTCCTGCGACGCCGCCATGGTGGCCCGCTCCAGCGAGGGCAAGCCCATCCCGCCGCACTACCAGCCGGCCGCCGCCTTCAAACGCGACCCCGAATCACCGGACGATACCCAGATCATCCCCCGCTGACCCGGGGGCCACTGACACAGAGCCGGCCGCCTGACACAGGGCCGCCTCGCCCCCGCCGCAGAACGAATTTCCCGGCCCGATACGTCGTTCACTGCAACGGCCACCGGCCGCACCGCAGCCCGCAGGCGCGATGGCCTCCCAACGCAGAGCCCTAATCCGCCGTGCGGGCGTGGTCGTGGTGGTGCTCGGTGATCCAGCGGGCGGCGAGCAGGCCGGAGGCGGCGGTGAGGGCGGCGGCGGCGATGACGGTGGCGTTGAGGCCGAGGGTGTCGGCGAGGATGCCGGCGATCAGGGCTCCGGCGGCGTAGCCGATGTCGCGCCAGAACCGGTACGTGCCGAGCGCGTTGGCGCGCCAGGTGGGGTGGGCGTGGTCGGACACCGAGGCGATCAGGGCGGGGTAGACCATGGCGGTGCCGATCCCGAGGGCGATGGCCGACAGGACGCCCGCGAGCAGCGGCCGGTCCAGGAGCGCCAGGGCGAGGACGAACCCGGCGGCCTGGACGAACATGCCGGTCACGATGAGGGGTTTGCGGCCGATGCGGTCGGCGAGATGGCCGGTGGGGATCTGGCCGATGCCCCACAGCAGCGGGTAGAGGCCCTTGATGAGGCCGACGGCGGCGATGCCTAGCCCGTGCTCGGTGAACAGCAGGGGGAACACACCCCAGGTGAGGCCGTCGTTGAGGTTGTTGACCAGCCCGGCCTGGCTGGCGCCGCGCAGGGAGCGGTTCCGCCAGGAGGTGCGGGCGAAGGTCGTGGCCAGGCCGCTCGCCTCGCCGGCCGGTGCGGGCTTGGGGTGCTGGGCGAGTTCGAGGGCGACGTGGGCGGCGGTGTCGCGGACGATCAGCGACAGCATGAGCCCGGCGGCGACGAAGACGACGCCGATGAGTTCGGGGATGGGGCGCAGCCCGTAGGCGGTGGCGAGGTAGCCGGTGGCCAGGGCGGTGGCGCCGACGGCGACGTACCCGGCGGCCTCGTTCAGGCCGGTGGCCAGGCCGCGGCGGGCCGGGCCGACCAGGTCGATCTTCATGTTGACGGTCATGGACCAGGTCAGGCCCTGGTTGACGCCCAGCAGCACGTTGGCCGCGACGATCCAGCCCCAGGAGGGTGCCCAGGCGAGGACGAAGGGGACGGGGGTGCCGGCGAGCCATCCGGCGAGCAGGAGCTGCTTGCGGTGGAAGCGGGCGGTCAGCGCCCCGGCGGCCAGGTTGGTCAGCGCCTTGGTGAGGCCGAAGGCGATGATGAACGAGAAGACGGCCAGGTCGCTGGTGAGGCCGAAGACGTCGGTGCCGATGAGCGGAACCGTGGTGCGCTCCAGACCGACCAGGGCGCCCACGCAGACGTTGACGATGACGAGGAACGTGAACTGCAGCCAGTTCTCGCGCAACCCCAGCCGTACCGGCCGTCCGGCCGGCGCTGCGCCGGTGGGGGTGGTGCTCACCGGGCGTCTCCCGGGATGCCGCGGTCCAGCCGCCGGCCGTGGGCGGCGGCGTAGTCGGCGGGTCCGCCGTTCAGGACGGTGACATCGGTGTGGCCGGCGCGTTCCAGGATGCCGGCCGCGGTCATGGCGCGTTCGCCGTGCCCGCAGGCCACGACCGCGCCGGCCAGGTCGCCGGCCGGGGCGCCGGAGGCGGTGGCGGCCAGGTCGCCGAGTTCGATGTTGAGCGCGCCGGGCACGTGCCCGGCGGCGTACTCGGCCTGCTGGCGCACGTCGAGGTAGGGGCCTGCCGGTGCCTGGCCGGCGGTGACGAACGCGATGGTGGTCTGGGGGTGGCCGTCGGCGAGCCAGGCGGGCATGCCGCCGGCCAGGCGTCCGGCAGGCCGCTCGTAGCCGATCTTGTACGCCTGCCAGATGATCTCGTCCGGATCCTGGTCCTCGCCCATGACGAAGACCAGAGGAGTGGTGTCGGGCAGGAGCCAGCCCAGCCAGGTGGCGAACTGGCCGCGCAGCGGGATGGACAGGGCGCCGGGAATGTGGCCGGCCGCGTAGTCGGCCGCCGGGCGGACGTCGACCACCTCGCCGCCGTCGGCGAGCAGCGCCTCGACCTGCCCCGTGCCGAGCGCGGGCAGCGGCGGTGTGCCGGTCAGGACGGCGGGGCCGCGCCGGTTGCGTTCGGTGAGCCGGTCGAAGTAGGCGGGGTAGGACCCCAGGCTCGCCACCAGCCGGCGCACGAAGGTGTCCTCGTCCGGTGCGGCCAGCAGCGGGTTGGCCTGCTTCTGGGCGCCGATGGTGGTGGTGCGTTCGGTGCCGGGCGGGGCCGAGCAGAACGACCCGGCTCCGTGGGTGGGCCAGACCGCCAGCCGGTCGGGCAGCGTGGCCAGGTATCGCAGAGACCGGTACTGCGCGCGGGCCAGCGCCTCGGTGCGGTCGGCGCCGAGCAGGTCGGTGCGGGCGGCGGAGTTCACGATCAACGAGCCTCCCGTGAACACCCCCAGCTCCCGGCCGCCGTCCAGCAGCAGGAAGGCCAGGTGCTCGTCGGTGTGGCCGGGCGTGGCCAGCGCTCGCAGGGTCAGCCCGCCGAGGTCGACCTCGTCGCCGTCGGCCAGACCCCGATGGGGGAAGGCGCGGTGCCCTGCGGCGGAGGCCAGCACCGTGGCACCGGTGTCGTGGCCGAGCTGGACGGCGCCGGAGAGGAAGTCGGCGTGCAGGTGCGTGTCCGCCGCGAAAGCGACGGTCAGGCCGAGCCGCTGAGCGGCGGTGTGCAGGGCGCGCAGGTCGCGGCCGGCGTCCACGGCCAGGGCGCGGCCGTCGCCCAGGTCGACGAGGTAGGCGCTGTTGCCCAGTCCTTCGTCCACCAGTGGTGTCAGATGGTCGTCGGCGAAGCCCATGACGGTCCCTCCAAGATCGAGTGCACAGGCGGGTGCGCGGACGTGTGGCCTCGGCATCCGTCTTCAACTACAATATTCCATGGATGATTGGAGTATGTCATGGCGGAGACCACCGCAGTGCAGACCAAGGCGGAGCTGTACGCCGCGTTCGCGGCCGGCGGCAAGGCGCTGGCCAGCGGGAAACGCCTGGAGCTGCTCGACCTGCTCGCCCAGGGAGAACGCACCGTCGACGCCCTGGCCGCGGCCGCCGGGCTGAACCTGACGACGGCCTCGGCCCACCTGCAAACACTCAAGCAGGCAGGATTCGTCGCCACCCGCCGCGAGGGAGTGCGCATCCACTACCGGCTCGCGGGCGACGACGTGGCGCGGCTGTTCGCGCTGCTGCGCAAGGTGGCCGAGAACCACCAGGCCGCCGTCCCCCCGGCACGGGACGCCTACCTCGGCGAGGACGGCGCGGTGGAGGTCACCCGCGAGGAGCTGCGCACCCGCGCGGAGACCGGGGACGCGCTGGTACTGGACGTGCGGCCGGTCGAGGAGTACCGGGCCGGCCACATCCCCGGCGCGGTCAGCATCCCGGTGACCGAGCTGGCCGACCGGATCGACGAGCTGCCCGCCGACACCGAGATCGTGGTGTACTGCCGAGGCGAATACTGCGTGCTCGCCTACGACGCGGTACGGCTGCTGACCGGCCGCGGCAGGCGGGCCGTCCGCCTGAACGACGGCATGCTGGAGTGGCGACTGGCCGACCTGCCCGTCCAGCACGGGGAGCCGGCATGACCAGCGGCCTTACACCCGGGCTCCCACCGCATCCGGGCCTGGCCGGCGGACCGGTCTACCTGGACTACAACGCGACCACCCCCGTCGACCCCCGGGTGGCCGAGGCGATGGCGCCCCACCTGACCGGCCTGTTCGGCAACCCGTCCAGCGGCCACCCCTACGGCGCCGGGCCACGCGCCGCCCTGGCGGACGCCCGCGCACAGGTCGCCGCCATGATCGGCGCCCGCCCCCACGACATCGTGTTCACCGCATCCGGCTCCGAGGCCGACCTGCTCGCCCTGCGCGGCGCGGTGCTGGCCTCCGGGCAACCGCACCCGCACGTGATCACGCAGGCCACCGAACATCCGGCCGTCCTGGAAACGTGCCGCGCCCTGGAGCGCCTGCACCGCGTCCGCATGACGGTGCTGCCGGTGGACGGCGAAGGCCTGGTCGACCCGGCCGCGCTGGCCGCCGCGCTGACCGGCGAGACGGTGCTGGTCTCGGTGATGGCCGCCAACAACGAAACCGGCGCCCTCCAGCCGATCGCCGGGCTGGCCGACCTCGCCCACCGGAACGGGGCGCTGTTCCACTGTGACGCGGCGCAGGCCACGGGGAAGATCCCCGTCGATGCCCGTGATATGGGCGCCGACCTGCTCACGGTGGTCGGGCACAAGATGTATGCACCCAGAGGCGCGGCGGCACTGTACGTGCGCGACGGCGTGGACCTGGAACCGGTCGTCTACGGAGGCGGCCAGGAACTCGGACTGCGAGCCGGCACCGAGAACGTCGCCCTCGCCGTCGCGCTCGGCACCGCCGCCCGGCTCGCCGCCGACGAGCTCGCCGACGGCGGCGCCGCCCGGATCGCGGCGCTGCGTGACGACCTCCACCAGAGGCTCGCCACCGCGCTGCCCGGCCGCGTTCATCTCAACGGGCCGGAAGGGCGGCGGCTGCCGAACACGCTGAACATCAGCGTCGACGGCATCTCCGGCCATGACCTTCTCGATGCGGCTCCCCAGATCGCCGCCGCGACCGGCTCGGCCTGCCACAGCGGCACCCACACCCCCTCCCCGGTCCTGACCGCGATGGGCCTCGACACCGATCGCGCACTGGGAGCGCTGCGGCTGTCACTGGGCCGCTGGAGCACCCGAACCGACATTGACGTGGCGGCGACCGCGCTGATCGAGGCGGCGACCGGAAACGGATCGGGGGATCGGCGGGTCTTCTGATCGATTCCACCCGATCGCCGCGGCCGGCGCCTGCCGACACAATGCACTTCATTCATTGTGAAGTGAGTTCACTATGTTGTATGTTCCCTTGACGGTGGCATTCACCGGCCCACCACGAAGGGACCGCAACCATGACGTACACGTCCGGGCCGACAGGCCCGTCCGCCAACACCGGCCGTCCCGCTCCTGCCGCCCCGCAGATCCTCGGTGCCGCCCTTCCACCCGCCCGCCCGCGGACGGGGAGCAACCGATGAACGAGCAACCGATCGAACGGCCCGGCCGGATCGAGGCCCGCAACCTGACCAAGCGCTTCGGCTCCGTCACGGCGGTCGACGACGTGAGCTTCACCGTGGAGGCGGGCTCGATCACCGGCTTCCTGGGCCCCAACGGCGCCGGCAAGACCACCACCCTGCGCGTGCTGCTCGGCCTGGTCGCCCCCGACTCCGGCCGCGTGAGCATCAGCGGCCGGCACTACGCCGACCTTCCCCGCCCCGGCGACGAGGTGGGAGCCGCGCTGGAGGCCACCGGCTTTCACCCGGCCCGCAGCGGCCGCGACCACCTGCGCGTGTACTGCACCGTCAACCGCTACCCGCAGGCCCGAGCCGACCAGGTGCTGGAAGAGGTCGGGCTGACCGGCGCGGCCCGGCGCGCGGTCGGCGGCTACTCCCTGGGGATGCGGCAACGCCTCGCCCTGGCCACCGCCCTGCTGGGGCACCCCAGGGTCCTGATCCTGGACGAGCCCGCCAACGGCCTGGACCCCGAAGGCATCGCCTGGATGCGGCGCTTCCTCAAACGGCAGGCCGCCGACGGCCGGACCGTCCTGGTCTCCAGCCACCTGCTAGCCGAGGTGCAGCAACTGGTCGACCACGTGATCATCATCGACGGGGGACGGCTGGTCCGGCAGGGCCCCTTGACGGAACTGGCCGGGGCGCTGGCCGCCACCATGGTCCGCAGCCCGCAGGCCGGCGCCCTGGCCGACGCGCTGGCCGCGGACGTGAACGGCGCCGGGCCGGGCACCGCGCGCATCGACCGCACCGGGCCCGACGAGCTGACCGTCACCGGGATGCGGCCCGAGGAGATCGGGCGCCTGGCCCACCGCCGCAGCATCGAACTGCACGAGCTCACCAGCACCGGCGGCGACCTGGAACAGATCTTCTTCACCCTGACCGCCGCACACCAGGAGCCGACCTGACATGCGCCACCTGATCGCGGGAGAGTTCCGCAAGCTGCTCACCACCCGCCTCTGGCTGTGGCTGCTGCTGGCGTCCATGGCGCTGACCGCCCTGTACTCCAGCCTGCTCATCGCCTTCTCCGGCGACGGGGACACCTGGACACCGGCCCTGTCCACCGCGGCCGGTCAGCAGACGCTGTTCGGGGTCGCAGCCGGCGGCGCCAACACCCTGGTCGCCGTCCTGGGCGCCATCGCCATCACCGGGGAGTTCCGGCACAAGACGGCCACCGCCACCTTCCTGGCCACCCCGCACCGCGGCCGCGTCGTGGCCGCCAAACTCGTCACCTGCGGCCTCGCCGGCATCGGCTACGCGCTGACCTGCCTGGTCGTCGTCGCCGCCATCGCGGTGCCATGGCTGGCGACCCAGAACATCAGCGTGCCCCTCACCGGCAACGGGCTCCCCGCCACCATGCTCGGCGTCGTCGCCGACATCGCCATCTTCGCCCTCATCGGCGTCGGCGTGGGCGCGCTCGTCCGCAACCAGGTCGCCGCCGTGGTCGGCCTGCTGGTCTACCGGTTCGTCGCCGAGCCGATCCTCACCGGCGTCCCCGCCCTCGCCGACTGGACGCTGTACCTGCCGGGCTCGGCCTCGGCCTCACTCACCCAGATCTCCCTGACCACCCAGCATTTCCTGGAGCCCTGGCAGGGCGGGCTGGTCCTGGCCGGCTACGGCATCGCCTTCGCACTCGCCGGAACACTGACCTCGATCCGCCGCGACATCACCTGAGAGCCCGCTCGCCATCTGGGAGCCGCGCCGCGGAGCGGCCGGCCGCCTCGCGGCTCGCGGTCTCTCCACCACTGAGATCCCGACGGTGTCCATCGCGACGGACACCCCGCGAGACGTGCCCGGCGCGCCGCTCGGCCGTCACAGCGGGACCTCTCACGGTTGTCTCTCGTCTTCATGAAGCCTTCATCCAGGCAACCGCACAAGCCGCATGTGACCGCGCTGGACTGCAGCACGAGCACAGAACGTACCAGCGTCAGGTCCGGCGGATGCGGGAGGAAAGACATGCGACATCAGGTACGGCTTTCGGCGGTGGCGGCCTCAGTCGCTGTAGTGACGTTGGCCGTCGCGGGCTGCGCGGAAGGCGGGGCGGATCCCTCGGCCGGCGCCTCTAGTTCGGCCACCTCCGGCACATCGTTCGCGATCGATGAGGAGAAGTGGTTCCGCGAGGTCCGTCTGGAGGACTGGCCTCATCCGCCGACGGCGAGGTCAAGATCACCGGGGGTCATGGACACTGCCCGCCGGTCAAGGAGCGCGACCGGGTGACCCGGGCCTGGTTGAAACGACACCTGTGACACGGCACGTGTCCGGGGCGATGACGACCACCACGGACCCAGGAGCCCCGTGGACCGGCGGCAGGCAGGCCCGTAACGTCGGAGAGCCCGGTGACGCCGGTGTCGAAGTCGAGCGCGGTGAGTTCGATGACGCGTCCGTCCTCGACAGCGACCGTGCGACGGGCGGGGTCGATCAGCAGCCCGTCGAAGCGCAGGATGGCGTCGTCCGGGCCGGCCGCGCCACCGGACGCGGCGGAACGGCGCAGGATCGCGCGGACGCGCAAGGCGAGCTCGCGGGCACTGAACGGCTTGGTCACGTAGTCGTCGCCACCCGCGTTGAATCCGACGATCCGGTCGAGCTCCTCGTCTCGCGCGGTCAGCAGGATCACCGGGACATCGCTCGTCTTCCGGAGGCGCCTCAGCACCTCGAAGCCGTCCAGTCCGGGCATCATCACGTCGAGGATCACCAGCGACCACATCGAGAACGAGGTCGGACGCATGCGCCTGCTCGTCGAGGACCTCACGCTGCTCGCCCGCCTGGACGCCGGACGCCCCATGGACCAGGGCGACGTCGACCTCACCGCCCTGGCGGCCGGCGTCGTCGAGGACGCCCAGATCATCTATCCCGACCGCGGCATCACCCTGGCCCCGGCCCGGCCGTCACATGTCCGCGGCGACGCCGCCCGGCTGCAGCAAGCCCTGCGCAACCTCGTCGGCAACGCCGTCCAGCACACCCCGGCCCGGACGTCCGTCCGGGTCGAGATCACCGACGTCGGCGGCGCCGTCCAGGTCGACGTCATCGACAACGGACCGGGCATCTCCCGCCAGGACCTCCCTCGCGTCTTCGAACGCTTCTGGCGCGCCGAGGCCAGCCGGAGCCGCGCCTACGGCGGCTCCGGCCTCGGACTCGCCATCGTCGAAGTCATCGTTCACGCTCACCACGGGCAGGTGGCCGTACGGTCCGAAGCCGGCATGGGCACCATCGTCACCGTCTGGCTACCGCACGCCCGAAGGAAGGCCGCGGCCGGTGACCGGTAGACCCACCGTGGCCTCCGGGCGGGCCGCTCAACCTTGATCATTCATGGCGGGCGTGGCGTTCGAGGCCGCCGATGAGGAGTTCCAGGCCAAAGCGGAACTCCTCGGGTAGCGGAACTGAGGTGAGGGTGCGGGTGGTCTGGGTGATGGCCGGGTACACGGCGGGGTCCAGGCGGCGGTAGAAGGCGGCGAGTTCGGGGACTGCATCGGGAGACGCGGCCGCGGGTCCGTGCTGCTGGGCGGTGAAGCCGATGACGTAGTGGCCGATGGCGGTGAACGCGCGTGCCGCGAGGTCGGCGGAGAGACCGCGGTCCAGGAGGGCGCGCAGAACGCGTTCGCGCTGGGCCGGCCCGTTGGGTCCGACGGGGACCTGGGCCATGAGCGGGGCCACGATGTCGGGGTGGCGGCACAGGGTGTCGTAGAGGCGGTGGCCGACGGCGGTGAGGGTCTCCTGCCAGGTGGCGAGGGCGCCGAGGTCGCTCAGGTCGGGTTCCCCGAGGACGCGGTCGACCGTGTGGGCCAGGATCTCGTCCTTGCTCGCGAAGTGGCGGTAGAGGGTGGCGGTGCCGGAGCCCAGGGTGTCAGCGAGCATCCGCAGGGAGAAGGCGTGGACGCCGTGTTCGTCGACGAGCCGCAGGGCGGTCCCGATGATGTGGTCGGTGTCCAGGGCGGGACGGCCACGGCGGGGGGTGGTGCGGGCGACGGGGCGGGCGGCCCACCAGGCCGGGCTGCCCGGCACGTTCGCGCCGTCGGGTGAGTTCGGCGCGGCGGCGGTCATCTGCGAGTGCCTTCCCTGTCGCCCGTGCGTGGTTGCTGAGTCCAGCCCGGACGGTTTCCGATCGTAGCAACGGTAGCGGGCGCGGGGTCGCTCACCGGGGGAGCGCGCGACCGCAGTGCGGCCGTCGCGCTCCCCACAGTCGGGTCAGGCGGGCTGGGGTGCGCGGGCGGCCATTACCGCGTCGCGCAGGTGCCGCTCGTCTTCGGTGGACAGCGATGTGCGGATGAGCCTCCCGCCCAAGGGCGCCATCTCCGGGATCACCTTGTCCGGGTTGCGTTTGTCGACCAGGGTGATGGGGCGGTGATCCCGCGTTGTGCACGCATCGTTTCGATCGGGCAGGGAGTCACCGGATTCGGCGAGGTGCTCGCCGCGTGCGGTGGAACTCCCTCGCCATCCGCGTCAACGGCCCGCGCGCCTGGGACACCCGCCTGACCATCGACTGGAACTTCACCGACCTCAAGGAAGAGATCAGGCTCAGCCTCGCCAACGGCGTCCTCACCCAGACCCACGCCCACGACGGAAACCCGGCCGACCTCACCCTGACCCTGACCAAGCCGCAACTGCTGCACACGGTGACCGCCCAGAGCCTCGACGGCGTCCAGGCCGACGGCGACCGCCGGGCATTCGCCACGCTGATCGGCCTGCTCGACGACGTCGATCGCGACTTCGACATCGTCACCCCCTGACGGAGATGCCGGCGCGGGTACGGGATCGGCTGGTCCCCGCAACGCAGCGGCGAACGCCCGAGGAGCTCACCGCCGACCTGGACCTGCGGTCCGGGAAGGACACGCCGAAGCTCTCGGCCTTCTGGACGATGCTGATCCGGTCCGCGTTGATCACCGCCGCCGGAGTGATGGCCGACTCGACGGCGACGGTCATCGGCGCCATGGTCATCGCGCCGCTGTCCACGCCCATCATGGGCGTCGCACTCGGCCTGGTGAAACGGACCCGCACCGGCGCCGGCCGGTTCGTCCTCGGCGTCGCGGCCGCGGTCGTCGCCGTCGGGCTGCTGGCGTCGCTGGCCGTGCCGCGCTCCTACGACCTGCTGTCCAACACGCAGATCTCCGGCCGCACCTCCCCGGGCCTGGCCGACCTCCTCGCCGCGATGGCGACCGGACTGGTCGGCGCCGTCGCCCTCGCCCGCCGGGACGTCGCCGCGGTCATGCCCGGTGTCGCGATCGCCATCTCACTCGTCCCGCCGCTGGTCGTGGCCGGCGTCTGCCTCGGGGACGGCGCGCCCGTCCTCGCGTGCGGCGCGCTGGTGCTGTTCCTGTCCAACTTCCTGTGCCTCGTCCTGGCCGGGACCTTCGTCTTCGCCGCCCTCGGATACCGCGACACCGCACCGGCCGCCCGCACCCCCACCCGCGCCGCGCTCGCCCTACGGTCGACGCCGGAAAGGTCGGGTCCTGACCCCGGCCGGGACGGGCCGACCCTGACCGTGTTCCTGAGGGCCCGCCAGTTCACAACGCGATCGTGGGAAGGGCCCGGAGCGTTCCTCCTCGCTTTGCGGATCCCGGTGCGCCGGCAGACCGGACGCCTTGAGAGCGTTGAGCGCGGCGATTCGGCATTTCCCCGAGCTGGCGGCCCGGACGGAGTCCGACGCCAGATCTCCCTGCTCGTGGAGGTCCGAACCACCGTCCCTCCGCGGCATGGGCCCGCAGGGCCGTCGGCGCCCAGGTGCTCGGGGCTCGCGTCCGGTGGCCGGGGCGTATTTCCGGCAAGCGCAGTGTTGCCTTCGGCAGGGGTGCGTGGACGGTGAACATTGTGAGGTCACAGAAGAGAAGCGGAACGCTCGCCGTCGAGGCTTCTGAATCGTCCGTGCTGCCCGCCGCCGACCAAGAGGCGCTGTACATCCTGGCTCATGCCCCCGGACCCGCGGCGGTTCTGGCGGCCCGGGGGCTGCTCCGCGCGGCCCTCGTCGAATGGGACCTCAACTCTCGCAATGTCGCCTCCGCCGCGACCGCGGGCCTTGGATGGCTCGTGGACAACGTGGTACGCGACGTGCAGGCCGCGGGACTGCCCGATGCCCTGGAGATCTCCGTCCGTCTCGTCCAGAGGGAAGGGCGGAGGTACGTCCGCATCGAGGTCCTCGACTTCCTGTTGGTGCGGCCGGAGGAACTGGGGTGGCCGCCCCAGCTCACCGGCCTCGACGTGACCGGGGCCAAGTTCGGCTGCCACGTGGAGAAGACCGCACGGCGCACATGGCTGGACATCTCCACCGCCGGCTGACCATTCTCTCCCTCACCCGGACGCCGTCAGGCGGGGGAGCCGGTTCGCGGCGGCCCGCAGCCTTGCGATTTCCGGCTCTCCGAGGTCGCCCAGCACGATGTCGTAGGTCATGGCTCGGATCGCGTCGCCAAGGGAGGAGCGGAGCGCCTTGACGATGGACTCCGTGAGGACCCGCTCATAGGTCTCGAACCGTACTGAGCCGATCAGCGTCGGGTTCCAAGCCAGGCGGTCGCTTCCGCTCAGGCGCACCCGCAGCCCGCCGGTCACCGGATCCACGTGTTCGAGGTCGATCTCCCCGGCCAGCCGGCCCGATGCGGCCTGGGTCCCGTCGCCGGTGCACAGCAGCACCGGGACCGTGAAGGCCACACGACCGGACTCCCCGCGCTGCCGGATCGCGGCGCCTGGACGCGGAGGGACTTCAACATGGTGGAGCCCGGACAGCAACCGGAACGTCGCAAGGCCGAGGAGGCTGTTCAAGGCCAGAGCGGTCGCGCGGACCACCGTCTCCACCTCGCCGGGCCTGCGGGCGAGGTACCCGCCGAATCCGTAGGCGATGACGCGGCCCCGGACCGGGGAGCGCAGGAAGATGCGAAGACGAAGCCCCCGGATCGGCAGGGTGAACTCGCCGTCGGCCGCCACGGTCTCGGACCGGACGTACGCGTCCCCAACTCCGGCCTTGACGATTCTGCCGGCCGGTCTCAATTCGGCCGTGCCGCCCATGCGGGTCAGCGCCAGAACGTGGAGTTCGCCGTCCAGTTCGACGATCACATCGTCACCGATGACGGGCGACAACTCGCGCGCGGCCTCATTGAGGTCCTGCAGGGTCTTGCGGGGCATCCTCGGCCGCAGCACGTTCTGGTAGGTGATCACATGGGCTCCGATGCCGGACTCGAGGTGCTCGACCTCCCGTTCGGTCTGCTGTGCGGTGTAGTGACGAAGGCTGAACGCGACGACCTTGTCGTCCGTCCAGACGGCGCAGGTGGCCTTCAACGCCTTCTTCGCGCTGAGGGGATAAGGGAGTCCCTGCCTGGCATACCTGGTCGCGTCCACGAACACCGGTGCGTCGCCGTCGAACGCGCGCCGGAGATAGAACTCTTCCTTGACCCGTGCGGCGAACGCCACGGTGCACCTCTCCCACGTCCGGTTGCCATTCCCAATCGGGGACCGTCTGGCGGCAGGCCGGATCGGCAACCGCCGGTTGCCGCCGGCGCCGGAGGCCGGACTGTCACCCCAGAAGCGTCACCGAACCTGGAGGGGGACACGCGATGGCTGGGGCGGCGCGCGCACGGATCGGTGGCTGGGTCACGGCCGCGCTGGTCACCCTCGCGCTATCGGCCACCCTGCTGGGCGGCGGCCGGATCGGACACGCCACCGCGGCCACCGACGGCAGCGCGTGGCTGTGGAGCCGGACTGCGGGCGAGGTGGGACGGGTCAACCCCGACAACGGCCGGGTCGAGCGGCGTCGTGAGGTGACCGACGCCCGTGGTCACCGGGTACGGGTGACCCAGAACGATCGGCACCTCCTCGTCCACGACCTGGACACCGGCCGGGTGTCCTCGCTCGACCTGTCCGGTCTCGGGTTCTCGGGACGGCTGGACGTCGGCACCCGCGGTGACCCGCACCTGGTGATGGGCGCCACCTCCGCCGCCGTGATCGAGCGCACCTCCGGCGCGGTACGCGCCCTGGACCCGGCGACGCTGCGTCCGGTGGGTGAGGTTCTCCGGCTGCCGGGCCCGCTGACCGGCGGCGAGTTCGACGGTGCCGGCCGGCTATGGGTGGCTCTGCCCCGGCAGGGCACGGTCGCCGCGGTGCGGGTCACCGCCCAGGGCGCCGCCGTCGCACGGACCTCCGAGGTCGCCGAGCCGGACCGCGACCTCGTCCTGACCGTCCTGGACGAGGGCGCGCTCGTGGTCGACCGCGGCGGCCGCGACCTGGTGCTCGCGACCGGCGACGGCACCCGCCGGATCACGGCACCGGTCCCGCTGGCGGGCGCGATGGTGCCCGACCGCACTCACGGCGCCCTGGCCGCGATCACCGTCCCGGCCGCCGGTTCGGTGGTCACGCTCGGAGACGTGCGCACGGGCGGCCCGGTCCTGACGTTCCCTCTGCGCGAGCCCGTCCAGGAACCCGCCGTCCCGTTCGCGGGCAAGGTGTACGTGCCCGTGCAGGAGACCGGGGATCTTCGGGTGTACGACCCGGCCGGACGGCAGACCGGCCTGGTGTCCATGCCGTCCGGCCGCGGCGATATGGAGTTGACGGTCCGTGAGGGCGACCTGTTCGTCAACGCGCCGGGAAGTGCGGACGCCCAGGTGGTCGGCGCGGACGGCCGGGTCCGCACGATCGGCAAGTATCCGGACGGGCCCGGTCAGGGCGGCGATCGTCCGGTCGCGCCGGGCGGCGGAGGGAACGGCCCGCCCCCGCTCCCCGTATCGCGCCACGACCCGGTCTTCCCGGACCCGCCCGAGACCCCCTCCCCGAGCAAGGAGCCCCCGGCCGAGGTCGTTCGGCCCGCTCCGAGCGTGTCCGAGGAGCCTCGGGCGCGGGGAGGCGCCGCCCCCGTGACGTCCCGGCCGGCGGCCGGGCGTACGACGGCACCGGCTCCGGAACCCTCCCCGGCACCCGCGGTGCCCGGTGCTTCGCCCACGGCGGCCCCGACCACGAGGACGCCCACCGCCTCGCCCACGAAGAGGTCACCGACACCGACACCGACCAAGTCAAAGCCGAAGCCGAAGCCGAAACCCACGCCCACCAAGAACCCGTACACGCCGGCGCAGGTCTGCAACGTCGGCTCGGGCGGCAACTACCAGGTGCAGCGGTCGTCGTCGTTCAGTGGCGGGCGGACCTACCAGCTGTACAGCGCCACGACGCGGAAGAACTGCGCGGTCACGATGAAGACCGCGAACATCGGCACGGGCACCAACGTCTGGGTCCGCCTGGAGGAGCAGACCGGCGGCGAGGTCGCGTCCGCCCGCGGCACGTACAAGTACTACGCCGGTCCGGTGTACGTGCACGCGCCCGGTGTCTGCGTCCGCTATTCGGGCGGCGGGTCCGGCGCGAGCGCCTCGGTCGGCTGGGCCAACTGCAGCTAGGAAGGAACCGAGTGAGCAACACCACGGCCGAGTCCCCCGTCGTCACCGGCGAGGAGGCGATGCTGGCGGCCGGTGTCTTCGAGCGGATGGCGGCGGGTGTGGAGACCGCGGCCCGCTGTGACCCCGCGACCGTGCGGCTGATCCTCACCGCGTTCGCGACGGGCGGGCACGTCCTGCTGGAGGGCCTGCCCGGTATGGGCAAGACCACCCTGGCCCGCGCGGTGGCGGCGGTGACCGGCGGGAAGGCCCGCCGCGTGCAGTGCACCCCGGACCTGCTGCCCTCCGACATCACCGGGGTGACGATCTTCAATGAGCGGACCCGGGAGTTCGAGTTCCATCCCGGCCCCGTGTTCACCGGCGTCCTCATCGTGGACGAGATCAACCGGACCTCGCCCAAGACGCAGTCGGCGCTGCTGGAGGTGATGCAGGAGGGGCAGGTCACCGTGGACGGGACGGCGTATCCGGTGCCGCACCCGTTCCTGGTGGTGGCCACGCAGAACCCGGTCGACCTGGAGGGCACGTTCCCCCTGCCCGAGGCCCAGCTCGACCGGTTCCTGATGCGGCTGTCGCCGGGATATCCGGGTGAGGAGGCGGAGCTGTCGCTGATGCGCGGCTCGGCCCTGACCGATCCCGATGACCTGGTTCCCGTCCTGGACGCCGACGAGATGGCGTGGCTGGCGGCGGCCGCCGAACGGGTCGCGTTCGCCGAGCCCGTGTACGAGTACGTGCTGCGGCTGGTCCAGCGGACCCGCCGGCATCCGCGGCTGCGGGCCGGGGTGTCGATGCGGGCGTCCATCGTGCTGTGCCGGGCGGCGCGCATGTACGCGCTGGCCGACGGCCGCGGGTACGTCACCCCCGACGATGTCACGGCCCTGGCGAGGCCGATCTGGGCGCACCGGCTCGTACCGCTGTCGGGCGCCGCCACCGCGGAGGGGACCGCCGAGCTGCTGGACGGCGTCCTGGCCGAGGTCCCGGTCCCGGCGCCGCACGAGAACCGGCGGTAGGACGTGGCGGGCGGCATGCCGCGTCCCACCGCACGCGGTTGGGGGCTGCTCGCGTCCGGAACCGTGCTGTGCGGCGGCGGCCTCGGCCTGGGCTACCTGGCACCGGGCGCCCTGGGCGCGCTGGCGTTCCCCACTCTCGCGCTGGCCATGGCCCTCGCCGGGCGCCCCCCGGCCGCCCGGGTCCGCCGCCGTGCCGCGTCCTCGCGCGTCGCCGCCGGCGACACCGTCACCGTCGTCCTGGACATCGAGCCGGGCGATGCCGCCGGGCGCGCCGTCGCGACCGACCGCGTCACCGGCCCTGGGGGATCGGCCGTCGTGCCGCTGGGCCCCGCCCGCCCCCGGATCCGGTACGAGTTGTCCTCCCCGCGGCGCGGCGTGGTCGAGGCCGGGCCGGTCACACTGGTCCGGACGGACCCGCTGGGGCTGGTGCGCAGCGTCCGTCCGGCCGATGACGCGCCGGTCCGGGTGCTGATGCATCCGCGCTTCCACGCCCTCGCCGCCGTGCCCGCGGCCGGTGGCGGCGGCCGCGACGCGTCGGCGGCGGCGGTTCTGGCCACCGAGGGCGCCTTCGCGGGCCTGCGCGAGCACGCACCCGGCGACGACGTCCGCCAGATCCACTGGCGCACCTCGGCGCGCCGCGGGCGCCTGATGGTCCGCGAGCACGCCGACACCGCCCGCCCGGGGCTGACCGTGCTGGTCGACGACCGGTACGGTCCGGACGAACTGGACGCCCTCGCCGAGGTCGCGGCCTCGATCGCGCGGTCGGGGACGGACGTCCCGGTGGAGCTGCGGCTGGCCGGCGGCCTGCGCTCGACCGCGACGGCGAGCACGACCGCACACCTCGACCTGCTCGCCGAGGCGGAAGCACGGCCCGACGCGGACCTCCCGGCCGCCTGCGCCGCGCTGAGCTCCGCCCCGTCCGGACGCGCGGTGGTCCTGTTGCCGGGCAGGGCGACGAACGGGGACACGGCCACGGCCATGCGTGCGCTGGCCACATGCCGCGCGATCTCGCTGGTCGGCCTCATCGGCCCCCGAGACGACACCGTGGGAATCCCCACACCGCCCGCCGGCGTAAGGCTTCTGCACGCCCCCGACGCGGCGGCCTTCAGCGCGCGATGGAATGAGAGCCGCTGGTGGACCCGATGACCCGGGCCCCCCGTGCGAACGAGGTGAGCGGGGACGGCGTCCGCGTCGGGCGTGTGCGTGCCGCGCTTTCGTTCGGTGCGGTCGCGCTGGGCGCTGCCGCGTCGGCGCCGTTGGCGGCGGCGGGGTATGACCGGCCGGCACCGGTGATGGCCGTCCTGGCCGTTACCGCGATCGGCGTCGTGGCGGTCACGTCGGTGGCGCATCGGCTGCTGCGGGGGCTGGGGCCCGCCGCGGTTCCGGCGGGAGTGCCCGTGGCGGGGGCCTGGCTGGTCGCGCTGGCCGCCTGGACCCCCGGTCCGGTCGGGGACCCGGTGCCGGCGGCGGTGGACGCGGCGCTGCACTCCGGCGCGCGCATCCTGACCACCGCGCCGCAGGTGCCGGTGACCGTGGACATGCTCGCGTTCCCGGTGCTCGTCGTATGGCTGGCGGGAGCGATCGGGACGGTGCTGCACCGGGACGGCGGCGTCCTGCTCGCGTTGCTGCCGGGTGCGCTGCTGTTGTGCGGGGCCGCCACGCTCAATCCGCAGGCCGCCGGGCACGGCTACTGGTCGGCCGCCCTGCTGGCCGTCGCCGTCACGGTGCTGCTGGCCGCCGCTCCGCCGCCCCCTCCGGACACCGCCCGCGCAGGGATTACCGTCCGGATACCGGGCCCGGGGCCCGCGTCCACCGCGTCCCGTCCGCGTTCCCGCACCGGTGCGGCGGTCGTGGCCGTGGCCTGCGCGGTGATCCTGCCCGGCACCGGCGCCGCGGTCGCCGCGCCCGGCGTGCTGGAGGGCTGGCCGGTACGGGCGGCCGATCCGCGCAGGGCCGCCGACACCCCGGAAGTCCCACGCGACGTACGCAACCCTCTCGCCTACCTGTCGGCATGGGCCGCCGAACCCCAGGTGCCCCTGATGACCGTGTCGGGTCCGAGGACGGGGCTGCGGTGGGTCGCGCTCGCCGAGTTCACCGGGCCGGTCTGGCTGCCCGACAGCACCTACCGTCCCGCCGGACCTGGGCTGCCGCCTCCCGAGGTGGTGCCGCCGCGGACGGTGCGGACCACGGTGCGCCTGTCCGTCGGGAACCTGCCCGGCGACTGGGTACCGGTACCCGGGATCCCCACCCGGGTGGACGGCATCCCGGTCGGCCACGATGAGACCTCCGGCACGCTGCTGTCTTCGGACGGCCCGGTGGCGGGCCGGACGTACAGCGCGACCGGGATCGTCCCCGACTGGAACGGCCGGCAGGACTACCGAGCCCGGGCCTCCACCGCAACCGGGTATGACCGCTACCTCCGGTTGCCGCCGGGCGCACCTCCGCGGTTGCACGAGATCGCGCGTACGGCCGCCGGTGACGGCACCGCGCGCCGGCGCGCGTCACGCCTCGCCGAGTATCTGCGCGACTCCTACACCTTCGAGCCGGGAGCCCCGGGCGGGCATGGTTACGCGGAACTCGCGGAGCTGCTGGTACCCCCTGGACGCAAGGGCGGCGGCGCGACGTCGGAGCAGTTCGCCAGCGCGTTCGCGGTGCTCGCCCGGGCCGCCGGGCTGCCGAGCCGGGTGGTCGTCGGATTCGGGCCGGGCGGCGGCGACCGCGTGATCCGCACCGGCGACGCGGTGGCCTGGGGCGAGGTCCATTTCGAGGGCCTGGGGTGGGTGCCCTTCGATCCCAACCCGCAGAACCGTTCGAAGGCATCCCCGCGTCCGCGCGGGGGCGACCGGGCGGATCGCGAGGGGAGCCACCGCGATGACGACGCTGACGATCTCGCCGGCGGCGGTGCGGGCGACACGGGCACGCCGCCGTCGGACGGAAACCGGATGGGGAGGCTCCTTGTCGTCCCGCCGCTGCTCGTCCTCGCGTTCTTCCTGGCCGGCGTGCCGCTGCTGCGGCTGGTGCGGTCCCGTCGAGCGGGCCGCGGCGATGCGGCCGATCGGATCCTGGCGGCGTGGCGGGAACTGCTGGCGGCGATGCGGCTGGCGGGCCGGCCCGCCGCCGTGTCCGCCACGGTCGCCGACGTGTCGGCGCGTCTCGCGCGGGAACTGCCGGAGGCCGATCCGGCCCTGCTGCGCCGGTTGGACCGGCTGGTGAACGCCGCGGGTTTCGGCGGCCCGGTCACGCCGGACGATGCCGTGTTCGCGGCCGGGCAGGTCCGTTCCCTGGTCGCGGGGGTACGGCGCTCACGGGCCCTCCCGCACCGCCTGGTCTGGTGGTGGGACCCGCGCCCGCTGCTGTGGACGGCTCAGTCGTCCCGCTTCACCCGCCGGGTGCAGACGGGCTCGGCATGGGCGACCCGGTCGACGTCCACCACGGCGACGACGGTCAGGCAGTAGTCGACGCTCGGGTTCAGCGCGGTGACCACGACCTTCGTGGTTCCAGGGGGTGTACTGGCCAGGGTGGACGGTGTGCGCCCCGACGGTCCGCCGACCACGTAGTGGGCGGCCCGGCCGCCGCTGCCGTCCTTCCAGCTGACCTCGATCGAGACCCGGCCGTCGGCGATCCGTACCTGGCCGGGCACGTACTCCTTCACCGGCCGCACCGCCGTCGGTGTGGAGGTGGGTGCCGGCGGGCGCTCCGCCTGCGAGGGCGAACCCTCCGGTCGCGGGGACCGGCCGCCGCTCCCCGAGATCTCCCCGGAGTCCCCGGACCCGCCCAGCCCGATCACACCGCCGAGCGCCCCGGCGAGCACGAGCACCGCCACGAGCGCCGCCACCGGACCGCGGCGGCGCCGAGCCCGCCTCGCGGGAGGTCCCGTCACCTGGCTCGGGATGTCGTGCGGGAGGGCGTCCTGCGGAGGGCCGCCGTGCCAGATCGGTTCATGCCGAGGTCCCGGCGCGGCCGTGTCCTCCCGCGGTTCGTGCGCCCAGGGGGCTGGTAGCGGTTCGTGCGTCGAGGGGGCCGGTGGTGGTTCGTGCGTCCAGGGGGCCGGTGGCGGTTCGTGCGTCCAGGGGTCCGGTGGCGGCTCGGGGTGGAGGTCGGGCTCGACGATGTCAAGGGCGACCACACCGAGCAATGTCAGCAGATCCGACATGTTCCTCGGATCGGCGGCCACGACCACACCCGGATCGAAGACGTCGCCGCGTCCGGTGAAGAAGGGGTGGACGAGCACGGTGAACCCGCTCGCCGCCAGTCCGTTGGCCAGTGGCGCGACCGTCGCCTCGGGGAGGTCCTCGTCGAACTCCGGTGCGAACATGAACGCAGCCGGTGAGCCGACCACACCGCTCTTGGACAGATCCTGAAGCTCCGTCGCGGACGCGACAGAGAACACGGCCGGAAACCGCCCGGTGCTCTCGACCCTCCGCCCGAGGCCCGGGTCTCCTGCCACGATGACGTTCGGCGCAGTGGCCATCACATGTTCCCTCAGTGCTTCTCGCAGGCGGTCGACCGGCGATCGGCCGGTGCTACTAGAAAGACAGTCCGGAGAACGGCCTTGCCGCCAACCTCCCGCTGCCAACCCGGTGAAGAAGCACACTCCACGCGGCCACCGATGGATTCTCTGTTGCCGTTTCCCGCTCGTCCTTGACTGTCTTCAGTGGCCGCTTCGTGCGGAAACGGACCAGGACCGGCAAGCGATGGCACGCGAAGGGCGCATCATGGGGGACGAGCTCGAGATCGAGCTACTGGTGATCGCGACGATCGGTCGCAGGGGCGAGAGCGCCAAAGAAACGTACGAGTTCACCATCTGGCACCGCGATAACGGCCCGGACGCCGTGCAGGCCTCCGTGGAGGAGCTCGAAAGGTTGCATGGCCGGCCCATGGGGGACCGGGAATGGCTGAATTTTCTCAATGTCCATCAAAATCAGGTGGAGAACGTAGAGCACACCATCATGATCTCCATTGGAATCCAGAATGGGGAGACCTACCAGGCGTCCCTGCAACTGGAGGGATACAAGACTCGTCAGGAACTCCTCAGGGCGGCCTTGGAGCGCCTCCCGGCATCCGTGCGAACCGGCGCCGTGGAGTACTTCTGTGTGGATCCCACAGAGATCGACGTTTCTGACTGAGAGGGGTCCGGTGTACGGCGAGCCCCGGGCTCCGAAGCCCGGGCCTCACCGTCCTACCACCAGGGGAAGCGGTCGGCGAAGGCCGGTTCCAGGTCGTCCAGCCACACCGCGTCGGGGTCGTACTTGGCGAAGAAGGGCTTGCCGACCAGGTCGGGGTCGCGGCACTGGATGAGGCGCAGCGCGAAGACCTTCTCACCGAACAGGTCGAGCACGCCGTCGACGCAGACCTTGCCGGGCGTGGCCGACATGGAGGGGCCGCGGACGGTACGGGCGAGCCCGGAGACGTCCCGGTACGCGTCGCGGAAGATCTCGTACGCCCGGGCCAGCGGGACCGCGAAGTAGTCCTGCGGGCCCGTGTCACGCTCCACGAACATGTAGTACGGGATCATGCCCATCCGGGTCTGGGTGCGCCACATCGCGTTCCACGCCGCGGGGTCGTCGTTGATCGTGCGGATCAGCGGGGCCTGGGTGCGTATGACGGCGCCGGTGCCGCGGATGCGGCGGACCGCCTCGGTGACGACCGGCGGCTCCAGTTCGCGCGGGTGGGTGAAGTGGGCCATGAAGGCCAGGTTCTTGCCTGCCGCGACGACCTGCTCGAACAGTCGCAGCATGGCGTCGGCGCCGGGGTCGGTGACGAACTTCTGCGGCCAGTAGGCCAGCGACTTGGTGCCGATCCGGATCGACTCCAGCTGCTCCAGTTCCAGGAGCGGCTCGATGTAGCGGCGCAGGACCGGCTCGCCCATGACCATGGCGTCGCCGCCGGTGAACAGGACGCTGGTCACCTCGGGCTGGGCGACCACGTAGTCGCGCAGCTGGAGGGTGTCGTCCCCGGCCATCTTCAGGTCGGGCTCGCCGATGAACTGGGCCCACCGGAAGCAGTACGTGCAGTACGCGTGGCATGTCTGCCCCTGCTTGGGGAAGTACAGAACGGTCTCGTCGTACTTGTGCTGGAGCCCGGGGATCTTGCCGTCGCCGAAGCTCGGGATGTTGAGCTCCATCTGGCCGCCCGGATGGGGGTTCAGCCTCGCCCGGACGGCGCGCGCGGCGGCTTCGACCTCGGCATTGGGGGCCCCGCGGGCCAGCAGCCCCGACAGGTGCGCGACGTCCTCGGCCGGGAGCATGTCCGCCATCGGGAAGACCAGCCGGTAGATCGGATCGTCGGGCGCCGCCGACCAGTCGATGAGCTCCTCGAGCACGTAGCCGTTGGTCCGGAACGGCAGGACCGTGGCCACCGCGCGGGTGGCGAGCCGCTCCTCGGGGCCCAGCCCGGCCCGGAGCGTCAGTTCGTCGAGGTGCCTCGCCGTGAAGGCGCGGAACCTGCGACCGGAGGATTGCAGAGTCGAAATCACGTCGTGCCGGCCTTCCGGATCAGTCCTTCGATCGCGTGCTTGCTCCTCGCGATCCGCTCGCTGTCCCTGCGCTTCCACCAGGGGGTGAGCCACATCTCGACGGGACGGGCCGTGCCCGCCACAACGGCCGCGCGGCCGAAACGCATGGTCCTGAGTTCCTCGGGATGCAGCACCTGCCTTCCGTGCTCCTTGCCCACGAGGTCAGAGAGATCGCTCAGGTCCTTGGCGGTACCGGCACCACCCGAGATGATCCGGATCGCTGAGTTGTCCCAGAGGCGTGCGGCGCCGTCCGATCCCCACCTGGCTCGCGCTTCCGCCAACGAGGTCAGGTAGACGTGAACCGCTATGGAATAGCCACCGGATTCGCCCATGTACACAGGGAGTCCGCCGATGGGGCAGATATCGGCCACCTGGTTCAACTCGAAGGTCAGGGGCGGGTCGAGGCGACCGGCCGGCTCCTTCATCGCCATACCGCGAGCCGTTCTGAAGAACTGCTCGACCATCGTGGTGACGATCGGCGCGATACCCCCGTAATCGGCCTGCTGCTTGCCGATGAAGTAGAGGGTGTTGCGGCCCTTGACGAACTTCCGGAAGTCGAATTCCTCACCAGGGGGCGGTGAGCAGTCCTCCAGTACGGCCGGGTGCGAGAAACAACTCATGACCTGGATCACAATGCCCCAGGCACGCTGGTTTCCCCGGTTGAGATCGAGTTGCGCCGCATAGCCCGCGGCGACCCGGCCATCAAGTTCGCCCCGGCGCAGGATGTTCAACGGTTCGTCGGAGTCGGCGTGGTACACCCAGCCCATCACGGTCCGAATGCTGACTCCGCCGATCGCGCCCGCGTGCAACAGGCAGCGGATGATGGTGGTGGCCGCGCCGACCCCCTGGGAGCCCTCCGACCCGATATCGAAACCGCTGGACTCGACGAGCGTCCCCGATCTGACGGCGCAGACGTTCGGATCCTCGCACCCCTGCAACGGTGACCAGCGCAGCCGATTCGGCCACGCGGTGAAGTTGAACGGATCGAACACATAAACTTCGCCGAACTGCGCCCGCACCATGGCGGTGTGGACGAAGGTCTCCCGCCGGGTGGAGGTGACGACGCACGCCCCGGGCGCGTCGATGGTGAAAGGCGTGACGAAGTGCACGTCCTTTCCCTGCCTTGGTGGTGCGATGATGATCGCCGCGTCCTCCACCGACGCGTACAGTTTCCGCCTGGACCTGATGTCCCTTCCGATGAAGAAGCCGACCTCCTCCGGCTTCACATCGCGCGCGGCCCGGTTCCCGGTGGACGGCCGGACCTGTTGTGCCTTGCGCAGGACGGTCCGGGCGCTCAGGAGATTGCGGACCTCCCAGCCGGACGCGAAGCCCAGGCGCAACCGCCTGACCGGCCGATGACGCCGCGCGTTCAGGAACAACCGCGCCGCGAAGTAGATCAAGACCGAGGCCAGGGCGAGGAGCACGATCAGTACCCCGAAGAACACCGAGGCCGATCCCATCGCCGCTGCGGCGGCCGGCGGCCAGGCAGCGTGCGGATCACCGGGGTCGCGCACGAAGTTGTAGGCGATGCCCAAGAAGTCCCGCGGACTCGAATCGGGCCAGCCGGCACCCGCGAACAGGCCGGACAATTGACCCGCCAGCCAGATCAAGAAACTGAACGTCGTGCCCAGCAGGGTGCCGACGACCCCGATACCGAAGAAGAATGCGTAAACCTCGTCATCGTCGTTACCGCTCACGAATGCTCCTAATATCTCAACTCTCTCCGGCCTACGCGTTCTCGGTCCGGTTCTAGCCGTCGTCGGCGCGGACATCGGAGATCTTCCAGGGGGCGCGGTCGGACGACCTGGTGAGCGCCATGTAGATAACCGACGTGGCGGCTGTTCCGCGCCAACCGTCCCGTCCGGTGGAGATCGTGGTCATTTCCCATTGCCGGTATGCGGTGGCCGGTCCATCCGGTGGTGCCCCCGCCTCCCGGCGGAGTGCTCGAAGCCGCACCGTGAGATAGGCCCGATGCCTCCGCCATTCATGAGGGACGTACTGCCTGGGCTCTGCCTTGATCTCGGACGTGAAGCCCGGGGTGAGGTAGCGCCCCGCACGTAGCTTCGCGTCCCGCAGCCCCGTATCGATGGTGCTGTCGACGGTGTACATGATGGTCAAGGCCGCCTTCGCCACTGCCGTGGCGTCTTGCTGGTCGATCTCGCCCGGGTCCGGCAGACCGCCGGGTATGTCGGGAGTTCGGGATGGCGAGGGAGCCGGGGTGGCGAAACTGATCGTGGGAATGACTCTCTCCACACCCGGACTGGACGGCGTAACACGAGGCTGCGACTGCTCCCCGCTGCTACAGCCGGCCACGAACGCGGCGGCCGACACCGTGCACAAGGCGGAACGCAGTCCGGCTGCGAGGGCCCCGTTCACATCGGACCCTCGTCGCCGACGTCTCCGGAAGGAGACGGTGTGCGCACCGGATCCGGAGAGGTGCTCTCCATGCCGGGCGGCGGCTTGACTCGGCGGGCTCCCGAAAATCCCTTCCTGGCATCGAAGTCACTGAATATCACGGGCGCGCCGGGCTGCAGGGCCTCGACCATCCAACGCTTTCCATTGAACTCGCCATAATAGACGCCCATATGTGCCCGATCGGAGAAGAAGACCAGATCCCCGGGGGCCAACTGCTCCCGGGATACTTCGACCACCTTGGCGCTTCCCCACATGCCCCAGGTTGTCCGAGGTAGCGTGATCTTTTCGTTCGATGCCTTGTAGACGGCGTGCCGGGCCAGGCCCGAACAGTCGAACCCCCAGATCTCCCTCCCGTCCTGCTTGGCCTCCGGGGAGCAGCAGATTCCATAGCCGGGACCCTCAAGGCGTCCACCACCCCATGAATAGAAGATCTCGGTGCCATTCCGACTTGGTGGCTGCGGTGTGCCCTCGACCTCCTTGGCGTAATAGGCGGCGGCATCGGCGATACGTTGACCGAAAGAGCCGGTACTCCCCAGCGGCGCGCAGCCTCCGCGTCCGTAGTTGTCCGACGCCTCCGCAAGATTGTCGAGATAATGGTTCGCCGCAACCAGCACATCGTCGACATAAGCCCACGAGTGGTTGTACCGAAAGAGCGATTCGCGCAGCTGATCATCCGTCAGGTCCAAGGCTTTGCGTTCGTCATCCTTGTTCCCGCCGGGAAGGATGTGGAGCTTGAGCAGCCTGGCCGCGCTGAAAATGGCGTCAGCCGGGTCGTACCGGCTCGTGACGCCATCATCGTCGCCGTCGACTTTCGCCCAATCGAAGGTCGGCTGAAGGAACTGCATAGGTCCCCCTGCGCCCGCGAAGTTCTCGCCGGAGTGGACCCCTTCGGCGTCATATGTGCCGTGCTTCGATTCTATCCACCCGATGCCGGCAAGCACGTTCCATGCGACGTTCCACTCTTTGCCGGCCTTGCGGTACAAGGTGAGGTAGTTGCTCGGTATGGGACCCGGATCCGGCGTCTCCGCCCCGGTTGCCTGCACTTGCCGGGCCGAGCCACCGGGAGCGCATGTCGGTATGAGCCCGTCCTCTCCGCCCAGATTCAATATCGCGACGAGCAGTATGACGACCAAGAAGGGAAGTGCTATGACGAGGCACCCGACCCCGGCCAGACCCGTCACTGCCAGGCCGGTCGTTTTCACACCACTCCTACCCCTGGTGCCGAGGCGTCATCGAATGACATCGCGTACTTGGCCCCTGATCGCAGAGTCATTCGGTACCCCTCCCTGCCTGGGGAAGACAGTGCGGCGACCGCCCGGATGCGCAAGACCGCCGCCGGTCTTGTCAGCGGCACTGCGAGCTGTGGTGAGCCGCCGGACGACCAGGCGAACTCCGAAGTCGCCGCCGCCTCATGTTGACGCTGTCGGATCGCGGCACACGGTGACAGGCAACCGTGAACCGCGAACGGCCGGGCAATGGGGCCCGTGCTGGGGAGGCACGGCCGGGCGGGCCCATGTCCGGTGCACAGGACATGGGCCCGCCTTCCACATCTCGGATGCCGGCGCTGATAGCGCCCGGCCACCGGCGCGTCGACTGCGCTTGCGGAGGACCCGACCGGCCGACCAGCACAGGGCCCATGGTCCTGCCAGGCTCGGATTCGTCCGCGATGCGGTCTTGTTCGGCGACCCGCGGTCGTGCGGGCTTGGCGTGACGACCAGGTACGTCAGAGCACATGGCGACCGGGGCCATGCGCGGTGGGACGCGCCCTTCCCGTCCCGCGATTTTCTCTGCTCCTGTGCGGTTGACGATCGCAACGGTCTGCCGACTGTCTACGGCATAGAGCCGGAGCCATGCCCGGGAGATGCCCGTCTAGACGGCGCTCCGGCCCTGGCAGGCCACGGATCCTCTCCAAGGGGGGTCGATATGCAAGCGGCGGAAGTCGCTCGATCACAGGGGAAGCCTGGTCCCGAAGGTCCACCGGACGTGTCGGACACGGCGGTGGACCTCTCCCGCCAGGGAGACGTCCCAGGCGGCCGATTCCACGCTCATGCGGTCGTACCGGCCCGGCTGGCGCCACCGCCCACCAGCCCTCTGGGGCTGGCGGGCTACAGCGGCCCTGGCCCCGACTTGTGGTTCGCTTCGTGCCATGGGGGAGCCGGCACCTCTACGCTGGCCGCTCTCATCCCCCACGGCAGGAGCGCCGGACGCTACTGGCCGACACCCGAGCCTCCCGGGCGCTCCCGGGTGCTGCTGGTCGCGCGCAGCCATGTCTCCGGCCTCTCCGCGGCCCAGGCCGCCGCTCGTCAGTGGGCCGCGGGCGTGCTGCCGACCGTACGGCTGCTGGGCCTGGTGGTGGTCGCCGACGCGCCCGGAAAGCGTCCGAAACCACTGAAAGATCTGCTGCTTCTCGTTTCTGGCGGCGTGCCGCACGTATGGGATCTCCCGTGGGTTGAGGCCCTGCGCCTCGGCACGACCCCGGACCAGGCCAGGCTGCCGTCCGCCTATTCACGGCTGGCCGAAGACCTGAACCGCATCATTTCGGAGGACGCACATGCTTGATTCGGCGATGACGTGGATGACCAACCTGCTTTCGGATGCGGTGCTGCTGACCGAGCCCGTCATCCCCGACCCCGGTGAAAGCACGCGGCCGCCGGGCTGGGACCGATTCCAAAAGCTACTCAGCTGGGCGTTGTGGGGTGCCTTCATGCTGTGCGTGGCAGGGTTCATCACGATCGGCGCCAGAATGGCGATCAAGCACCAGAAAGGTGAGGGCGGGGGGCACATGGCGAGTCTGGCCTTGGTCGGTTTCGGCTGCATCGTCATCATGTCGGCACGGGTCTTCGTCACCGAGATCGTCGGAGGCTGAGGTTGATGACGATCCGGCACGTGGCCGGCGGCTGCGGGCATCGCGGCCAAAGCCGAAGGTCTCTTCGACATCGTGGGCTGGGCCTGACGGCTGCCTACTTTGTGTTAGGTGTTGTTCTGGTCGCGATCGGCGCTTCATGTCTTGTCGTCTCGGTCGCGGCGGCTCCCCCTGTTGCGGGTGCAACTCACCCAGAGGAACGGTCCAAGTCGCCTCGTGGGTTCTCTGCTCGCGCCGCACAGCTTGCGGCTGCGGGTGTTCCGGCCGTGCGCACACGCCGGGACCCTGCCTGGTTGGAGCACACCTTGGACACCAAAGACTCCGGCGAGACCGGTGGCACGCTGAGATGGAGCCCCGACGACGGTGCACTGGAATTGTGTGACAAGGATTCTGACGACCTCCATGCCATGGCAATTATCATCAAGGGGTACACGGTCGAAAATTGGGAGGACGAACCCAAGTCCAACAGGCAGCAGCGCCCCTTCATCGTACGCGGCGATGGCAACTGCGCCACGCGGCGTGTACATATTGACTCCAAGACGCCATATCGTTTCGTGGTGTGCCTGCTCAAAGAGGGGGACGACAAGGCGAGAGACTGCAATGGCATCGAGAGTGGGATATGGCTCCTGACGAGAGACGGAGTGGACGGAATTCACAAAAGAATCACCTGGAGTCCGAGCCGGTCGCTGGAGACCACAGACAGTCACGGTGGCGGCGACAGCAGTTGGACGGATTGGACGGACGGCCATGGTGGCCGGCTCCATTGGAGGGCCAGTGACGGGCTTCTGCAAACATGCGATATGGCCGCTGACAACTACTATGCGCAGGCCGACGTCAGCTTGACGGCAAATGACTTCTCGAAAAGCGCGACGATACACACCGTCACCAAGAGAAAGAGAAACCAATGCTTGTACACCCTGATACCCGACTATGGCAACATCAAAGATAAAACAATCTACTTCAGAATTTGCATACGAGAGGAAGGGGGGCCGCTGAAGTACTGCCGGCAGACGACCAGTGTCAAGTGGCTTGCTGCAGGTGCAGGAGTGGTCAAGCCCCCTTCTCCGCGTCCGTCGCTGCCCATCGACGCGCGACCCGACGAGGAGCTGCCCGGCCATGTGGCCGCACCTCCCGGAATCGCGCAACCCCTGAAAATCTTGACGGGTTTCCTGATCTGGTTCGTCTGGGCGGCGTTCATCGGGGGCTTCATCATCGTCGGAGCCAATATGGCGATCAAACACAAGAGGGGCGAGGCCGGCGCACACGCCACGGGCCTGGGCTGGGTGATGGTGGCCTGCGTCATAGGAGCACCCACCGTGGCGATCGGATTCGTCGCCCTTATCTTTTGATCTATTCTGACGGAGCTTTCTGCTCGCTCATTCCAGATGATACGGGGACTTCTTGCTGGTACGCGATATTTTCGAAGATCGAGTACGTGACGCCCTCTCTGAGGCCACCAAATGGCTTGTCGAGGGCATGGTGCGGCTGTCGCTGGATATATTCGAGACGGTACTGGCCTGGTGGCTCGGTGATGCCATCGCCCCGCCGCTGAGCGGGGAGCAGGGTGGAGTGCTCTGGTTTCTGCGTTCGCACACTAATTGGCTGACCGTGGCACTGGCCTTCAGTGGACTTCTCATCGCGGCCGCCAAGGTGGCGCTTCAGCGCAAGGGTGAGCCTTTCCGAAAAGCGCTCTTCCAGTTCATTGAACTTGCCATAGTGGTCTCCATGCTGGCCACCGCGGTGCATCTGGCGACCCGTGCCGGCGACGAGTACTCGACCTGGATCCTGAAAGAGGCACAACCGGTCGGCGACGACTGGATCGACGGCTGGACTTCAGGACTTGACGCGCTCGGGGGAGAAGATGCGAATCTCGGCTACGCCGCCCTCGTGTTCATTTTTGCGTTGTTCGCGATACCCGCATCGGCCATACAGTTCATTTTGTTGCTCTTTCGAAGCGCCATCCTGGTTGTGCTGGTCGGGATTTTTCCCGTACTGGCCGCGGCCAGATTCTCTTCGTACGGAGATCGCGCCTACAGAACCAGTATCGGTTGGCTCATCTCTTTCATCTTCTACAAGCCTGTCGCTGCAACGATCTACGCTGCGGCCATCAAAATGCTCAGCTCTGACTATAAGGCCGACCATGTGCTCGGTCTGGCTCTTATCTGTTGCGCGGTGTTCGCCCTGCCCGCGACCATGCGCGCCGTCATGCCCGGAGTCACGCGGAGCAACGAGGTCGGCTTGTCCGCGATGCGGGAGGCGGCTCGGCAATGGAACATGGTCAGCGAATTCGCCGAAGGGAAGGACAAGACCCCAGAGGGTTCCGGCGAACCTGCGGATGGCGGGTCCCGGGGTGGCTGGCCCTGGGGTTTCCCCCGCCGACCCAGTGGCGGCGGGGCCGATGAGAGCGGTCCCTCCGGGTCTGATGGTTCCGAGGGTAGCGGTGGGCCCATGAGGGATCAGGGTGACGGTTCCAACACGGGAGGCGCGGGGGCCGACCGCGCTGGGAAGGGTGGTGCCGATGGCGACGGGCCCTCAGGGGCAGATGGCTCACCTTCAGGAGATGAGCCGCCGGTCGGTGGCGGCGAAGGCCCGTTCTATCCCCCCGATCACCGCTTTGGCGCTGAAGGACAGCCTGCTGGCAGCGCCATTCATCCTGGCGACTGGTCCATGCCCCTTCAGGACTGGTCTCCGGGCTCTGGTGAACAGTCCAAATAACTTGATTCGATATGGGGTGAGTCACGGTGACGAACGACAACCGGCAACCCACGTACGGAAACTGGCGTAAGCCGGTCACCCCGGGGATCGGGCGGCTGGGGATGCTCGGCACCATGATCCTGATGGTGGGATTGATGATCGTCGCCATGGTGGCGATGATCTCCCCGCTGTCCGGCCTGGTCACCGCCGTGGTGCTCGGGCTGGTCCTGCTGCCGCTGGTGATCCAGGACCAGCACGGCCGGAACGCGCTCCAGTCGATCACGGCGCGGGTGGCGTGGTGGTGGGGGCGTTCCCGGGGCTGGCATCTCTATCGTTCGGGTCCGCTGGGCGTCACCCAGTACGGTTCGTGCCGGCTGCCCGGATTGCTTGCCCCGTCGCGGCTCGTGGAGGCCCGAGACGCCTACGGGCGCCCATTTGCCCTGGTCGTGGTGCCGCGCACTAAGCACTACACCGCGGTGTTCGAATGCAACGCTGATGGGGCGGCACTGGTCGATCAGAAGCAGGTCGACACCTGGGTCGCCCACTGGGGGCACTGGCTGGCCTCGTTGGGTCTGGAACCGGGCGTGGTCGCCGCGAGCGTGACCATCGAGACGGCACCGGACCTCGGGCACCGCCTTGCGGAGGAGGTCGGGGCCAATATCGATCCGGGTGCCCCAGAGTTGGCCCAGGCGGCCCTGCACGAGATCGTCCGGAGCTATCCGGTGGGCAGCGCACGGGTCTCTACGCGCGTCGCGGTCACCTTCGAGTCTCTGCCTCGTCCCGGTGGCAAGCGCCGGGACGACAAGGAGATGGCGCGGGAGATCGGGATGCGCATCCCGGGACTCACCTCTGGGTTGCCGATGACGGGCGCCGGAAGCGCCCGCCCGCTGACCGCCGACCAACTCGCCGGCGCCGTGCGGATGGCCTACGATCCCGACTCGCAGTCGGCCCTGGAGGCGACGCGGGGTCAGGGGGCATGCTGGGAGGACGCCGGACCGGTCGCGGCCCAGGAACAGTG
This sequence comes from Actinomadura sp. 3N407, assembly GCF_052245875.1. Lineage (NCBI taxonomy): Bacteria > Bacillati > Actinomycetota > Actinomycetes > Streptosporangiales > Thermomonosporaceae > Actinomadura > Actinomadura sp. 3N407. Next base: position 34,345 of record NZ_JBQQBP010000013.1, read on the forward strand.
GGACCACTACGTTCACGACAGCGGCCGTTCCATCACCTGGGGCATGTCGGAGGCGCCTCGCGGGGAGGTGCTGTCCAGCGTGATGACCGGGCTGGTCGCCCCGCACCAGGACATCGCCCGCAAACGGGTCACCTTTCTCTACCGGCCGTACGATCCGGCGGCCGCCGTGCACATCGTGGAACGGGACCGCAAGGACGCGCGTTTTCGCCTCAATGGCGCGGCCACCGCGGCCCGGAATCAGCTCGACGTCGCCAAGAGCGATAAGTCGGCCCTGGAGGAGGCCAGGGGAGCGGGAGTGACCCGGTTCACCATCCTCGTCACCGCCACTGTCCGCGCGCCCGAGGATCTGCCGCTCGCAGCGGCCGCCGTCGACACGCTCGCTCCCCCGGCGCGGGTGCGGCTGCGCCGGATGTACGGGGCCCAGGCGGCGGCGTTCGCGGCCGCCTTGCCGCTGGGCATCGTCCTTCCCGATCACCTTCAGGTCCCCGGTGCCGTGAGGGACGCGCTGTGAGCACTCCTGCAGGAAAGGACCCGAAGAAGAACGGAAAGAAGAACAAGACCGGCGAGGATTCGAGTGAGCCCGGATACAGGGGTTTCAGCCGCCGGGGCGGGGGCCGGGCCTCCTACGTGGAGATGCCTCCGGAATGGCGCGGGACCACCGTCCAGGTGTGCGGGCTGTGGCCGTTCGGGGCGGGGTCGGGGACGCCCATGGTGGGCGTGCCGCTCGGCCGGGACCTGACCACCGGAGCGGCGCTGTGCTGCGATCCGATCTCGTGGTTCCAGCGCGCCAACCTCATCCACAACCCGTCGGTCCTGGTGCTGGGCAAGCCGGGGCTGGGCAAATCGACCCTGATCCGCAGGATGGTGGTGGGGCTGGCCGGGTACGGGGTGGTCCCGATGGTGCTCGGCGACCTCAAACCCGACTACGTCGATCTCATCCGGGTGATGGGCGGGCAGATCGTCAAGCTCGGCCGCGGGCTGGGATCGCTGAACGTGCTCGACCCCGGCGCGACGGCCGCCGCCGCGGTCAGGCTGACGGGGGGCGCCCGGGCCAAACTGATCGCCGACGCGCACGGCCGCCGGCTCAACATGGTCGCCGCGCTCATCACGATCCTGCGCGGGGGCCCGATCGCCGACACCGAGCGCACCGTCCTCAACGCCGCCCTGCGCGTGCTGGACGAGCGCCATCCCGGCGTGCCCGTCCTGCCCGACCTCATCAGGGTGATCGATGAGGGGCCGGAGCAGATCCGGTCGGTGACCCTGTCCCGCGGGGACGAGGCGCGCTACCGCGCCGCCGTCGATCCGTTGCACGCCTCGCTGCTGGGGATGCTGGACGGGCCGATGGGGGACACGTTCGCACACCAGACCACCACGCCGATCGAGTTGGACAATCCCGGAGGCGTCTGCATCGACATCAGCGGGATCGACGACGCCGACGCCGAGCTTCAGGCCGCCGTCCTGCTGGCATGCTGGTCGGACGGGTTCGGCGCGGTGGAGACCGCGCACGCGCTGGCCGATGAGGGCATCGCGCCTCAGCGGCACTTCTTCCTGGTCCTCGACGAGTTGTGGCGGGTCCTGCGGTCCGGGCGCGGCCTGGTGGACCGGGTCGACGCCCTCACCCGTCTCAACCGGCAGCGCGGTATCGGCCAGGCGATGGTCACGCACACCATCGCCGACCTGCTGGCGTTGCCCGATCACGCCGACCGTCTCAAGGCCAAGGGCTTCGCCGAACGCGCGGGCATGGTGATCTGCGGCGGGCTGCCGCAGTCGGAGATGCCCATGATGAGCGAAGTGGTGCGGATGTCGTCGGTCGAAGAGCGCATGATCGTCGATTGGTCGACGCCGCCCTCGTGGAACGCCGACGTCGACCGGGACGCCGAACCCCCGGGACGCGGCAGGTTCCTGGTCAAGGTCGGCGGCCGCCCCGGCATCCCGTTCAGGGTGGAGCTCACCTCCGCCGAAAAGGAGGTCAACGACACCAACAAGCGCTGGGTCCACTCGACCACGAGAACTCAGCCGGGATGACCCGGCAGGCCGACGGCGATGAGGGTGTCGACGCCGGCCAGGACGTACAGGGCGTCCCGTCCGGCGATCACGGCGCTGGGCGGGCGGCGCCCGCCGCGCAGGTCGAGCCGCTGGATCACCCGGCCGCTGGCCGGGTCGTGCGAGGTGACCTCCCACCTGCCCGGCACATGCAGCGCTCCGCCCGCCAGGACGGGCTCGCCCGCGGAAGGGTCGGTGGCGTGCTCCCAGCGGATCCGGCCGTCCTCGGCCTGGAGCGCGCGGACGGCGTCGGCACCGCGGACGAAGACCAGGCCGTGCCCGGTCAGAGGGGTGAAGCGGCGGCGGAAGGCCCCGACGGCGGCCGGAGACGCTCCGGTGCCGACGGCCCACCGCTGGCGGCCGTCCTCCTTGTCGAAGGCTCGCACCATCCCGTCCCCCGTGCCCAGGAACACGGTGTTCCCGGCCGCGACGGGGAAGGCCGCCGTCGGGTACGGCTCCGGCCGCGCATCGTCGCCGATCAAGGGCGGGCGGATCCGCCAGCGAGCCGTTCCCGTGCGGGCGTCCAGGGCGTGAACGAGGCGGCCCTCGACGGAAACGTAGACGGTGCCGTCCGCGACGCAGAGCGTCGCGTCGGTGTAGCGGGGCACTGCCGACTGCCGCCGCTTCGCGTCGACGTGACCGGATGTCCAGTTCACGGCCCCCGTGGCGGCGTTCAGCGCATGCACGCGTTCCCACCGTCCTCGCGCTGAGGCGCTGATGACGTAGACCACGTCACCGGCCACGACGATCGAACCCACGGGCCTTCCGTCGATCCGGCGTTGCCAGGCCACGCGGCCGGTGCGGGGCTCCAGCGCGTACACCACACCGGCCTCTTGAGGGGGCGCGGTGGTGACGTCGTACACCAGGGCGTCACCGTGGGCCACGGCCGGGGCCAGCCCCGGGAACGGGCGCCGCAGCGACCAGCGCACAGCGCCGGTACCGGAATCGATGGCGTGCAGCTCCTCGCGGCTGCGGACCCACACGGACTCGAGCCCCGCGACCACCCCGCCTCTCTTCGGCTCGAAGGACGTGAGGGGACGGCGCCATCGGAGACGTCCCGTCGCGGGGTCCAGGGAGCACAGGTCCAGGCGTGCCGCGCCCGAGCGCGTGACGACGGTTCGATCTAGGAAGAGCAGCCCGCCGCCCAGCACGGGCCCGAGTTCGTAGCCGGTCACCAGCATCGCGCGGGCGGTCCACAGTACGGACGCCGCCGCGGGGCGCGGGTTCGCCAGTGCACGGACCACTCCCCAGCCCGCGGCGGCCGCGACGCCCATTCCGGAGAGTTGCAGCAGCACGCGCCGGCGCCCGGGGCCGCCGTCACGCGGACGCGTCCCGGCCGAGCCGGGCACCGGGTCGGCCCGGTCGGTGATGTCGAGGGCCAACGGTGATGACAGCCACCCGGTACCCGTCGGCCCTGGAGACAGCGCGGCGGCCAGCTGCTCGACGCCGGGGCGCCGCGCGGGATCCTCGGCCCTGCACGCTGCGATCACGGCCCGCAGGCTCTCGTCGCCGACGTGGTCCGGCGCGTCTGGGACGGCGGGCCCCCGCATGGCCCGGCCGGCCTTGGCGACCGGTGGCACCCGAGGGGGCGGCGCGCCGGTGCGGCAGAACCACAGGAGCCCGCCGAGGGAGAAGACGTCGGCGGAGAACCCGGCCCGGCCGCCGGTCGACTGCTCGGGTGCCATGTATCCGGGCGTTCCGGTGCCGTCGGCGGTGCCGGTGTCCCGGCCTCCGGCGATGCCGAAGTCCACCACGCGCGGGCCGTCGGGGGTCAGCATGACGTTGCCGGGTTTGAGATCCCGATGGACGACACCCGCCGCGTGTATCGCCGCCAGCGCCTCGGCGAGCGCCGCACCCAGCCGCCGTGTGGCCTCGACGCTCAGCGGGCCGTGCCGGGCGACGGCCTCGTCCAGTGACAGCCCCTGAAGATGGGCCGTGGCCAGCCACGGCCGGGGAACCTCACCGGCGTCCAGCAGGGGGGCGGTGTACGGGCCGCCCACCCGGCGCATCGCCGCGGCCTCCCGCGCGAAGCGTGCGCGGAAGGCCGGGTCCTCGGCCAGGTCGGGATGGATGAGCTTCAGCGCCACCAGCCCGCCGCCGTCCGCGCGGGCGAGGAAGACCTGCCCCATGCCACCGGCCCCGAGACGGCCGATGCATTCGTAACCACCGATCCGTTCCGGATCGCCGGGACGCAGCGGTTCCACCGTCAGCCCTCCAGGGGAAGGGCGAAGAGCCGGGAGGGGGCGAGCACGTAGAGACGCGCACCGTCGGTGATCAGCTCGCGGCTCCCGCCCACGCCCAGGGCCGCGAGATCCAGGCGGCGCCGGACGGTCCCGTCGGCCGGGTCGTGAGCGGTGACGGCCGTCGCGTCCGACAGGTACAGGGCGCCTCCGGCCATGAGAGGGCCGCCGCGGGAACTCTGGGCGGGCCCCTGCCAGCGAGGCCGGCCATCGGCGACGCCGAGAACGTGCATGGTGCTCCTGTGGCGGGTCGCGGCGGTGCCGCGGCTCAGCGCGTACACCAGGTCGCCTTCGACGATCGGACGGGGGCGGTCGGGGACAGATCGCATGGCCGAGGAACCCTCACCCAGGGCGAAGGCCCAGCGCTGCCGGCCATGGCGCACGTCGAAGGCGCGCAGCACACCGTCCGCCCCGCACAGGTAGGCCGTGGCCCCCGCGACCACGGGGACGTCCGCGCCGGTCGGCGCGCGGTCGCCGGACCCGGCCGACCGTTCACTGCGCAACTCGAACTGGGAGCGCCAGCGAACGTCGCCGGTCGCGGCGTCCAGCGCGACCAGGCGGCGGCCGTCCAGGGAGACGAACACGGTGCCCTGGGCGTAGGCCAGTGTCATCATGGGGACCACCTCGTAGTCCGGCTCGACCGGACGCCACCAGCGCTGCCGGCCCGTGGCCGCGTCCAGGGCGTAGACGAAGGCCGTCTTCTCCGAGAGACGCCCCGTCGTGGCGGCTCCCAGCAGGAGACCCGCCGCGTGGATCGGGGCGTACGTCGTCACCACGCGCGGTTGGACGGTCGCCGTCCAGCGCAGCCGCCCGCCGGCGGGCTCGTACGCCACCACGGCATGGGGTTCGGTTCTCTCGGCCGCGTTCTCGTCCTTGCCGCTGTCGAGGACCAGACCGGCATCGGCCGTCACCATCGCCGCCCCCGAGCCGGGAGTGAGCCGGCCGTGACGCCAGAGCGGCCGTCCCGTCCGCAGGTCCAGCGCCTGCAACGCCCCCCGCGTCCGCACCAGCACGACCGAATCGGAGACGGCCACCTTCCGCAGTGTCCCGAACGTCGCCGCGAGCGGTACCGACCACAGCCGGCGGCCGGTCACGGCATCCAGGCAGGACAGCGCGCTGCCGCGCTGCCGCCGCCGCGCGATGAACGGCCGCTCGACCAGCAGCAGCCGTTCCGAGGTGACCGGCCCGAAGAACCGGACGTCCGCGAGCTCCGTCTCGGCCGTCCACTGCAATGGCCCGTTCCCGCCGGGAACGGCCGGCGCCCGGATATCCCTTTCGGCCCAAGGCCATGCGGCCGCCCCGCCGACGATCGCGGCCCCGGTCAGGCCGGCGATCGCCCGGCGCCGGCTCGGCTCGGCGGCTCCGGTGGCCCGGTCACCGGTCGTCATAGCGGGAACGCGTGGAGAAGTGTCAGGTCGGCGCACACCAGGACGCGGTCTCGCCACACCTGCGCGTGCACTCTGGTCTGGCGTCCCAGCGGATGGCTCCAGCGCAGTGCCCCGTCCGCCGTTCCGATCGCGTAGAGACGATCGTGATCCGAACCGGCGTAGACCGTCCCCGCGGCGGCCACCGGTGTGGCGCGCAGGGGGCCGTCGGTGCCGAACCGCCAGCGCTGACGGCCCGTCTGGGCGTCGAGGGCGTGCAGGCGGCCGGAGGCGTCGCCGGCCAGCACCAGCCCGTCGGCGACCGTCACACCGCCGGTGACCCTGCCTCCGATGTCGCGGCTCCAGCGCCGTTTGCCGCTGGCCGCATCCAGGGCGTGCACGTGCCGGCCGCCCGCGGTGTAGACCATGCCGCACCACACGGCCGGGGCGGTGAAGGCCGCGTCGAACTGCCACCTGACGGTCCCCGTGGCGGTGTCGACCGCGAACAGGCCGCCGGGCGCGGCGTAGGCGATGCCGTCGGCGATGACCGGGTCGAGCGCGCCCTCGACACGGGACCGGTCGGCTCCGCCGTCCGTTTCGGGACGTACCAGCCGCACTCTCCAGCGGCACTGGCCCGTGCGGCCGTCGTAGGCGGTCAGATACCCGGTGCTGTCGCACAGGTGGACCTGGTCGCCCTCCACGGCCGGGACACCGGTGACACCGGCGGACGGCTCCCGCCATCTACCGGCCGGCGAGCCGTCGACGGCCCGTACGGCTTGCAGCAGCCCGTCGCTGAACATGACGGTCTCCGATGCCATCACCGCGATGCCCGAATAGACCGGGGACCCCCGGTTGGCCGTCCACAGCAGGGTGCCACCAGAGCAGTCCAGCGCGTGAACTCCTCTGGTGGAGCTGAGGTAGACCGCGTCGCCCGCGACGGTGGGCCGGTTGAACCAGTGCCGGTTCTCGCCGTCAGGGCTGCGGTACGTCCACAGCGGTGACCGGGTGTTCGCGCCCGCCGGTCGCCGGGCCGGGACCGATGCCGTGCTGTGCGCCGACGGCCCCAGGGTCGCCAGGACCGCCGTGGCCACGCCGAGGGACAGGACGGCCCGCCTGCCGCGCTGTGCGCCCGGCGCGGGGCGGACGGCGGGCCGGGCCCTGCCGGCTTGGGTGACGCTCGCGGCGACCTCGCCGGGCAGCCACTGGGTTCCGGCGGCGCCGGGCTCTCCGGCGAACGACCCGACGAGCCCCCCGGCCGTGGGACGCCGTTCGGGAGTGCGCGCGAGACACCTCGTGATGATCTCGGCCAGTTCCGGGTCGCCGTCCAGGGCGGTGCGCAGCGCGTCCAGCCGAGGCTCCTCGAACTGCGTTCGGTACAGCAGCACCTGCGCGGAGCCGCTGCCGAACGGGCCTTCCCCCGTGGCGGCGTACACGAGCAGAGCACCGAGCGCGAAGATGTCGTCGGCACGGTCCGACCGCCGGTCGCGTATCCGCTCGGGCGGGATGTATCCCGGGGTGCCGAGCAGCGACCCGGGCATGGTGATCGTGTCGGCCCCTTCGGGCCGGGCCATGCCGAAGTCCACGACCCGGGGCCCCTCGGGCGTCAGCACGAGATTCGACGGCTTGAGGTCCCTGTGCAGGACACCGGCCCGGTGGACGGCTTCCAGCGCCTTGGCCAGCGCCGCCCCGAGAGCGCGCACCGACGCGGCGGGCAGCGGGCCGTGCACCTCCACCGCCTGCCGCAGGGTGAGGCCGGGCAGGTAGACGGTGGCGAGCCAGGGCTCGGCCGCGTCCGTGTCATGGTCCACCACCGGCGCGACGTACGCGGAGTCGATGCCGCGCGCGGCGGCGACCTCACGGGCGAACCGCTCGCGGCGGTCTCGGCGATGGGCGAAGCGCGCGTGGACGACCTTCACCGCGACGAGGTCTCCCGACAGGCCGCGCCCCAGGAACACGCGGCCCATGCTCCCCGCCCCCAGGCGCGCGACCAGCCGGTATCCGCCGATCCGCGCAGGGTCGTCCGCGCGCAATGGCTGCATGCCGCTCCCCTCGCGAATCAGCCGTGGTGCCTGGAAGTATTAGAGCAGATAGCATTATGGAGCGTTTTAATCGGACACACCGCTCCCCGCAGACGAGTTTCGATGAGGTGACGGCATGTCGGGCGTTCTGGTGTACCTGCCGCCGGATTCGCGTCGGGGCCCGGTACGCCTGGAACTGGCCCCCGGCGAGAGTCTGAGATTCGGACGCGGTGCCCGCAGCCTCCAGATCGACCTGCGCCTGGACAACCCCACGGTGCCCCGCCTGGCGGGTGAGATTCTCGCGGTGGAAGACCACTGGCGGTTGAGCAACTTCAGCGAAGACCACACCTATGTGGTGGAGAACCCGGAGGGGGCGGGGGAGTACCTTCGGATACCGCCGCTTCGTGCCTCCTGCCCGGTGCCCTTCGAGTTCTCCCGTGTCGTGTGCTCCCCTCGGGAGCCGACCGCCTCCTTCCAGGTCTACGCACCACAGCACATGTACCTGGAGTCGTACGACATGGAGCTGAACGAATCGGTCGGCACCGCGACCATCGCGGCCTTCTCCCTGGACCACGACGCGATCTACTTCCTCATCCTGGTGGCTCTCTGCGAGCCGCGCCTGCGAGACGAGTCCTCCACCGCCGTCCCCACCTCACGCCAGGTGGTCGAACGTCTGCGCGCTCTGCCCGGTGGCCCGCCCACCCTGCGCGCGGTCAACTTCCACATCGATTACCTGGCCGAACAGAAACTGCGCGTCAGGCAACCCTTCGAGAACGAAAGACAGGACGGCAAACGAGCTGCGGCAGTGGACACCGCCCTGCGCTTCGGCCTGGTTCAAGCGGAACACCTATCGCTCCTCCCGTCCCGCCGCCCCTCGGTCAGACAACCGGACTGATTCACGACCGGCCCCGGGGGAGCCTCCGGGCCACTGGGGTGCCGGTGCCGGATGCGTCTTGCCGGAGGCATCGCGTTCCAGGGCGCCGCGCAGGTCGGTACCCGCCTTGACGACGTGGACGTAATGTCCGGTGAGCCGCCCGGCGAGCTGGACGTTGAGACCGCCCTCGCCGATCCCGCCGGAGATGTGGTGCTCCTCGACCGCGACGACCGCGTTGTCGCCCCGGATGAGGACCTCGGTGACCTGAACCGGGCTCATGGCATTGGCGAGGAAGCTCTCCGGATCGCTGGAATACTCGATGATCTCCAGTCGCTCATGGCCGAAGCCGCGGTTCAGCAGGCGCCCGGCGCCCTTGAGCCGGGCCGCGCCCCGCCCGATGCAGGCCCCCCTGGCATCGACCCCTTTGACGGTGGGCGCCACCGCGATCTTCGTCTTGGCCCCGGCGACCCGCGCGATGGCCTTGATGACGACCTTGCCGGTGCAGATCTCGCTGACGAAGCCGGACAGGATGCGCCCGGCCAGCTCGGGGGCCGTGGCCGACAGCAGGAGTCGCTCGTCGCCCCGCTGCGGCCCACCGGATACACCGACGACCAGCACGATGACGGTGTCGCCCACCGCCAGTTCGGGGGCGGTGGCCCCGTCCGCGAGATCGTAGGCATCGGTGCGGGGCAGGAGCGCGTCCCGGGGACGCAGAGTGGCGAGATCGTAGACGGCGCAGCCGAACCCGTCGGGACCGACCGACGTGATGTGCGCTGTCACCGCCATGCCGACGAGCGGGGACTCGATACCGAGGTCGCCCAGGATCGTTCCCACCGGTCGCGCCTCCTTTCGTTGCCGTTCTCAGGCTCGGTCGCCGTCAGCCCGCCGCCGGGCCGACGGCCCGGGCCGCCGCGGGATCTGGCCGCCGGTCACCGCGGCCACGGGCCACCGGAGCCGGGACCTGACCCTGCGTCGGGCTCGCTCGGTAGGGACGGTGAAAGCGCGGGGGTGCGGAGCGGGGGCGCCACCGCACCCCCGCGCGGCTCGAAGGAACGGCGGCTTGTCCGTGAGACCGGCGGGATGCCCGACGGGAGGGACCGTCCGGACGCCGGGCGTCTCCGCAACCGAACAGGTTGAGATCGAGTCGACGGTTGACGAGCACGCCGGGCTCCGAACGGTCACCCGTACGAGATCACGGATGCGGCGACGAAGCCGGGCGGACCCGAAGGCTCCGGATGCGAGTTCACAGCCTTCACGCCGGTAGAGGCGCCGTGTCGCGCGAGCATCTGCCGCGCTTCCCAAAGGAGAATTCCATCAATCGCACGCAGATCATGTCGCTGGGCGCACTGGTAATGACCACGACGGGGATGCTCACCGGGTGCCTGCCGTTCGGGGACGACGATCCCGGCCCGGCCTCCTCCCCCGCGGCAGAGGCGCCCCCGCCGGAACCCGCCGGGACGGCGCCGTCCAACGGAGCCGGGAACGGGGCCGGTCAGGTGACCAAACCCGGAACCAGGCTCAAGATCGGTCAGCGCGCCGTCGTCCCGTTCGAGTACGCCTCGAAGACGGGCACCATCGGTATCACCGTCACCGCGATCGAGCAGGGGGATCAGGCCGCGTTCGCGCGGCGGTTCGGCTCGCGCGCCCAGGGCCTGACCCCGTACTTCATCCGCTTCCGGATCGAGAACGTGGGCGGCACCGACCTGTCGAACAGTACCGCGCCGAGGCTCGGGGCGCTGGCCGGCGGCGACCGGAACACGGGCGTCAGCGTTATCGGCGAGATGCCCGGCTGCGAACGCGGACGCGCGGACTCGACCTTCACGACGGCCGGGGCGACGTTCGAGGGATGCCGCCTCCAGGCCTCGCCGGCCGACCGCCCGGTGACCGGCGTCGAGTACGACGAGTCGGAGGGCGGTTACAGTAACGGCCCGATCGTCTGGTCGCGGTGACGCGAGCCTGTGAGTAGCCCGGCGGTCACCGTCCCACCACTTCTCTTCGCCCGTTCCGGAGACCGCCGGACCGGTTTCCGGAACGGGCGAACACATGCGTGAGGGCGGCCCACCTGATGAGACCGACGCCGAAGCCGACCGATTACCTGTTCGCCATCCGTACCCCCGGCTCTCCTCCCGCACCCGAGGGCGTCACGACGGTGACTCTGGCCCGGCCGGGCGGCGACGTGATCTCTTCCGTCCTGGAGGGCCTGCGGGCGAGCGGGCTGGCGGTGGCCGACTTCCGCTCCCGGGTGATCTTCATGGCTGCCGGAGTCCCCGATTGCGTGGTGACGTACGCCGCGCTGTGCGGATTCTCCGGGCGGCGCATCGACGCCTACGCCGACGGTGCCGTCCTGGAACTCTCCCGGATCGATTCCGCCGGCGCGGCCCTTCCCGACGCCGGGCCGCCCTCCGATCTCCTGGCCTTGGCCCAGGTCGGCGGTCCGGCGCCGGACGGGATGCCCACCGTGCGTCTCGGCTCCGCCGGGCGCGGACCGCTCAGCCGGCATGCCGCCACGGTGATCCGGTACGCGGCACGACTGCGCATGGTCCCCCCGGAGTCGCCCAGGGACGCGCTCGCCATGTTCGTCCTCGTCGCGGCACTGCGGAGACGAGGCACCGACCGGTTCCCGTTCCTGTCCACCGGGACCGAACCCGTGGACGACGAGGCCCCGGACCAGGGGATCGACCTGGAGAGAACCCGGCGGGAGGCGGTCCGGCTCCGGCAGGAGCAGCGCACCGCGCGTGGAGGCCACGAGGTCGTGCCGCCCGAACCCGTGTCGCCGCACGACAGGCGGATCGCCCAGGCCGACGCGGTGGACGTCCGGACGGTCCTGTCGCGGCTCGGTTCCTCCGCCGAGGATGGGCAGGGCCTGCGGTGTTGTCCGCGCCCGCGCAGGCACGCGGACGGTGACGGGCGGCCGTCGATGAAGGTGCACGAGGACAACAGGACCCGGTGCGCCCGCTGCGACACCGAGAAGATCGGCCCCGTCCGGCTGGCCGCCGACGCTCTGGGAGTGACACCGGACGAGGCCGCGAGTTTCATCCTGTGGACTCCGATCGCGCGACCGGCCCCCGTGCCGCCCGGGTGAACGCCGTACAGAACCTCATCCCTCCCGGGAAGGCGTCCTGGTGCTCACGGAATCTGGCTGACCCTGCCCGGGGCCATCGACGGCCCGGGGACGGCGAACCTCAGCGCCGCCCGGATCCGCGTCTCGGGATTGGCGATGAGAGCACCGACCTGGCCCTCCTCCGCCATCTCCTCGGCGACCACCCCGGGGCGGACGCCGATCACATAGTCGGCCTCCAGCGGTTCGGCGGCGGCGACGCATCCCGCCGGCAGGGTCGCGTACGAGCCCAGGAAGACCCGGCTGCCCGCCGGAACGAGCGAGGACAGCGCACGCACCAGGATCCGCGCGGCCGGGCCGGTGACCGTCACCGCGCGCAGGTACTGCAGTTCCAGCGTGATCTGCGAGAGCTGCTCCTCGGTGATGATCCCGCCGACGAGGAGCCGGGTCACGTCCGGGCCCGTGCCGGCACGGCGGCTCACGACGACGGCGTCGCCGATCCTGGACACGATGGCCTCCGCCCTGTCCCGCGAGGCCGTGAACGCCTCGACCGCCCGTTCGGCGGCGGCGAGGCTGGGGAAGCCGGCGACCGGGTACACGCCGTCCGTGCCGCAGACCGTCACCTCCGTGCCCTGGATGTGCACCTCGTCGATGTGCTCGTCACGCCACAGCTCGCCGAGCAGGTGGACACCGCTGAGCACGTCGTAGACCCGGCGCGCCATGGCCTCGTCCCCGGCGGTGTAGGCGGTGAGCGCCTCCATCCAGACCTCGGGGATCCGCGACCGGAGCGATTCGGCGATCTCCTCCGCGGCCGGCCACCCGAGGTCCGGCGCGAGCGGAGCCCGCGGTCCGGCCGCGGCCATGGCCTCGCCGTTCTCGGTCCGGCGGGGAGCCCGTACGACGGGGATCACCATCGGCGCCTGAACCGAGGGCCTGTTCTCGCGCTGCTCTGGCGCCCATGCCGGTCGTGACTCGGGCGCCTGCGGCCGGACATGAGCGGACGCAGGTGCAGGGGGCTGCTCGGGATTTCGCTTTGCAGCAGGACCATGCGCCTCCGCCGGCTGCCGCTGAGAAGCCGGAGCGGCGCCCGTCTGGGGCGGAAAGGGCTCGGCGGCGGGCTCGGCGGCGGGCTGCGCGGCGGGTGTGGGCCGCCCGGCGGGAGACGGGGTCTGCTCAGGGCCGGGTCCCGCCACGAGCTTGTCCTGGTCGGTTCCGTCGCTCGGCCCCTCGTGATCCTCCGCGCCTACAGCGGGGATCGGCCAGAAGTTCGTCACCGCTCCGGAAGTCCGCTCTGCTGGCATATCCATGGTCCTTCCGTGAATTCCGCCGGTCCCCGCTCGCGCTTCATCCCGCTCGCCCCCGAAGCCCTCCGGGGGCGTCCGCGGATGTGTCCGCGATGGCCTCGGCGAGTTTCGCCAGCGACTTCTGCTCGATCTGCCGCACTCCCTCGCGCGACAACCGGAGCCGTTCACCGATGACGCGGAGCGACTGTTCGGGCTCGCCGTCCAACCCGAACCGCCGCGTCAGCACGTACAGTTCGCGGGGATCGAGCTTCAGCAGGTCACGGCCCACGGCGCACAGGTCGAAGCTGAGCAGCACCTTCTCCTCGGCGGACGGGGAAGGATCGGCGAGTTGCTCTTCCCACACGCCGTCGTCCTCTCCGTGAGCCGCGACGGGCGGGTGCAGGGCCTCCAGCCGGGGCGGGGTCAGGACCCGGCGCACCTGAGCCTCGGTGACCCCGGCGCGGCGCGCGACATCGGCATGGTCCACCGGCGCGTCCGGCCCGGCGGCCTCCAGATAGGCCCGCTCGGCGGCCAGGATGGCGGGCCGCTTCTCGAAGTCCCCGGGATTGAGATTGGGATGATCGGCGTCCCGTACCGCGCGCAGCACCTCCCGCTGGATGGGTTTGAAGGCCCAGCTGGCGAAAGGCCCGCGATCCGGATCGTAGGACGAGATCGCCCAGAGCAGCCCCACCTTGCCCGCGCTCTCGAAATCCTCGGTATGCGCGCTGGACCTGGAGGTGAACATGGCGACATATTTGCGGACGAGCCCCAGGTTCAGATTTATGATTTCGTTGGTGACGTCGTCCAGTTCACGCTCGGCTCTGCCCAGTGCAGGTTCCCGGCGCGCCGCAGGCCCATCGGAACCCAACGCGATGCGTAGTTCGGTGAGCTTTTCCCGAAGCTCCTTGCGACGCGTGAAGAGCCTCCGATTGCGGGTGCGGAAGTCGTCGGCGCCGGGACGCGCGCCGTCGATCTGCTCCATGATGTCCATCGGTCTCCCTTGCCCAAGAAGACCACTTCATTCGGCGTTCCAAGGAGGGGGCGATCGCGTCAGAAATCAGCCGCTCCGCCTTTGGCGGGCCCGCATCCGTTGATTGCACCGAACGAAGCAATGTCTTGTTGCTGTCTTTTTTGTAATGCCGGCCGCTCTCGTCGGCGACCTGGCGACGAAAAGATGGCATGCGGGCAGTCGAGGCCACATCTGGAAGGTTCCAGGGTTCCTGGAGGATCGTGACTTGCGTGGTGGGCCGTCTCCCGAACGGTCATCGGCAGTGGGCATCCGGTGAACGAGGGGGTCACGTGTATGGGAAGAGTTTTCGGAACGGGGAGCAGCGGCACTGGGAGGAAGGCGACGGCGGGCACGGGTCTGCCCGCCAAGATGGCATCGGCCGTGGTCTGCGCCGCGATCGTCGTGAGCGCGGCCCGCTGCATGGCAGGCGACGGTTCCGAACCAGCGGTGCAGCCCGTCCCGCACTACACGCTGCAGGAGCTGCGGGGGGCTTTCACCCCCGCCGCCGCGATGGGCGAGGGCTTCAAGTCCGAGACCGTCGGCTGGAAATTTCCGCTGTGCTTCGACAAGCTGTCGAAGTTCCCGGGGACCGCCAAGACCGCCGCGCACACCATCAGCGGTGACATAAGGGGCACGACGCCCGATCCGCGTCGGCGAGAATGGGCGGCCGAGTACCCGGATGCCGCGTCGGCCCGCCGCGCATTCGAGACGCTCGATCGCGGTGTCTCGTGCCCTCCGACCCAGAGCGTCCCGCGGATCGAGCGCGACGAGGGCGGCTTCACCCCTCCGAGCGAGCACAGATGGCGGCGCGAAGGCGGCACGGTGTCCGGGTGGACGCAGCTGCGAACGATCACTCGCGTGGACTACGGGCGTGTCGGGAAGGCGGCCATGACGACCTTCCGGGTCCAGGATTTCCTCCTGCGCGGCAACGCCGTGCTCGTCATCGAGATCTCCCACTTCACCACGAAGCCGGGGGACGACTCCGAGACCGTCGTGATCGGCACCGCCACCCGGCAGGTGGAGCGGCTCCTGAGCCGCGTGCCTGAGGACAGGACTCTAGGCCCGGGTTGATCCCGCAGTCGCAAGCCGGAGCCCCGGCTGGACCGACCTTCACGTCCGGGCAGCCGGTGACACGGCTGCCCGGCGGGAACGGGACGCGGTCGGCCATCCGGGCTGTGGCCTCCGGCGTCCGCGCCCACTGGGAGC
This sequence comes from Actinomadura sp. 3N407, assembly GCF_052245875.1. Lineage (NCBI taxonomy): Bacteria > Bacillati > Actinomycetota > Actinomycetes > Streptosporangiales > Thermomonosporaceae > Actinomadura > Actinomadura sp. 3N407. The sequence continues at coordinate 49,440 of NZ_JBQQBP010000013.1, forward strand.
GGGACCCGAGCCGATGCTTTCTCGTATCGTGAGAAGACCCGTGAGCAACCTGCGGTGCGTCGACCCTCGGGGCGGTCGGTGGGACAAATGCTCACCGGTGACGGGAGGGGTGAAGGAGGCGCCGGTGCGGCGTCAGCTCCGTTCGCGGCCGAGGACTGCCTGCGCGTTGCGGACGTAGCGGCCGTTCGCCTCCTGTATCGCCTTGAACCGCGCGGGGTGCTGTCGGATCATCTCGGTCTGGATGCGCTTCTCCGCAGCGGCTCGTGTAGCGATGAGGTTCGTCTCCTCTTTGCAGCGGACGTCGGCGATCGCCACGGTCCGCTCGCCGCGCGAGATCTCCGGCGAGTTAAGGTTCCATCGCCGATCCTGCACGGCAGCTTGCGGAGTCCGGTAGGTGAAGTTGCTGCGCTTCATGCAGCGGCTCCACGCCGCGGTGGCCGATGCCACGGCGGGATCTTTGGCGGAATTGTCGACCGCCTTGCTTTCCAGGCCGAACAGCAACGAGACGTCCCGCTTGCGGACACCTTTCCACAGGACGGAGTCGGCTTTTTCCACGCATCCACCAGCCCCGAACAATGCGCTGTGCTCTGCCTTGCTCAACTGCTCCGACCACGCCGTCTCGGCCGCTTGGGCGCGCGCCCGCCACGGCTCCTCGAGGACGTGATAGCCGAAGCGCTCGGCGGCTCGGGGGTCGGCCAGGCCGTAGCGGCGGGCGTTGCCGGCCAGCAGTGCAGGCTGTCTCGTGGGGCTCGGCGGCCGAGTCCAACCGTGCCCCTTCGTGGCCATGCATTCCCGCATGAGCACCACCTGGGCGGCCTGGACCACGGCGTCATCGTCAGCGCTGAGCGCATACGAATCGAAGGGCAGGACGATTGCCGGCCGGGACGGTGACGTCGAAGGCGGCGGCTGCGCTTTCGCGCCGCAGCCGGTGACCAGCGCGGCGACGGACAGCACCATCGCCGTCAGCGCGGAAGGGGGCGTCATTTGAACATGATCCATTCTCCGGCCCCTGCGGTTGGCTGTTCACCGGCGGCTGCGGGAGAGACAGCCAACCGCAAATGGTTTGCCTAGCAGGTCATCCGGATCGCGCTCGCTCGATTGTCGCCGACATCGTTGTTCGACAGTTTACCGTCGTCATTTGACGATCCTGAGTGGATCTTGGTCCTCGCGCCTCCAAATCCGACGTGTTGGTAGAGCGTTATGCAGTTGCCCCTCCTGTTTCGGACGGAACTGGTCTCGTTGTCCATGCCGTCGCTGCTGACGGTACCGTCGGCTGTTTTCCAGTTGAAGTCCCTGAGATCGCTATATCCATTCTTGAAGTCACGCCAGTGGTCGCTGGCGTCCTGGTTGAAGTCCTCGTTCTCGTAGAGGCAGACCCACCCCTTACCGCACTTCCCATCGGCCCCCGCATTCGCGGGTACCGCCGATATCGTCATCGCGGTGGCAGCAGCGGCCGTAGTGACCGCGGCCATGCCCAGCATGCGTGTGGTCTTCATCTCGGGATTCCCTTCCGTTGGCTGGAATGATTTTCCACTGCGCCATCATTCGCGGGAGAGTCAACGATCACGCAACCGCCTGTTGCGGGCCGCAAATAGGCGTGAGCGCAGAGTTCACATTTGTTCGATCCTGCGTCTCCTCCATTCGTGCGGTGCCGATGCGCATTGCCGGTCGACCCGTCCAGCGCGTGGCCGATCCTGCGAATGCAGGCCCGACTCGCCGCCGGAGACATCACGGTGATCGGCTAGTCGGGGACGACGATGACAGGCGGCGCGTATAGCTGCCCCTGGAAAGTTCCAGGAGCGGTGTCTGGGAGCGGGGCAGATATGTCGTCGTCCTGGCCGTCGTCGCCCAGGCGTATTCGGAATCGGCCGGGATCGCCGGTCCGCCGCTGCACGGCAATTACCGGTCGCCAGGCTCAAACCCACGTGCGTAATAGTCGGGGACGATGTCCTCGTAGGCGCGCTCGCCGTCCAGCATCCGAGCACGACCCGACTCAGCACACCGGATCGTGCTCGGCCACCGCCAGGTCTCCGTCGGCGGCGGCGAATCCACCTGTTTCGCCGAGCTGCTGGAGCCGCTCAACCTGCACGGCGCCATGGGCCGGGAAGGTCTCCCCTCGATCTTCCGGCGCATCGAGGAGACCGCGATCAGTGCCGGGCCCCGCGGACCCCAGATCTGCGAATGTTGGTACCGGCGACCACGCGCCGGCACAGGCCGCACTGGTGACACGGTATTGGGCACTCACACCCTGGAACTCTCCAGGTGCGGTCATGGGCGCCCGCACGTCATATTCTTTGCGTCAGGGCTTTCGGCATCGACCGGATCGACACGACCGAAATGGGCCGTTGCTTGATTCGCTGAGGATGTCACCCACGAAATCTTGAACCTTGATCCGGGGCCCTGTCCGCAGATATGTCGTTTATGTTCATCTCCAGATAAAGCGAACATCTCGAGGACTCGAGAGCGCTGGGAAAGTGGGACCGCTTTGGGGGATCTCCTTCTGCCATTCGGGTCGCGAGCCCGTCGCGTATTTTCCCATTCGGCGGGCGCCGCCGCGGTCTTGGCCTGTGTCATGGCCCTGACCGGTGCGGCAGGCTGCGGTGGCGGCGTCGGCGACAGGTTCGCACCGAAATCGAAGGCGAGTGAGTCCGGTCCGCGTCCGGCGATCACCGTCCAGCAGGCCGGGGCAGTCGTCGACCGGTATGAGAAGGTCAACAATCAGGCGAACAAGACCCGGGACAGCAGGTTGCTCTCGACGGTCGAGGGCGGTGCGCTGCTCGCGAGCAGCCAGGCCGGGTACGAGCAGTTCTCCGCATTGCCCGCCAAGAAACGGAAGTCGTATGGCTCGCCCTTCTTCTACATTGATCGCCACTTTTACATTCCGGTGGGCACCACATGGTTCGCTGTCGAGGCGACCGTCAAGGGTGAGGCTTCCGAAAAGAACTTCCGCAGATTTCTCGTTTTCGACCGGGGCGCGGAGAACGGAGCTTGGAAGAACGTTGCAGGTGTCTCCGCGGAGGGGAAGATCCCGAAGGTGACCCTGGACGACGACGGGTATGCCACCGCCGTCTCGCCCGACCGCAAGGTGGGGGTCCTGGCTCCGAACGACCTCGCCGGCTCGGTCAACGACCTTGTCGTCACGGGCGGCACAGGAAAGTCCAAGCAGACGCTGGTATCGACGCCGACGGCCCAGAGGGCCCGCGCGGTCCATAGGAATCGGAACAAGAACCTTTCGGCGCGGGTCGTATTCACACCCGTGCGCCCCGAGCACAGCACCGTGTACGCGCTCAAGACCGAGTTGGGCGTCTTGGCAGTCTTCAACGGAGCCTATGACAAAGAGATGACTTCGACCACTCACTACATCAAACCCTCCAAGGACACTGCCATTTATATGGGTAGGAAGCAGCGGACGCACTTCAATCTGCATTACCTCTACCAGGGCCTCGCGCACCTGCCCGCGACAGGTAAGGCCAGTCTCATCGGCAGGAACGCCGATTTCATCGGCGCGGAGGGCTAACCGGGTCTGCGACAAGGGAATCGTCTCGCCATCACTCCTTGGCGGCGGGGACGTGCAGAACCGAGGGGAAAGAACGAGCCATGGAAAAGTACCTGATCACTGGTGGGCGCGGGTACATCGGGTCGGTGCTGACCCGAAGACTAAGCCGGTCCGGATCACATGTCGTGGTTGTCGACAATGGTCTGGTCGGCGGCCCGCAGCTTGATCTGCCCCGCGTCTCCTATATCGACGGCGACGTCCGCGACGCCGGCTCCTGGGAGACAGCCCTCGATGGTGTGGACGCGGTGGTGCACCTGGCGGCGATTGTGGGCGATGCCGCCTGCGAGGTAGATACGAACACCGCCTGGGAGGTCAATTACCTCGGCACCATTCGGGTGGCTGAGGCTTGTCGCCGTGCGGGTGTGCGGACGTTGGTCCACGCTTCCAGTTGCAGCGACTACGGAGTCACGGCGGACGCGGAAGTGGACGTGTGGTCGCCGATGGCGCCCCAGTCGGTCTATGCCGAATCCAAGATGAGATCCGAGCACCATCTGCTCTCTCTGCCCCGTCACGCGCTCACGCCCCGTCTGCTGCGCTTTGCCGCCGTCCACGGTCTTTCACCCCGGATGCGTTTCGATCTCGCCGTCAATGTCATGACGGCCAACGCCGTGGCGCACGGCGGCGTCACTGTGCACGGCGGCACCCAGCGGCATCCATTCCTGCACGTGGAGGACGCGGCTGCGGCCGTGCAACTCATCCTTCAAGATGACCGGGCCGCACCGAGCATCTACAACTGCGGTTCCGGTGAGGAGAACTATCGCATTCATACCATCGGCGAACTGATCGCCGAGGAGATCGCCGGTGTCCGCTTGGACATCCGCAAGGAGCAGCAGGACTCGTTCAACTACCGGGTGAATTTCGACCCCATCGGCTGGGAGCTGGGATTCACGCCAAGTCACCGGGTCGTCGACACGGTGCGGGACATCCGGGACGCCATGCGCAAGGGGCGGTTCACGGATTTCGGCTCGCCTCGGTACAGCAACCACCTGACCGCTGCCGCCCAGCGCGAGGCCCCGGTTTCGGTCTAGTACTCCAGACACAAGGTGCTGCGAACCTGATAGCGGTCGAGACCGCCCTCGTTCTCGGTCGCCTGGAGACACTCCTCGACGCTCCACCTGGATCCCGCGACGCGGGCCGGCCCGGGCAGGCCGGTCGAGCGGGCCGCCCCCAACGGTGGAAACCCGGCTCAGCAGGGTCGAAGGTGGCCACCGCCGATCATTTGGTTCGCCTACATTCACATGATCACAGCGGTGGCCGACCCCACGTCCCAGCCCCGAGCAAACCAGGATCACCAAGTGCGGTTGGTGTACTAGGCGACACCCGGGGGGCTGTACCTGCAGCTGATCGGTTTCCGGTCCGAAGCGCGGAACGTGCAGATCTTGAACGTGACCTCGTACGACTCGGGAATGTTGATGCCCTTGTCCACGCAGCTGCCGTCGGCGGTCGTGTCGTCTACATGTCCAAGGTATACGTTGCTTATGCCGGGCAGGTAGTGCGGCGCGTCACTCCGCCACATGTACATGCGAGCCCGCAGGCCATCCAGCTTGAGATCGCAGACCCGGAAGATGTCGCCGTTGGAAGTGAATCTACCGCCGGCGCCCATGTCCGGGCTGTAGGTGGGAGGGATGTCTGTTCCGGCGTGCGCCGGAGACGCGGAGATGAGGATGGCGGCCAGACTGATGCCGGCTGCTGAGAGGATTCTGCGCAGCAAGAACGTTCCTTTCCTTGTGTGCTGAGGGCTCATGGGGCCTGCCCATGCCGAAATGCGGCAGCGACTCACCGTGCGGGCTCCAGGGGCCTTGTCGCTTGACCGTCCGCACTCGGTGGGCTTCATCAACCTCCTGTGAGGTCAATCACATCGATGTATCCGCTGGAGGCCGCCATGCCGAGCGGAATGAACGACAGACCCGGTGGAATCGCCGGGAGGCGTGGCGCGCACCCGTACTCGCACCACCGCTCTCGGTGCCCTGCCACATGGGTTCGTTCCGCAGCTGCGGTGCGCGGGTCACGGTCACGATTCCGCGGGGAGTGCTAATCCGAAACGGCCTTGGTCCGCACTTCGCCCGCACCGTTCGCGCTGGGCGGCGCCGGATGGAAGGCGGCCTGGCCGGTGATGCGGACGCCCGTACGGTCGCGTGGGCGCAGGTGCACGTGCCCGTCGACGCGGACCTCGACCGGTGTGTCCAGGCCGTCGACATCGATAGTGATCATGGCGTCGTGACCGTAGTAGCGGACGTCGGTCACCGTCCCGGCGGGTGCGGTGCCGCCGGGGTCGGTGAGCCGCAGCTGCTCGGGCCGCAGGATCACGGTGCCCTGGACGGTCGCGTCGCAGGTGTGCAGCTCGACAGGGCCGAGGGGGGTCGTCGCCCTCCCGTTCGCGGCGTCCCCCGGAAGGAGAACGGCGTCACCGACGAACCCTGCCACCCAGGGATCGGCGGGGTGGCTGTAGACGTCATGTGACGAGCCGCACTGCGCCACGCGCCCGTTGTGGACGACGGCCACCAGGTCGGCGGTCGACAACGCCTCCTGCTGGTCATGTGTCACGAGGAGGGCGGTCGCGCCCGTGGCGCGCAGGGCGGCGCGAACGTCGGCCCGCACACCGGCGCGCAGCGCGCTGTCCAGCGCGTTGAACGGTTCGTCGAGGAGCACGAGCGCCGGTTCGGGCGCCAGCGCGCGGGCCAGCGCGATCCGCTGCTGCTGCCCGCCGGACAGTTCGTGCGGCATCCGGTCGCCGTACCCGGCCAGGCCCACCAGCTCGAGCATCTCCCCGGTACGCCGGCGGCGTGCGGCCCGGTCGGCCACGCCGAAGGCGACGTTGCGGGCCACGTTCAGATGCGGGAACAGCGCGCCTTCCTGGGGCACGATGCCGATGCGGCGCCGCTCCGGCGGGACGTGCGCCCCGGGCCCGGTGAGGAGACGTCCGCCCACGGCGACGGTCCCGGCGTCGGCGCGGACGAAGCCCGCGATGATGCGGAGCAGGGTGGTCTTCCCGCAGCCCGAGGGGCCGAGGACGGCGGCCAGCGAGCCGCTGGGGACGGTGAGGTCGAGACCGTCCAGGACGGTGGTGTCCGGGCCGTACGCCTTGGTCAGGCCCTCGATCTGCAGATCGGTCATGTGCGCCTCCCGAGGAGGTACGAGGGGACGGCGGCGAGCAGGATCAGCGCGGCCGCGTACGGCGCGGCGTCGGCGTAGGAGGCGACACCGGTCTCCGTCCACAGCCGGGTGGCGAGGGTGTCCATCCCGGTGGGACGCAGCAGAAGGGTGGCCGGCAGTTCCTTCATGCAGACCACGAACGTGAGGGCCGCGCCCGCGGCGATGCCGGGCGCGGCCAGCGGAACGGTGACCGTCCGCAGGACCCGCAGCGGGCCGTGGCCGAGGGAGCGGGCGACGTCCTCCAGCACCGGCGGGGACTGGAGGACGGCACCGCGGGTCGCGGCGACCGCGAGCGGAAGGAACAGCACCGCGTAAGCGCAGACCAGCAGCGGCAACTCCTGGTACAGCGGGTTGGCGTACCGGACGGCGAAGAACACCATGGCCAGGGCGACGGTGATGCCGGGCAGGGCGTGCCCCGCGTAGGCGGCCTGCTCCAGCAGAGCCGGGAGCCGCCCCCTGTGGCGGGCGGCGATGACGCCGACGGGCAGGGCGAGGACGGTGGTGAGCGCGGCCCCGGCGGCGGCCACGCCGAGGGTGACCCCGGCGGTGTTCACGAGTCCGGCGGGGTCCCAGGTGGAGCGGTTTCCCGTCACCAGCCAGTAGGCGAGCGTGGCCAGCGGGAACACGACGGCCGCGGCGGCGACCGCCGCGCACCAGCCCAGCGACGGGGCCGTCCAGCGGCCGAGGCGCAGCGGCACCGGCGGGCGGGCCGTCCCCGTCCCGGTCCTGGCGTGCCCGCGGCGTCCGCGGGTGCGGCTCTCCAGCGCGACCAGCGCCACCGTCATCACGACCAGCACGACGCTCAGTGCCGCCGCCGGGGTGCGGTCGAAACTGGCCTGGTAGGACGTGTAGATGCCGCGCGTGAACGTGTCGTACCGCATCAGCGACACCGCACCGAAGTCGGACAGGACGTACAGCGCGGCCAGCAGCCCGCCGCCGGCCGCCGCGGGACGCACCTGGGGGAGGGTGACGCGGAAGAACGTTCGGACCACGCCGACACCGAGCGACCGGGACGTCTCCTCCTGCGCCGGGTCGCCGCCGCGCAGCGCGGCGGCGACGGGCAGGTACACGTACGGGTAGCTGACCAGCGTCAGTGACACCGCCGACCCGGCGAACCCGGCGAACTCCGGCACCGCCGACAGCCACGCGAACGCCGCCACGTAGCTGGGCACCGCCAGCGGCAGCGTGACCACGATCGACCAGGCGTGGGCCCCGGGCAGCGCCGTCCGGACGGTCAGCCACGCCAGCGACACACCCAGGACCAGGCACGCGAGCACCACCGCCGCGGCCAGTGCCAGGCTCCGGCCGAGCAGCAGCGCGGTGCCTTCCGCCGTGACGACGCTCCAGGCGAAGCCGAATCCGCGCTCCAGTGCCCGCACGGCGAGGTAGCCGAGCGGCAGTAGTGCCAATGCCCCGGCCACGGAGGCCGGGGCAAGGAGTACCCAGGGTGCGCGGGCCGTGGTCATCAGGTCAGACCATGCCGACTTCCTGGAGCAGTTTCAGGGTCTCCTGGAGCGACTCCAGCTTGCCGAGGTCGATCTCGGGGGCCTTCAGCGAGTCCAGCGGAGGGAGGCCGGGGACGTTGCTGGTGACCCCGGACGCCAGCGGGTACTCCTTCGTCTCGTCGCTGAAGTAGGTCTGCGCCTCCTTGGAGAGCAGGAAGTCGACGGCCTTCTGCGCGGCCGCGGGGTGCGCGGCGCCCTTGAGCACGCCCACGCCCGCCACGTTGATCAGCGCGCCGGGGTCGGCGCCGGGAAGGTAGTGGAGCTTGGCGGTGACACTGTTCTCACCTTTCTCCGCGACCCTCTCGTACCAGTAGTAGTGGTTGATCAGCCCCAGGCCGATCTGCCCGGCGTTCACCGCGTCCAGCACGGCGATGTTGTTGTCGTACGCCTTCACGCCGTTGGCCTTCAGGCCCTGTAGCCACTTGCGGGTGGCATCGTCGCCGTCCAGGACCCGCATGCCGGTGACGAACGCCTGGAAGGACGCGTTGGTCGGCGCGTAGGCGATCTTGCCCTTCCACTCCGGCTTGACGAGGTCGCGGACGCTGTCGGGCGCCTCGGGGATGAGATTCGGGTTGTAGGCGAGCACGCGGACCCGGCCGGAGACGCCGACCCACTCGCCCGCGCTGGAGCGGAACTGCGCCGCGACCTTGTCGAGGGACGGCTGGGGCAGCTTGGCGAGGCGTCCCTCCTTGGCGAGGGCGCCGAGCGCCCCGGCGTCCTGGGAGAGGAACAGGTCGGCCTTGGTGCCGTCGCCCTCCTCGAGGATCTGCGCGGACAGTTCGGCGCTGGCGCCGTACCGGACCTCGACGTCGGTGCCGACCGCGTCCTCCAGCTTGTCCAGCAGCGGCTTGACGAGGCCCTCGTTGCGGCCGGAGTAGATGATGAGGCCGGCGTCGGATCCTAGGCCGCAGGCCGCTCCCATTGGCAGGAGGACGGCCGCGAAGGCGAGTGCGGTGGTGAAACGTCGCAGGGGGAATCGCATGGGCTTCCTCGGGATGCCTTCGGGGGGCGGTGTTGGTAGGTAGGTTAGCCTTACTTAAGATTCGCGTGTGAGCCGCCCCCACCTGAAGTCCCAACCGGTCCCGTTCGCCCGTGACCTGGGAGAGCACGCGGACCGGACGGCCGTCGTCACCGCGGACGGGACGCTGTCCTACCGCGAACTGGCGGCGCTGGCGGCGTCCACCGCCGAGCGGCTCGGCACCGGGCGCCGGCTGGTGCTGCTCGCCGGGGCCAACACGGTGGACGCGCTGGTCGTCTACCTGGCGGCGCTGGCGGCCGGGCATCCCGTCCTGCTGGTTCCGCACGACCGTTCCCTGTCGTCCCTGATCGACGTCTACGACCCGGACGTCGTGGCCCTCCCGGACGGGACGCTCCTCGAACGCCGCCCCTCCTCCGCGCACACGCTGCACCCCGACCTGGCGCTGCTGCTCAGCACCTCCGGTTCGACCGGTGCGCCGAAGCTCGTCCGGCTGTCGCACGAGAACCTGCAGGCCAACGCGGCGTCCATCGCCGAGTACCTGGACATCCGGGACGGCGACCGCGCCGCCACCACCCTGCCGATGTACTACTGCTACGGCCTGTCCGTCATCAACAGCCATCTGCTGCGCGGCGCCGGACTGATCCTCACCGACCTCTCGGTGACCGACGACCGCTTCTGGACTCTCTTCCGCGACGCTCGCGGGACGGCGCTGGCGGGCGTCCCCTACACCTTCGGCCTGCTCGACCGGGTGGGCTTCGCCGACATGCGGCTCCCGCATCTGCGCTACATCACCCAGGCCGGCGGCCGGCTGGCGCCCGACCACGTCGCGCGCTACGCGGACCTCGGGCGGCGACGCGGCTGGGACCTGGTCGTCATGTACGGGCAGACCGAGGCGACGGCCCGGATGGCCTACCTTCCACCCGATCTCGTGGCATCCCACCCCCAGGCCATCGGCGTTCCCGTCCCGGGCGGGTCCATCCGGCTCGAACCCCTGCCCGACTGGCCCGGCGCTGATACGGGCGAACTGGTGTACTCCGGTCCGAACGTCATGCTCGGCTACGCCGAGAACCGCGCCGACCTCGCCCTCGGCCGCACCGTCCACGAACTGCGCACCGGTGACGTCGCTCGGCTCCTCCCCGGCGGCCTGTACGAGGTGGTGGGGCGGCGCAGCCGGTTCCTGAAGCTCTACGGCCTGCGCATCGACCCGCAGGGCATCGAGGCGATGCTCGCCCGGCACGGCATGGCCGCTCTCTGCACGGGCGACGATGAGGGCCTCATCGTGGCCGTGACCGGTGGCGCCGACACCCGGCACGTCGGACGGCTCGTGGCGGCCGAATGCGGCCTGCCCGCCAAGGTGATCGGCGTGCACCCGGTGTCCGAGCTGCCCGTGCTCCCCACCGGCAAGCCCGACTACCGGGCCGTGCTGGGGCTGGGGCGTCCAGAACCCGTGCCGGCCACGGACCTGGTCCGCCTGTACGAGCAGATTCTCGACCAGACCGGCGTCACCGAGGACCACAGCTTCGTCGATCTCGCCGGCGACTCGCTCTCCTACGTCGAGATGTCGCTGAAACTGGAGGATGCGCTCGGGACGCTGCCCCCCGATTGGCACACCCGGCCCATCCGCGACCTGCGGCGCCCGGCCGGGCGTTCCCGGTGGCGGACCCTGGAGACCGGAATCGTGCTGCGCGCCGCCGCGATCGTCCTCATCGCCGGATCGCACATCTCGATCTTCACCGTCCGGGGCGGGGCGCACATCCTGCTCGCGGTGGCGGGCTTCAACTTCGCCCGGTTCCACCTGACCTCGTCCGGACGCGGCGAACGCCGCCGGCACGTGCTCGGCGCCCTCCACCGGATCGCGGTTCCGAGCGTCATCTGGCTCGTCCTCGCGGCACTGCTCACCGCCGACTACCACCTTGTGGACGTCCTGCTGCTGAAGAGCGCCTTCGGGTACAACAGCAACTACTGGTTCATCGAAATCATCGTCTACATCCTGCTCGCGATGGCGGCGTGGCTGAGCGTCCCGGCCCTCGACCGGGCGGAACGCCGCGCACCGTTCGGCTTCCCCCTCGTCCTGCTGCCGGCCGCCCTGGTCGTCCGCTACGACTTCTTCGGCCTTTCCGACCTCCCGGACGCGATCACCGCGCTCTGGATGTTCCCCCTCGGGTGGGCCGCGGCGAAGGCGGCCACCGCCGCGCGACGGTCGCTGGTGACCGCGACCGCGCTCGCCACCGTCCCGGGCTACTTCGGCTCGGGCGAAACGCTGCGGGAGATCATCGTCGTCGGTGGCGTGACCCTGCTGATCTGGATCCCCATGCTCCCGAGCACCGCCCTGATCAACCGCCTCGCCGGACTGCTCGCCGGTGCCTCGCTGTACATCTACCTCGTCCACTGGCAGATCTATCCGCTGCTGGACGGCCACTCCCGGCTCCTGGCCCTGCTCGCCTCCCTGGCGGGCGGCGTGGCCTACGCGTCCGCCGCCGCACGAATCACGCGGGCGGCGTCCAAGACGCCCCTGCGCAACCGCCGTAGCCCCGCCCGCGCGGGCCTCGCGCCCCGGCGATACACGCTGAAGCCCCCGACGACGGACTCCACACCCTCGTAATCGTTGGCGATCAGGGAGAACTGCGCCGGGCCATTGCGGGGGCGAACATCGCGGGCTCCGGTCACGTCTATGGATATGAGGCATAACCACTCACGGTCAGGAGAACTCGGTGCGAACCCCCGGCTATCGAGAAGCGTTCGGATGCCATGGCTGACGGACGCGTTCGGGCGGCGCGGGACGAGCGAAAGGCCTTTCGCGTAGCACGGCGTGAGGGTAAGCGCCGCGCACCGGCACCCGCCTCAGCTCTCGCCCTCGCCGCGGCCATCATCGGGTTGGAGGCGTTCGTCCTGTTCCTCTGGCTGCGGGAATATATCGCGGAAGGCGCCTTCCCACTCTGGGGGTTGGTCGCCATCCCTGCCGCAGCGCTGATCGTCGTCTTCGCGTTGCATTCGGCCATACGCGAAACACCCGTTCTAGTCGGGATACGGCGGGCCTGGCGGCGGGCGAAGCGCGGGGAGGTGGTGCGCGTCGTGCCGGCTGTGGCGCTGTGGCGAGGGCAGTCGGTGGGCGACGTCCCGGTGCGGACGGTCGTCGCTCCCGTGGACGGGCGAGCGCACTTCGTCCGTCTGGCGTTCGCGCGCGTCGAGGACGCCGCGAGGCTGCCCGCGGGCCCGGCCCAGATCGACCTGTTCGACGCCCCGGCGGTACGGGGCCCGGCGCGGCTGCGACCGCTTCACGGGGGTGTGGTCTGGGCGTTCGCGGTGAGGAAAGGCGATGTCGCCGTGCCGGAGTACACGCCATGGACGTTCGAGAACGGCTGGCCGGACGAGTGGTCGGACGGCTGGCCGGACGGCGACGGTGCCTCAGACCGCGGTACGGGCTGGCCCAGCGACTCCGACGGGGATGGCGACGGCGACGGCGACGGCGGGGAGTAGCCCACCATGCGGGGCCCGGTCGGCTCCGTTCTCGGGAACCTGCACGAGCGGGGTCCGATGACTCGGCGGGCGCGGGATTCTCGTTCGCCCGTCGCAACTCACGGTTCTCGCGCTCCAGTTCGGCGATCCTTTGCGCGTCGCTGCTCGTGGTCCCCGGGCGGCGCTTCCGACCGTCGGCCTCGGCCTGCCGGACCCGGGTCCGCAATGCCTCACAATGCACCCGAACTGGTCGGCGACCTGGGCGATCGTCCCGCTCCTCTCCGCCGTAGAAACCGCCTGCCGGGGCGTCTGGAATTTGGCGCGAGGCATCTGAATTCTGTGCCGAACTGGACCCGAATTCCCGCCGTCCCACTGGGATGACCCATGATCACAGTCAGGCGCTGGAAAGGGGGCGGGATGTCCGTTCGGCTGGAGCCGGGGGATCCCGAGCGGATCGGTGAGTTGTGGCTGGCGGGCCGGCTGGGTGCCGGCGGCCGAGGCGTGGTGTACGACGCCTACGGGCCCGATGGAGCCCGGGTGGCGGTCAAGGTGCTGCATGGGGCACAGGAGTCACCTGGGGAACTGGCCCGGATGGCCGCCGAGGCGCGAGCCGCCCAGCGGGTCGCCTCGTTCTGCACCGCCCGGATCCTGCAGGTGCGGCTGGAGCCGCCGCGGCCCTACATCGTGAGCGAGTACATCGACGGGCTGAGCCTGCAGGACACCGTCAACAGCGCGGGCGACCGGCCGGGGCGCCGGTTCGCCGGGGACGACCTGCACCGACTCGGGATGGGCATCGCCACCGCGCTGGCGGCGATCCACCAGGCCAAGGTGGTCCACCGCGACCTCAAGCCCGGCAACATGATGCTGGGCCCCGACGGCCCCCGACTGATCGATTTCGGGATCGCGCGGGTACTGGACACGCACTCGGCCACCGAGGGCGGGTTCGCCGGGACGCTGCGGTACATGGCGCCGGAGGTGTACGCGGGGCAGCGTGCCGGGGCCGAGGCCGACGTGTTCGCCTGGGGGGCGATCATGGTGTTCGCGGCCACCGGCGAGCACGCCTTCAGGGGCGGCACGCTGCCCGAGATCGCCCATCGGATCCGCACCCACGACCCGGACCTGACGACGCTGCCCGGCGCGCTGCACCCCCTCGTGGAGGCGGCGCTGGCCAAGGACCCGCTGGCGCGCCCGTCCGCCCGGGCGATCCTGGCGGCGCTGACCGGGGATCCCCGCGAGGGCGCCGGTGACCTGCAGGACCTGGTCGCCGCCGGGGCCGCGCAGGCGGGGTTGCGGTCCCGGTGGGAGCCGGGCGACCCGGCGCTGGGCAAGGTCGCCGAGGACGCCTACGCCGCCCTGCCCCCGCGTGAGCAGAGCCTCGTCCCCGAGGTGTTCCTGCGCTGCGTGGTGCCCGGCGAGGACGGGAGCCTGGCCACCCGTCCCGTACCGGGCGCGGAGTTGTCGGACAGGGACCATCCCGCCGAGGCGCACGCGCTGGAAGGGGTGGTGCGCGCCTTCCGGCCGCTGCTCGTCGTTGCCGGCGACCGGCCGGACGAGCAGATCGTCCTGGCGCGCCCGGCGGTGCTGCGGGCCTGGCCGCGGCTGCGGAGGTGGGTCGAAGCCGACCGCGAGGGGCTGGGGGCACATCATCGCATCCGCCAGGCCGCCCGAACCTGGGCCGCTCACGGGAGGCGCCGCGGCGACGTGCTGACCGGCGCGCACCTGGACGAGGCCGTGCGCTGGGCCACCCTCGCCGACCGCCGCCAGTCCCTCAACCGGCTGGAGCGCGGCCTGCTGGACGCCAGCACCCGCGCCCAGACCAGCCGCAGCCGCCGCGTCCGCGCCGTCGCCGCCGTGCCGGCGGTGACCACGGTGGTGTCACTGACGGCCACCGGATGGGCGATCCGGGCACAGCGGACCAGCGTCGACCAGCGCGACATCGCGGCCTCGCGCCAACTGGCCGCGCAGAGCCGGCAGTTCGGCGGCACCGCCCCGGACAAGGCGGCCCTGCTGGCCGTCGCCGCCCACGGCATCCGTAAGACCCCCGAGAGCCGCGCCGCGCTGCTGAACATCGTCGCCGACCCGGCCCGCGGCGTCCTGAGCGATTACAAGGGCACGCCCCTCTCGGTCACGGCCGACCGCGACGGACGGTTGCTCGCCATCGGCAACGAAGACGGCACCATCGCGTTGTGGGATGTGCGGAGGCATCGCCAGATCGGCGGGTTCTTGCGCTTGCTCACACCGTCCACCTTTCTGGGGATGTCGGTGGCGCTGAGCCCGGACGGCCGGACGCTGGCCGCCGCCGCGAGCGATGTGAACGACGCCGGCGACGTGGTGGACGCGGCCGTGCGGCTCTGGGACGTGCACACCCGCCGGCCGCTGGGCGACCTGCCCGTAGGGGCCCTACCCCGTTCGGTGGTCTTCACCTCCGATGGGAAGAGCGTCGCCGTCGACAACGGTGAGGAGGTCGGGCTCTGGGACATACGGACCCTGCGCCGACGTGGTCCCGTCGTGGCCCACGAGACGAACGGGGACTCCGACCGCTACACCGTGATCGACCACAGCGCCACGACCGTGGCCACTGGCGAGGAGACGGGCGATGGCCCGTCCGCCGTGCAGTTGTGGGACCTCGCCACCGGCCGGCGCACGACGTCCTTCCCCGTGAAGGGCAAGGTGGTGGCGCTGAGCCCGAACGGGCGGACCGTCCTCACGAAGAAGTACTCGATGTCGTCCGACCGCTTCGACGTGTACCTGTGGGATGCGCGGACCGGCCGGCAACAAGGCGGCGCCATTCCCTTGGCCCTCGGAAGCGATGTGGGACCGTTCAGTCCCGACGGGCGGGTCGTGGTCATCGGCACGCAACTGTGGGAGGCGGGTGGCACGCACGTCGGTTCCATCGCCGCCGACGTCGGTGGCGCACTGAGCGTTGCCGCGTTCGCCGGCGAGGACACCGTGGTCTCCCTGGGCGGGGACGGTCCAACGAAAGCGGTGCGGCTGTGGGACGTCAGCGTCCACCAGCCCGATCACCGTCCCTTCCGCGTCGGACGCTCCGAAGACGACATCCTTCATGGGCTCAGCGCGGACGGACGGACCCTCATCACCGACAACGGCATGTCGGACGGACCTCCCGCCTTCCGGACGTGGGATGTCACCAAAAGGCGGGAAACGCGGCCGGCCGTCCCCATGTCGGCGGACACGGCGCGCGCACCGCTGGCCGCGCCGGCTGACGAGATCGTGGTGGCCCCTGACGGACGGACGTTCGTCACCGGCAACCTGTACGGTCAGCTCAGGCTCTGGGATCCGTCGGCTCAACGCGGGTTCGGCCTGGACGGCGGCCCGGAAGGCCGGATCAGCGCGCTGGCCATCAGCCCGGACGGGCGCATTCTGGCCACCGGCGGAGGCTCACAGAGCCAGATGAGCAACCCGTCCGTCGACGGCAAGGTGCAACTGTGGGACCTCCGAACACGCACTTTGATCACCAAGCGGCCGCTCTTCTCCTCGGGCGTCGAGGTGTCGGCGCTGGCCTTCAGCCCCGACGGCAGAACCCTGGCCGCCGGCATCGGCCGGACGATCCGGCTCTGGAATGTCTCCGACCACAAGCAGCTCACCCCGCCGATCAGCGGGATCAACGCCGAGGCCAACGTGCTCGCCTTCGGCCCCGGCAACCGCACCCTCGCCATCGGCGCCATCAACACGACCGTGCTTCTGGACGTCCGCGACCGGCGCCAGATCGGCCCACCGCTCACTGGCCACTCCGGCCCGGTGACGGCCCTGGCCTTCAACCGCGACGGGACGACGCTGGCCACGGGCGGCGACGACCAGGTCGTCAAGCTCTGGGAGGTCACCGGCCAAAGCCAGGTCGGCGCGCCCCTGGTGGGCCACACCGGGGCGGTGCGGTCCCTGGTCTTCAACCCGGACACAACGACCCTGACCACCAGCGACGACAAGGCGACCGTGCGTCGGTGGAACATCGCTAAGCCCGCTGACCACGCGGCGATCGCCGGCTCCATCGCCGGACGCACGCTCACCCGCGCCGAATGGACCCAGTACGTCGCGCCCGGCATCGACTACCGCGACATCTGCCCGTCCCTGAGCCAAGGCCGTTGACCGGACCTCGCGCACGCCGGCGGCCTTGTCGAACGTGGTCGGCCGACACCGGTGAGACCCTGACGGCAAGTGGCAGCCTTGTGGGGCGCCGCCAAAGTGTCAGGTGGTGTGGCGCCAGGAGTCGCCGGTCTCGCGTTCGAACGCCGTGCGGGTTGTCTCCGTGTCGTAGAAGATGCGGAGTGTCGTGATCAGCCCTTCGTCGTCGAGTTCCAGCATGTCCACGCATTCAAAGCCGGCCGCGGCGCCCGAGGGCAGCGTCCAGTCGAAGCGGAACCAGACGCCGACGAGCCGCTCGCCCTGGGTGACGCCACGGAGGTGGAGTTCGGAGCGGCCGGTGTCGGCGAGCAGTCTCGGGTAGAACTCCGCGGCGTGTGACGGCCCGTACAGCGGTGAGTGGACGATCGCCTCAGGGTGGAAGAGCGCCAGGACGCCCTCCAGGTCGCCGCGCCCAAGGGCGGAGAGGTAGGCCTCGGCCAGCGTGCGGGCGGTCATGATCGCTCCTTGATGAGGGTGGCCAGGCCGTCGAGGAGGCGGTCCAGGCCGAAGGCGCGGGCGTTGTCGTCCAGGGTCGGGGTCGGGCCGCTCAGCGCCTCGCTGAGCTGGGGGAACAAGTCGGCCCGACTGCGGATCAGCTCGGCCGTCTCGCTGCCGCCCGACCAGGCCTGGGTACCTGCCGTGGTCATCGACTGGGTGTTGCGGACGTGCCCGAACAGCAGGAACGCGGCAGCCATGCGCTCGTCGCCGGTGAGTCCGGTTCCGGCCAGCGCGGCCATCGCGCTCTCGGTCCATCCGGCCTCGCGGGGGCCCATGGCGCGGGGGCCCACGGTGACGGTGGGCAGCCAGGGGTGCTGCCGCCAGACCTCGGCGAGCCGCCGGACGAACTCCTCCAGTCCGGCCCGCCAGCCGCCGGGCACCCCGCTGAGGTCGGGCGGTTCGCCCACCGCCGTATCGATCATGATGCTCAGCAGTTCGGACTTGTTCGAGACATGGCGGTAGAGCGACATCTTGGTGAAGCCGAGATCAGCGGCGATGCGCTGCATGGAGACCGCCTCGATGCCGTCCGCGTCGGCGATCGCGATGGCCGCGTCGGCGATCGCGGACACCGAAAGCGGCATGCGCGGTTTCTTCTCCGGCTGGTCGCGGAGATCCCAGAGCGCCTTCATTTCACCAACCTCTTGTCAACCCGGCCTAGATGTGTCTAGCTTACATCAAGTGTCCGGCGGACACAGAGCTTCCATCGGACATCTCCCTCACGCGAAAGGTCAGGTCAGACCATGACGAGCAACGTCACCTCCAGCAGCCTCGGCACCACCCAGACCCCGATGGCCGCCGTCCGCACCGCCCCGATGTGGCGCACCGGCCTGTTCGCCTGCGTCACCGCCGCAGGGGCCACCACCGTCGTCGCCGCCGTCGCCAGGGGCGCGGGGGTGCCCCTGGAGATCGACGGCGAGTCGATCCCGCTGCTCGGCTTCACCCAGCTGACACTGCTGTTCAGTGCGATCGGCGTACTGCTGGCCGTGGCGCTGCGCCGCTGGGCCGCGTCGCCCAGGAGCACGTTCCTCGCGGTCACCGTCGTCCTCACCGCGCTGTCGGTCGTGCCCGACCTGCTCATCTCGGCGACGGTCGCGACGAAGCTCACCCTGATCTCCGCCCACCTCGCGGCCGCGGCGATCGTCATCCCGCTGGTCGCCGGCCGCCTGCCCGTCCGCACCCGATAGCGACCGTCCGACCGACGCCGCCACCTCCTCGCGGACCGCCCGTCGGCGAGGAGGACGGCCTTTCGGCGAACCCTGTCCAGCCGGAGGCAGTGCTCGGTCAGATCGGCGCGCAATCTCGTTCCCCGCGGACCGGGCCACGCGGCGCCCCCGTGTTCGGCGATGATCCAGATCACCTGTGCCACCACCGCGGCGGACAGGGTGCCGTCCGCGTCTCCGGTACTCGAACGGTCGGCACTCGCATACGCCATACCACGGTTTCTTCAGACAATGGATTCTTGCAGCATTCCGGGCGGTCGCCTGCGGCCAAGATGACGCTCGACGCTCTTCGGTCAACGCGGTCAGCAGCGTGTCCAGTTCGGCCTTAATGCACTGCGCCGCAAGAGAAGGTGATCCTCATATGCCCGTCGATGGTGATCGCATCGATGTCGAGCAGGTGCGGGCGCGAGTCCCCGGTGGAACGCGGGCAACGCCGGCACGCTCCCGGAAACCTCACGTCAGTGCACCTGCGCATGGAATGTCTCGTACCGGGCACGTTGTCGCCCGTACGGCGCGGAAAGGAGCGGAACATGGGCGACCGAGGCGAGAATCCATCAGGAGGCAGAGCGCTACCGCCGTGGGGGACGCCGCGCCGACTGAGGCGGCCAATGCGATCAAAGGGGTCCGCCGTACTAGTTGACCCGTACGAGCCGCGGACGGCGGCACCAGATGAAGGGGGCGACCCATGGGTTTGCTCAAGAAGCTGAAGAATAAGACGCAGCGCGCCAAGGGGCGCGCCAAGGAGAACACGGGGCGCGAGTCGCGCGATCCGTACTTGGAGGCGGAGGGGCGCAAGGACCGCGTCGCGGGCGGCGCCAAGCAGGTTGGAGAGAAGGCCAAGGACGCGGCACGTGAGGCCCGGCGTACCGGCGAGCGGTGACGCTCCATCACGCGGAGTCTCACAGAACTGGCGCGGAAGCTGCGTACCCCGTGCGGTCGCATCCGGCAGGGTGTTCTGAACGCGGGATCGCGCTCCTAGATGTGCACGTTTCGTCGCGAAGGTTCCTGTCGGCATGCCGTTGCTTCTCGGTCGTGGAAAGCTCTGGGGATTAGGTGCGCTCTCTGCCCGCGAGCTGCCGGGCCGCCGTGTGGATCGCCTGGACGTATGCGATGTCCTGGGCGCGCGCCTCGGGGGGCAGTTCGTCGAAGCGGACTAGCGCGCCGTGCTGGGGGTTCACGGTGGCCATCCACGCGGACCAGGCGTCGTGGACGTCCTCCGTCGTTGTCGCCTCGCCCTTGGCGCGGGCGAGGAGCGCGTAGATCAGGAACAGTGGCGCTGCGTCCTCGGGTGGTCGGGCCTCCGGCGGGAGGCAACTGCGCACCAGGTCGGCGGCGTCCTCGATATAGGTCACGGAAGGTACTTTTCCATGAGCCGGGCTCCGAGGAGTAGCAGGTTGAGCATCAGGAAGATCAGCGGCACCATGCGTTCACTGAACCCGAGTTCGGCGTAGCGCGACCGCCTTGGGCCTTTCGCGGCTTTTTGGAGTACTGCCCACTCGTCGGTGAATATCTGCGCGGGGAGTTGTTTTTCGATGGCGTTGATGACCGCGAACTTGGCGTTGTTCAACTGGCGGTAGCTGCGGAGTTGGACCCACCAGGCGGCCGTCAGGGTGATGCCCGCGAGCCCGAATACGAGGGACGTCCACAGTGACTTGGCGATGCTGTTCCCAGTGATCCCGGTCGCCGCGACGAAGGAGGTCTGGACGGTCAGGAAGAAGGAGTTGGACAGTCCGCGCCGTGCCGAGACCCGGTCCGCCATCTCGACCGCGAGCTTGTAGAGGTCGAGCAGGGACGGGTGGGGGTCGGAGGGCGTGGTCACTGCTCACCGCCGGTCTTGGGAGGAAGGGTGTCGTCGGTGGCCTTCGCCAAGGCGACCGCGTAGGACCAGTCGGTTCTGCGGTCAGAGTGGTAGGCCGTCCAGCCGTCGGGGCCATGCCGTACCACCAGGAGCCGGCCCGCCTGGCGCTCCAGCTGTTCCGGGATGCCGAAGGCCCCCGCGATGCGGCGGAAACGCCGCCATGCCTGGAACCGTTCGGCCGGTTCGCGCGGAGCGAGCAGCAGGAGCGTGCGGTCGAGGGCACCGGTGTGCACGATGGTGTCGAGCTCGAACTGGAGTCCGTCGGTCGAGTCGATCGGCGTCGCCCCCACGATGACCAGCGCGCTCTCTTCGATGTAGCCCTTCACCTTTTCCTTCCAGCCGTCGTGGGGCAGAACCTCGCGCGCGGCGCCCAGGACCGTGCTGGAGCGGCGCGGATCGCTGACGGCGATCACGGGGCCGTATGGCTGGAGGTAGCGGACGATGACCTCCTCGAACGATTCGCGTTGCCGCAGGCTCAGCTTCTCCAGGAAGCTGAGCCGGGTGAGCGGCGAGGTGCGGATGGTGA
Organism: Actinomadura sp. 3N407; assembly: GCF_052245875.1. NCBI lineage: Bacteria > Bacillati > Actinomycetota > Actinomycetes > Streptosporangiales > Thermomonosporaceae > Actinomadura > Actinomadura sp. 3N407. Next base: position 70,331 of record NZ_JBQQBP010000013.1, read on the forward strand.
GGTCGTCGTCGGCGAAGTTTCGCAGGTACACGATCGGCCGGCTTCCTGCGCGCGGACCTGCGCGAACTGCCGCACACCACGGCGGAGGTCCCGGCATGACCTTCCCGCCGGAGGGCTACTCGCAGGAGGCGGCCACCGACGGCGTGCGGGCGTGGACGCAGGACGGCCGCATCGCGCGCATCGCCATGGCGCGTCCCGAACGGCGCAACGCCCAGGACGCATCGATGCTCTACGGGCTGGACACCGCGCTCGCGGCGGCGATGGCCGCCGACACCGTCCGGGTGGTCGTGCTCTCCGGGGACGGCCCGCACTTCTGCGCCGGGCACGGCCTCGACGACCTCGACGCCGTTCCGCCGGCCGACCGGGCCGTGACCGCGTCCGGCGGCTACCGCGCCCCGGGGGCGGCCGGCCGGATGGCCGTGGAGGAGGAGATGTACCTCGGCCTGCACCGGCGGTGGCGCGACCTGCCCAAACCGCTCATCGCCATGGTGCACGGCCATGCCGTCGCCGGCGGCCTGATGACCGCATGGGTGTGCGACCTGATCGTCGCCAGTGAGGACGCGCGGTTCTCCGACCCTGTGATCGCCATGGGGATGAACGCGCACGAATGGTTCGTCCACCCCTGGGAGTTCGGTGCGCGCAAGGCCAAGGAACTGCTGTTCACGGGAGCGACCTGCACAGCGGCCGAGGCGCTGCGCATGGGAATGGTCAACCATGTCGTCGACAGGGAGCGGCTGGAGTCGTTCACACTGTCGCTCGCCCGGCGGATCGCCGATCAGGACCCGTTCGCGCTGAAGCTCGCCAAGCAGTGCGTCAATCACGCCCTCGATGCTCAAGGCCAGCGGGAGGCCGTCGACCACGCGTTCGCGCTGCACCAGCTGGCGCACGCCCACCACCAGGCGGTCGACGGCACGCCCGTGTCCAGGGCATGGCTGGAGGCGCGACGAGGAGGGGCGGCATGACGGTCGCGAACGGCGCCGACGACCTGCGCACACTCCGCACCGACGACGGTGTCGAACTCGCCTACCGGGACCTGGGGACGGGACCCGACGTGGTGATCCTCGTCCACGGGCAAGGCGCGTCCTACCGCCAGTGGAACGCCAACGCCGAGGTGCTCGCGGCGACCGGACGCCGCGTCCTGGTTCCCGACCTGCGAGGGCACCACTTCTCCGCCACCCCGCCGTCGGCCGCGCTGACCATGCGGCGGCTGGCCGAGGACGTCCGGCAGCTGGCGGACGAGGTCGACGCGCCCGTCGTCCACCTCGCCGGCTGGTCACTGGGCGGGCTGGTCGTCCAGCGGCTCGTCCACGACCATCCGGCCAGGATCGCGTCGCTGTGCCTCGTCAACACCTTCGCCGACTGGCTCGCCGGCGGCTGGTTCCGCCGCCATGTGCGGGTTCCCGTCGAGGTCGCCGTCGGCTTCGGGCTGATGGGGATACTGCCCCGCTCTCTGGTGGCGCGAGGGATGGACCGGACGACCCGCAAGCTCTTCGCCCACGCGACACTGGCGCGGCGCCCCGAACTCGTCGACATCTGCGCCGAGGACTTCGCGCGCAACGCCCCCCGCCGGGAGATCCGCACGATCGCCCAGAAGGAGTCCGCCCGGTTCGACTCGACCGGCTGGCTTCCCGACGTCCGGTGCCCGGCGCTGATCGTGGCGGGCGGGCGCGACCATGTGCCCGAGTACATGCCCCGCGAGATGCACCGCCTCCTACCGGAGGCGGAAATGGCCTGGTGGCCCGAGCTGGGGCACATGATCCCCATCGACGACCCCGCGGGCTTCAACGAGGAATACGTGTCGTTCCTGGACCGCGTCGCCGCGGGTGAGGTCGCCGGGGGCGCCGTGCACACCAGGCCGGTGTCCCCGTGACGGCCACAGAATCGCATCGAGGAGAACCATGTCACGCGCAATGATCGTCTCAGCGGTCCGGACGCCGGTGGGGAAGGCGGGCCGCGGATACCGCGACGTCCACGCCGTCGACCTGCTGGCCACCGCCCTCCGCGGCTGTGTGGACGCCGTCGGGGTCGACCCCGACATCATGATGGAGGGGCCGATCCTCGCGACCGAGCTGATGCTCGAACGTGAGGGCCTGACGCTGGACGACATCGACCTGTTCGAGATCCACGAGGCGTACGCGACCGTCGTCTGCGCCTGGCGGAGCGTCCATCGGGTGGAGCCGGAACGGCTGAACGCCGATGGCGGCGCCATCGCGCTCGGCCACCCCTTCGGCGCGTCCGGCGCCCGCCAGATCGCCCACCTGGTGCACGCGCTGCGGGCGCGCGGCGGCGGGACGGGTCTGCAGGCGATGTGCTGCGGCGGCGGGATCGGGACCGGCACGATCGTCGAGGTCGCGCCGAGATGAACCTGCTGCCCGGCGCGCCCACTGAACCCACGGGGCGTCACCCAACGGTGCAGGCGCCTCCCCCGCAACGCCGAGACCTGGAGATGAAACAAGGACAGGGCACGGGGCCGGCATGCCGGATGCGGAAATTTCGGTCACTCATTTCCCAGTCGATCCTCAATGCTTGCAGAGCGATTCCATGGTGCCCAGCTTGGCGGTGTCGACTTCGAGTTGGGTGACACCGAAGGGTTTGACTATTTCCAGCAGCCGGCTACTGCCCTTGATCTTCTTCAGTTCTGCATCGAACGCGGCCAGCAGATCGGCGTCGGCCTTACGGAAAGCGTATCCGGATGCAGAGTGCTTCTGCTTGCCGTCCGCACCCATCGCAAGGAAGGGCCTGCCGACCTTGATCGAGCTATCGGCAAAATCTTTTTTCATGTGCCAGTTCAGTATCGCCGCATCGTGGGCGACCGCGTCCACCTGGCCGACCATAAGTGCTCGGACGGCGTCCCTGATGTTCGAGAATTTCTTGACCCCTTCAGGATTGTTGCCGACCGATTCCTCTTCAGGGGTATTGTTGACGACCGCCACAATCCTCCCGGAGCCGGGAGCCAGATCGGCGAATGATCTAATATCCGCGGGAGCCCCCTGGCGCATCATAAAAGCCGTGGTAAGGGCAAGGGCGGGGCTGGTGAACGACACTTCGGCGCAACGGTCGGCAAGGATTTCCAGGGGCACTGCCAGCATGTCGAAGCGCTTATTGTTCAGTCCTGGAATGAGGTCATCGTAGGCCTTCTCGCGCACCGGCTCCAAACGGCCTGCGCCGAGTCTATTGAGAATATCGCGGGTGACCTCAGGGCCTATCCCCGTCAGCCTGCCGTCCTCATCCTGGAAGCTGTAGGGGGGCGCGTCTATGAAGCCGACCTTGGTCGTGCCACCCGAGTTCGGCCACGACGCTCCCGCACCGGGGTCGCCTCCCTGAGTTCTCGGCGTGGCGGAGGTGTCCCTGCTCCAGATGTAGGCGCCGGTGGGGAGTCCGACAACGGCGAGGCCTGCGACCAGCATCGCGCGTCGTGGAATGCGCCTTCCGGTTGAGGCCGTCTCCGGGGGTTCGGTGTCGACGGGGGCGGGTGCCGCCGAGGGTTGGCGTTCGGCAGGCATGTGCTCCCGGCGAGCCGGGGCCTCCACAGGCGGCCGGGCGAGGTCCCGTAGCCGCCTCGCGACCTCGGCGGCGTCGGCAGGTCGCTCGCGAGGGTCCTTGGCAAGCATTTCCAGGACGAGGCTTTCCAGAGCCGGCGGGATGTGCGGCCGATAAGTGCGAGGGCTGTCCGGTGTGCCGTCCAGATGCCGGTACATGAGGGTGTGCTGATTGCCGATGAAGGGCGGTCTGCCCGTGAGCATCAGATAAAGGGTGCAGCCGAGCGAGTAAAGGTCGGTCCGGCCGTCAACGGGTTCCCCCCGCCACTGCTCGGGCGCCATGAACGCGGGGGTCCCCAGCCTGGCGCCCTCACGTGTCAGAGGAGTTCCGTCGGCGAGCCGGGCGATCCCGAAGTCACAGATCTTCGCGTGCCCGTCCTCGAGCAGGAGGATATTGGCCGGCTTGATGTCGCGGTGCACCACCTGCCGGGCGTGCGCATGCGCGAGCGCGTCGGCGATCTCGGCCCCCACCTCGGCCACCCGGCCGACAGAAATGGGGCCTTGCTCGAGCATCGTCTTCAGGTCGGTTCCACGCAGCCGTTCCATCACGAAGAACGGCGTGCCCTCATGCTCGCCGACATCATGGACGACACAGATCCCCGAATGTTGCAACGATGCCGCCGCCCGCGCCTCCCGGATCAGCCGTGTCACCACCCGAGGGTTGGAATCCAGCGGCGCCAGTACGACCTTGACCGCGACACGGCGGTCAAGCCGGAAGTCCCTGGCTTCCCAGACCTCGCCCATCCCGCCACGCCCGAGCAGCACATCCAGGCGATATCTACCGCCGAGCTCCCGTCCCTGTTCCACAAGCGCGCACCTCTCGCAGACGATCCGGCTTCCCCTCACTCCATGATGTTGCAAACATCCCCATTCGCGCATGGTCTTGGCGACCTCGGCGTCGAAGATCCACTGCCCCGGCTTCTTGGTCGAGCACCGCGTCGGGGTAGCTGATCGTCGTCTATACGGGCTTGGAGATCGCCGCAATCTCCGCTGAACTTGGGTCCATTTTCGTTGACGGTGACATCCTGGAAGCGCAGGTCGCGCGGGCCGGTGGCCGTAGGACGATGAGCACTCGGCCGCGTGTTGGCGGAGGTGTCCGGTTCTGGACGGGCGCAGGACGCTGCAGGAGATGAGCGTCTGTAGTGGCATTCGCCACTCGACCACTTTGCACGCCGCGTCGATGCGCATGGAGCCGGCACCGTGGCGAACGGCCCAATCGGGTGCGTGGCAGGTGTAGATGAGGACGATGGTGTTGGTTCTTTGAATGCGTGGCGTCGAGCCACAGGTCGTAGTCTGATCGGCGATGGGTACACGCGGTGTGGAGGGCGCATATCAGGGTGCGCTTCGGGCGTTCCAGAACCCGATGCTCGATCTGCTCCACCGGACCTATGCGCCGTTCGTGGTGACGGTGCTGGCGATGATGTTCACGCCGGAGCGGCCGACGGTGGCGGTGGCGGACGCCCACGCAGAGATCGCCGACGCCCTCGACCGGTTGCGGGCCGCGGGCTACGGCCATGAGGGCGACCAGCCGCTGCCTGCGGGGAATGCCCGTGATCTGTGCAGGCAGTGGGTGCACGCGGGCTGGCTGGTGCGGCAGGTCTCCGACGACGTCGAGGTGTACCGGCTGTCCGCACACGGCGTCGGCGCGCTCGAGGTGGCCGGTCGGGTCGGCGGGGTGCGGACCAGGGTGTCGGAGTCCCGGGTCCGGACGCTGCTGGAGGCGGTCGAGCGGCTCGCGCAGGACGCGGACCCGGACGTGATGGCCCGGATGGCGCGTCTCCAGACGGAGATCGATCAGCGTCGGCGAGAACTCGACCGGCTCGAACGGGGCGGCGTCATCGACGCCGTCGACGACGACCAGTTGCTCGAGGCGGCCGAGAACGTGCTGCATCTGGCGCGGGAACTGCCCGCCGACTTCGCCCGCGTCGCCGAGTCGATCAAAGCCATGCAGCGAGACGTCGTAGCGGACCTGCGGCAGGATGTGCGGCCGACCGGGGAAGTGCTGCGCGAATACCTGGAGCGCGGTCGGCAGATCATGGACGCGACACCGGAGGGTCGCGCGTTCGCCGGGGCGTTGCGCCTGATCGGCGACCCGGCACAGATCGAAGACCTGTGGAACCTGCTGCGCACCGTGCTGCGGCACGGGTTCACCGACCTGATGCCGGAACCACAGCGGCGGGAACTCGCCGAGATCGCACGCCGGATCGAGCAGGGCGTCAAGGAGGTGCTGGCCGCGCAACGGCAGGCGTCGCACGTCATCACCACCCAGGTGCGAAACCACGACCCGATGCGGGACCGCCAGGTGGACGAGCTGCTGCGGGACGTGATGGCCGGATTCCACGCATGGGTGCCCGGGTCGCGACGCGGCACCGTCGTCGATCCGCTGCGCCGCCTGCCGGTGGCCGACGTCGGGCAGCTGCGGCAGACCATGAGCGACCCGCGGCCGCCCCAGCCACCCACGCCGCTGCGGGAATGGGACGAGGAGGAGGACATGCCGGCCGCGGACAGCCGGGCGTGGGGTGGTGCGCGGTACGCCGAACTGCGCGCGCATCTGGCGGCGTTCGCGGGCGACGCGGACGTCGTCGACGTAGCGGCCGCGTTCCGCGCGGCGGCCGAGCAGATGAGGCGGCCGGTGGATCTGCTCGGCCTTCTGGAGATCGCGCATGGCTTCGGAATGACCGACACGGCCGAGGTCGCGGTGGTCGACACGGTCCGGCCGGACCGGACCCGGCGACGGCTCGCGTTCGGCGGCGTGCTGGCGGCGAACCCGGCGCCGCCCCGCGCCACTGACGAGAGACCGGGAAACGACGATGAGTGAACCGGACGGCGCGGACGACGACTGGTCGACCGGCGCGGCGGCCGGCTTCATCGAGCCGGTCCCGATGGAGGACGACCCGACCGAACTGTTCGCCGGTGACACGGGCACGCTGGACGTGGACGTGCGGCGGGTGCTGGTACGGCTGCTGCAACGCAGGTTCCTGCTGGCCGAGAGGAACCCGGCGCAGTGGCGCACGCTGCTGGAGAACCAGCAGATCATCGAGTCGCGGTTGCACGACCTGTTCGTCCGGCTCGTGGTCGATCAGGCCCGGGGCATCGCCTACAAACAGCAGGTGCGCTCGGGGGAACTGGACGTCCCGATCCTGCTGAAAGACGATCCCTACAGCCGGGCCGAGACCCTGGTTCTGGTCCACCTGCGGACCGTCTTCCAGCGGGAACGCGGCACCGGCGAGACGTCCGCGCGGGTCGACATCGAAGAGCTCGAACAGACCGTGCTGACCTATTTCGATCCAGACGATCACAACCTCGCCCGCGGCCAGCGCGAGATCCGCAACGCGGTGCAGCGACTGGTCACCGAGGGCCTGCTCGCGGAGGAGTCCGCGGGCCGGTACCGCATCACGCCGCTGGTCGAGGTCGTGCTGAGCACCGAGAAGCTCACCCAGCTGAACCAGTGGCTCCGGGAACGGAACGAGGCCGCGCCATGAGCATGATCGACACCCTGTTCGGGTTGATCCCGGCGGCATCGCGGGGGCAGCAGTGGGTGGCGCGGGATCTGCAGCTGGTCAACTGGGGCGGCTACGACGGGTATCACCGCGTCCGGTTCGCCCCGGGTGCGACCCTGTTCAGTGGCGGTTCAGGGTCGGGCAAGTCGACGCTGATGGACTCCTACATCGCGTTGCTGATGCCGCACACCACGCCGTTCAACGGGGCGTCCAACGGCGGGGTGGTCGGCCGGCCCCGGGGCAAGGACCAGCGCAACATCCTCTCCTACGCGCGCGGGAAACTCGACGAGTCACGGGCGGACGGTGAGACGAGGCTGCGGGTGCTGCGCGGGGACGGCCGCGACACCTGGTCGGCGATCGCGATGACCTGGGCCGACCGGAGCGGTGCGATGTTCACCGCCCTGCGGGCCTGGTACGTGCCGTCGTCCGCGCGCACCCTCGACGACGTCGTCGTGGTCCGCGCCACTCGAGACGACGCCTACGACCTGCGCGAACTGGACGGCCCCGCGGGCAGAAGGTTCGCCCGCGAGGCCGTCAACGCGACGGGCGTGACGTGCTTCGGCACCGACCGGGACTTCACCGCCCGGCTGCACACCGCGCTGGGCATCGGCGCCGCCGGGGACGGGCACAAGGCGGTCGGGCTGCTCGGCAGGATCCAGGCGGGCCAGCAGATCACCACCGTCGACGCGCTGTACAAGACGATGGTCCTGGAGGAGCCGTCCACCCTGGCCACGGCGGACGAGGTGGTGCAGCAGTTCGACGAGCTGTCCGGCACCCGGGACCGGATGATCACCGCGCGCCGGCAGGTGCGGGCGCTGACCCCGATCCGCGACCATCGGGCCGCCATCGACCGCGCGGTGGCACGCCTGCAGGTGATCGACGACGCCGGATCGTTCACCGACCCGGCGTCCCCCGCGGCGCTGTGGCGGCACGAACGCCGGCTCGACCTGCTGCGCGCGGCCGAGGAGGACCTGACCGGACGGCGCCGCCGGGCCGAGCAGCGGGTGCGGGAGACCGCCGCGCTGATCGAGTCGGCGGAGTCCCGGCGGGAGGCGGTGCTCGACACCCTGCGCGCCTCCGGCGGCGACCGGCTGGACACCGCGCGGCGGGAGATCCGCAGCGTGGAACGGCGGCTGGCCGACGTCGAACGCGCACGGGAGCGACTGGACCGAGTTCTCGGCACCATCGGCGCCACCGTGTCGACCGGCGACGACTTCGCCGCGCTGGGCGACACGGCGCGGCGGGCGCTGGCCGACTCCCAAGCCAGGAAGACCGCCCAGAACGAGTTCGCCGAGGCCACCTCGGAAAGCAGGGCCGCCGAACGCGAACTGGCCGAACTGCGCGCCGAGCACAAGGCCGTCAAGGCACGCCGCGGCAACATCCCCACCGACCTGCACACCGCCCGCGACCGGCTGGCCGACGCCGCTGGGCTCACCCCGGACGACCTGCCGTTCGTCGGTGAGCTGATCGAGGTTCGCACGGAGTTCGAACCGTGGCGGGAGGCGTTCAACCTGGCGCTCGGCGGATTCGCCACCCGGATGCTCATCGACATCGGTCGGCTGGACTCGTTCCGCAAGGCGATCAACGCGGTGCGGCTCGCCCGGCGCATCCACTTCGAAGGCGTCCGCACCGGCATGCGCGACGAGATCGGGCTGGACGACAGGAGGCTCCCCGGCCGGCTCGACTACCGGCAGTCGCCGTTCACCGCCTGGCTCAAGAGCGAACTCGTCCGTGGGTTCGACTTCGTCTGCGTCGACACGCCCAAGCTGCTGGGGCAGTACTCCAAGGCGCTCACGATCACCGGCCAGACGTCGCAACGCGGCCGGGGAGCGCACGGCGGTCACGGCCGTGCCAACCTGCTGGGGTTCAGCAACACCAGGCTGCTCGCCGACCTCGACGGCCGGATCGGCCGCGCCCGCGAACGTCATGACGACGCCGTCGCACGGGCGACGAAGGCGGAGCAGGCCCTCAACTCGTTCGAGGAGAGACGCACCGCCTACCGGACCGTGACCGAACTGTCCTGGGACCAGGTGGACGTCGAGTCGGTCGCCGCCGAACGCGACCACTGGGAGAAGGTCATCGCCGACGTCCGCGCGGGCAACCCGGAGATCGACCGGCTGCAGGGGGAGTCGGAGGAGCTCAAGAAAAAGATCACCGGCCTGACGGAGCGCGTCGGCGGACAGAAACAGAGGGTGGAGCAGCTCGGCGAGGAATGGGAATCGATCGTCGACCAGGTGGACGGCGCCCAGCGGGCGCTCGACACCGCCGCGGCGACCGGCACCGAGGTGAGCCCGGAACACCGCGAGTACCTCGCGGGGCTGTTCGGCGACGCCCCGGACGGCGCCGACCCGGCGACGGCGCTGGCGGAGTTCGACGCCGCCCACCGGCGCGGCGTCGAGCGGATGCACGACGACCGGAAGTCGGCGGAGGAGGAGATCGGCCGATCACGGAAGGCGCTGCAGGAGACGTTCTCGACGTTCGTCGAGCGCTGGCCGAACCCGAACCTCGGTGCTGACCCCGACGCCTCCTACCGCGACTTCGACCGCCTGCTCACCGATCTGGAGACCAGCGGCCTGCACGAACTGGAGAGCGAGTGGCGCGACAGCCTCCTCAAACTCTCCGGCAACGACCTGACCAGCCTGGACAGCGAGCTCGCCGCCGCCGTCCGGGAGATCCGCGACCGGATCGACCCGGTCAACCGGATCCTCGCCGAACTGCCCTTCGCCGACGACGGCCACCGGCTGCGCATCGACCCGCAGGAAAGCCACTCCGCGGTGCGCGCCCGGTTCCGCAAGGAGCTGCGCGACGTGCGCGCCGTCATCGACAAGGCGGCCACGGACGCCGACCGGGAACGCGCCTACCACCGGATGGCCAAGGTGATCGACCACATCCGCCGCACCGCGCCCGATTTCGCCGACCTGATCGACGTGCGCAACCACGTCCGGATCAGCGCGGAGAAACGCGACCTCGCCGGCGAGCATGTCGCGGTCTACGACCACATCGGGGAGAAGTCGGGCGGCGAGTCCCAGGAACTGGTCGCGTTCATCGTCGGCGCCGCGCTGCGCTACCAGCTGGGTGACGCGGGCGCCGAACGGCCGCGCTACGCCCCCGTCTTCCTCGACGAGGCGCTGATCAAGGCGGACGCGCACTTCACCGGCCGAGCCATCGGCGCATGGCGCGGGCTGGGCTTCCAACTCGTCATCAGCGCCCCCAACGACAAGCACAGCGCGATCGAACCCCACGTGGACGCCGAATACCTGATCCTCAAGAACACCGAGGGGCGGTCATGGGCGAAACCCATCGTGGCGGTTCCCGACGCATGACCCCCCGGACTGATCACCCCGGCCGACGCGGTCGAGTCGCTCCGCCGCAAGGTCCACCAGAAATGGGCGGCGGCCGTGTGCGCCGACCTCGGCGTCGGGGACCCGGTCACGTTCTCCGTCCCGCTCCGCCCCGGCGTGTCGACCTGGCCGCGCCCGCACCGGGCGACGCACCACCAAAACCGGTCACCTCGATCCTGATGGACGCCACCGACCTGCACCACTACGCCCAGCACGGGGTGAACCATGACAAGGCCGGTCGCCCCCTCAAGCCATGGGCGAGCGGAGCCGGCGGGGCTTTGTGCTCCTAAAGCAGCTTGGACGCGCTTGTGAGGGCGTCGCGCAGGATCTGTTCCATCTCGTCGAACTCCGCCTGGCCGCAGATCAGTGGCGGCGCGAGTTGCACGACCGGCTCCGCGCGGTCGTCGGCGCGGCAGTACAGTCCGGACTCGAACAGCTTCGTGGACACGTGGTTCCGCAGGATCCGCTCCGACTCCTGCGCCGTGAACGTCTCCCGGGTGGCCTTGTCGATCGCGGCCACGGTGTCGGGGCCCTCGAACTCGATGGCCTGCTCGATCTGGTCGGCGGCCCACCGGCCGAAGGCCTCGTGGTCGCCGGCGTGCTCGGGAGCCCGGTAGAGGTTGGTGTTCGGGACCCGGATCGTGCTGGGCACGAGCGGCTCGAAGTCCTGTTTGGCGCCGGGGATCCCGGTGATGGACAGGGCGCCATGCGAGGTGCCGTGGTAGGCCAGCGCTCAGCTGATCACCTTGTGCTTGCGGGGCTTACCGGTCAGCTTGAAGTACTGCTTGGCCAGCTTCCACGCCGTCTCCACCGACTCCCCGCCGCTGACGGTGAAGAACACGCGGTTCAGGTCGCCGGGCGCGTCGGCGGTGAGCCGCTCGGCCAGCTCGATCGCGCTCGGATGGGCGTGGGACCAGAGCGGGAAGTAGGCGAGCCGCCGCGTCTGCTCGGCCGCGGCTAGGGCCAGCTCCTCCCTGCCGTGTCCCACCTGGACGGCGAACAGGCCGGCCAGGCCGTCGAGGTAGCGCTTGCCCCGGGCATCCCACACGTAGGCGCCCTCACCGCGCACGATCACCGGCACGGCAGGGTCGTCGGCGGCGGAGTGACGGGTGAAGTGCAGCCACAGATGCTCGATCGAGGGTGCCGAGGCGTCGTCGAGGAGCTGTGCCGGCGCGCCGGCGGCCTGGAACACGTTGTCGGACATGCCTCCGTTATCGCACAGTGTTCCGCTGTCTGCAAGTGGATTAGTGGCGATACCGGCGTATCGCGATTATATACGTTGTGATCCTCGTTAGTTGATGCGGAATTCGTGCACTGCGGGGTCGGCATGTGCCGTCAGCTGTCGAAGCCGAGGCCGAGGGTGTCCATGGTCCGCAGCCACAGGTTGCGCTTCCCGCCGTCGCGGTCGGCGCGGGCCATCGATCGGCGGGTCAGTTCGACACCGAGCCAGCGGAAGGGCTCCGGCGGGAACGGGACAGGCTTGCCGCGCACCATGTCGAGCCTGGTCCGTGGGGTGTTCAAGCCGTCGAGCCGGTCGAGCATCACCTGCGCCGCGAACCGAGTCGCGGCCACACCGAGCCCGGTGAAGCCGAGCGCGTAGGCGACCCTGCCCCGGGCGGCGGTGCCGAAGAACGCGGAGAACCGGCTGCAAGTGTCGATCGCGCCGCCCCAGGTGTGGGTGAACCGGACCCCTTCCAGCTGCGGGAAAGTGCGGAAGAAGTTCTCGGCCAGCACCCGGAAGGTGAGCGGCCGCTGGTCGAGTTCGGCCGACAACCTGGACCCGTAGTGGTAGACGGCGTGATAGCCGCCCCACAAGATCCGGTCGTCGCCCGTCAACCGGTAGTAGTGGAACTGGCTCGCCGTGTCGGACATCCCGTAGCGGTTCGGCCAGCCGATGGAGGCCAGCCGCCCCTCGGTCAGCGGCTCGGTGACCACCGCGTAGTCGTACACCGGGATCACGAACGGACGCACCCTGTGCACCAGTGACGGGAACACGTTGGTGGCCAGTGCGACTCGGCGGGCCACCACCCGGCCGTATCCGGTTGTGACCACCATGCTCGCGCCGCGCGTGTCCAGCCCTGTCGCGCGGGTGCGTTCGAAGATGCGCACACCGAGCCAGACGCACGCCTCCCGCAGCCCCCAGGCGAGCCTGGCCGGATTGACCAGCGCGGTCCCGCGCCGGTCGAGCAGCCCGGCCAGGTAGGTGGGCGAGGACACCTCCGCCCTGACCTCCTCGGTCCCGAGGAACTCGGAGGAGACGCCGAAATGCCTCGCCGTCTCGGCCTGCTCGCGCAGTTCGCTGACCTGGTGGGGCAAGGTGGCGACGTCGATCGAGCCGGTGCGTTCCCAGTCGCAGTCGATTCCGTACCGCCGCAGCGTGTCCTCGATCTCGTTCAGGTTCTCCAGACCGAGCCGTTCCAGCTCCGCCAGCTCGTCCGGCCACCGGGCCAGGCCGTTGCCGAAACCGTGCGTCAGGCTGGCTGCGCAGAAACCGCCGTTGCGTCCGGAGGCCGCCCAGCCCACTTCATGAGCCTCGACGAGGATGACGTCGCGATCCGGGTTCCTCTCCTTGGCGAGCAGGGCGGTCCACAACCCGCAGTACCCGCCACCCACCACCACGAGGTCGCAGTGCTCCTCGCCGGCCAGCGCCGGGAAGGGCGTCGGCTTCGCCGGGTCGTCGAGCCAGAACGGTGCCGGCTCGGCGTCGACGAGCGAACGTACCGGATCAGTGGCAGTGACACGCGACATGGCACTAATATAGTGGTCTATCAAGCGATGTCCACTGATACAGTTGTCCTACGTGGAGGCGTGACCGAATCCGCGGTCAGCGCGCCCGCCACCGATAGCTCTCCTTGCGGAGCTGGAGGTAGACGAAGGTGTCCGTGCTCGCCACGCCCCGTATCGACCTGATGCGGGTCGACAGCACCTCGGCAAGATGCGCGTCGTCGTCGCACACGACCTCGCACAGGATGTCGTAGGTGCCGGCGCAGAGCACCACGTAGACCGACTCGGGCATCTCCGAAAGGGCGGTGGCGACCGGTTCCAGCGGCCCCTCCACCTTCACTCCGACCATCGCCTGCCGATGACCGCCGACCCGCATCGGATCGGTGACGGCGACGATCTGCATCACGCCCGCTTCGGTCATGCGCTGCACCCGCTGGCGTACGGCCGCCTCCGAAAGCCCGACCACCTTGGCGATGGCTCCATAGGACCGCCGCCCGTCCTCCTGCAACTGCTCGATGATCTGCCAGGACATCTCGTCGAGATCCGGCATGGCCGTGCTCTTCCTGCTCATGACCGCATCATCGCAGGGCCCGTCCGCCATGGGCGTCGCTCGGCATCGACGCACGATGTGGTGACGATATTAGTCGCCGTTGACATCCATCAGGACTCATCTCATAGTTTGTAGCTCACTCAAACGACGGAAACCGCACATCGCGGCGTGGGTCGCCCCCGGACCGCGTCGCTGATCATGAAGAGGAACCGGTGACGACCTTCACCAACTTCGTGGACGGCGAGCAGCAGGCCGCCGCTGACGGACGGACGCTCGACATCATCGACCCGGTGACCGAGGAGCCCTACGCGACGTCGCCGCTGTCCGGTCAGGCCGACGTCGACGCCGCCATGGACGCCGCGTCGCGGGCCTTCGAGTCCTGGCGCCGGACGACGCCCGCCGAGCGGCAGCGCGCCCTGCTCAAGATCGCGGACGGCATCGACGAGCGGCTCGACGAGCTGATCGACGTCGAGTGCGCCGACACCGGCAAGCCCCGGGCCCTCACCGCGACGGAGGAGGTCCCGCTGTGCGCCGACCAGTTCCGGTTCTTCGCCGGTGCGGCCCGCATCCTTGAGGGCCGCTCGGCCGGCGAGTACATGGAGGGGCACACCTCCTTCGTACGCCGCGAGCCGGTCGGCGTGTGCGCCCAGGTCACCCCGTGGAACTACCCGTTGATGATGGCCGTGTGGAAGATCGCGCCCGCACTGGCCGCCGGCAACACGGTCGTGCTCAAGCCGTCCGATACGACCCCGGCGTCGACCACGCTTCTGGCCGAGATCTGCGGGGAGGCCCTGCCGCCCGGGGTGCTGAACGTGATCTGCGGTGACCGGGACACCGGCCGCCGGCTCGTCGCCCACCCGAGACCGGACATGGTGTCGATCACCGGCTCGGTCCGGGCGGGGATGGAGGTCGCCGGCGCGGCCGCCGCCGACCTCAAGCGCACCCATCTCGAACTCGGCGACAAGGCGCCGGTCGTCGTGTTCGCCGACGCCGACATCGCCGCCGCGGCCGAGGGCATCGCGGGCGCCGCGTTCTTCAACGCGGGACAGGACTGCACCGCTGCCAGCCGCGTCCTGGTCGCCGCCGACGTGCACGACGAACTCGTCGCCGCGCTGACCGAACAGGCGCGCGCGACCCGCACCGCCGGACCGTCCGACCCCGAAGCCGCCTACGGCCCGCTGAACAACGCCGACCAGCTGGCGCGCGTGGCGGGAATGATCGACGGGCTCCCCGCTCACGCGACCGTCCACCACGGCGGGACCCGGGTCGGTGACCGCGGCTATTTCTACGCGCCGACCGTGGTGTCGGGCCTGCGTCAGCGCGACGAGGCCAGCCAGACGGAGATCTTCGGCCCGGTCATCACGGTCCAGACCTTCACGGGTGAGGACGAGGCCGTCCGGTTCGCCAACGACGTCAAGTACGGCCTCGCGTCCTCGGTGTGGACCCGGGACCACGCGACGGCGATGCGCATGTCGGGCATGCTCGACTTCGGCTGCGTGTGGATCAACACCCACATCCCGTTCGTCGCCGAAATGCCGCACGGCGGGTTCAAGCACTCCGGCCACGGCAAGGACCTCTCGCTGTACAGCTTCGAGGACTACACACGGATCAAGCACGTGATGAGCGCCATCGACGCTTAACGAATCGACCGGCGCGCTCGCCTGCCCGGTGGCCCGGCTCCGTCGAGCCGGGCCACCGCGTCATCCGGCGCGTCAGGGGGAGACGACCGGGGTGAGCCGGGGTGCCCGGTCCTCGATCGCCTGGGCGGCGTCGAGGATGAGGTCCTCGGTGAACCGCCCGCCGACGAGCTGGACGCCGATCGGGAGCCCGTCCGCCACCATCGCCGGCACGGACACGCCGGGGAAGCCCAGCACCGGCAGCGAAGTCATCGGCCACTGGGCGGCGACGAGGTTCCGCCCGCGCTCCGGGCCGGCGATGTCGGCGTCCTGCTCGAAGGGCGGTTCGGCCGAGACCGGGGTCAGCAGGATCATGCCGGTGCCGAGCATCTCCTGCAGGCGGGTGATCAACGTCGCCCGGCGGGCCCAGCCCTGAATGTAGGCCGTGATGCCGGGCTTGTCGCCCCACAGCCCGGCCGCGAACTCGTAGGCGTACTTGAGGTGGACGCCCAGTGCCTCGTCCGCCATTTCCAGCATGCCGGGCAGCATCGGCCGCAGGTCCTCGAACAGCAGCAGCGACCACAGCCGCGCCGCCTCGGCCAGCAGCGGCAGCTCCAGTTCCTCCACCTCGTAGCCCGCGTCGGCCAGCCACCGTGCCGCGGTGTCCAGCCCCTGGTCAACGGACGGGTGTGACGTGACGATGCCGACGTCGCGGACGACGCCGACGCGGACCGGTCCCGTCCGTGGTGCAGCCTGAGGCAAGGCGGGGACACCGAACGGGTCACGAAGGTCAGGGCCGGCCATTGCCTGTAGCGCTGTGCGCGCGTCGGCGACGGTCCTGGCGATCGGGCCCTGCACGGCCCACGCCTGGAAGGTGAGGGGACCCTCCGGGCCCGCGTCCTCAGGGGCCGTCCAGTTGGAGACGCGGCCGACCGTCGGCCGGACGCCGACCACGCCGCAGCAGCCGGCGGGGTAGCGGAGCGAGCCGCCGATGTCGTTGCCCTGCGCCAACGGGGTCATACCGGCGGCGACGGAACTGGCGGCGCCGCCGCTGGAGCCACCGGGTGTGTGGGCGCCGTTCCACGGGTTGAGTGTGCGTCCGTGCGGATCGTTCGTGGAGAACCAGCGCACCGAGAAGGCGGGTGCGTTGCTGCGGCCGAGAAAGACCGAGCCCGCGCGGCGGAGGGCCGCGACGCTCGCATCGTCCTGGCCGGCCGTCACGTTCGCCAAAGCCGACACGCCTTGGGTGAGGAGCTGGGACCGCTGCGGCGTGTTGATCTTGGTGGAGACCGGGATGCCGTGCAGAGGACCGAGGGCCTCGCGGGCGGCCACCGCCGCGTCCGCCCGGCGCGCGTCGGCCAGGGTCTCCTCGGGACGGACGTCCACGAAGGCGTTCAGCTTCGGGTTGACGTCCTCGACCCTGCCCAGGCAGGACTCGGCGATCTCGACCGCCGAGATCTCCCGTGCGCGGATTCCCGTCGCGAGCTGGGTCGCGGACATCTGCCAGAGTTCCATGCCTGCTCCTAGACGTCATGAGGCGCTGTTCGGCACGCCGTGGTAGCGCGCCCGCGCGCCCGCGCGGGCGGCGGGTGTGCATTCACCTGGGGTGATGCGGAGGAGCGTACGTGATGCAACGTCGGTGTACAACGGTGTTGTATATCCGGCCTCATGTCGTTAACCTGCCCTCATGCCAGTAGAGATCGACGTCGCCCAACGTCTCGCGACCATCGCCGACGCCACGCTCGAGATCGTGGCGGCAGAAGGCATCGACGGGGTGTCCATCAGAGCCGTGGCCAAGCGGATCGGCGGCTCCACGACCCTGATCACGAACTACTTGCCCACGCGGGAGTCCTTGCTGCGCAACGCCATCGACCATGCGATCCGGGCGTGGGAGGGGGAGATGGAACAGGCCGTCGAGAGGGTCGGCGACAGGGAGCGGCTGGCCGTCGCCGCCCGCTGGGCGTGCTCGACCACCGGCAACGACGAGGTTCTGCGCAGGCTGTTCATGGAGATCCTCGGTCGCAGCGAACCGGATTCGGAGGCGCTGCGGGCCCTCAGGGACGACTCCCGGCGGACCCGTGAGCAGTTGGTCGACGCCGCGCGCGACGCGGGCGCGGACGATGCCGCGTTCACCGCCGAGATCCTTTACCTCGTGTTCCGCGGCTTCTACGTGTCCAGCCTGGAAGACCCCGAGTACTGGAACAGCGAGCACATGATCCCGTTCATCGAGCGGCTCATCAGGCTCCTGACCTCCATTCCGCAGAGAGGAGCCGTGGATGGATCCGAGCGAGTACGCGTCCCGTGACGCCGTGGCCCTGGCCGGCCTCCTCAGGAGGGGCGACGTCGCCCCGGCCGAGCTCGCCGCCGTGGCCCGGCAGGCCGTCGAACGCGTCAACTCGAGTTTGAACGCCCTCTCGCAGCCCCTGTTCGACCGGCCGCTGGATTATGACGAACGGGGGCCGTTCGCCGGGGTGCCGTTCCTGCTCAAGGACAGCCACCCTGTCGCGGCGGGCGTGCGGTTCTCCGCCGGCTCCCGCTATTTCGCGGATGCGGTCGCCGAACGCGATGCCGAGATCAACGAGCGGTTCCGGGCGGCCGGCTTCGCCTCGATCGGGGTGACGACCGTCCCTGAGATGGCGATCAGCTTCGCCACCGAGTCGGTCCGCCACGGCGCGACCCGCAATCCTTGGGATCCGTCCCGTGGTGTCGGGGGTTCCAGTGGGGGAGCGGCCGCGCTGGTGGCGGCCGGCGCCGTCCCGGTCGCGCACGGCAACGACGGCGCCGGGTCGATCCGCGTCCCGGCGGCGTGCTGCGGGGTCGTCGGTCTCAAGCCGACCCGCGGCCGCACCCCGGTGGGGCCGGACGAATCGGAGGCCATGTTCGGGCTCGCGATCGAGTTCGTGGTGGCCAGGACACTTCGGGACGTCGCGCACACACTGGACGCGGTTCAGGGGGCGGGCCGTCACGACAAGCATCGCCTCCCGCCCGGTCCCGTCCCGTACCGGGACCTGATGCCGCTTACGGCTCCACGCCTCCGCGTCGCCGTCACCACCCGGCCGTGGACGGACGTGCCCGTGGACGCGGAGGTGGCGGCCGTGACCCAGGAGGTCGCGCGGGCCCTTGACGAGATGGGCCATGACGTCGGCGGGCAGCCGCCCGCCATTGACGCCGAAGCGGTCCTGGACGCCTACACCGTGTTCACCGTCCTGGGCATCGCGGGCCTGTTCGACGAACACGAGAAGGTCGGCGACGACCGTCTGGAGCGGGTCACGCTGGCGATTCTGGACGAGGCGCGCCGCCTGAACGCCTACCAGACCGCCCGGGGATTCCAGGCGGCGGACGCCGTCACGGCGAAGCTGCGCACCTACTTCGACGGGGTGGACCTGCTGGTGACGCCGACGCTCGCGCAGCCACCGGCCCCGCATGGCGCGCTCGACTACGACCGGCCGGGCCGCACCGCCCGTTCCTGGCTGCGATCGATCTTCGAGTACGGCCCGTTCACGGAGGCGTTCAATCTCGGGGGGCAGCCCGCCATCAGCCTGCCGATCGGGCAGACCGCGTCGGGCCTGCCGATCGGTGTCCAGCTCGTGGCTCCCGAAGGGCGCGAGGATCGTCTGCTTCAAGTGGCGTCGGCGCTCGAAGAGCGTTTTCCGTGGTCGTCGCGCAGACCCCCCGTGCACGTGGCCGGGGCGGTGTGATGAGGCCGCCCGAACGCTCACCCGGCCGCGGAGCCGCGGGGAACAGCCCCATGGTCGGCTTCGAGCGCCGCGAGCATCTGCACGGCGATGGCCTTCATGCCCGCTTGGCGAGAACCGGGGAACGGCAGCGGCGCCAGGGTGGAGTGGCCGAACGCCATGCAGATGAAGGCGTAGGCGTGCTGCAGGCTCTCGGCCGAGCCGCAGCCGGGGATCGCGGCGCGGATCGTCTCCGCGATCTCGCGTTCCAGCCGGCTGTAGCTCTCGTAGATCCGCCCGCGGAGCCGGACGTCGTGCATCGCCCCGGTGATGAGCGACTCGATGACGAGATCGTCCTCGTTGCGCGCCATCTGGGGCCCGAAGAGGTAGTCCACGAGCGCGGGCAGCCGCGCGTCCGGCGCGCGGTCGGCCAGGGCGGCGTGCATCGAGTCGAAGTACGGGGTGATGACGTGGTCCCACAGAGCGTCGATGAGCTGGTCCCGGTTGCCGACGTAGTGCCGGATGTGCGAGCGGCTCATCCCGGCCGCGGTCGCGATGCGCTCCTGAGTGCTCCCGGCCAGGCCGTATCTGGCCACTGACTGAGCGGCCGCCTTCAGGACCTGCTTGCGCCGTTCCGCGGCGAGACTCGGCCTGCCCACCCGTCCCCCTCTGCCTCATAGTTTTCCAATACTGACTATCAACGGCGTTCCCAGCGTAGCGCCATGGTCCGTTCGAAGGAGTTCGAGGATGTCGCCGGTCTCGATAACGCCGCAACCCGTCCCCGACTGGGCCGACTCGCACATGGTCCCCATGCGCGACGGCGTCAGGCTGGCCACGGACGTCTACCGGCCCGGCGGCGCCGCCGCCCGGCCCGCCGTCCTGGTCCGCCTGCCCTACGACAAGAACAGCAGGTATGTGTTCATGGAGGCGGTCGCCCGCCGCCTCGTGGCTCGCGGTTACGCCCTGGTGGTCCAGGACGTCCGCGGCAAGTTCCGGTCCGAGGGCGAGGCGCTGGGCCTGGTCGGCGAGGCGTGGGACGGCTACGACACCATCGAGTGGATCACCCGGCAGCCGTGGTCGGACGGCCGCGTCGGCATGTTCGGCGACTCCTACTACGGCTTCACGCAGTGGGCCGCCGCCAGCACCTCCCATCCCGCGCTGCGCGCCATCGTCCCGCGCGTCACCGCCGTGGAGATCCCCGTGCACACCCCGGCGACCCCAGGCTCCGTCGCCGACCCGCCCTGGTGCGGTTTCGCCGCCTACCTCGCCGAATGCTGGAGCGGACCCCGGCTCCACGAACCGGAGTTCGACTGGCATCGCACGCCGCTGACGGAGGTCTTCGAGGACGCGTTCAAGGCACTGGGACGGCGTGCCGCCTGGTACGACCGGCTGATCCCCGAGGCGAAGCCGGTCACGGTCTTCCCCGACGGGCATCCGTTCGACGCCCGCCCGGTCCCGACACTGCACGTCATCGGCTGGCACGACAACGCGCTCCTGCATTCGATGCGCGACTACCAGGCGCTCATGAGCCGCCCCGATCACGCCTCCACGCAGTACCTCTACGCGGACTCCATCGACCACGAGAACTACCACCTGTCGCTCGTCCCGATCCAGGAGCACGACGACCATGACGTCGATGACACCGCGTTGAGCCGCATGCTCGACCGCTACCTCGATCCGGCCATGGAGTTCTTCGACGTCTTCCTCGCGCGGACCGCCCCGGCCGAGACCGTCCCGCGAGTGCGATGGCATCTCGGTCACGCCGGGTGGCGAGAGTCCGGATGCTGGCCACCTGAGGAGTCGGTCCCGCACCCGCTGTACTTGGTCGATCTCACCGCCGCCGAGGGGGCGGGGACGGGCCGGCTCGCGCCCGATCCACCGGCGCGCGAGCAGTCGGTCAGCTGGATCCACGACCCCCGGGACCTGGTTCCCTCGGCGGTGGAGAACTCCTTCGCCTTCCTGCTCGCCTACCCCGACGAGCGGCACGCGGCGGACCGGGACGACGTGCTCAGATTCGACACGGCCGCGTCCCGGGACGACCTGGACATCGCCGGCCCCGTTGATCTCTTCCTGCGGATGGAGTCGACGGCCCCCACGACGGATGTCTACGCCAAGCTCTTCGACGTCGCGCCCGACGGCGGCTGTCACATGATCAGCCGTGGCCAGGGCGTGCTCACCGAGCCGGACGCGAAGGAGCCGGTGCGCGTCGAGATGACGCACACGGGCTATCGCCTGCGGCGCGGCCATCGGCTCCGACTGCACATCGCAAGCAGCGACTATCCCGAGTTCGCCCCCAACCCGGGCACCGGGGAGAACCCGTGGACGGCTGAGCGGCGCCGTGACAGCCGCCAGACGCTGCGGACCGGCCCGGCCCCGGCCTGCCGGCTGGAGCTGCGGGTGCTCCCAGGACCGGGCTGAGGTTCGCCGCAGATCCTCACCCCTCCCCTTTGTTTTGCAGTATTGACAATCAATTACCGAGCGACGACCCTGGTGGACACCACCTGGACACCAGGTCGGCTCACCCGCAGCGCGGGCGGCAGGTAGACCACCTCACGCCCGATCGCGCCGCCCGGCGGATCCGCATCTTCGAGATCCGGCGGCGCAGACCACCCCGGCTCGCCCCAGCCCTCGAAGGGTCCGCTCATGACACGTCCTCGTCTGGCCGCACTCGCCGCGGCCATCGCCGGTTCCTGCACACTCACCGCCTGCGGCGGTGGAGACTCCGCCACGAACGCGGACGCCCCGGAGATCACCACGTCCGTCCCGGCCGCGGCCACGGGAGTCGGCACCGTCACCTGGAACCTCGCCACCGGCGAGCCGCCCACGCTGGACCCGGCCCAGTCCGCCCTCGAGTCCATCAGCACGGTCGTCGCCAACATGTGCGAAAGCCTGTTCGCCTTCGGCCCGGGCTACCAGCGCGAACCCGCACTGGCCACCTCCCTCGACCACCCGGATCCGCTCACGTACGTGATCCGTCTACGGGAGGGCGCCAGGTTCTGGAACGGTGATCCGGTCACACCCGAGGACGTCATGTACAGCGTCAACCGCATCCTCGACCCCAAGCTGGGCTCGTCGTGGCTCGGCTGGGCGCAGAACCTGGACGGCATGAAGGCCACCGGTGACCACGAGATCACCATCAAGCTGAAGAAGCCCGACGTCCTCGTCCCCAACTTCTTCGCCACACCCGCCTTCGCCGTCGTGCAGAAGGAGTTCGCCGAAAAGGCCGGCAAGAGCTTCGGGACCGCCGGGGGCGGCGTGATGTGCACCGGCCCCTACAAGTTCGCCGGCTGGTCCCAGGGGCAGAACATCACCCTGACGCGCAACGACGCCTGGTGGAACGCCTCGGTCAAGCCCAAGGTGAAGAACCTGCGTTTCACGTTCATCACCGACCCGTCCGCGCAGACCGCGGCCATGGCGAGCGGCGACGTGGACGGCCAGTACATCGTCCCGCGCTCCGCCCACAAGCAGCTCGTCGACAAGGGGAACCTGCTGTACGGGGAGAGCCTGGCCACCACGTTCATCTCGGTGATCGACCAGAAGGGCGCGCTGTCCGACCCGGCCACCCGGCAGGCGCTCAAGGCGCTGACCCCCTACGAGGGCATCACCAAATCGGTCTACCAGGGCACGGCAGAGCCGCTGCGGGCCCTGACCCCGCCGGCGACATGGGGTTACGCCGGGAAGGTCTACAAGCAGGAGTACCAGAAGCTGCCCGAGCCGGTCCAGGACCTGGAGAAGGCCAAGAAGCTCGTCAGCGGATCCGCCAAGGCCAAAGAGAAGATCGTCCTGGCCTACACGACGGCGATCGAAGAGGAGACCAGGATCGCCACCGCGGTCGCCGACACCGCCAACCAGATCGGCATGCAGATCGAACTGAAGCCGCTCACCGGCGAGCAGTACGGCGCGATGTTCGCGTCGGCGGAGGCGCGCAAGGGCGTGGACCTGTTCCTGTCGACCGGTTACCTCGACTTCCCCGAGCCGCTCGAGTACTACCAGTACTTCACGACCGGCCACTTCTACAACTTCGCCGGATACGACAACGAGGCGTACGACACCGCCGCCGCCACCGCACTGGGCACCGAGGACCCCGCTGAGCGCGCCCGCCAGGTGACCAAGGCACAGGCCATCATGGCGAAGGAACTGCCGAACATCCCCCTTGTCTCGCAGTACGTCAGCGTCTACTACGGGCCGAAGCTGACCGGTCTGGTCCCGCGCCAGTACTACCTCTACACGCCATGGGCCATCACCCTCGGCGGCAAGTGATCCGGCGGCGAGTTCGATGACCCGCACGCTCGCGATCTGGATCGGCAAACGCGCCGCCGGCGCGCTCCTGACCGTTCTGCTCGCATCGATCGTCATCTACGGCGCCCTGCGGCTGGTCCCCGGGGACCCGGTCCTGGCCGTGACCGCAGGGCGCCGACTCACCCCCGAGCAGATCGAGGCGCTGCGCCACAGCTACGGGCTGGACCGGAGCTTCGTGAAGGGCTACCTCGCGTGGATCGGCGACGCGCTCCGCCTCGACCTCGGGACGTCGCTGAACTACCAGACCGGCGTCACCTCGCTCATCACGAGCCGGCTCGGTGTGTCCGGTCTGCTGATCCTTTATTCGGCGGTCCTGACGATCGTGGTCGGGACGGCGGTGGCGCTGGTGTCGGCGATCAAGGGCGGCCTGGTCAACCGGGTCGCGACCGTCTCGGCGGCCCTCACCACCGCGACGCCCCCGTTCGTGGCGGCCATCGTGCTGCTGTCGGTGTTCTCGGTCGGCCTCGGCTGGTTCCCCGCCACGGGGGCGGGCTCCGGCTTCGCCGACCGGCTGTACCACCTGACACTGCCCGCGATCGCGATGGCGACCGCCGCCTACGGGATCCTGGCCCGCGTCGGCAACGCGGCGTTCGTCGAGGAGCTGCGCCGCGAGCACGTGGAGGTGGCGCGCAGCCGCGGGGTCTCCGGCGCCGCGGTGATCCGCCGGCACGTGGTGCGCAACGCGGCCGGGCCGATACTCACCCTCATCGGCCTGCTGTGCGCGAGCCTGTTCGTCGGCACCGCCATCGTCGAGACCGCGTTCGGCCTGGACGGCGTCGGATCCCTGCTGGTCAGCTCCGTGTCGCGGCGGGACTTCCCCGTCGTGCAGGGCATCGCCCTCATCGCGGTCGTCCTGTTCGTCGTCGTCAACACGCTGGTGGACCTCGCGATGCCGTTCATCGACCCACGGGTGACGATCGGAGGGCTCGGCCGATGACCCTGACCATCCCCGCGCTCCGGGCGAAGAGCGTTCGGAGGCGGCGGCGCAGACCGCTCGGCCTCTCCCTCGCGATCGGGTTCCTGTTCGTCGTCATCGCCACGGCCGTGCTGGCCCCGGTGCTGGCCCCGCACTCGCCGGCCGCCACCAGCCTGCTGGACTCGCTCGCGCCCCCCGGCTCGGAGGGCCACCTGCTCGGGACCGACTCCGCCGGACGGGACGTGCTGTCGCGGCTCATGTACGGCGCCCGGCTCTCGCTGCTCGCACCTCTCGGCGTGGTGCTGCTGTCCGGGCTGTTCGGGACCGCGCTCGGTCTCCTCGCCGCCCGCGCGGGCGGCTGGGTCGACGCGGTCATCTCGCGCGCCATGGACATCGTGTTCTCCTTCCCCAGCCTGCTGCTGGCGATGCTCGTCGTGGCGGTCTTCGGGCCGGGGCTCACCGCCCCCATCTGCGCTCTGGCCGTCGCCTACACACCCTTCATCGGGCGTGTCGTCCGCAGCATGGCTTTGCAGGAGGGCACACGCCCGTACATCGACGGCTACCGCGTCATGGGATTCGGCGAGCTCTGGGTGACGGTCCGCCATCTCCTGCCCAATGTGCTGCCGGCCCTCATCGCGCAGGGCGCGCTCTCCTTCGCATACGCGCTGGTGGACCTGGCGTCCCTGTCCTACCTGGGGCTGGGCGTACGGCCGCCCGACGCGGACTGGGGATCGATGCTCAGCCAGGCGCAGAGCGCCATCCTCCAGGGATCTCCATGGAGCGCGCTGATCCCCGGCATCGCGATTCTCCTGACCGTCGTGAGCGTCAACGTGCTGGGGGAGCACATCGGGCATTCCATCGGCAAGAAGCAGAGTGAGGGGACATGACGGTGCTCGCGAAGAAGGAGGCCACCGCCCGGCGGAGCGCCCTCGGCGTCTCCCGGCTGAGCCTCACCATCGGCAGGGACGAGAACGCGATCCCCCTCCTCGCCGACGTCACCGTCCGGGTCGAACGAGGGGAGACCGTCGGCCTGGTCGGCGAATCCGGCTCGGGCAAGACGCTGACGGCCCGGGCCGCCCTGGGCATGCTGCCCCGCGGCGCGCACACCACCGGTCAGGTCACGGTCTCGGACCTCGACGTGCTCGCCGCCGGACGCAAGCGGCTGCGCGACCTGCGGCGCACCCGGGCATCGATGATCTTCCAGGATCCGTGGGCGTCGCTCAATCCGGTGCGCCGCATCGGCGACTACCTCACCGAAGGACTGCGGGCCCGCGGTGTTCCCGCGCGCGTCGCCACCGGCCAGGCGCTGGACCTGCTCGACCAGGTCGGCATCCGGAACCCCGAGGGTGCGCTGCGGCGTTACCCGCACGAATTCTCCGGCGGCATGCTGCAGCGGGTCGTGATCGCCGGAGCGCTGTCCACGGAACCGGAGCTGCTGCTGGCCGACGAGCCCACCACCGCCCTCGACGTCACCACCCAGGCCGAGGTGATCGGCCTGCTGAAGACCATGCAGCAGGCCCACCGCACCGGAATCCTCTTCGTGACACACGACCTCGACCTCGCCGCCGCGATCTGCGACCGCGTCTACGTCATGTACGCCGGCCGCATCGTGGAGCAAGCCCCCGGTTCCGCGCTGTTCACCGCGCCCGCCCACCCGTACACGAAGGCGCTGCTGGAGGCCGGCCCGTCCGTGCACGGCGACAAGGTCGCGATCAAGGCCATCGAGGGCCGCCCGAAGTCGCTCGCCGAGGCGCCGAGCGGCTGCTCGTTCCGCGACCGGTGCCCGCTGGCCGACGAGGAATGCGCCGCCGGCGTACCGCCTCTCCGCACGCACGGGGCCTCGCTCGTCACGTGCATCCGTCCGGAACAGGTGACGCCATGACGGGTGACGCCATGCCCGAAGAACCGGTTCTGCGCGTGTCGTCGCTGGTGAAGAGGTTCGCAAACGTCACCGCCGTCGACGATGTGAGCTTTGACCTGATGCCCGGTGCATCGCTCGGGATCGTCGGTGAGTCGGGATCCGGCAAGACCACCGCGGCCCGCATCCTCGCCGGGCTCGATGAGCCGACATCCGGGACCATCACGCTCGACGGCGAGATCGTGGACGGGCGTTCGCGCCGCGCGCGGCGCCGGCAGGCCCGCCGGCTTCAGATGATCTTCCAGGATCCCTATGGCTCCTTCGACCCTCGCCAGACCATCTCCCAGTCCATCGCCGAGCCGCTGAAGCTGCACGCGCCGGGCTCCGCCAAGGAGCACCGGGCCCGCGTCGAGGAACTCCTGGACCAGGTCGGGCTGAGCGGCCGCGCCGGACGGGCACTGCCGCGCGACCTGTCGGGCGGGCAGCGGCAGCGAGCCGCGATCGCCCGCGCGCTCGGCATCCAGCCGCGCGTCCTGGTGCTGGACGAGGCGGTCGCCGCGCTGGACGTTTCCATCCAGGCCCAGATCCTCGTCCTGCTCGACGAACTGCGCCGGGACACCGGCATCTCCTACGTGTTCGTCAGCCACGACCTGGCGGTCGTCCGTCACATCACCGAGACGGCGATCGTGATGCGGTACGGCCGCATCGTCGAGCGCGGCGAGACCGAGCAGATCCTGCGCAACCCCGCACACCCCTACACCCAGCTGCTGCTCGACTCGATCCCTTCACCCGGCTGGGACCTTGACCGGGTGGCCCGGGACCGGCGCGCGCTCGACCGGTCCTAAGCCGCTCACCAGCAATCCCTCGTATCCCGGAGACACCACGTGCTGAACATCAAGCGGGTAGGGCCTGCCGCCGTGCCCGAGGACGCCGAACAGGTCATGATCTCGATGCGGGACGGTGTCCGGCTGGCGGCCGACCTCTATCTCACCGACCCGCCGCGGCCAGCGGCCGTCGTATTGGTACGCCTTCCATACGATAAGGACGGCGTCTACTGCTTCATGCCCCAGATCGGCCGTTACTTCTTGGCCAGGGGATACAACGTCGTCGTCCAGGACGTCCGGGGTAAGTACCGGTCGGAGGGAGCCACCGAGTTCGCCGTCCACGAGGTCGACGACGGATACGACACCATCCAGTGGATCACCGAGCAGCCGTGGTGCGACGGCGTCGTCATGTGGGGCGATTCCTATTACGGCTACACCGCCATCGCCGCGGCGATCGGCGGCCACCCCGCCCTCAGGGCGATTGCGCCGCGCGTCACCGGCTCCCAGCTGTCGACGGTGCTGGAGTACGGCGACGGCACACGGGACGTCGAGCAGACGAGCCGCAAGGCCTACTTCGCCTCCCACTACGTCGACGCGGACCGGTACGAATGGGAGCCCGACTGGAACCGCCGTCCGCTGCGGGCGACGTTCGAGGACTTCTTCGAGCAGATCGGGAAACGCTCTGCCAACTTCGACGACGAGTTCGACGGCGAGGCCCGATTCGTCCCGCCCCCGTTGAAGGCACTGCTGGAAAGTCCTCCCATCCCGGCCCTGTACACGATCGGGTGGTTCGACAACTGCGCCGTCTGGTCTTGGCACGACGTCCGCGCCCTGTCGCGTGCCCCGGGCTGGGCGGCCTGCCTCTACCTCCGACTGGAGGCCATCGACCACGAGAACTACCGGCTGGTCGACGCCCCCATCGCCTCGCACAACGATCACGCCGCCGATCGGGCCGCCCTGGAGCGGATGCTGCCCGGATACCTCGACCCGGCGATCGAGTTCTTCGACGCCGTCCTCGGCCGATCGGGCGACCTGACGGCGCTGCCCCGCGTCCGCTACGAGGTCTGCCATGGCGAATGGCGCGAGAGCGAGGTCTGGCCGCCCCGCCAGGCGTCCGACGTGGAGTACCACCTGTCCCCGGCGCCTTCCGCCGGCCTGACGCGCGACACGGTACCGGAGACCGGCGTGGTGCAGTGGGTCCACAACCCGTCCGATCCGGTCCCCTCACCGGGCGCGAACCCGTTCGCCGCGCTTTTCGACCGGTCGGACCTCGGCCCCATCGGGCGGCGCCCGGACGTGCTCCGCTTCACCGGACCCGCCACCGACGCCGGCCTCGAACTCCTCGGAGCGGTGACGCTGCTGCTGCGCCTGTCGGCACCCGCGGGCGCGAACGTGCACGCCCGCCTGTTGGACGTGGCGCCCGACGGCGGCGCCTTCCTCATCGCCAGGGGACAGATACGGCTCGACGTGCCGCTGGCCGACGACGAGGCCGTCGTGGACCTGCAGAACATCGCCTACCGGCTGCGCGCCGGGCACCGTCTCGCGCTCGACGTCACGAGCAGCGACTTCCCCGAGTTCGTCATCGACACCCCCGCCGGGGCCGACCCGTGGAGCGCCACACCCGGCGAGCCGGCCACCCGGCGCATCACGCTGGGCGGCTCCCAGCCCTCCTGCCTGCGCATCGGCCGGTGGCAGCCCGACCAGCTCCGGCGGGCGCGCAACAAAGACGGAAACGCAAGCGGCACTGCCGCCCGTGCCCACGAGAAGGGATAGAACCATGCACAACCATGGCATCGGCTCCT
Source organism: Actinomadura sp. 3N407 (assembly GCF_052245875.1). Lineage (NCBI taxonomy): Bacteria > Bacillati > Actinomycetota > Actinomycetes > Streptosporangiales > Thermomonosporaceae > Actinomadura > Actinomadura sp. 3N407. The sequence continues at coordinate 98,974 of NZ_JBQQBP010000013.1, forward strand.
GGACGGCCCGTCGCGCTCGCAGGATCTAGTGTGCCGGTGCTGTTCCACACCGGCCAGACCGGTGTTGGAGCGGGCGTCCCAGGCGGCGGCAGCCGCAGGGTGCTCTCATGGCCGCCGTGCATGCGGATGACACGGCGGACGGACCGGTAGCCGGGGAGGGAAAGGTGACCGGGCCGTTGCGGGCCCGATCACCCTGGTCCGCCTAGGCCCGTCCGTCGGGGCTCATCTTGGTGCCGTAGTACTTGTCCTCGGAGACGTTGTACGTGGAGATCTTGAAGAACACGTAGCGTCCCTCGGTGATGTCGACGGTCTTCGTCACGCACTTGCCGTTGGCGGTCGTGTCCTCCAGCCATCCATGGGAGCGCACATCGCCGCCCTGGTTCGGCTTACTCGCGGACCAGAGGGACATCTTGGCCCGCCTGCCGTCCAGCCTGAGATCGCAGATCTCGAACACATCACCCTTGTGGGTGAACTTGCCGCCCGCGCCCAGGTTGTCCGTGCTGTAGGTCGGGGGGACGTTCGTCCCGGCCAACGCCGGAGATGCGGAGAGGAGAACAGCTGCCGCGCCGATGACGCCCACCGACAAGATCCTGCGAAGCAATGGCGTTCCTTCCTTCGTTCTCGGGCCGATTCCCAGTTCCTTCGTGTTCCAACGAAGCGGACCGTCCTGAGAACCCTCGCATCGGCAACAGGGGTCGGCGATGATTCCGGCGAGCAGGGCGCCGCCGGCGAAGCCGCCGTCGCGGCAGAGGGCCCAGGAGCACGTCGGGCCGCCGCGATCCAGTTCCAGGACAGGGCCCAGGTGAGCATGAGCGGGATGGGCAGGCCGATGAGTCCACCGCGGTGACCACGGGGGTCGAGTTGGCCGAGGCGGGAGTGGAGCTCATCGAGCTGTGCGGGGGCTTCGCGATGCAGGACGCCACGTGGGTGGTGGAGGCCGTCGACCTGCCTATAGTGAGTCGTGGGTGGCAGGCGTGGCCACGGCGGTCGCCTCACGCCGGCGCGGTGCGACGGCGGCCCAGCCGGAATCAGCGCTGAGCCCGGAGCGGGGGACACGTGGTGATACTGCAACCGCGGTTCGCCGGGCTGGTCGCGTCCGGAGTCGTCTTCCTGCTGTTCGCGACCCGGACTCTCTATCACCTGCAAGCGCTTGATTTTCACGCGAAATGGTCTGCCGGCCTGGCCGCGTTCTGTGTCGCGACGATCGTCGTTCTGGCCACCACCCTGGTGCTGGTCATCATGCGGCGCGGGAACGTGGCGTTGCTGCTGGGCATCCAGGCGGCGGCGGTGTTCACGCCCTACCTGGTGGTCGGCCAGGGCTGGGCCCTGGCCGGCACGGTGCTGTGTGCGAGCATCCTGCTGACAGCGCCACGGCGCGCCTCCTGGGTGCCGTTCGCGATAGTCGCCGTCGCTGACGCCGCACTCGCCGGGTACTTCCACCCGTCACCCCTGATATTTGCGTATGTCATGTTCGTCAACGTGGCCAACGGATTCGCGATCTTCGCGGTCGTCCGGCTGGCTCATCTTGTGCAGCAGACGCATGAGGACGGGCAGCGCCTGGCCGACATCGAGGTCGAGGCAGAGCGGTTGCGTGCGGCCGACCGTCTCCGCGCCGACGTCGGCGCCCGGCTGTCGACCCTCATCAGACAGACCCGCGAAGCGCTCGCGTCGCCCACGCTCGACCATCGCCGCCTGACCCTCCTGGGTGGGCTCGCCCACCAGGCGGCCACCGATGCCCGGGCGATCGCCGACATCCACCGCAAACTGGGCCTGGTCGGCTCGACGCCCACGCGACAGCCACCCGTCGGCGTCGAGCTTCGGTTCGCCAGGTGGGCGCATCTGCTGATCGTGGCCAACTTCCTCGCCACCTCCCTCGTCAACCTGTTCTGGAATTGGCGCGTTCCCGAACACGCGGCCGTGGGGATCGCCGTCGTCCTCGCGGCGGTGGTACTGCAGCTCTATCTGTGCTTCCCCCGGGTGGGCGGCGGGGTGCCTCGCTGGTGGCCGATCGCCCTGGCGGCCCAGGTCGGCCTGCTCGTCGGCGCCGCGCTGCTAACCTCCTTCACCGGGCGCGCAATCTCGATCTTCCTGCTACTCGCCAGCGGAACCGTGCTCATCCGGGTGCGGGCACCGTGGTCGTGGGCGGCGCTCGCGGTGACCGCCGTCGCCTGCTTCGCATACGACCAGCAGGAAGAAGGGGTCTGGGGCGGGGCTTACATGGCGATGGGCGTTCCGTACTGGGCCGCCATCATCTACGCGCTGCACAACCTGCCCGAGATCACCCGTCGTCTCCACGCCACACGCGACGAACTGACTCGAGTCGCCGTCATCACCGAGCGGCTCCGGCTCGCTCGTGACATCCACGACCTGCTCGGCTTCCATCTGTCCGTCATCAAGCTCAAGATCGAGCTCGCCCTCCGGACCGGGGAGGCCGCTCCGGCCGAGGCTCGCGACCACCTCACCCAGGTGCAGCGCAGCGCCGACCAAGCGCTCGCCGAACTCCGCACATTCACCACCGCACTGGACAACGTCACCTGCCGCGACGAACTCTCCGCCGCACGCGCCATCCTCGAAGCCGGTGGTGCCTCCGTCACCGTCAGGTACGACGCCGACCGGCTCCCTCGCGACGTGGACAACCTGACGGGGATCATCGTCCGCGAAGCGGCGACCAACATCATCCGGCACGCCAGGCCAGAGATCTGCACGTTCGAGATCACGGCTGCCGAGGGGGAAGTACGGGTCCGGATCACCAATGACGGCGCGGACCGCCCGCACCCGCAGACAGACCACCGCCCGCGCGCCGGCCTGGCCAACCTCCGCGCGCGGACCGAAGCCCTCGGTGGACGTCTCACAGCCGTCACCGATCACGACACGTTCACCCTCATCGCGTCGCTCACCATCGATGCCGCCCCGGTGCCGCCGACGGCACCACGTGGAAGTGCAAACTGCACGGCCAACGATGCAGCGGTCACTGTGCGCGCAGCTGGTCGACTGCCAACGTAGGGAATGAGTAGTCACCAGCCCATGCGGGCTGACTCAGCGAAAGCAGGGGGCACCACCATGGTCTTCGAACCCACCGCGATCCAGAAACTCAGCGTCCAAGACGTGCCCGATTGGATTCAGGTCGGCGACCATCAGGCGTATGTCGGCTACATCGCGGATGAAGAGGAGGGTTCCAACCTCGGGTTGGCCTATATCCGCTTCCGCAAAGGAGTGCGGTTCGACTTCCTGTGGGCGTACGACGAGATCGCCGTCGTGACCAGGGGAAGTCTGACGGTACGCGTGGGAGGCGAAGTCAAGACGGCGGGAGTCGGAGAGTCGCTCTATATGCCGGCCGGTGTGCGCGGTGTCTTCGACATCCGCGAGGACGTGGAGGCGTTCTGCGTGCACTATCCGACCGACGGCAGAGCCGGTCGTGAGTGGCGGGGGCCGGAACGTCTGCCCGCGGAGGAAGAGATCCGCGCGGTCTCGATCGACGAAGTCTGGATCTGATGGCCAGGGCTTCGTCGACCGTTGCGTCATCGAGGCACGACAGCATGAAAGGGCAGCCGAGATGAGCCCAGCGATGACTCCGGGTCCACTGAGGCGAGCAGTGGGTCGCGTCCGCAACGCCATCCATCCGAATGTCACGGTGACGCCGCCGCCGGAAGGAGTGAACGTCGAATACGACGTTCCCGTACCGGTCCGTGACGGCACCATCTTGCGGGTCAACGTCTACCGGCCGCCCGGCAACCGCGCATCTCCCGTCATCATGTCCGCACATCCGTACGGGAAGCACTACCGGCCCAAGCCGACCCGCCGAGGGTACCGGGCATTCCCCAACCTGCGGATCCTGCCGCAGTCACAGCCGATCTCCTTCTCGGCGTGGACCGGCTGGGAGGCGCCGGACCCGGGCTACTGGGTGCCGCGCGGCTACGCCGTGGTCAACGCCGACCTGCGCGGATGGGGAACATCAGAGGGCACCGGAACGCTGCTCGGCGCCGACGAGGGCGAGGACTACCACGACCTGATCGAGTGGGTCGCCGCCCAGCCCTGGTCCACCGGGCGGGTCGGCCTCAACGGCGTTTCCTACCTGGCGCTCTCCCAGTGGGCCGCAGCCGCGACGCGCCCACCGCATCTGGCCGCGATCTGCCCCTGGGAGGGCTTCACCGACTTCTACCGGGATCTCGCCAGACCGGGCGGGGTCCGCGAGAACGGCATGATGATCGTGTGGACCAAGGGCACCGCCCGCAATCGGCCCGACAGCTCCGTCGACCTGAGGCAGCAGCAGATCGCCAGGCCGCTGTACGACGACTGGTGGGCGGAGCGTGACCGCGAGATCGAGAAGATCGACGTCCCGGCCCTGGTCTGCGCCAGCTTCTCCGACCACGGCCTGCACACCCGCGGCTCGTTCGAGGGGTTCCGGCGGATCGCCTCACGCCAGAAGTGGCTGTACACCCACCGTGCTCCGAAGTGGTCGGCCTTCTACGGCGACGACGCTCTCGCCGAACAGAGCCGGTTCTTCGATCATTTCCTCAAGGGCGAGGAGAACGGCCAGGATGCGTTGCCTCCGGTCCGGCTGGAGGTGCGCGAGGACGCCGACACGGTGACATCGGTCCGGCGCGAGCAGCACTGGCCACCGGACGGCACCACGTGGCAGCGATGGCATCTGCAGCGGGACGGCGGCTTCAGCGAGCAGCCCGGCTCGTCCCCCGCCACGTCGTCCTTCCGCACCCGCCGCGGAAGTCTCGTCCACCGCCACCGGTTCCAGACGGACACCGAGATCATCGGTCCGATGCGGCTCCGGCTCGCCGTCGAGGTCGAGGGCGGCGGCGACGTCAATGTCTTCGCCGGCGTCCGCAAGCTCCACGGCGGCCGGCCTGTCGCCTTCGAGTCCGCCTACGGTTTCCGCGGCTCCCTGGTGACAAGCGGGATGCGCAAGGCGTCCCACCACATTCTCGACGCCGACGGACGACCGCGCGACGACGTCGCAGAACCGCTCCAGCCCGGCCAGATCGTTCAGCTGGAGATCGAGCTGTTGCCTTCCGCGACCCTGTTCAAGGCCGGTGAAGACCTCGAACTGGAGATTCAGGGCCGGTGGTTCCACGCCCGGAACCCGTTCACCGGGCAATTTCCCGCCTACTACGAGAAGAGCCCGCGCGGGACATGCACCGTGCACCTCGGGGCGGGCCACGACACCTACCTCGAAGTTCCCGTACAGGCCGAGTAGCCGGACATGCTCGAGGCATCGATCGCCGCCGGGCCTCGGACGACCGGTTACGCCGATCATGCCCGGCGGTATATGAACCCGTTGCTGGGCCATCTGCTGGTGGCGGAGCTGTCGGTGGCGCACGTGGAAGAGGTGTTCGCGGTCATTGAGCGCGAGCACCGGCAGGCAGGGCGGCGGCCCTGAACCGGATCCGCGCGGCGTTGCGAATCGGGTTGATCGAAGAGAATGGGGACTGGTGGGCCGGTGGCGCGGCCGAACGGGCACGCTATTGCGAATCTGTGGTAGCGATCAGGCGTAGTGGGTGTCGGATCGGATGCTCTTGGCCGCCGGCGCGCTGCGAGGCGTTCGCGTGGGACCCACCCGCAACAGCTTGACCTCGAGAGCGCTTGATGTTGCAGAGTGACGTTCATGAACACAACGGATATTGATGTACAAACACGCGAGGTGGAGATCGAGGCGATCAAGCAGGTGGTCGCCACGGCCGAACACGCCCAGAACAACGAGCTTCCCGACGAGTTCCTCAGCCTGTTCCGGGCCGACGCGATCTGGACAACGGGCGCCGGCAAGCGCCTCTTCGGCCTCGATGAGATCTCGACCTTCACGCACCAGGTGCTCCCTGGTGGGATGCATGGGCTGACGATCACGTTTGAGCTGGAACACGTGCTGTTCATTCGCCCTGACGTCGCTGCCGTCAAGCTGCGCCAGGTATACCAGACACCCGACGGGCCGGACGTGGGCTCTCCACTGTGGGTCATGGCGAAGGAAGACGGACGGTGGCTCCTGACCGCCAGCCAGAACATCGGCGTACCCGACGACGAGGTGTGATTCATCGTGAGCGGGGCGGGGCGGCGTCCGTCCGGAAGGTCGAAGCGTTTCGCCGGTCTGCCCGACGAACGTCAGCGGAGCCGTCAGGACGACCGCATCGTGCGGCGACAACCGCGATGTACGCGGCGGCACAGTTGGCAGGAAAACCATGAAATCTGTCGCCCCGCTCCCTCATCGATCTTTCGCCGACAATGGCAGACTGCAATGGATACCGTCCTACGAGGATCGAAGGGGATCGATGCGACGTTTCATTGTGGCATTCATGGCGGCAGTGATGATCAGCAGTGGAATCGCGGCGCTCGCCGCCGCGCCGGCCGCGGCGGATGACTCCGCCAACGTCAGGATCACAAACCGCGATATGTAGCGAATCGGTTTGGAATGTGCGGACGCCGGCCCGGAGTGGGCGTCCGCACAAGTCGCCGGCCGTTCTTCGCGATTTCGGCGGCCGCTGCCCGCCACCTGTCCGGCGCCAGTCCTGGAGGACGACTTCACCCGCCACCTCCGCCACGGCACGCCGCTCTCAGATGGCCGACGTCATGAAGTAGACCGACCCCTTCGTGCCGGGCTGGACATGGCCGGTGTGGACGCTTGGCCAACTGAACAAGCCGATGCATCTGATGCGATGTGCGCGTATCGGGATCACTGGAAGGCTTGGTGTAAGTGCGGCGCGAGCTGTTGGAGCAAGGACGGGCTGATCTGCCTCGCATCGCACGACCTGCGTCACACTGTCGGCCAGCCGCATGGCACGTGATTTCTGCCTCTCGCTGGTCGACGTGCAGACCGTCATGCGCCATGCCGACCTCGCGACAACGAGTCGATACACGCCGCCGCGGCTGGACGAGGTCATCGATCGGCTGGCCGAGCACTATGCCCTGCCGCGCCAGAGGGCGGTCTACGCCACCGGCTACAGCCCGGAGGACATCCAGGCAGTGTTCGGAGGCGGACAATGACGTCCTCGGCGCGCCGGATTCTTCCGCCTGCCGCCGCGCCGCGGGCGGGCGGGTCCCGTTATCGTGCCGGCGCCCGCCCAGCGAGCGTCCGGACCACCACAGCCGCAGGGAGATCTCAGCCGGGCCGGCATCGAGGAGATCGCGCAGCTCGATCGAAGCGCTGACCGCTCACCGCTTCACCGAGTACGGCCGCTGGTTCGCTGCTGCGCGGCGCGATCCTGCCCTGGACAAGCTTCTCGATCAGATCGCCGGGAACCCCATGGTGATCATGACGGCTCGCGACCGCGCAGCATCCGACATCGCCTCCACGCCGACCATCCAGGGGATTGCGCTCGCCGACCTCACCCCTGAGGCCTGCCTCACCGACCGCGCCCATGATGTGACCAGCACGCCTCAAACCACTGCTGAAAAGGTTCAGTACGCCCACGTCACCGCCACCGTGAGATCTCGAGCCATCACCGCGAACAAGGGCACAGGTTAAACGACAAGCTCAACGCATGTTCCTATTGATTAGCGTGGAGTCCGCAACGTTTAGCCTGGCGAATACGAGATCTGCGTCAAACACCACGCCGATTGTGGGCCGCCGCCGAGACTGGCAGGAATCCAGCGAAACTTGGCAGTCGCCCGACAGGTATCACTACTCGCCACATGCAAGGATCGGCTTCGGCGCCAAAAAGACTCCTCTGACCTCTCTACAGAAGTTTAGCCGGCCGCACGTTCGGCCGGACGATATGCCGACCGGATTAGCCGCCAAACTGTGCGGCCAAAGTGAGCCACGTTCCTGAACCGAACCAGGGAAGGTTTTCCCGTGAAAACATCCATTCGCAATTCCATCACCACGATCCTCGGGCTGGCCGCGCTGTCATCGACCGTCTTGGGATCCACAAGCGCCAGCGCAGAAACGGCACCTGCCAAGATGAACGCCGGTCCGGCCACCGAATACTGCCGCATTGTGGTCGATCGAGCAAAGCCGGGTGAGGAATTCTCCCGGGTGGTCACCCGCAAGTGCTCGGACAATCGGGCCGACCTCGAAATCAACGCACAAACCCTTCTCATGACTTGGTACGAGCACACCGCCTATGGAGGAAGGTCAACCGTCCTGGAAGGGTCCTACGGCCCGTGCGACAGCGAGGGATACAGGGTCCGCAGCACCGGCCAAGCGGATTATGACTGGCTGTTCATCATTTCTTCGTTCAAGGTCTGGAACAAGTGCGTCATCGTCCACGCCTGGGCCGAACAAGACTTCCAGGGCGACAATATTTGGTTCTACGGGAATCGGGAGAACGTGGGCGACACCATGAACGACAGGATCCGGTCCCTCACGATCCAGTCGTGGTAGTCAGCACCGGGTCGTCTGCGGCACACTCGCTGGCTCTCCATATCGATTACGGGAGGTTTTGTGAAAACGTCCATGCGTAACTCCATCAGCCTGGCCTCCGGGGTGGTCGCGCTGTCGGCGACCGCACTCACCGCCACGGCGGCCAGCGCGAACACAACGTCGCCGACGCCAGCCCCCACCGCTACGAGCAACACCCAGACACCCGGCGATCCGGGCACGAGACACTGCCGGATCGTGCTCGACAGACTACAACCCGGCGAAAAATTCTCTCGAGTGATCTCCCGTACCTGCTCCGATAATCAGGCCGACCTGGGCATCAATGCCCGCGTCGATCTTATGACCTGGTACGAACACGCGGACTACGGTGGGAGCTCGACCACGGTCAAAGGGGATTACGGCCCATGTGACCAAGAGGGGTATGGGATCCGTGATACCGGCATCGGCGGCTTTGAGTGGCGCCTAATCATATCTTCGTTCAAGGTCTATAACAACTGCAACTGGTCGCAGGCGTACACCAATACCAACTACGGTGGCACTGTGAACATCTTCTACCAGAACGTGCGGAATGTGGGTAGTGACATGAATGACAAGATCCGGTCTTTCATCATCCACGCGTAGAGCTCTCCGCAGACCCGCCCCCGGCTCTCCGCCCTTCGAAGGACGTGAGACATGCATTCAGCGGCGCGATACGCGGCATGTCGATACTCGTTGAGGATTCCGCCGAGGCGTTGAGCAGCTTGATCTTGTTGACGACGCCCTCGGCGGGGCGGTTGCTGTAGGGCAGGGCGAGACCGGCGGCGTCGTGGTCGATGAGCAGGCCTTCGGCGAACGAGCGCAGGGTGGGGACCGCCGGGGCATCGCGGACCTGGGCGATCCAGGAGTCTAGGCGTGCGGTGTTTTCGGGCAGGTTCGCGTCGTTGTCGGTGATGAGCAGCGCGGCGAAGGACCTCACATGGTCGGCGGCGGCCTGCAGTCCAGGGCAGTGTTTGAGGGCGTGTTCCAGGCGCATTCTGCGTGGTCGCAGTGAGATTGGCCGGGCCGGTGGTGATCCAGCCGGTCAGGCGGCGGGGCGAGGGGGGCGGGTATTCGCCGTCGGCGCGGCCTTGGTCCAGGTAGCGGTAGAGCAGCGTGGATCCGCCCTGGTACCCCATCGCTTTGATCTCGTTCAGCAGGGGCCCACGTGGTGACGGCGGGCTCCTGCGCGCGGCGGCCGCGTAGGTAGTCGCGGAACGGGTCGACCAGCGTGGTGGATTACTTCGCCGGGCACACGAGAACCGCGGACGGGTGATCATGGACGGCAAGCTGTTCCCCGCGGGCCAGCGCGACCCGGTCACCGGCAAAGACGTCTGGTACAGCGGACGCAAACGCCGCCACGGCGGCAACGCGAAGTTCCTGGCCGACGCCACCGGCGAACCTTTATGGACCTCGCCGGTGGAACCGGGATCGGTCGCCGGCATCACCGCCCGCCGCCACGTCCTGCCGCAATGACGCCCGGCCACCGGTGAGGACGTGGTGGCGTCGGCCGGGGTGCGTGCGGATCTCACCGGGGATCAAACCCCGGCATACATTCGACTACTCTCGTGTGCGCAGGTCAGAGGAATGGTCTTGCCCATTTCCGGGTTGGATCTGGTTCAGACCCGTGCGGGGAGTGTGCAGCTGACGTCGAAAGGTGCTGCGGTAGGTGCGGGGCGGTATACCGCGGCGTTTGACGAATTGTTCGCGTAAGACGGTGGCGTTGGTGTAGCCGACCTGCTGGGCGATCTCTTCGATGCCCAGGGTGGTGGTCTCCAGGAGTTCTTCGGCGCGGTTGAGGCGTTGGGTGAGAAGCCAGGCGTGCGGGGTGGTGCCGGTGGTGGTTTTGAAGCGGCGGGCGAAGGTGCGGGGGCTCATCACGGCGCGGGCGGCCAGTTCGTTGACTGTCAGTGGTCGCCGCAGGTTCTGTTCGGCCCAGGTGATGACGGTTGCGATGCGTTCGTCATCGGTGTGTACCGGAACGGGGGCGGGGATGTACTGGGCCTGGCCACCGACGCGGTGCGCTGATGCGACCACGGCGCGGGCGATGGCGTTGGCGACGGTGGAGCCGTGTTCGCGGCGTATCAGGTGCAGGGTCATGTCGATGCCGGAGATGCCGCCGGCGCCGGTCACCAGCTGGCCTTCGTCGATGTACAGGTGCTGGGGGTCGACTTTGATCTCGGGGTGGCGGGTGGCGAGGTCGGCTGCCAGGCTCCAGTGGGTGGTGGCTTGCCGGCCGTCGAGCAGGCCGGTGGCGGCCAGCAGGTAGGTGCCGGCGCAGAAGGCGGCGATGATCGCGCCGCGGTGGTGGGCGTCGCGGAGTGCTGCGATGACCGCTGGTGAGGGGTGAGCCGGGCGTTCGTCGCCGGCCAGCAGCACGACCAGTTCGGCTTGAAGCAGGCGGTCCAGGCCGAAGTCGATGTGCTGGGTCAGTCCCAGATCGGTGCGTACCGGGCCTGGTGTCTCGGTGACCGCGGTCAGTTCGAAGGGCGGCAGTCCCTGGTCGGTGCGGTCGGCGAACACCCTGCCGAGCATGCCCAGCCCCCAGGTATTCATGTTCTCTGGCGTGTAGGCCACGACGGTACGAAAGCCCACGGTCCCACCCTCACTGATAATGGCCCTGAACACGGCCTAGATGATCCAAACAGGACGGGATCCCGCGACGCGCGCCGTACCCAGGACCACATGGCTGGTCGGAGATGAGAGTCCGGCATCGAATCGGAGAGTCAATGGCGTTGTTCCGGGGCGCTGCCCGGCTTGGCATGTGTTCGTGAGCGTGGCTGTTTCCACGCAACGTGATCAGCGCCTATGGCATTGGGGCCGCTCTTTGCGAGTGCGGACACCGTTGCCGTGTGGTGACAGGCATAGCGCCCATTCTACGCGCTCGTCGGAGAAGTCGTGCTAGTCGAATTCGTGAAAGCTCAATGAGCCCTTTTCAGCGTGATGGGGTCTCGCGGAGTTGAACGACGTGGATGGCCTTGGCGATCCGTCCGGCCCTGAAAGGACAGCACCGCAGCTTGCGGAGGATCCGCCATGTCTTGAGCGTTCGCGCGTTCGCCTGACCCGCGCAGGCGGGCGTGAGCCGGTTGGCCTCCATCTGTGACTCGGGCTTGTCGCGTCCCTTTGAGCCGACCGAGGCGGTCACGCCCAGGTCGGCCAGCCGGGTGGTGTAGCGGGAACTGGCGTATTGGCAGCCCCGATCGGAATGATGAATCAAGGTGCCCGGCTGCACCGGCCGCTGGCGGCCGCGCTGCCACAGCGCCATCTCCAGCGCGTCCAAGGGCAGGTCGGTGCGCAGGTGGTCGGCCAGCTGCCAGCCCACGATCCGGCGGGAGAAGGCATCCAGCACGAACGCCGCGTACAGCCACCCGCGCACCTGGCCTGAGGAGAGGCGGCGGGTGGCTCCGCTGGCGCGGCAGCCGGTGAACTCCTGGACGAAGACGACGGCGACGCCGTGCTGGGCGCAGATCTCGCGGATCTTGGGTAGGTGCTCATCTGGTGACTGGCGGCTCAGGGCCCGCAGTTCCGGGAGCGCCTGGCGGAGACCTTCTGCGTTGGACTTCTGGCAGACGACCTCGCGTGCCGCGAGCTCTCCGAGACGGAGCCAGGCGGCGATCGCGCCAGGTTCGGACTTGAGGGTTTCCGACTTGTGGAAGGCGACGGGCCGCCAGAGACCTCGCGGAATGCCTCCACGCCGGCCGCTGCGAAGAAAGCGAGGAGTTGCTGCACGCCCTGTGACCCCCGGGTGGAGCAGGGGTCCCTTGGGCTTGAACCCTGAGCTTCGCACCCCATCGTTACCAGCAGCGCACGTCAGAGCGGGGACAGGTCTCGAACACTGACCCGGGGCTACATCACCGACATGATCGGCTTTCCAAACAACGGACCCACTCGCCACCAGCGACTTCGTGTCGCACCACCTGAAAGATGCCTTCTGGACTGGTGCGGACAGGACCTTCAGCAAGCCTATCCTCCCAGTTCAGGGGCACTTTTCTCATGTCAACGACCAGTCGGCACCAACTCGCCATGAAAGCGGGAGGCTAGCTAGAGGCGGGGGCGATTCCGCGGGTTCCTTGGATCGACCGGCGTCGGCGGCCCGGCCGGGCGGCTCACCGCACGCGGAGCCGATCGAGGGCGCCCTCGTCCCAGCGCATGCCGTGTCCCGGCCGGTCCGGTGGGGTCGCCGCCCCATCGCCGATGGCCAGGCTCTCCTCGAGCACGTCATCGATCAGCGGGAAGTGCTCGATGTAGGCGCAGTTGGGCACCGCCGCGGCGAGGTGGACGTGCAGCTCCGGCAGGAAATGAGGGGCCAGCACGGCACCGAACACCTCCGCGGCGGCGCTGATCCGCAGCCACTCGGTGACGCCTCCGGTAAGGGGGACGTCCGGCTGCAGGATCGCGGCGGCCCTGGACCGCAGGTAGCCGGCGAACTCGAACCGGCCGTGCAGATGCTCGCCGACCGCGATCGGCACGCCGGTGCGCTCGGCGAGCTGCGCGTGCCCCGCGACGTCGTCGGAGACCAGTGGTTCCTCCATCCAGTACACGCCCAGTTCGTCGAGCCTGCGGCCCAGCCACAGCACGGTGGGAAGGTCCAGCCGCTCGTTGCAGTCGACCATCAGCCGCGTGCCGTCGCCGATCGCACAGCGCACGGCGGCGACCCGTTCCACGTCCTCCTCCGCCGGGCGTGCCCCTACCCGGATCTTGACCGCGCCGTACCCTTCTTCGATGTAACCGATCTGCCCGGCGACGAGCTCGTCGACGTTCATCTGGTGGGTCGACCGGCCGCTGCCGTACACCGGCACGCTGTCCCGGTGGGCGCCGAGGAAGCGGAAGAGGGGCGCACCGGCGCGGCGGGCTCGCAGATCCCAGACGGCGATGTCCACGGCCGACAGTGCGGGGAGGGCGATTCCGCGGCCAAGCCGGTGCGTCCGCTGCCAGACCCGCTCCCACGTGCGCGGCCACTCGTCGGTGTCGGTGCCGAGGACGAGCTGTGGCAGCGTTTCGCCCAGGAGGGCGTGCAGTGCCTCCGCGCCTCCGGTGAGCGCGTAGGTGAAGCCGGTGCCGTGCTCGCCCTCGTCGCACGTCACGCCGACGCGGAGCAGGTCCACTCCGGTCGCGCCGGAGCCGCCGCGGCCGGCCCCGAGCGGGATCCTCGACCAGGTCGTGCCGGTCGACGGTGGGCCGGTACCGATGGGCATGCACGGCGGGGTCGCCGAGCACTACCGCGTTCCACTCGATTCGATCGAGCCGCACGCGACCACGCTCGACTACATCGTCGGCGCGACCACGGGCTGCCTCACCGGCACCTTCGGCGGCATGCTCGCCGCGCTGGGCCAACCCACCGAGGATGGTGCCCTCACCAGCGAAGCGGAAGGCGACATCGTCGTCGAGGACGGAGTACTGCGGATCGCCCGCATCCGGGTCACCTTCCGGCTCCGGCCGGCCAAGGGGATCTCCCCGGAGAAGATCCGTCGGGCACACGAACGGCACCACAGGTTCTGCCTGGTCGCCCGTTTCATCGGCGGATGTATCGATATCACGACCGATCTGGAGTTCATCTGACCGATCGCGGCCGACCTCACCGGCAAATGCCGACGCAGTGGGCGGTCCGGGCTGTCCTGGCGGACTGACAGTGAGCGACTCTGTCGGGAATCTTGGGACTCGTCGGCGCGTCTCGCGGGATGGTCGATGAGTGACCGACAAACTACCGCGGCCTGGCCGCCGATGGCGATCCTGGTCGTCCATCGCCACTGGTCCTGGATCCGGGCTCTGCGGCCTCGGCGGCTCCCGCTGCTCGCGCTGCTCGCGCTGGCCGCGCTGCCCATCACGGTCAACTGGGGCATGTTCATCTACGCCGTTACCAGCGGCAACACGATCGAAGCCGCCCTGGGCTACCTCATGACCCCGCTCGTCAGCGTCGTCTTCGGCATTCTGATCTTCCGCGAACGGCTTCGCCTCTGGCAGTGGACCGCGATCGGAATCAGTGTGGTCGCCGTGCTGAGCCTCGCCCTGGACTATGGGCGGGTGCCTTGGATCGCGCTGTGGTGCCGCTCGCCGTCCTCGGGATGATGCAGTACCTGGCACCGGTGCTGCAGTTCATGATCGGGCTGCTGGTCCATCAGGGGGCGATGCCAGCGAGACGCTGGATCGGCTTCGTCCTCGTCTGGATCGCGTTGGCCGTCCTCAGTGCGGACGGGCTGCGTGCCGCACGCGCGAAGCGGCATACCACTGTGTCGGGCGAGTCGGCAGGAATGGCGGAAGTGGGGGGGCTAACCAGGTTGGGATCCTTGACGCTCGGCGAACGCCCGCACTTTCGTGCGGTTCCCGCACACGCGCATCGAACACCACCGACGGGACGCGTTCTTGGAGGCGTCCCAGAACACCCACGCGCAGTCGTGTGCGGGGCAGCGCCGTACTCGCGACCACTCTCCCCGTACGGAAGCGGCGAGATAGGCGGCGGCGATCTGGCCGAGGGCGCCGGAGACTGATCCGCCGCTGTCCGTGGCCAGAACGGGTCCGGTCCGTGTCGAGTTCGCGTCGGCCGGCAGGCGGATCGTGAAGGGCAGGGAGGCGAGCACAACCTGTGCGGCCCGTACGTCGTCGAGGTCGGGCTGTTCTCCGGTGTTGGCGAGTGCCAGGCCGCGGAGGCCGCGTCTAAGATCGATCGCCGCCTGGAGGTCGGACGCTGTCACGGCGGGCAGGGAGGGGCACAGCCCCTGCTCGACAAGCCAGTCCGCCAGGGCCGCGGAACCCTCGTTGAACACGTCGGTGCCTTCCTCGACATCGACGGTGTTGAGGAAGGCGATGATGGGCCGGATCGACGGCGGAAGTTCTGGCATGCATTGCTCCGCTGACCACTCTACCAACCAACCCATTCGCCGGTTGACGCCCAACTACTAACCGCCTAACGTCTTCACAGGTTAGTCGGATGGAGAGTTGGGGAGGCCGTATGCCGCCATGGTCCGAAGATCTCGAAGGTGACCTGCGCGAGCACGTCATCACGAGCGAGGCATTGCTCGGCAATCCACTGGGCGATCCGCACGAGCGACCGCTGTGGGTCTACACCCCTCCGGGGTACGGGACCCACACCCGTTACCCGACGATCTACGTCATCCAGGGCTACTGCGGGACCATCGCCATGTGGCGCAATAGGACACCGTTCCGCCGGACGCTCCCCGAACTGATCGACGCTCTTTTCGCACGCGATGACGTGGCGCCCGCACTGGTCGTGTACGTGGACGCCTGGACCGGCTACGGCGGCAGCCAATATCTCGACTCGGCGGCGATCGGCGATTACCACACCTACCTGTGTGAGGAGATCGTGACGTGGGTCGACGGGCACTATCCGACCATCGCCCACCGCGACAGCCGTGCGATCACGGGGAAGTCCAGCGGCGGATACGGATCCATGGTGACGGCCATGCTGCGGCCCGACCTGTTCGGCGGCTTCGCGACGCACGCGGGCGACGCACTTTTCGACACCTCGTACGCATCGGTCTTTCCGCAGTTGACCAGGCGGCTGCGGGACGAGTTCGGCGGGTCGTACGAGGCCTTCCTTGAGTACTTCCGAAACTGCGAGGTCCCGCTCCTGCACCGGCTCGACGAGCTGCTCATCGAGGTCTACGGCTATTCGGCGGCGTACTCCTCCGATCCCGACGGCACCGTCCACGTGCCGTTCGATTCGTCGACCGGTCGGCTCATTCCCGAGATCTGGGAGCGCTGGCTGGCGTGGGATCCGGTCCGGATGGCGGCGGAACGTGCCGAGGCGCTGAGATCGATGCGGGCGATCTGGATCGACGCCGGGCGCCATGACGAGTACTACCTGGACCACGCTGCGGCGGCATTTCACCAGGCCGTGACCGACGTCGGCGTTTCACCCCAGCGCGTGTACTTCGAGTTGTTCGACGGCACCCACGGCGGCATCGAGTACCGCTATCCGCAGGCGATCGAGTACCTGACCCATCACCTCGTGACGGAGAACCCGCAATGATCTCTATCCTTGCCGCCCCGACCAACCTCGGTCTGCGTCCACCGCAGGACACCAGCGTCCCCGGATGTGCCAAGGCGCCCGAGGCGTTGCGCGAAGCCGGCCTGTACTCCCGGCTCCTCCGACAAGGCGCCGAGGACGCCGGCGTCGTCATCGCGGGACGGTACGTCGACGACTGGATCGCCGGCTCAGGACGAGTGCGCAACCAGGAAGCTCTCGTCGACCACGCGATCCGGCTGGCCGACCGCATCGACGCGATCATCGACCGTGGCCGTGCTCCACTCGTCCTCGGCGGCGACTGCAGTCTGCTGATCGGCTCGGGAGTCGCACTGTCCCGCAGAGGTCGCTACGGCCTCGTGCACATCGACGGTCACACCGACTTCCGCCACCCCGGCAACTCCGACCGATGCGCGAGTGTCGCCGGTGAGGACCTTGCCGCCGCCGTCGGCCTGCACCTGCCGGCGGTCTCCGACATCCACGGATTGTCGCCCTACTTCGCTCCAGAACATGCCATCCATGTTGGCTGCCGAGATGACGACAAAGGACTCGAAGAGGCGCGAGAGGTACTGGCCGCGGTAGTACCGGCGAGCCAGTGGATCAGTGACCCCGCGGGCACCCTCCGCATGATCAGAGAGACGCTCGCCGCCGAGGAACTCGATGGCTACTGGCTGCACGTCGACGTCGACGTTCTCGACCCGTCGATCATGCCGGCCGTCGACAGCCCCGATCCCGGCGGGCTCGATCGCGGGCAACTGACCGTGCTGCTCAGCGATCTGGCGGATGACGCGATCGGTGCCGACGTCTGCATTTTCGACCCCGACCTCGACCCCGACGGCGGCTACGCCGAGCTCGTGGCCGACACGATCGCCGACGCCCTCGGCGGCCTCGGCGCTCACACCCGGCGGAGCGGGATCACGTGACGTGACGTTGCGCCGAGACGGCCGGGACCACTGCGAGCCGGCGGAGCGGACCTGGAGGTGCAGGTGCACGACGACGGTACGGGAACCGGTGGGCCGGGTCCCGGCGGGCACGGCCTGGTAGGGATGCGGGAGCGGGTCGCGGTGCTCGGTGGTGAGCTGGAGACGGGCCGGGGCCCCGGCGGCGGGTTCCGGGCTGCGGCGCAGCGATCTTGATGGTGGGGTTGATCAGCACCGGGTAGGTGCGCTTGGCGTCGTTCAGCCAGGCGGTGTCGGCTTGGACGGTGATGTGCAACAGCCCGGCTTTGGCGTCCCACCGCACGGGGACCGCACCATCAGCACTGCCCCGCATATGATCGCCGTCACCTAGGCCCGCGGGATCGGCCGGGGGAAGGACTACATCGACAAGCTCCTCGCTCGCGGAAAGACCCGCACCGAAGCCCTCCGCCCGCTCCGGTGCCGCCTGTCCGACGCCGTCTTCACCGCATTGGGTTGCTGTGCGGGTGGCCCGGGTTGGAGTTGCCCTGCTGTCGCTGCTAGTTGTGGGTGGCCTCCGGGCGTCTGCGGAATCTGGCCGGTGTGCTCGTAGCGGTGGGTGCCGAGGTCGCGGGCTTCGTCGATCTGGCGTTGGTGGGCCGCGATGCGGACCTGGTGGACGGTGTGGTTGATCAGGTCGCGTACCTGCGACGGTTCCAGGATCGAGTCGAGGACAGCGGTCTCGCGCTGCCCGCCTGGACGGACGATGTGGACCAGCACGTTTCCGATTCGCTGTCGCTTCTGCAGCAGCGTCTGGGAGACATCGACGTCCTGCACATTGATGAGCGGGACTTGTTCCTGCTTGGTGAGGCCGATCCCGCGGCTTCGAAGTACAGGTAGTGGGTGGTGAGCCGGTAGTGCAAGGTGAACCGGCCGCCGGTGGCGCGGGCGGTGACGTTGCGGGACTCGCCTTCCCAGATGATCTGTTCGTGGCCGGAGTGAACGGTCATCGCCTACCTTGCTCAGCACAGGCCCTGGAGGGCGGAGTGGTCTTTGCGCTGGTTAGACGCGCTTCCAGCGCTTGCGGTTGACGCCTGGCTCCGGCGCTCTCCGCGTTGCCGGCCGTCGTGCACATCCTGCAGCGGCCATCCTCGATGCCGGCCTGTACACGCGCGGCCGCGTCTGGCCGGATCTCCTTGAGGTGGTGTCCCTGTCCTATCTGTGGCCTGCCGCGTCGGTGGTGAAGTTGCGGGTGAAATCCGGTCGGTGGTGATCGAGCCCGCCGAGTATGCCGTGCTGAGTCCCGAACGCGAGGACTACCCGCGGACGCAGCGCGCACCGATTAGGTTTCCGCGCCGCGCCCGTCTGTAGGTGTGAGATCGACTCACGAGAGGCTGGCACGATGCGGAAACTGATCTTCGACATGAACGTGACCCTGGACGGCTACATCGCCGCGACCGGCGACGACATCGGCTGGAGTGGGGGTGAGGGACCGGACTCGTCGCCGAGCGACGAGCTGTTCCAGTGGTGGTCCGACCGGGTGGGGACGACGGGCCTGGCGCTGTACGGGCGCAAGCTGTGGGAGACGATGAGTTCCCACTGGCCGACCGCCGACAAGCAGCCGGGTGCCACACCGGCGGAGATCGAGTTCGCCCGCCGCTGGCGGGACATGCCGAAGGTGGTGTTCTCCTCCACGATCGAGAAGGTCGACTGGAACGCCCGCCTGGTCACCGGCGACGCGGTCACCGAGATCACCCGGCTCAAGGCCGAGGACGACGGGCCGATGGACATCGGCGGCGCCACACTCGCCGCGGCGGCCATGCGGGCCGGGCTGATCGACGAGTACGCGATCGTCACCCACCCAGTCCTGGTGGGCGGCGGGACGCCATTCTTCACCGCGCTGGACAGTTGGGTGAACCTGAACCTGGTCGAGACGCGGACATTCCCCGGCGGCGTGGTGCTGACCCGATACGAGACGAGGCGATGAGCACGGGCCAAATGCTCGGCTGGTGGGGCCAGGTCGAGATCCTTCCTGGCGTGTTCACCGTGACTCTCTGCTGTGAGGGACCCGTCCCCGGGTCTTTCCTTGCGTTCCGAGTGAGCTGTTGACCGCCTCGCTGAAGATGAGGACGACGGCGTCATTGATCATGACGATGTTCTTCGGGCATAGAGATGCCCCGCCGGCAACGCCGGCGGGGCGGTGGTGTTCGCGTTGCCGCGTTGGTGTTCAGCTGGTCGGGGTGCTCATTCCGCGGTGACTTCGGTGACGCCGGCCCGTGCGCTGGACTCGTCGACGACGGGGACTTGCCTGGTCACAGCGTCGCGGGCAGGCTCAGCCATGGTTTGTCGGTGGCGTCGAATCCGGTGAGCTCGGCGATCTTCCCGTCGACGATGTGCAGGACCGCGATGTTCAGCAAACGGTATTCCGGGTCGTCGGGGGTGCGGAGGTACAGCACGGCGGCTGGCATGCGGTTGACCGTCGTGGCGATGCAGCGCCAGTCGTCGTGGCCGCGCTGGAAGAGCCCGCCGGAGACCCAGCCGTCCACCGCGTCCTCGGCCGTGACGATCAGGGCGCCCGGCTCGGGCAGCATCGCGAAGCGCAGGTCGTCGCGCAGCAGGGCCATCAGCCCGTCGAGGTCGTTGTGCTCATGGGCGTCGATGTACGACTTCACCACGCCGCGCTCGTCATTCGACAGCTCGTGCGTGGCGGGGCTCCGCCAGTCGAGGCGGCGGTCGGGCAGCTGCTCACGCATCGTCACGCGCGCCCGCTGCAGTGCGCTGGTCACCGATGCGACGGTCAGTTCGAGGGCGTCGGCGGCCTTCGACGCCGGCCAGCCGAGGACGTCGCGCAGGATGAACACCGCCCGCTGCCGCGGCGGCAGGTGCTGGACGGCGACGATGAACGCCAGCTCGATCGTCTCCCGCGCCACCACCGATTCCTGCGGGTCCTCCGGGAGCATTCGGTCCGGGTAGGGCTGCAGGTAGCGCACTTCCGAGCCCGCGTCCGGCAGCTCGGCGGGCACGGGTGTGCGGTCGTTGCGCTTCTCCAGGAAGTCGAGGCAGGCGTTGGTCGCGATCCGGTACAGCCAAGTGCGCAGCGCAGCGCGGCCCTGGAACGACTCCCGCTTGTTCCACGCCCGCAGGAACGTCTCCTGCGTCATGTCCTGGGCGTCCTCGTAGTTCGCGAGCATCCGGTAGCAGTGCACCTGCAGCTCACGCCGGTAGCGCTCCGTGATGAACGCGAACTGGGCTGCGTCCTTTGAGCGGGCCGCCGCGATGAACGCGGCCCCGTCGTCGCCTAGCAGGCTGGCGTCGGTCATGGTCGTCAATCCTTCCGCAGGTGGCGATGGGCTACCAGAACCGACGACGTGGCGGAGGATTTCTGATCGGTGAAGCCGCTGACACCGGGCCGTTCGGCAGGCCGGATGGGTCGGGGTCGAACCAAGGGACATGTGCGGGTCGGGCACCCTCGATGTCGCGGTGGGGTCCCACAGTACTGGGGAAAGATCGGGCGGATATGGCTGGTCTGGCTGATCGCCCAGTGCAGCGGCCGATCCCGGCTGGCACAGCCTGGTCGTGCCCAGCTCGAGATCGACGGGTAAGACCAGCGAACTGGCGACATTCGCGAACAGCTGACCATGGAGGCCGGACTACAACCGATCCGGCTGCACGACCTCCGGCATGGCGCCGCCCCCTTTCCTGCTGGCGGCCGGGTACGACATGAAGGTTGTCCAGGAGACCCTGCAGCTCTCCTCGATTGCGATCGCCTCCGACATCTACACCAGCGTCCTGCCGCAACTGGGCCGCCAAGCCGCAGAAGACGCCGCCGCCCTCGTCCACAACACTGAGGTTCCCGTTACCGTTTTCACGTCCCCGCCACGGTGGGGAGCCAGGTCACCCGGCCCGGCATGACTCAAGCCCCCTGTCGCACGCATGATCCGGGGGGTGTTGTCACCGGACCCGGGTGGCGTCGGTGGACCGCTCATAGGGACAAGGCAACCTTCCGTGACGAGGTCATCGTCTCGCCGTAACGTGGATGCCGGCAGCCGTCGCCAGAACTCGTGACCGGGCCAAACACCCCCCGATCGAGGTAGACGTGAGCGTCGAGTACGCGGTGTTTCTGGGGTTGGACGTCGGCAAGGGCGAACATCACGCCTGCGCCCTGGACCCGGCCGGCAAGAAGCTGCACGACAAGCCCCTGCCCAACGACGAACAGCGGCTGCGGACCCTGTTCACCCAGCTCGGCCGCCGCGGCCGGGTGCTGGTGGTGGTCGACCAGCCCGCCTCGATCGGGGCGTTGCCCGTCGCCGTCGCCCGCGACCAGGGCCGCCAGGTCGCCTACCTGCCCGGCCTGACCATGCGGCGCCTGGCCGACCTGCACCCCGGCAACGCCAAGACCGACGCCCGCGACGCCTGCATCATCGCCGACGCCGCACGCACCCTCCCGCACTCCCTGCGCCGCGTCGACACCGGCCAGGAGGCCCTGGCCGAGCTGGAGGTCCTGGTCGGGTTCGACGACGACCTGGCGGGCGAATCGACCCGGCTGGTCAACCGGATCCGCGGGCTGCCGGTCACCATCCACCCCGCCCTGGAGAGGGCCCTGGGGCCACGGCTGCACCACCCCGCCGCGCTGGAGTTGCTGATCGCCTACGGCGGCCCGGACGGGCTGCGCGCCGCCACCGCCGACCAGCTGCTGGCCACCACCCGGCCGCTGGCCCCGCGCATTGGCCGGACGCCTGGCCGAGACGGTCAAGACCGCCCTGGACGCCCAGACCGTCGTCGTTCCCGGCACCACCGCGGCCGCGACCGTCCTGCGCCACCTGGCCCGATCCCTGCGATCGGTTCATGACCAGCGCGACCAGGTCGCGGCCCAGGTGGAGGAGATCCTTGATGCGCACCCTCTTGCCAGGGTCCCCGCTCCGGATCCTCCATCAAGGGCGAACACCCGCCCAAGGGCGGCAACAAGGCCCTCAAACGCGCCATGTTCCTGGCCGCATTCGCCTCCCTCTCCGACCCGCTGAGCAGGGCCTACTACGACCGCAAGCGAGCCGAGGGCAAGAAACACAACGCCGCCCTCATCTGCCTGGCCCGCCGCCGCAGCGACGTCATCTACGCCATGCTCCGCGACAAGCAGCCCTACCAGCCCACACGCAAACCCGCCGCCCGAGCAGCTTGACGAATCCCATAGGGACACCCCCCGCCGGAACGCGGTCGCGGTGCGTCCGCGCAGAACCGCGCTCAGCCGTCCGGTAGGTCGGCCGCGACGGTCTCGGCGACCGGCGCGAGGACCCGCTCCCGGACGGCCTCGTCGAGGTCCTCGTCGCCTTCGAGATCGACCTTCCGGAAGCCAGCCCGCTCGATGCTGAACAGCACCGGCCCCTTGCGGCAGACGACGAAACCGATCCGCGGCGCGTTCCCCGGCCCCGTTTCCAGATAGCAGTCGGCGCCGTCGACGCCGATCTCCCCGACCTGGGACGCTCCGAGGCTCGCTTTCCGGTCGGCGTGGACGCGGGCTGTCACGCGCGGGTCGCCGACGCCCTTGAGGGCGATACTGAACTCTCCCGTGCCGGTAATTCTCGCGTTGTTGTAGTAGACCGGAAACTCCATTTTGTAGATGCATCGCCCGTTCCGCACCGGTTGCTCGTTCACCGCTTTCCCGCCGGGAACGGAGGATGAGTAGAACGGATTCTCGGTCACGGGCCAGGTCTCGACGTCCTCCGCGGACGGGAGGACGGCGAGCAGCTCGTCCTCGGTGAGCAGCGAACACGCGTCCGGCCACCGCGTCGGCGGGGTGATCCGGCCGGTGGTGACCGTGATGCGGATTTCGCGGCCGTCCGGGCGAGGCGGACCGGTTTCGGTGTCCACCGCGCCGATGCCGCATCCCGCCGACAACGCGACCGCGGTCGTCGCGGCGCCGATGCGAATTGCCGTGGGCCTCGCTTTGCCCAAGCTCTCCTCCTGCCCGCTTCACAAAGCGTAGATGAGGCGGGCCGGAGCGTCACGCGGGTTGCGGTGGGAGTGTCAAGTTGTTAACGGCTCTGTTGTTGTGCTCGCCTGACTCGAGCCCGTGGCGAGCCGCCGAGCAGACATCGAGCAGCCCTGGGGACGGAATGGAGTCCACCGGGTTTCGTGCAGGACCGCAAGCCAGCGTTCTGCTTCGCCGGCACCCTAGCTTCAGTGTGTTTGATTCGTGGGGAATGGCGGCGGTGCTTCGTCGCGCACACGATGAGCGCATGGCAAGAGTGAGGAGTGCCGGTGGGGTGTACCGGCGATGCGGCTGTGGGAATCCGCGGACCGGCCGGGCGGTCGGTCGCGACTGCCCCCGGCTTCAGGCCGAGCGCGGCCATGGCAGTTGGTATCTGCGGCTGGAGCTCGGTGCCGGGCTGGACGGGCGGCATCGGCGGGTGCGGCGGGGCGGGTACCGGACCCGTAAGGCGGCCGAGGAGGCGTTGGCGCGGCTGCGCGGCCCGACCGGCAACGCGATCACGGTGGCAGAGTGGCTGGCCCGGTGGCTACGCGACCATCCTGGCGCGGCTTCGACCGTGGCCGGGTACGCCAATCACGTCCGCCTCTACCTGACCCCGCGCCTGGGCGGGCTGCTGCTGGGCGAACTCACGGTGCAGCACCTGCGGGAGATGTTCGCCGCGATCGTCCACGAGCACCAGCGGGACGGGCGGCCGATCAAGCAGGCCGCCCGGGTCGAGCAGTGGGAGCGGACGGGGGAGCGGTCGGCGGTGGCGGTGTGGACGGCCGAGCAGGCCGCCGCGTTCCTGCACGCCATCGGCGGCCACCGGCTGTACGCCGCCTACCACCTGATCGCGCTGCGGGGGCTGCGCCGCGGTGAGGCGGCCGGGCTGTGCTGGGTGGATGTGGACCTGGAGCACGGCACCGCGACCATCTGCCAGCAGTTGCAGCGGCGAAACGGTCGGCTGGAGCCCTGCGCGCTTAAGACCGCGCACAGTGCCCGCGCGATCGCGCTGGACCGCACCACGATCGCCGCGCTGCGTGCCCATAGGGATCGGCAGCAGGCCGAGGCCGCCGCGTACTGGGACCGGTACCGCGACAGCGGGCATGTGTTCACCAACCTCAATGGCGATTCCGTCTCGCCGGGGCGGCTCACGCACGTGTTCCAGAAGATGCTGGCCGAGCATCGGCTGCCGCCGGTGCGGCTGCACGACCTGCGGCACGGTGCGGCCACCTGGCGCCGGCGGCCGGGGTGGAGTTGAAGGTGGTGCAGGAGATGCTCGGGCATTCCAGCATCGTGCTGACCGCCGATACCTACACCTCGGTGCTCCCAAAGGTCGCCCATACCGCCGCCGAGCAGACCGCCACCCATGTGCTGCGGGCCGGGGGGCGGGTGCCCGGCACCAAACGCCGCCGACGACCCTCGGTGCTCAAGCGAGGTCCTGCCGCTGCGAGGTCGGGTGAACGGTCGGCCGCGGCGCTGGCTGCGTGATGGAGAGCTGCTTGCTCTGTGATCTGTGTCGTCTCAGCCAACGAAGGGACTAACCGAACATCGCGAGTGCGTCTGTGCCGAGGACGAGGGCCCGACGCGGTGATCGGTGGTGTCCGGTCGTCACGTTGGTGGTGACGGGCATGAGACGAGGCGAAACGTCGGCGGGTGCCCGCTGTTCTGGCCTCAGGTCGGCCTCAGCCCGGCCCCAGGCATGATCCCCGGTGCACCCGGCGGAGGGTGTTTTCCCTGGTCAGGGGTGGTGGCTCGCGTGGGACTCGAACCCACAGCCTACGGATTAAAAGCCGTCTGGGTGAGCGTTTCCTTGACGGACACGAAAGCAGGCATGGTCAGTATTCTGATGTGGTGACGATTGACGCCGCTTTGTCGAGGGCGATGAGAGGCACGATCGACCCGCCCCTGCTCCCTCTGCCAGATCACATTGCGAAGCTTCTGTCCGAGATGGGAAGCCCGCTGCGGCTGGCGGCCCATCTGCGGGCCGTCCACGATGTCGCGCACCAGTTGGTCGACTGGGTGGAGATGCGCTACCCCGCCTTGCTCTTTGACCGCGAGGCGGTGCTGTTCGGGGCCGCGACGCACGACGTAGGGAAGGCCGTCCATGTTTCGGAGCTTTCCGGTCCCGGGGCGGAGCATGAGGAGGCCGGGCGCGCCCTTCTGCTCGACCGCGGCGTCAGCCCTGGGCTCGCCCGCTTCTCCGCGACGCACGCATCGTGGACGCGATCAGATGTCGGTCTGGAGGACCTTCTGGTGAGTCTCGCCGACAAGATCTGGAAGAACAAGCGCGTTCCGGATCTGGAGGATCTCATCGTGGCCCGGCTGTCGGAGGCGACCGGCCGAGCAGTATGGGAGGAGTTCATCGCGCTCGATGAAGTCCTCTCCCGCATCGGCGATCAGGCCGACGAACGCCTGGCGTTCCAGGCGTCTTTCCCGATCTGATGGCGAATCCCGACGTGCCCGGTCAGATGCCGAGCATCCCGCCGAAGCCGCAGCTTCCCGATCTCGCCGCTGCCCGCGCCCTCGGCCCCGCGGCGGCCGTGGAGACGCGCTGGCAGCAACTGCTGCTCGTCTGGCGGTGGCACGACGAGCGGCACGAGGCCTTGTACCCCGGCGTGCCTACCCGGACATCGTTGCTCCTTCCGCTGGGCCCGGTGGGCTCAGCGTCCCCCATCCTCGTCGTCCAACTCGTCCCAGGTCGGCTGATTCCTTGCCCGTCTGCGTAGGCCGGTGGGCGACTGCGCCTCGTGGCGGCGCGGCTGGGGCGGTGGGGATGGTGTGGCGACGGGTTCGTCCAAGCGGGGTTTGAGTCGCCGGTAGCGTTCCTCGGCTTCCTCGACGCTCAGGTCGAGGACGGCGGCGATCTGTTCGAAGCCCATGCCCGAGGTTTGCGCGGTGTTCAGTAGGCGAACCTCGGTCTGGTCCAGGTTCAGGTGGGCGGCGCTCAGTGACACCAGTGCCGCCGCGACCTCCACTGCCTCCGGGCTCTCGCCAGTGCCGCGCTGGGCTTGGTCGCCGGCGGTGATGACCGCATCGATCGCGTCGCGGTCGGGCATCGGCCGTTCTCTGGCCTCCCAGAGGAATTCGTCCACGCCGGTCGCGTGACGGGCAGTCAGGTAGGCCCGCGCCTGCTGGACGCGCTGGGGTGCCGGAGCGGGCAGGTCAACGGACACGACCGCCGGTGAATGGCGGACGGCGTCCGCGCTTGATGGGATGTGCTGCGGGGCGTGGACGGCTCGGTCCGGGGCGGTGGGAGTGTCGCGGCTTGTCGGGGCCTGGATCGCGGAGGCGTGGTTTGTGGTGGTCATGGGGCTCATTTCCGGTTCGCCTGCGTCGATCAGCGATCGTGACGTTCTCGTCCACGACGGGTGGGCTGCAGGTCCAGGGCCGTCCGGCTCGGGGAGGAGTGGACGGCCCTGGTCCAGGCCGGCGCAGCCCCTGAAGTGACCGGCCATTTTCAGCTTGACCCCGGCGGCCCGGTTATGGACACAGGCAATCCGTGCACACGCCATCACTTGTGCTGATGACCGTAGCCGACTGGAAAAGAAACACGTTCCGGGCTCCAGTGTATCCCCCTAGGAAACATTTCTGAATTTTACGGATATCGTCAAATAATCGGGTAGAATCAAATTATCCGGCAATCGACGACATCCCCGCTCTGGGGATTGATTCGCCACACCGGCTCGCCCCCGAGAGGGGGAGTCATGCCGACCTTGCACAGGCCTCATATCAGCGGACGACCCGGGCGCACCGGCCAGACCGGTTCGGTGCCCCAGCCCAGACCGCCTGGCCCCGGATCCCCCGATCAGCACAAGCCCTGGTCCGCGCCGCGGGCGGTGACGGCGACCCGCACCAGCGTGGTGTGGGCCGGCCTGTGGGCCGTCGCGGTCATCTTGATCGTCTTCATGGTGTTCGTGGTGAGCAACACCGGTGATGTGCGCATCTCCTTCGCCGGCATGAGCGGTGTTCTGCCACTGGCGGTCGTGCTCATGGCCGCGATGTCCGCCGGGATCGCGGTCACCCTGATCCTGGGCACCGCCCGCCTCACGCAGTTGCGCCCGCTGACCCGCAGGCGCCCGCGATGAGGGAGCGTCCCGCCGCACCGATCGAGACCCCAAGGAAGGCGCCGGCCATGTGGACCACCACCGAACGCCGCACAACGATCAGCCTGTCACCACCCTCGGCTCCGCGGCTGCGGTTGCGCCCCGAGGCTCCTCCCGGCTCGGTGCGGGCCGCGCTGGACGGCGCCTGGTGGCCCCGCTCGGCCGATCCGGTCGCGGAACTGCCCGGTCTGATCCTGGCCCTGCAGGCCCGCGGCCCCATCGACGATCACCGTCCCATCACCCACGTCCTGCTCCGGGCCGATGAGTGGGACGGCCGTCCCCGCCGGCTGCGCATCGACGGCCCGGCCGATACCCGGGTGGTGCGGCTGAGCTGGTTCGACTCCCTGCCCTGCGGGCTGCTCACGGCGATCCACGCCGACGGCCGGCGCGTCGACCTGTTCACCGTCCCGGTCTCCACGCCCCGCACCGAAGCCGAGGCGTCGATGGAACTGGCGTCCCACCCCCACAACCACCTTCGCGCCCCTGGCCTGCTGGCCGCCCTCACCCCGCCATCGGAGATGGACCGGGCCGATGCCGCGGGCTCGGAGAGCGCCTGGGAGTCTGAGGGCGGGCGAGTTCGAGGAGACCTCGCGGCACGTTGATCCGGCCCACCCGCCCGGCCGGCTCATCAGCTGGCCGCTTGGGCGGCGCTCCCGCCC
Source organism: Actinomadura sp. 3N407 (assembly GCF_052245875.1). Taxonomy (NCBI): domain Bacteria; kingdom Bacillati; phylum Actinomycetota; class Actinomycetes; order Streptosporangiales; family Thermomonosporaceae; genus Actinomadura; species Actinomadura sp. 3N407. Next base: position 126,916 of record NZ_JBQQBP010000013.1, read on the forward strand.
TCCTGTGATCGGAGATCACCATGACCACCTCCACCGCGCCCGCCGCCGTCGCGGGCCTCGTTCGGGCCCCCGATGAAGTGAAGATGCCCGCCCACCGGCGCCCCGGCCACACCATCGTCGCGTTGACGGGCGCCTTGGACGGCGCCGCAGCGCCGGCGCTGCGCGAGCACCTGATCGGAGTGTTGCGGCGCAGCGGCCGCCTGCTGATCCTCGACCTGAGAGAGGTGGCGTCGGCCGACGCGGCCGGACTGGCCGTGCTGATCGGTGCCCAGCGCCGCGCCGCCGAACTCGGCATCACCCTCCACCTCGCCGCCCCCGGCCCGCAGGTCGCCGGGCTGCTCCGTGCAACCGGGATCGACCGCGCCCTCACCGTCCACCCCACCCAGGACCTCTACGCCGAACTCGCCGCATGACCGCACTCACCGTGCACGACGGAGGCGGGCGGCCGTCCGACCACGCGGGCGGGCCGGCGGCGCCCGGACGTAGGGACGCCGCCCTCCCCGCAAAGCGAGGGCTGCTTCTGGCGGCCGTCCTGCGCGCCGGCCCCGACGTCATCATCTGCACCGTCCCCCTCACCGCCTCACCTCCAGGTGGCCCGGCCCCGCCCCGCGCACTCCCATCGCCCTTGAGTCTTCGGTCAACCCGAACGGCTCGGCGCCTTGCGGTCAGAGATCTGGTCGGGCGAGGTGGTCGGCGGTGCCGCCGCGCCATTCGATGAGGAAGAGGGTGGCGTCGTCGCTGGTGATCCCGCCTCGTTCTCGCATGAGTGTGTGGGAGAGTTCCCGCACCATTTGCTGCACGGTCGTGCTGGCGGGGCCGACGCGTTCGATGGTGGCGATCAGGCGTTCCTCGCCGAACTGTTCTCCGCCGGCGGTGTGCTCTTCGATGAGGCCGTCGGTGTAGGCCAGGACCCGGTCGCCGGGGCGGAGCTGTTCGCTGTTGATCTGGGGTGTTGAACCGCCGACGCCGACGGGCAGGGTGCCGTGGCCTTCCAGTGTGCCGATGACGTGGTGATCGCGGATCAGCATGGGTGACGGGTGGCCGGCATTGACCCATTGCAGGTGGCCGGTCCCGATGTTGAGCCGCATCATCTGCGCGGTGACGAAGTGGTCGGGACCGAACTGGGCGTCGATGGCGGTGTCCATGAACGCGTACAGCTCGGCGAGGCCGGCGTCGGCGCGTCTGGCGTGCCGGTAGGCGCCCACGGCGACGGTGGCCAGTACTGCGGCGTTCAGGCCGTGGCCCATCGCGTCGATTACGGCCAGGTGCAGGATGTCGTCGTTGAGGGCGTAGTCGAGGCTGTCGCCTGCGACGTTATAGGCGGGTTCCAGGATTCCGGCGACGGCGACCTGCGGCGTCGTCATGGTGAGCGGGGGCAGCAGTGACCACTGAATCTCAGCGGGCACGCTCAGCGGTTCACGCCGTCGCGTCCTGAGAAACTGGTCGGTGTAGTGGTTCTTGGTCACCAGCATGTCGGCGACCAGGCCCGCAAGCCGTCGCAGCAGTCGGCGGTCGTCCTCGTTGACGCTGGTCAGGGTCAGCGACATCACCCCGATCTCGTCGCTGCCGTCCAGCAGCGGCAAGAACATGCGCACGCCGTCGGCTTGCTGCTGTTCGACGGTGGTCTCCGACAGGAACGCACGTCCGGCCAGGGAACCTGCCAAGGGCAGCGGTTCCCCGTCGGTGAGGCCGCGGCCCGGCAGGGGCACCAGAGTCAGCTGTGCGTAGTCCTGCAACAGGATCGAGATGTCCCGGCCGCCGATCGCACGCACCTCCTCGGCTACCAGCGGAGCGATGAGCTGGGGCGGCATCTCGTGCGCCCGGTCCAGCAACTGCCCCAGCAGCCGTTCACCGAAGCCTTCACTCCGGTCCACGGTGTCCTTGGGCCCGGTCAGTTCCCCCACGGACGTTTACGTGCCCCCAAGACACATCATCAACTCCATGTGTCCGAGACTGTTCAGCTCGTGAGCGGCTCGCCTGGGTGGGCCGATGACCACCGGAAGCCTGGCCGGAGTCAGACCTGACGTTCGTGGACGTAGCACCATCTCCAGGTGGATCCCGGTTCCATCGTGGCGGCGAGCGGATGATCGGTCTCCTGGTAATGCGCTCGTGCGTGCCGGTGCGGCGAGTCGTCGGAGCACGCTACCCAACCGCAGCTCAAACAGATCCGGAGGGCCGTCCACCTGTCTCCTTGCGCCTCGCACGCTGTGCAGCCGCGCGAGCGTGGAGTGACGGGAGCCAGCCCGTCCACATGCTCACAACGTGGTGCCGAGCCGTTCGGGCTGGTGGGCACACTCAAGGTCATGATGTGGACTCTCATCTCGTGGTTCATCGAGAGCCCCCTTTCCGGGCACCGCGGTGCGCTGCCGTTGGATCAGTACGTCAGTTCTAAACGTGCGGGACCGCCGACGGCGTGCAGGTGATGCGGCACCTGGCGACGCAGGAAGTCGGACTTGCGGTCCTTGGCAAGGATCGGCATGCCGTGTGGGTGTCGCCTCTGGGCACGGTCGTGGTCATGGTCTTCCACTCCAGGGGGAGGCTTTTCGGCGGGTAAGGGACCGGCTTGAACGCGACCGGCCGAGTTCGGGCGCGTGGATGCGCCTACTTTCAGTTGACCTCGGCTTTCAGTGGGCCGTAACGAGCGATACGAGCAAGCTCGATCAGTGGGGGCGATAACCGCCGGTGGAGGTCGTGACCCGCATGGCGCGGGGCCGCGGGTCGTCGTGATGCTGACGGAGGTGATGCCGAACCGTCTATGTTGAGGGGCGGGGGCCTTGGCCGGCGCAACCGAGGAGATGAGGTCCATGAGCGGGACCGTGCCCGAAGTCTGGGTCGAGGCCGGTGGGGGCCATGATCTGATCCGTGCTGATTCCATCGTGATGCTCCGCCTGGACGAGACCGGACGGTTGACCGCGCAGCTCCGTGATGACGCCAAGGTCAGTGTGACCCTTCTGGAAGGCTCGTCCGGCGTCCGCCCGCCAGGTGACTTCCATCGCCAGCTGATCCGGGCGGTCGCCCAGCTCGCCGACTCCAGCACCGCGCACCTCGTCCGCGCACGGCATGAGGGGGGTGTCTCGCGCTGGGTCGGTGAAGCCCTCTAGGGCACGCCGCGATGTAGGCTCGGCAAGCAGGCCTCGCTGTTCCAGCTCAGAAGGTGGGAGATGTGGAACTGCGCCAGCTCCGTTATTTCGTCGCCGTTTCCGAGGAGCTCAACTTCGGCCGGGCGGCGGCCCGCGAGCACATCGTGCAGTCGGCGCTGAGCCAGCAGATCCAGCGGCTGGAGCGGGAGCTGGGCGTTCGTCTGCTGGAGCGCACCACACACTATGTCGCTCTGACCCCGGCGGGAGCGGCGTTCCTGGTCGAGGCCCGGCAGATCCTCGCTCACGTGGAGCGCGCCGCCCAGGTCGCCCGGACCGCCGAAGGCGCCTCGCCGGCGTTGCGGGTGGGCATCATCGACGCCAGCTATGACTCGATGCCGCAGATCCTGCATGAGGCTCAGGCGCTCTACCCGGACCTGGTGATCCACCAGGTGGAGGTCGGTGTCCCCGAGCAGTATCAGCAACTCGTCGACGGGCGTCTCGACGTGGGCATCGGCCGTGCCGCACTGGCACCGAGCGGCGTCGCCTCACACCTGTTCCGCCGGGACCGTCTCGGAGTCCTGGTCCCTCGCGGGCACCGGTTCGCCGAACTGGACGCGGTGCCGGTCGAGGCCCTCGCCCGTGAACCGCTGCTGCTGGCCGAGGAGATGAAGGCTCCGGAGTTCAACCAGTTCACCGTCGAGATGTGCCGGACCGCCGGCTTCACCCCGACGGTGTACGAGGGCACCGTCGACAGCATCCGCGCCGCTTCCGCGCTCGTCGCCCAGGACCGCTGCCTGTCCTGCGTCCCCTCCTCCTGCATCTCCGCGCTCCCGGGAACGATCTGGCGCCCGCTCACCGAACCGGTCTCCTTCTATCCCTGGTCGATCCTGTGGCGCGAGGCCGACGATTCCGATCATGTGCGCGCCGTCGTCGCCTGCGCCCGGAACATGTCCGAACGGCTCGGCTGGCTGGCCGCCGCGGACCAGACGACCGGCTGACCCGGGAACCCCGATCGGGCCGACCGGTCCGCTCGGTGATCGGTCGCAGTGATCGGTTCGGCGCGTATCGCGGTATCTCCCGACGGCCGTACGGGATCGGCCGCCACCGGGGTCTTCCACACGGCCCGTTCAGGCTCGGGCCTCCACAAGAACGGAGCGTCCGATGGGAGCCTTGATCGTCCCCCGCCGGGACGTGCGACGGCAGGGATCGTTAGCGGCTTTTCACCCGGGTGTGAGCGCGTGCCGTGAACCGGCACGCGGCCGAAGCAGGCCGCACATCACCTGGCCGGCATTGGGCCGCCGGGCCGGATCCTTCGCCAGGCACGCGGCCGCCAAGGTGCGCAGCCGTCCCGACAGCCGTCCGAGTTCGGGATCCTCGTGGAGGATCCGTCGCATCACGGCCGGGATCGTGTCATCGCCGAACGCGGGTGATCCGTTCGCCGCGTAGGCCATCGTGGTGGCCCAGGCGAACATGTCGGCCGCCGGTCCGGCGCGTTCGCCGAAGAACTGCTCAGGGGCCATGTAGGAGGGTGTGCCGATCACCTGGCTGGTGGCGCCCGTGCTCGCCTCCAGCGCCCGCGCGATCCCGAAGTCGATCACCCGGGGCCCGTCCGGGCCGATCAGCACGTTGGCCGGCTTGAAGTCGCGGTGCACGATGCCGGCATGATGAATGGCCGCCAGGGCGGTGGCCGCGCCCAGCGCCAGCCGGTCCAGCTCACCACCGCGGCGCGGACCCTGCCGGCGGACCAGGTCCCGCAGCGAGGGCCCGGCGACGTACTCGCACACGATGAAGGGACGCTCCCCATCCACCTCGGCGGCCAGCACGGCGGCGGTGCAGGAACTGGCCACGCGCCGGGCGGTGGCCGCCTCCCGGACGAACCTCGCCCGCGCCCGCTCGTCATCGCCGCGGTGCAACACCTGGAACCCGCCCGTCCTCACCTGGGGGTCAGTTTTCACCCGTTGCCGACACGCCAGAGGCCGGTCGGTGTGGAAGGGGCAGCGGTAGTTGCCCTGGGGGATTGGCCTGCGGTGCGTGCGGCGAGCCAGTTCATCGCTGGGGTGGCGCCGATGACCGCTCCGGCAGCGTGGTTGGCCAGCGGAATGGGCTGGGTGCTGGACGACGTTGCTGCGGGAGCACCGGTCCGGGCACAGCGGTTCGCCGAGGGCGTAGGAGTTGATCTCGTCGACGGTGCCGTCGTGTAGGTGGAACCGGGTAGCCGGGCGCGCGGGTTCCGAGCCCGTCGGCGGCCGCACGCTGCTGCCGGTCGGGGGGATTCGAGCGGGTTGTGCACGGTCGGGTCGTCGAGAGACTTTCCGGTGCGGGGCAGAGCGTCGTCAAGAACACAGAAGCCGCGCGAGACGTTGGTGACATGACACACCCGGCCCGACTTGCTTAACTATGGACGATCTTGTCGCTACTGTCGTACCCCAGGGTCGGCGAAGCGGTCACCGGAGGTAGCGATGAGGTCCGGACGGTGGATGCTCATCGCCTGGCTGATCATAGGAGCGCTCGCCGCGGGACAGCGCCACTACTACACCCAATTTGACGGCAGCTGCGCCAGAATCGCCACGATCGGAATCACCTTGGCCTCCGGTCCGCTCAACTACATCGGTCTCAACCCCACCGCCAACTGCAAGGTTCCCCAGCCGAGCACATGACATGTCGGGCTCTACGACCGCGTCATCGTGAGGCCTTCTGACGACATCTTGAGCTTCCCCGTTGCGCGGACACCCGATCTGAGTTGACCTTGATCAACTTGGACGATGCCTCTCCGCCTGTGGGATGGCGGGGTGTCGTCGGTGAGCGCGACTCTCGTCACCTCCGGCGGCGCTTCTGGTGGCGTTGCTTGGAGGCGGGGCGCTGTGGCGGTGGCTTTTTGCGGGTGGGCTGTTGCCGGGGGTTACGGCCACGGGAGCTGTTGGGGGTGCGGCCGCGGACGATGCCGATCAGTTCCTCCATGAGGTCGGTCGTCACGGCCTCGAGCCAGGCCAGGCCGATCTGGGACTGAGGAGCGTCGGTCACGGTTCGGTAGGTGAGGTCTTTGCGGTGGTGGAGGCGGGCCAGAGACTGCGGGAGCAGCAGGACGCCGGCTCCGGACGCCACCAACTCGATCGCGCCGGCGGTGCTCTCAGGACGTGTGAAGGCAGGTTGCCCGGGGCGGTCGTCCCAGGTCAAGACCTCGTCGAGTGGCTCGAACACGTCCTCGTCGGCGAGATCGGCGAGCTCCACCTCCTCCACTGCGGCCACCGCGTGATCCTTGGGCACCACGACCACGGTCGTCTCCAGGTACAGCGGGATCACATGGAGGGCCTCGCGGTCGACGGGCAGGCGTACGAACGCCGCGTCCACGCCACCGTTCCGCAGCAGGGGGACGACCTCGGTCGCCGGCATCTGCAGCAGGCGAAGCGGCACCTCCCGGACCCGCTCGGCCCACACCCCGGCCCACTTCCCGGGCGTCACGCCCGGCACGTAGGCCAGCCGGAACTCACCATCGGTCACTCCGCCACCCTAGTCACGTCCAGACAGTTCCCTCCCGCTGGCTACCCTTGAGGTCATGGGCACGTCCAAAGCAAAGACCCCGCAGACCATGAAGTCCGCGACCGCGGCCAAGAAGCTGGGGATCCTGCTGTCGGCAGCACCCGCCGAGTTTCAGGAAGGTCCTGTCTCCCGGGACGAATTGAACGCGCTCCAAGCCGACCCGCCCTCATGGCTGGCGAACCTGCGCCGTGAGGGGCCCCACCCCCGCCAGGTCGTCGCTGCCAAGCTCCGCGTCTCCGTCTCAGGTCTGGCCCGCGGCGGCATCACGGGCCCCCTCACCACGGCCGAGATCGAGAACCTGAAGGCCGAAAGGCCCGACTGGCTGGAACGCGAGCAAGCCGTCCAAGCCGAAGTCCGCAAGGAGGAACTCCGCCTCAAGCGGCAGCGCACCAAGGCCTGACTCACGTGATGCCCCCGGCCGCGCGAACCGCCGCCCCGCTGCTCGCGATGTAGGGCGCGTGGGTCAAGTCGCCCTGCATTCTCAGCAAGCGCAGCGCCCGAGGCCGCGTACGCCTCATACAGGCGGTCGCGCTCGGGCGTATGGCCGTGCCGGCGCCGCAGCCGTTCCGCGACCACCTCATCGACTACACCGTCGCGCTGGTCGTGACCACCACCGATCTGGCCATGCCCCTTCACCGCCGACTCCACTGACGGCCACTACCTCGTCCACGGCGCGCTGGCGACGGGCGACGGCACGCATCAAGCCCGACTTTTTGATACAGGTCAGGTTCCCGGCTGCGGGGGCGAGGGCGCCCAGCGGTCTGCCAGCAGCCTGAAGCTGGGCACATCGTCGAGCGATATCGAGTATTCGTAGGTCCGTTCATAGCCGATGCCACTGATGCGCCACCCGCCGTCCGCGCAGCGCCGATACGTCTCCTCGTAGAAGGCGGATCCGCGGATCAGCACCCGGAACGCCTTGGCGATGACGGTGTCCTCCAGGCACCAGGTGCCCTCGGCCTTATCGCCGTCGACCCGGATCTCGGGTTGGCCCGCGAAGTGCACCGTGGTGATCTCGGGACCGAGATTGTCGCGCATGTAGGCGACGATGGCATCGCGGCCTTCCAGGCGCAGCGGCTCACCGACCGCGCGAGTCCCGTAGGCGCCCAGGGCGTCCTCGGTGAGGGTGCCGGCGAACCCGTCCCAGTCCTTCAGGTCCAGGCAGCGCAGGTAGCGGTACTTCACCTGACGGATCTCTTCCAGGGCATTCAAATCCATGCGACGTAGCTTGCTCGACACCGCCGCCATTGACAAGAACGCGTTCTGATTCCCGATGCGTCCCTACCGCTCGGCGTTCGGCACGTCCGCCGGTGAGGTGCCCCGGCTTTCGTGATGGGAGGCAAGCCAGGAGGAGCTCGTGCCGCCCTGGCCCGAGGCTGTGCTGTCGTTTCGGTAGGCCGGTCTGTCGCCGTCTGTGGTGGTCAAGGCTTCGACAGACCGCCCACCCTGAGCTCATAAGCAGCATCACGCCCAACCAGGTGCGCGTCAGGTCGTACAACAGCGACCACGCCATGGCGCTTCAGCCTGCCCGACCGCGGCATGATCACGCCGGGAAACCAGCAGGTCAGGCCCCGAACCGGGATAATGAAGCCCCACACGCTCCCCGACCTCAGTCCGTGCTCTGCGGTAGGCCACCAAGTCCGCCTCGGTCGCCGACAACAGGTCGCAGCCCCGACCGGCCAGGAACTCCCCAAGCCGCCGCACCACATAGGCATAGACCCGCATCGTCTCAGGCTGCTTACGCTCATACGCCAATGCACGCATCCACCCGCACACCGGTTCCACCGGACGCATCGCCCCGTCCAGAGCGACCGGCGTCCCATCCGGCAACGCCAAACGATCAAGGAGGGTCACGGCATCGACGACACCGCATTTCGTCCGGCTCACCGCCGGTCGACTGACGTAGAAGACCTCCCAACCCATTCCCTAGAGATACGACACTCTGACGGAGAGTGGCGCCATTCGACGAAACCGTTAGCGTGGCCACGGCGCCGTCGTCGCCGGTGAGCGCAGCGGCCAGCAGCACGGTCACCAGGGGCACCGGGATCAATGGCGGCAGCCGCAGGATGATGAGGGTTGGGTGCGGGAGCCACCTGGGGACGCCGAGCGCCCGTGACCGGCGCGGAGGATCTACTGTCTGGTTGCCGGGTGCGATGCTGGTCATCTGGTCCTCCCCCTGCTCATGAGCCGACGGCAGGTTCCATTTCTTAGGTATCTGTAAGAGCGCGGTCCCCAGCGACGCGCTAATCCTGCTCTCAGGTTGATCGGGGACAATGAGCGGCAAAAGCATCGACTGGAGGGGGGCGGGCCGGCGTGCGGATCATGATCGCGGATGATGAGAGGGCCATCCGTGAGTCGCTGGAGCGGGTGCTTCAGGTCGAGGGTTACGACACCAGCACCGTCGCCAACGGTCTCGCCGTGCTCGACGGGGTCGGTGGGGCCGGCGGTGACACGCTGGATCTGCTGATCCTCGACGTGATGATGCCCCGCCTCGGCGGGTTGGAGACCTGCCGGCGGTTGCGGGCCGCGGGTCGGGATCTGCCGGTGCTGATGCTGACCGCCCGTGACCAGGTCTCCGACCGGGTCGCGGGGCTGGACGCAGGCGCCGACGACTACCTGCCCAAGCCGTTCGCCACCGAGGAGTTGCTGGCCCGGGTGCGGGCCCTGCTGCGCCGGCGCACGCCGCCCGACGGGGAGTCGCAGGTCCTGTCGTTCGCCGACGTCCGGCTCGATCCCGACAGGTTCGAGGCGTGGCGGGGCGGGCGGCCGCTGCGCCTGACCCGGACCGAGTTCTCCCTCCTGCAGGTCCTCGTGCGCAACGCGACCCGGGTCTTGACCCACGACGCGCTGTTCGAGGCGATCTGGGGCTTCGACATGTGCGCCACCGCCAACAACCTCCAGGTATACGTGAGCTACCTGCGCCGCAAGTTGGAGGCCGAGGGTGAGCCGCGATTGATCTACACGCTGCGCGGCCTGGGATACACGTTGCGGGAGACTCCTCCGTGAGCAGGCCCGCCGGCCGGGAACCGCGCCGGCTGACCCGATGGTGGCGCCGGCGGTCCCTGCGGACCAGGCTGACGGTGATCGCGGCGACGGCCATCGCGGTCAGCGTGTTCGTGGCCTTCCAGGTGGGCATCGAGCTACTGAACTGGGAGCTGGAGGACACCGCCGAGAATCAGCTACGCGCCGACTCCCGCGTCCTGGCGACGAACGCGGAGCGCGCCGGTCTGGCGCAGGTCCAGCTACCGCCGTATCCCGGATCCGGTCAGCTGGTGCGGGTCATCCTGCCCGACGGCTCGACCCGGACGCCGGCCGGCCAACCCGCGCTGCCCCCGGTCAGCGAGCACGCCGGGCGCGTGGCGCAGGGCGCGTCGGCCGACCTGATGGAGTCGAACGACAGCGACGGCTACTTCATCTACACGCTGCGGGCGGGCGACGGCGCGGTCCAGGTGGCCCGCGTCGCCGACGACAGCCCGATCACCCGGTTCGGGTTGGGCATGCTGCTGATCGGGCTGCTCTGCGTGGTCGGCGGCGCCCTTGTCGGGTGGGCCGTGGCGCGGACCGGGCTGGCACCGATCGACCGGCTGACCGCCGCCGCGGTACGTGTCGCGCACACCCGGGATCTCGACGCCGACATCCCGGATGAGGGTGGTGGGGAGATCCGGCGGCTGATTCAGTCGATCAACGACATGCTCGCCGCGCTCCGGGACTCCCGGCGGGCCCAGCGGCTGCTCGCCGAGGACGCCGCCCACGAGCTCAAGACCCCGCTCACCAGCCTGCGCCTCAATGTCGAGTTGCTGATCCGGCTCGATCGGCGCGGCACGCTGGACAGCGCACTGCCGGCGGAGAGCCGGACCCGGCTGCTCAACGATCTCGGCGTCCAGGTGGCCGAGTTGAGCACCCTTGCCGCCGAGCTGACCGACCTGGCGCGCGGTGACGTCAGCGACGAGAGCACCGAGCTGCTCGACCTCGCCGACGTGGTGGTGGCCGCCGCGACCCGGGCGCGTTCCCGCGTGCCCGACATCGAGGTCGCGCTCGACGAGACCTCCGTGTGGGTGAGCGGGCGTCCCGCTGCGCTCCAGCGGGCGGTGCTCAACCTCATCGACAACGCCGGCAAGTGGTCCCCCGCGGACCAGCCGGTCCAGGTCCGGCTCCGTGCCGAGGGCGCGTCGGCGGTGCTCGAGGTCGACGACGCCGGGCCGGGCATCGACGCCGCCGACGTACCGCGGGTGTTCGACCGGTTCTACCGTGCCGACAGTGCCCGGGCGTTGCCGGGATCCGGTCTGGGGCTGTCGATCGTGCAGCGGGTCGTCGACGCCCACGGCGGCCGGGCCACCGTCGCCCGCTCCGCACGCGGTGGCGCGCTGCTTCGTGTCGACCTTCCGGCCGCGGCCCCGCCCGCCCCGACCGCGCGGCTCACCGCCGGGTAGGACACCGCGGTGCGCTGACCCGCCCCGGGGGCGCGGCGCAGGACAAGGGACGACGGCCCTCGGGCATGGCCCCGCGCGGCTCACCGTCGGGGCAGGACACGGTGCGCCGACCCCAGCCCCGGTGCGTGGCGCAGGACCGAAGGGCGGCGGCCGTCGGGCCCCTGAAAAGATCCGGGACGGGCCTGGGTCCCCGTCCCGGATCTCGTCCGTGCCGCCGCGCTCACCGTTGCAGCGTGGGCTCCTCGTCGTCGGCGAGCGACTGTTGACCGTCCGGCAGCTCCGCCGCTGGACGGGACAGCCGGCTCGGCCACCAGATCCGCCGGCCGATCAGCAGGGTGAGGGCGGGCACCAGGACCGACCGCACCAGCAGGGCGTCGAGCAGCACGCCGAAGGCGACCAGGAACCCGACCTCGATCAGCATCACCAGCGGAAGTGTGGTGAGGACCGCGAACGTGGCCGCCAGGACCAGGCCTGCCGAGGTGATGACGCCACCGGTGGCGGAGAGGGCTTTGAGCATGCCCTCTCTGGTGCCGAGACGCACGGTCTCCTCCCGGGCCCGGCTGGTCAGGAAGATGTTGTAGTCGACGCCGAGCGCCACCAGGAACAGGAATGCCAGCAGCGGCACCGAATAGTCGATGCCCTTGAACCCGAGGATCGTGTCGAAGACGAACACGCTGCCGCCGAAGGCTGCGGCGAATGAGACGATCACGGTGGCCATCAGGATCAGCGGGGCCACGATCGCGCGCAGCAGCAGCCCGAGGATGATCAGGACGACGGCGAGCACCAGCGGGATTACCAGCTTCTCGTCGCGGCTGGTGGTCACCTCGGTGTCGAGGTTCTCCGCACTCGGCCCGCCGACGATCGCCTCCGCCCCGCTCACCGCGTGCACGGCGGTGCGCACCCGCTTGATCGTGTCGTACTCTGCGGCGGTTTCCGGCGCGTCCGTCGGGAACGCGGAGATGTTGGCCCAGCCACCGCTGGTCTCCTCCGGGATGGCCAGGGCCACACCGCGAGTGTCCTTGACGATGTCGAGCACCCGCTCCTGGTGCGCCGGCCGCGTCAAGATCGTCATCGGCTGGCCGCCGAGCTCTGGGAAGTGCTGGCTGAGAACGGTGAAGCCGGTGACCGACTCCGGCGCGGACAGGAACTGGTCCTGCTCCCGCAGGGTGCCGGTGTTGCCCGCCAGCCCGATGGCGAGCATGCCGAGGATTCCGAACGAGCCGAGCGTCGCAACCCACCGGCGGCGGTTGATGGCGGTGCCAAGCCGTCCCCACAGCCCCGGCTTCTCCTCCACGGCCGTGCTGAACCGCGGGATGGCCGGCCAGAAGATCCGCCTGCCGAGCACCACGAGCACCGCCGGGAACAGCGTCAGCATGGCCACCAGCGCGCACAGGATGCCGGCCGCACCGATCGGGCCCAACCCGCTGGTGCTGTTCAGGTCCGCGACGAGCAGGCAGAGCAGGCCGGCGACCACGGTTGCCGCGGACGCGACGATGGCCGGCGCCGCGCTGCGTAGCGCGTGGACCATCGCGACCCGGACGTTCTCGTGGTGGTGCAGCGTCTCCCGGTACCGGGAGATGAGCAACAGCGCGTAGTCCGTGCCGACGCCGAATACCAGGATCGTCAGCAGCGCCGAGTTCTGGCTGTTGACCACGATGCCGAAGCCCTTGACGAGCAGGTAGACGGTCGCCATCGCGGTCAGTGCGGCCGCGCCCACGGCCACCAGCGGGATCAACCACAACACCGGGCTGCGGTAGGTGAGGATGAGCAGGAGCGTGACGACGACGACGGTGGTGAGGAGGACCTGCAGGTCGATGCCGTCGAAGACGGCGTCCATGTCACCGTCGATTGCGGCCGGGCCGGTCACGTCGAGTTCCAGGCCGGCGGGGCGGTCCTTCGCGGCGTCACGCAACGGGCCGACGATGGCCTCCGGTTCGCCGTAGGTCGTGCTCACCGGGAGGGTGAACATCATCGCCTTGCCGTCGGTGGAGGATCTCGTCGGTGGGCCCTCGTCCTCGCCGCCGGCCGGGGCCGCCGCCTTCGGCGGGTACCGCTTGGCAAGGGTGTTGTAGTGGCGCTCGACCGTCGCGCGGTCGGCGTCGGTCATGCCGCCGGCGCGGTGGTACACGAAGACGAACGTGTTGTCCTCACCGCCGGGGAGACTGTCCTCCAGCACCGCCACCTTGGTGGACTCGGCACTGGCCGGCAGGGTGTCCGCGGCGCTGTCGGTGGTGACCGAGCTCAACTTTCCGCTCAGCGGCACCATGAACGCCGCCAGCACCATCCACAGGCCGATCACCAACCACGGCACCCACCGACCGGCCAACCGACCGGCCGGCGCTTCCCCGGACGGCGCTGCGTTGACTGCCATCACTGGCCTCCTACATACGGGTTACATCGCTGATCTGATGCCTGCTTCCTACCGAGCGAACCTGAGACGACCGTTAATACGGCGCTCAGGCCGGTTGGCCGAACCAGGTGCCCAGCGCACGCACCAGCGTGGTGGCGTCGAGGTCCTGCCCCGGGCGAATGCGTTCTCAGATCTTGAGATGAGCCGGTAGGCCAGCGGGGGGCACGGCGGGGCGGGTGGCCTGGTTGAGAACGACGAACACGATCCCCGATGATCTTGGATGTCTAAGCCAGTCGATCAAGACAGGGACCGCGTTCGCGTGCCAACTTTCCCGATCGACGCCCTGGTCCGCCACTGCGAGGGCGTCCATCTGCCATGGTCTGCCACCGACCTGCTCGGCCTGCCCGCTTTGGTCGAGGTCCTCGACGGCATTCCCGATCCGCGGCACCGGCGAGGCCGCCGCCACCGGCTCGGCCCCCTGCTGGCGTTATGCCTGCCCACCGTGCTGAGCGGAGATTGAGGTGCCCCGGCTTCTGTGATGGGAGGCAAGCTAGGAGGAGCTCGTGTCGCCATGGCCTGAGGCTGTGCTGTCGTGCTCGGTAGGCCAGTCTGTCGCCCTCCGTGATGGTTGATGCATCCGCTGCAGACCCACCCTGCCCTTATGAGAAGAGCGAGGAGTGCCGGTGGTGTGTACCGGCGATGCGGCTGCGAGGATCCCCCGGGTTGTCGATGGACACCCGGTCCAGCAACTCGATCCCGATCGCGTTGTCGTGCACACTCGCGGCGGTCACCACCACCGCGATCAGCAGGCCCAGCGCATCGGTGGCGATACCGCGCTTGCGGCCCCGGCTCTTCTTCCCGACGTCCAGCCCGGTCGTGGCCGAAGGGACACCGGCCGCGGCGTGCACGGTCTGCGAGTCCATCACCACCGCCGACGGATCCTCGGCCCGTCCCGCGACCTCACGGACCCGGCCGCGCAGCAGATCGTGGATCGTCTGGGTCAGCCCGTCATCGCGCCACCGGGCGAAGTAGTAGTACACCGCCGAACGGGGCGGCAGATCATGCGGCAGGTACTCCCACCCCACAGCAACCCGGCAAAGACCGAGCGTCAACAGGCGGCAACGAAGCCCTCACCAGCCCGCTAACCCACATCGGGGCAATCCCTAACAAACAACCCTCTCAAACCCCACCTGGGCCACATCGAACTGGACCAGCTGCGCGTAGCGCATGTGAATGAGATGTTCGCCGCGATCGAGGCAGACAACGAGCGCATCTTGTGGGCGGCTGGGGAACGTCGGCGGTTGCTTGCTGCGGCCCGGCAGGCATGGCGGTCTGGGGACAAGGCCGCACACCGAGCCGTTCGCGCTGAACTCGCCGGGCTTCCGCCGCACCGCCGGACGGTCGGGGCAGCGACCATGCAGCGCGTTCGCGCGACGCTTCGGTCGGCCTTGGCGGACGCGGTCCGGCAAGGCATGGTCACGGTGAACGTGGCGAAGCTGACCAAACTCAAAACGGGCAAGCGCCCCAAGGCACTGGTGTGGACCAGTGAACGCGTCACCGCGTGGCAGACCGCCTACGAGCGGGAATTGGCGGCAGAGCGGGCCAGCGGCCGTAAGGTCAACGCGTTCAAGGTCTGGGTGTCGCTGCCGCGCCCTTCGCGGGTGATGGTGTGGACACCCGAACAGACCGGGACCTTCCTCGACCATGCCGCAGACCACCCCTTGTACGCGCTGTTGCACCTGATGGCGTTCCGGGGGCTGCGTCGCGGGGAAGCGTGCGGGCTCGCGTGGCCGGACCTGGACTTGGCCGCGGCGTTGCTGACCGTTCGGGAGAACCGTGTGAAGATCACCTACCGGGAGATCGAGGACGGTGAGCCCAAGTCCGACGCGGGCGAAGACACGATCCCGCTTGACTCCGGCACCGTCACCGTGCTCGAAGCCCACCACCGTCGGCAGGACGAGGCCAGGTCCGAGTGGGGCCAGGCGTGGCGGGGCTCGGGAAAGGTGTTCACCCGGGAGGACGGCTCGGCGCTGCATCCCGATCACGTGACCGACGCGTTCGCCCGGCTCGCGCACGGCGCCGGGCTCCCGCCCATTCGCCTGCATGATCTGCGTCATGGCGCCGCGACGCTGATGCTCGCCGGTGGCGCGGACATGAAGCTGGTCCAAGCGCTGCTGCGGCACTCCTCGTTCGCCATCACCGCCGACACCTACACCAGCGTCCTCCCCGAGGTCGCCCGCGAGGCCGCAGAAGCCGCTGCGGCACTGGTGCCAAGGAAGATCCCGGCTCAGGAAGCCCGGCCTTCCGTCCTCCCCGCGTCCTCCCAAGACCAGGGGAAGTAGCCCCTTGTCGCGAGCACGCGACACGTTTCCGCAAGCCACACAGGCGAATGCGTGCGTGGGCCGCCTGGGACTCGGACCCAGAACCTACGGATAAGTCCGAAACTGTCGTATCAGCGCGGTATTCTCGGTGCCATTCGATGCTGACCTGTCCGCATCGAGCCCCATTTCCATGCCGCCCGATGCCGTCGCGTGCCGATTCCTTTCGAAACCGCCGAGCCGACAACGAGCCGACATGGCCGTTGGCAATCTCGTGGCTTCCTTGCGGCGACCTTGCCCGACCTGCGGAGGAATTTTCGCCATGTGCAGCTTCGCGCCGCCGCTGGGACGGTGCTTGCAGGTGACGAGGTGTTCGTTAGCCGTAGTAACGAAGTGCAAGGATCATCTTCTCCAACTCCACGCCGGATCCAGAAGCGGGGTAGGGATCCGCCCAGTGCCGGGAGGCGACGAGCAGCATCCGCGTGCAGCCGTAACTCAGCTCTCGCCGTCGCCCGGCCCGTTGCCGTTGCCGTTGAGGAAGTAGAACAGCGCGAAGAAGAGCAGCACAGTGGCTCCGAACGCTCCGCATCCATACTGGAACGATTGCGGAAGGGAGTTGCCGTCGAGGCGCTGCAGGATGCCGCCGACAAGCGCGGCGATGACACCGAGAAGAACGGCGATCGTCGCGAGCAGGATACGGACGGTACGTGATGCCTGTGACCGAGGCGCGGTCATGATTCTTCCTTCAAGGGGTGGACGGTCGCCAGTAGGCCGTTGACGAGGCCGTCGGCCAGAGCGGCCCGTGCGGTCTCGGCGGCCCTGGCCAAGGCGTGGTGAGCGGTGATCTGCGTGTCGAGGGCGTCGACCGTTAGGCCGATGCGGCGCTGCTCATCGGGTGGCGGCAGCTTCACCGGCAGCATCCCGAGATTCGCGGCGCTGATGGACGGGATGGCGCTGGCCGCCCCGCTGCGCGCCTCGATCCAGTTCTGGACCGTGGGGGAGGAGAGAAGCGCCAGCAGGTAGCCGGGGTCCACGCCGTCGTCAGGGCGCACGCGCATCAGGTTGGTCGATGGCAGCCAACCTTCCTCTGCCGCAGTGACAAGCGCTGTGGGACCGACCGAGCCGGTGCGAACGATGAGAATGTCACCCTGCCGGATCTGGTACTTCTGCAATGTGTGCGCGCTTCTGGCAGAGAGCAGGACGGCATCTTCGGCCGATATGCGGTGGTCTTGCAGATGTGCCGGCATCACCAGAGGGACACCGTTGACCGCGCGTTCGGCCTTTTTGACGAGGCTGTGGGACGGACCTGCCTGGATGCGGCAGAGATCTGCCAATCGCACGTCCCGCCGGTCGCTGACGCGGTCGCGCTTGTCCAGCGTCCGGTGCGCGACGCTGATGTGGGCGACCCGCTCATCGGCTGCCCGGGCCTGTTCCGCCTGGAACTCCAGCGCGGCCGCCGGTCGCGGAACCTGCATCCAGGTCTCACGGACGGGTGAGGGCGGCGTCTCGGGGACGTGGTCCGAGGGGGCGAGTGAATAGCCGTGCTCCGCGATCTCCGCGATCGGGACGGCGGCGGCCCCGCCGCGACCGTCCATCGCGTCGGGGAAGCTCTCGTTCCCGGAACGCCACCGGTGCACGCACTCGACCAGGGCATTGATCTCGTCCCGGGAGAGGACGCGCTGCTTGCCGTCCTTGGTACCGAACCGGCGGGCGTCGATCAGCAGGATGCGCCCGGTGGGTGCCGCCCCCCGGCTGGTGGGGCGCCTGAGAACCCAGATCATCGCCGGAGCGGCGGTTCCGGCGAAGAGTTGGCGGGGCAGGGCGATGACGCACTCCACAGCGCCGTCCTTGATCATCCTGCTCCGGATGTTCAGTTCCCGGGCATCGGTGGACACTGCCGCCCGATTGGGCATCAGCACTCCGGCTCGGCCGCCCGGCGCGAGTGTCACGAGGATGTGCTGGAGCCAGGCGTAGTTGTCGTTGTGCGTTGGCGGAGGTCCATAGGCCCAGTCCTTGTCCGGCTCCTCGTGGCGGCCGTGCCGCCGGCTGTTGAACGGCGGGTTGGACAGGACGAAGTGGGCCTGCGAGGTGGGCGAGGCGCTCGGATGAGGTTGAGGGGCCACACTCAGGTCCGCCTGCGGGATGCCCAGCGCGTGGAGTCTCATCCCCGCGATCTCCAGTAGGTCCCGCGAAGGGCCGGTTCCCGACAACCGCAAGCTTGGGGAGACTTCCATCGCGCCTGCCAGGAACTCCCCACCGCCCAGGAAAGGGTCATGGAAACGCCCGGTGGCATCGCCATCCTTGAGCAGCAGATCGACCATAGTCTCCACGACCGAGCGCGGGGTGAAGAACGCCTCGTCGGTCGGCTTGCTCCAGGTTTGGAAGCGATCGAGCAGCTGGTGGAAGGCGTCCACCCCGAGTTCCTCGCACAGCCGCACGATGTGCGCCACGTCGTCGACGGCCTCGGCGTCGAGGTCGTCCAACCGGACCGCCGGACCCGGTGGCAGGCCTGCCGATTCCAGCGCGCCCGCGACCCGGTGGCCGATCGTCCGCAGCAACTTCTGCGGGGCCCATTGTTCGTCGAGGGCGCGGCGCACATCATCGCGCAGCCGGGACCACGCCGGGCGGTCCCGATGCCGCAACACAATGAGCGAAGAAAGGAGGTGGAGGTAGACGGTCGGGCGCTCGCGTCCTCGGACTCTCACCGAAAGGGGGCCGAAGAGCTCGGTCAGTACCTCTTGGGCGCGTAGGGCGGCTGCGTCGTTCGGGGCGACGGTCATGGCGTAAGTCTCAGCCAAAGACAGTGCAGTGGCAACTGCGCATCATGATGCGCACATTCGCCCTGCTCTCTCAGCACACGATTTCCGGTCGGCTTGGTGTGGACCTGTTGTTCGGTTCGCCGACGGCTGCGCGCGGTGGCATCGTGGGCGGGTGGCGCAGAAAGAACGAGGTGTAACGGGTTCGTTCGGCACGTGGCTGGCGGGGTTGAGCCGGGAAGAGTTGGCTGGCCTGCTGACCGAGCGGCCGGACGCGACGGCCGACCCGGAGCCGTCGACGTTGGGTGAGCTCGCGGAACGGCTGTCCGGCCCGCACGGGGTCATGGCGGCGTTCGCCGCCTGCGATCTGCCGTTGGTGCAGTTCGCGGAGGCGCTCGCGGCCCTCGGCGGCACTGCGCCGAGGTCGGACGCCGAGGCGTTGCTGGGCGCCGCGCCGGACGACTTCGCGAGGGTGCTGGACGCACTCGTCCGGCGCGGCCTCGTATGGCCGGCGGATGGTCTGCTGCATCTCGCGGAGACGTTGGGGGAATGGCCGATCGGGGACGGACCGCTCGGTCTGGGGCCCTCGGCCGCCGTTCTGCTGCCGCACCTGAGAGCCGAGGATCTCCGCCGGATCGTCCGCGGCCTGGGAGTCGAGCCACCGGGCAAGCGCAAGGCCGAGCTGCTGGAGGCGGCTCTCGCGGGCCTGAGTGACGCGGAACGGGTGCGGCGGGTCGTGGCCGCCGCGCCGCAACAGGAGCGGCGCCTGATCGAGAAGGTTGCGCGCGCCGGCCGCGTGGACGACTACCAGGGCATTTACCTGTTCGGCCAGAAAGGCCCGTATGCCTGGGCGCTGGCGCGGGGACTGCTCGTCCAGCCCGACTGGCTGGAGCCGCTCATGCCCGCGGAGGTGGCGCTGGCGCTGCGCGGCCCGTCCTATCAGGCGCCTTTCACACCGGCCGCGCCGTCCGTCGGCACGGCCGCGGCGCCGGAGGCTACGGTGACGGCGGAGTTCGGCGCGGCGTCGGCCCGCGCCGTGGAGCAGATGGAAGCGGTTCTGCGGTCCTGCGCCTCGGAGCCGCCGACCCGCTTGAAGTCCGGTGGCCTCGGCGTCCGGGAGCTGCGGCGGACGGCCAAGCGGACAGGAGGTTCCGAGGACGCCGTCCGGCTCTGGCTGGAGCTGGCCGCGGCCGAGGGGCTGCTGGACTGGCGCGACGGCGCGCTCGTTCCGACGGCCAAAGGCGGTGATCCGCTGCCGGCCGCCGAGCGCTTGGCGTCCATGGTGCGTACCTGGGCGCACATGCCGCGCCTCCCATTGCTGGACGACCCGGAGGAGGGTCGTGGCGCTTCGCTGGACACTCGGGCGTACGATCCGGCGGCGCCCCGGTTGCGCGCCGCGGTGCTCGGAAGCCTCGCGAGCCTGCCCGGAGGAC
Source organism: Actinomadura sp. 3N407 (assembly GCF_052245875.1). NCBI lineage: Bacteria > Bacillati > Actinomycetota > Actinomycetes > Streptosporangiales > Thermomonosporaceae > Actinomadura > Actinomadura sp. 3N407. Next base: position 146,817 of record NZ_JBQQBP010000013.1, read on the forward strand.
GCGGCGCGACCGGACCCGAGCAACTGGTCGCGGCCGTGACATGGCGGTCCCCGCTCCTGTTCGAGGACGCCGAGCTGGCACCGCCTTACATCGCGGCCGTCTGGCAGGAGGCGGAACTGCTCGGTGTGCTCGCCCATGGCGCGCTCACTGCGACCGGACGCGTACTGGCGGGCGCCGAGGCTCAGACAACGCTGGACGAGGCCGCCGTGGACGCGCTGGAAGCGGCGTGCGGACGGGTACTCCTGCAAGGCGACCTCACGGCCGTGGTCCCCGGGCCGCCCGCGCCGTGGCTGGCCGTGCTCCTGGATCTGGTCGCCGACCGCGAGTCCCGGGGCACCGCCTCGGTCTGGAGGTTCGGCCTGGCCAGCGTGCGGCGCGCCCTGGACGCGGGCCGCTCCGCCGAAGGGATCCGCTCCGACCTGGAGGCGGCGGCGGGCACCGATCTGCCGCAGCCGCTGGCGTACCTGATCGACGATGTCGCCCGCAGGCACGGCGAGGTCACCGTCACCGCGCTCGCCTGCGCGATCTGCTGCTCCCGTCCCGCGCTGCTCGCCGAGATCCTGGCCCATCGAGGGCTGCGCCGGCTGAAGCTCCGGGAACTGGCGCCCACGGTGCTCGCCAGCGCCGAGCCGGTGGACCAGACCCTCATGGCTCTCCGGGCGGCCGGTTACGTACCGGTCGGCGCGGGCGACACTGGCGCACTCTTGATCGAACGCGCACCGGCACGCCCCTCACACCGACCGGCACGCCCCTCACGCCGCGGGAGGCGTCCGGCCGGGAAGCACGAGGCTTCCCGGCCGCGCACGCCGATCGACCTGGCCGACCGGCTGCACGGAACGTCACCGGACCTGCCCGCCGAAACCGACGGCGTCGGGGCCGGCATGGCGGACCTTGCTCCGCACCTGTCGGTTTCCGAACGGCGCATGCTGGTCCACGCAGTGCGGACGGGCACTGCCGTCGGCATCGATTACGTCAACGCCGAGGGCAATCCCACCACCCGTGTGATCGAGAAGATCCGGCTCGACGCCCCCTTCCTCACCGCCTGGTGCCGGCTGCGTGACGACGAGAGGGTCTTCCGCATCGGCCGCGTCCAGGCCGTGACGCCGGCCGTTCTCATGACCTGAGGACCGGTCATCGGCGCATCGCCGCCGAGGCCCGCGATGCGGGGCCGCTTCCGGGGGCCGCGACGCGGGGAGGCTTGCGTGTGATCGAGAAGATCCGGCCCGACGTTCCCTCCTCACCCGCCTGGTGTCGACTGTGCGACCACGAACGGGACTTCCACGCCGGCCGCGTCCGGGCCGTGACCTGAGGATGGTCCGCACATGTTCAGGGGCCGGGACGGCCGGTCTGAGTGTTGTTGGAGGCGCGGACCCGGCGGGGCGGGGTGACGCCCGGAATGACATCAGCACCCAGGTGCTTCTTGAGCAGGTGCTTGAGTTCGGCGCCGTTGATGAGGGTGATGCGGTTGCGCTGTGCGAACTGTTCGCTGGCGCGGCCGAACCATGATGTCGTCACCAGGACCCCGGTGGTCGCGTTGTGGTCTGCCATGACGCCGGTGAGTGCGTGCACGGCTTCTAGACCGACCAGACCGGACCACCTTTTGGCCTGGATCAGGCATACGCCGCCGAAGAACATGTTCTTGCTGGTGGCGACCGCGTCGACGCCGCCGTCTTTGGACGGGATGGTGGTCCATGCCTCGGCGCCCATCGCGACGAACAGTTGGCGGATGAGGTGCTCGAACTCCGTCGGTGACAGTTTGATGAGGTTGGGCCGGGAATCCAGGCCCGAGACCACGTCCATATCCTCGGTGAACCGGAAGCGCTTGAGGTCAAAGGTGATGAACGGCTCGATGGCCTCCAAATCGTAGGGGTTGGGTGAGACCAGTGCGTTGAGCCGTTTCAGGCATGCCGCCGGGTCGACCTTGGCGAGGACCAGGTCTTCGAAGGTGGCGCGTTCGGCCTCCACGCTGAGCAGGTGGAGCCGTACCGTCTTGCCGGTGGCGGCGTCGATGGTGGTGAGTCGCCCGTTGAAGACGACCGCCTCCACCACCGCGGGCGGTGTCGCGCTGAAAATCTCGTGCAGGGTTCGTAGCGTGATCTGGGCGATGAGCTGCGCGTACCGCTTCTTCGTCTCGGTGATGGGTCGAGGAAGTGGATCGATGGCATCCCGTGTCTTGACGTACTTGTAGCGGCGGATGTCCGGGATCGTGGTGTTGGGAGGAAATTCGAAGTCCACCACGACGTCGCGGTTCTCCGGCCGGTAGGCGACCTGGACACGTCGAGGGAAGTCATCCGGGTATCGGGAGGCTTGTAGCACCTGATCGACGAACCACTCGACCGCCTCAGGCTCTCCAGCGTCCAGACCGGCCCGGCGCCGGCTCAACTTGGCGTTCGCGGCCTCTGCTTGCGCTTTCAGTGCCCGCAGATGGCTGGTGTACTCGGCTCGGGCCCGATCGAGGGCGCTGAGTCGCTGCGACTCGCGTTGCTCGTGGGCGGCGAGATCTTCCTCGTATTGCCGCCGCGCTTCGGTGAGTGCTCGCTCGTGGCGGGCGCCACCACCGAAGAGCCGTCCCACTGGACCTGGCGGTACGGGCGGATAGTCGCCCCATTCGGGAGCCTGCTCCGCCGTTGCGAGGCGACCGGAGTCGAAGGGCGGGATGCGCGGCGTGACCGACAGGTCCTCAATGCGCAACGGCTTCTTCGAGAGAGCATCGGTCAGGATCGAGTCGAACAGCCCGAGGCGGTGATCGATCTCGGATGTCTTGCGTTCGGCCAGTTCTTGCTGGGCCGCGATATGCTGCTCCTTGCGGCGTTTTTCGGCTTCCTTCTCCTGCCGGGCTCGTTCTCGCTCCGCGCGCTCGGCCTCGCGCCGCATCGCCACCTGCCGTCGTTCCCACTCCGAACGGCCGCCCCCACGCTGCGCCACGGTCACGACCTCCTGTCAGATCCTGACGAACGCCCCTTGTCCACTGTAAGTTGCCGACTTCCGCAATGGAAGGGATGAACTGCGCCCCGCCCACGCGGAGAACCCCAGGCCCCGGTGTAGGGGCCTTCCGGGTTCGGGGGAAAGCCGAGCACGGTCGTCGGCCGCAAGCACGTCAGTGCAGACCGTGAGCTCGCGCGCGCACTCGGCCCTGAAACGCCGGCAGGTAACGGGCGCGGGCCCGCGGACCAGGGCTGACCGTTCTGAGCAGGCGCACGCAGACCTCCTCGCCCCGGCCTCGCACCCGGCAGGGCGCAATCATGTGGCGTCGTATCCCTGCTTTCAGCTACCAAACGACGGAAACGGCGCCGAGGTTCAAGCGGCAGAACAAGGGAAATGGGTTCGTTCCCGGCGTTATGGGCGGACGCTGAAGAAATCTTCGGTGCTGGTTCAGGCCGCGTCCCGGTATGTAGCCTCAGGTTTCGATGAAGGGGTCGACGTACAAGAGGTGTAAATGCCGTGGCGCGGGTGGAAAGGAACTTGCGTCCCGCTGTCCGCAGCTGCGTCACGAGGACGGCACGTGGAATCCGCGGCACGTACCTGGTATTTCTATCTGGAGCTCGATCCTGGCCCGGGTGGCAAGCGCCGTCGGCTCCGCCGGGGCGGGCTCACCTCACAAGAGGACGCCGAGAACGCTCTGGAGGATCCGCGGTGCCGGGCATTGCGCGGCTTAAATCCGGGTGTGCGGTACACGGTCGGGCAATACCTGGATCAGTGGCTCGCCGACCACCGCGGCCTGCGCAGGAGTACCCGCAAATCCTACGGCGAGCACATCGAGTACTACCTCAAACCCCATCTGGGCCACATCGACCTGGATCAGCTATGAATTGCGCATCTGACGGAGATGTTCGCCGCGATCGAGGCCGACAACGAGCACATCTCCTGCGTGGCCGGGGAACGCCGACGATTGCATGCGGCTGCCCGGCAGGCATGGCGGTCTGGGGACAAGGCTGCCCACAGAGCCGCTCGCGCTGAACTCGCCGGGCTTCCGCCGCACCGCCGGACGGTCGGGGCAGCGACCCTGCAGCGGATCCGCGCGACGCTCCGGTCGGCTCTGGCGGATGCGGTACGGCAAGGCCTGACCGCAGTGAACGTGGCGAAGCTGACCAAGCTCCAAACGGGCAAGCGGCCCAAAGCACTGGTGTGGACCACCGAACGCGTCACCGCATGGCAGACCGCCTACGAGCGGGAACTGGCGGCAGAGCAGGAACGAGCCGGCGGCCGTGCAGTCAATGCGTTCAAGGTCTGGGTGTCGCTGCCGCGCCCTTCGCGGGTGATGGTGTGGACGCCCGAACAGATCGGGATCTTCCTCGATCATGCCGCAGACCACCCTCTGTATCCGCTGTTCCACCTGATGGCTTTCCGGGGGCTGCGACGCGGTGAGGCGTGGGCTCGCGTGGCCGGACCTGGACTTGGCCGCGGCATCGCTGACCGTCCGGGAGAACCGAGTGAGGATCACCCACCAGGAGATCGAGGACGGCCACCCAAAGACCGACGCCGGCGACGACACGATCCCACTCGACTCCGGCACCGTCACCGTGCTCCAAGCACACCGCCAGCGGCAGCAACAGGCCAGGGCCGAGTGGGGCCAGGCGCGGCAGGACTCGGGAAAGGTCTTCACCCGACAGGACGGCTCGGCACTGCATCCCGACCACGTGACCGACGCGTTCGCCCGGCTCGCCTACGGCGCCGGACTACCACCCATCCGCCTGCACGACCTTCGCCACGGCGCCGCGACGCTGATGCTCGCCGGTGGCCGCAGACATGAAGCTGGTCCAGGCGCTGCTGCGGCACTCCTCGCTCGCCATCACCGCCGACACCTACACCGGCGTCCTCCCAGAGGTCGCCCGCCAAGCCGCCGAAGCCGCTGCAGCACTGGTGCCAAGGAAGACCCCGACTCCGGAAGCCCGGCCTCCTGTCCTCCCGGCGTCCTCCCAAGACGAGGAGGAGTAGCCCCCCGCCGCGTGCACGCGAGGCGTATCCGCAAGCCACATAGGCGAATGCGTGCGTGGGTCGCGTGGGACTCGAACCCACAGCCTACGGATTAAAAGTCCGGAGCTCTGCCAATTGAGCTAGCGACCCGTCGTGCAAGGGTACCGAGATCGCTGGGGGGTTTGCGACGTGGTTATGGGGTGGGGGTCAGGTGGACGGGGAGGTGCTTCAGGCCGTTCTGGAAGTTGGAGGCCAGGCGGACGGGGGTGCCGGTGCGGGTGACGTGGTGGGGGAGGAGTTCGCGGAAGACGGCGCGCATCTGGGTGCGGGCGAGGTGGGCGCCCAGGCAGAAGTGGGGGCCGAAGCCGAAGCTGACGTGGTCGTTGGGGGTGCGGGTGATGTCGAAGCGGTCGGGGGAGGGGAAGACGGTCTCGTCGCGGTTGGCTGAGGCGTGGTAGACGACCACCTTGTCGCCGGCGTCGATGTCGTGGCCGGAGAGTTGCAGGGACGTTGTGGCGGTGCGGCGGAAGTCCATGACCGGGGGCCAGTAGCGGAGCATCTCCTCGACGGCGGACGGGAGGAGGGACGGGTCGGCGCGGAGGCGGGCCAGTTCGGACGGGTGGTCGAGGAGGGTGAGGAGGCCGCCGGGGATGCCGTTGCGGAGCGTCTCGTTTCCGGCGACGGCGAAGAGGAAGAACATGTTCTCGAACTCTTGGGTGGTGAGGCCGCCTTCGAGCATGCGGGACATGATGTCGCCGGACGGGTTGGCGCGCTTCTCGGCGGCCAGTGCGTGGGCGTAGGCGAACATGTCGGCCAGGGCCGTGTAGGAGCGGGGGTTGATGGGACGGCCGTCGGGGTGGGTGGAGGCGGTGGGGCGGTACTTCATGGCCTCTCGGGCCATGGGGCTCATTGAGGCGGCGTCGGCGGTGGAGAGGCCGGCGTACTCGTCGTCCTGGTAGCCGATGACGCGGGACGCCCAGTCGTAGAGGAGGCGGCGGTCGGAGTCGGGGACGCCCATGATGTGAGCGAGTGTCCAGACGGGGAGGTCGGCCGCGAGTTCGACGAAGTCGGTCTCCTCGTTGAGGGCCGAGGTTATGAGGGTGCGGGCCCGGGCGTTGATCGTCTCTTCCAGGGCGCGGACGGCGCGGGGGGTGAACGCGGCGGCGACGATGCGGCGTAGGCGGGAGTGGTCGGGCGGGTCCTGGTTGAGCATCATGGCGCGGACGAACGCGAGATCTTCGGGCGTGTCGGGGTCGCGGATCTGGGTGGCGCCGAGGTTCGAGGAGAACAGGTCCGGGGAGCGCAGGACGTGTTTGACGTCGGCGTGCCGGAAGACCGCCCAGTAGCCGGGGCCGGCGGGCCAGGGGCCGACGGCGGGTTCGGGTACCCAGGTGACGGGGGATTCGGCGCGCAGCTTCCGGAAGGTCTCGTAGGGGACCCCGGTCGTGTAGGTGGACGGTAGGAAGATCTCCTCGTGCATCCCCTCAGCGTGCATCATGTCGGGTGTGACGGTGAAGCCTGAAGAAATCCTGCGTGACAACTTTGCGCCCTGGGTGCTGGATCTGGGGCTGGTCGTTGAGGAGGTGGGGGACGGTACGGCGGTGTTGCGGCTGCCGTGGTCCGATCGGCTGGCCCGGGAGGGTGGGGCGTTGTCCGGGCAGGCGTTGATGGCGGCGGCGGATACGGCGGTGGTGATCGCTGTTTCGGGGGCGAAGGGCGCTTTCGTTCCGATGACGACGGTGCAGCTCAGCACTTCTTTCCAGCGGCCGGTGGTGGGACGCGATGTCCTGGTGCGGGTCGAGGTGACGAAGCTGGGGCGGACGCTGGCGTTCGCGGAGATCGACATGACGGCGGATTCGAAGACCGTCGCGCATGCGAGTGCCGTTTACGCGATCATCGGGTGATATGACGCGCGTTGAGAAGGTCGTTGTTCCGGACGGTGAGTTCAACCTGCACGTGTGGGCTCCGGAGGGCGGGGGGCCGGGGATCCTGCTCGTCCAGGAGATCTTCGGGGTCGGTGAGTACCTGGAGGCGGTCGCCGAGGATCTGGTGGCGCTCGGGTATGTCGTGGCGGCGCCCGACATGTTCTGGCGGATCGAGCCGGACTGGGCTGTCGTGCACAACGAGGAGGCGGTCCCGGCGGGGATGTCGATGGCGTCCCGGTTCGACTGGGAGAAGGGCGTGGAGGACGCGGCGGCGGCGCTGGCGGTCCTGAAGGGGCTGCCGGGCGTCGGGAAGGTCGGGGTCCTCGGCTTCTGCTTCGGTGGGACCGTCGCGTATCTGCTGGCCGCCAACGCCGAGGTCGATGCCCTGGTGTCGTTCTACGGGTCGGGTGTTCCGGGTGCCTTGGAGCAGATCGACGCCATTGGGGGGCCGGTGCAGTTCCACTTCGGTGGGGATGACCCGTACATCCCTCGGGAGGACGTCGCCAAGGTGGAGCGTGCGGTGGACGGACGGGACGGCATGGAGATCCACGTCCAGGAGGACGGCGGGCACGCGTTCCACAACCGGAAGGCGCCGATGTTCTACCAGCCGGAACCCGCGGAGCGGGCGTGGCGGCTCACCGTGGCCTTCCTCGCCCGAACCCTGTCATAGCGCCCAGGACGGAAGCGGTTCGCAGTCGGGCAGCCAGGCTGCGGGGGCGGTGCCGAGGATGCCGCCGACGATGGCGCAGGTGGTGTCGACGTCCCCGCCGGCGGCGGCCGTCGTCCAGAACGCCCGTTCGTAGTCGCGGAGGTGCCTTGCGGCGGCCCAGAGTGCGAACGGGACGGTGTCGTGCGCGGCCACCTGGCGTCCGTTGCCGAGCACGGCGGACGCCGTGGACGGGTCGCTGATGGTCAGAAGGTGGCGGGCCTCGGTGATGCCGGTGCGGACGGTGCCCGACGGGACGTGGCGGAGGATTTCGTCGATGAACTTGCCGGGCGGTGGTGTGGTGGGTGCCAGGGCTGCGGCGACGGCCACGGCGATCGCGCCCGCTACTGCCTCGGGGTGAGGGTGCGTTACCTCGGCGGAGAGCGCGGCTTGGCGGGCTGCTTCACCGGGGTCGTCCGCGAACCAGGCGCCGATGGGGGCGACGCGCATCGCGGCGCCGTTTCCCCATGAGCCGGTGCCGTCGAACGGTTCCCTGGCGAGAGTGCGCCAGTCGCCTCCTTCGCGGATGAGCCGCAGAAGACGTCCCGTGGACGGGCCGTAGCCGCGGTCGAAGTCGTGCCGTTCGGCGAAGCTCTCAGCAAGAGCGTCCTGGTCGATGGTGCCGTGCCGGGACAGGATGAGGTAGATGGACGCGGCCATCTCGGTGTCGTCCGTCCACTGCCACGGCCCAGGGGGAAGTGTCTGCGCTTCGAAGGCGGGACGGTTGGCAGGGACGAAGAACTGGGAGCCCAGAGCGTCCCCTAGGGCGAGACCCTGGAGTGAGGCGTACGCGGGGGTCGTCATGTGGTGGCGGGTTCCAAGGTGAGGCGGGACAGTTCCTTGCGGGACGAGATGCCGAGCTTCGGGTACGCCTTGTAGAGGTGGTATTCGACCGTCCGCGGGCTGAGGAAGAGCTGTGAGGCTATCTCGCGGCTGCTGGTGCCCTCGGCCGCCATGCGGACGACCTGAAGCTCCTGGGGCGTGAGGCGGTTGAGGAGGTCCGGGGCCGTGGGCACGGAGGGACCCGCCTCGCCGGTGGCCCGTAGTTCGGCGCGCGCGCGGTCCAGCCAGGGGTTCGCACGTAGGTGCTCAAAGATTTCGACTGCGGAACGAAGCAGGACACGTGCGTCGGAACGGCGGCGGGCCCGCCGCAGCCATTCGCCGTAGAGGAGCTCTGTGCGGGCCCGCTCGAAGGGCCGTGTCGACCGCTCGTGTAGCCGGACGGCCCGTGCGTACGGTTCCTCGCTATCGGTCAGCAGGGCTTCGCAGTGCAGGGCCACGGCGAGGGCCCACGTCTGCCTTCCCGCCTCGGCCCAGGCACGGAACCGTTCGAAGGGCGCGTGAGCGAGTTCGGGCTGCCCGGAACGCACGGCGGCCTCGACCTGGTCGGCGGCGGAGACCATGCTGCCCGTGCTGTGGCGGCGGGGACCGTGGGCGATCTCGTGGAGGCGGCGCAGCGCGTCGTCGTAGCGGCCGAGGCCGAGGTCGAGCAGCGCGAGGGCACTGTCGGCGAGCCCGCCGTGCGGCGGCGGGGCCCCGGTGACGACGAGCGGGGCGATCAGCTCGCGCAGCCTGGCCTCGTCGCCCTCGATCGCCGCGATCCGCGACAGGACGGCGCCGAGCCGTCCCTCCCGGTGGGGGCGGCCGGTGTCGCGGGCCAGCGCGATCGCCTCCGCGACGGTGGCCTCAGCGTCCGCGTGCCGGCCGGCCGCGATCTGCGTCTGCGCCAGCGTCTGCAGGATGTTCGGCAGCGCGCCGATCAGGCCGTGCCGCCGGGAATGCGCGACCTCGGCGGTCGCCAGCTCCAGCGCGGCCTCGTCCGCACCGATGATCAGCGCGAGCTGCGCGCCGCGCACACGGTCCCCCGCGCCGAGGACGTGACGTCCCGCACCGGTGGCGGAGTCTCCAAGGCCGCCATGGCCGGAGCCTTCCCCGTCGAGGACATGTCCGTCGGCGTTCAGGGCGTGCGTTCCGGCGCCGTGGACCTGCTGTCCTGTGCCGTTGCGGTGGCCGGCGGCGTCGCGGATCTCGGCGACCAGCCGGGTGAGGAGCGGGAGGCCCCGAGCGTGATCGCCGCCGGAGAGGAGGGCGAGACCGCGGATCATGCGGTCGTCCGGAAGCAGCTCGGCCGCCCGCAGCACGGCGGGCAGCTCCCCGGACGTCCACCCGTACACGGCGCCGGTCCGCAGCATCGCGGCGCGCTCGTCCGGCGCCGCGCCGGCGGCGTTGTCGACCATCATGCGGGACGCGGCGCGCGGGTCACCGCGCTCGTACTCGACGGCGGCGTGGACGCGGGCGAGCCGCGCCGGCGCGGCCGGGTCGGTGCTGAGCTTCTCCGCCTGGACGGCGAGGTCCTCGGCCTCGTCGAGCCGTCCCGCCTGAAGGATCAGGGACGCGGCGGCACCGAGCCGCTCGGCGCGCATGCCCGGGGCGGGCGTCAGGTCCGCCGCGTGGCGGTACAGCGCCGCGGCCGTCGCGTACGCGATGCGGCGGTGGGCGCGCTCCGCCGCCTCCTGCAGGTCGGCGGCGACGTCCTCGTCCGGCGCCATCGCCGCGGATGCGCGGTGGCGGGCGCGGCAGTCCGGGTCGTCGGCGGTGTCGGCGAGCGCCTGGTGGACGGCGATGCGCCGCGCGGCGACCGCGCCGTGGTACGAGGCCGCCCTGATCAGCGGGTGGCGGAACGAGATACTGCGCCCGGTGACCTTCACCAGCCGGGCGCGTTCGGCCTCCTCCAGGTCGGCGAGACCCACGCCCATGCTGTGTGCCGCGTTCAGCTGCGTCGGCATGTGCCCGCGCCCCTCCGCCGCCGCGATCAGCAGCACCAGCCGGGTGCTCTCCGGCAGGCGGCCGATCTGGGCGCGGAACGAGGCGAGCACCCGGTCGGCGACGGGCAGCGGGTCGGGGCCGTCCATGAGGCGGGTCCCGGCGGCGCCCAGCTCCTGCAGGGCGAGGGGGTTGCCGGCCGCCTCCCTGACCACCCGGGCGCGGCCGGTGGGCGTCAGATCGCGCGCCGCGAGGAGCCGTTCCGCGTCGCCGTCCGCCAGCCTTTCGAGGCGCAGCTCGGGCAGGCCGGTACCGGCGAACGTGTCGTCCCGCGAGGCGAAGAGCATCACCACCCCTTCGGCCGCGAGCCGCCGCGCCGCGAACAGCAGCGCCTCGACGGTCGCCGTGTCGAGCCACTGCGCGTCGTCCACCAGGACCAGCACGGGGCCGTTCTCGCCGGCGAGGTCGGCAAGGTCGGCGAGCAGCGTCAGGACGGCGAGGCCGGTCGTGAAGCGGTCCTGCCCCGGCTCCGCGGACACGGCGTCCCGTCCGCCGAGGGCGGTGCGCAGCGCGGCGGCCTGCGGGGGCGGGAGGGCGTCCAGCCGGTCCCGGACAGGCCACAGCAGCTGGTTGAGGCCCGCGTAGGCGATGTCGGACTCCGCCTCGATGCCGGTGACCCGCAGGACATGCGGAGGCCCGTCCACCGGGAGCAGCCTGGCCGCCTCGGTGAGCAGCGCCGATTTGCCGATGCCGGCCTCCCCGCGAAGGAGGAGCACGCCGCTGCGGCCGTGCTCGCGTGCCTCCGTGAGCACCGAGGAGATTCGCGCCTGTTCGTCGTTCCGCCCGTAAAGCACGAGTCCAAACTACGGGCCGAACTACCGAAGTCATACGGATTCGCCCCGTAGCGGACGGCCCGTACGTTCTTGACCAGCGAGAACGTACTAGGAGGACGTCATGCAGGAACTTTTCGAGCCACTGTCCGCAGGGAAGCTGGAGCTGCCCAACCGCCTCGTGATGGCGCCGATGACCCGCAGCCGGGCCACCGAGGACGGCACCGTTACCGAGCTGACCGCCGAGTACTACCGGCAGCGCGCCGGCGCCGGGCTGATCATCACCGAGGGCACGCAGCCGAGCGTCCGGGGCCAGGGGTACATCCTCACGCCGGGGCTGCACTCCGGCGACCAGGTGGCGGCATGGCGGACGGTGACCGACGCCGTCCACGCCGAGGGCGGACGGATCTTCGCCCAGCTGATGCACGCGGGCCGCGTCGGCCATCCCGTCCTGTACCCGGACGGCGGGCTGCCGCTCGGGCCTTCGCCGATCCCGTCCGGCGAGCAGCTGTTCACCCCGGACGGGATGCTCGACCATCCCGAGCCCCGTGAGATGACGCTGGACGACATCGCACAGGCCGTCGACGAGTTCACCGCGGCGGCGCGCAACGCCGTCGACGCCGGGTTCGACGGGGTGGAACTGCACGGCGCGAACGGCTACCTGATCCAGCAGTTCCTCGCCGACGGCTCCAACACGCGGACCGACGCGTACGGCGGGACGGTCGAGAACCGCATCAGGTTCGCCGTCGAGGTCGCGCGGGCGGTGTCCGACGCGATCGGACCCGACCGGGTGGGTTTCCGCGTGTCGCCGGGCGGCACCGCGAACGGCGTCCACGAGACCGACACCCCCGAGCTGTACTCGGCGCTGGTCGAGGCCCTCGCGCCGTACGGCCTCGCCTACCTGCACGTCATGGAGCTGGGCGACCGGGCCACGACCCGGCGGATCCGTGCCGAGTGGCCGGGGGCACTGATCCTCAACCCGCACCCGACGCCGCAGTCGTTCCCGTCGAAGCCGGAACACGGCGCGGAGGCGCTGCGGGACGGCGTGGCCGACGCGATCGCGCTCGCCGAGATGTGGCTGGCCAACCCGGACCTGCCCGCCCGCATCAAGGCCGGCGGCCCCTACAACGAGGCCGACCAAGCGACCTTCTACGGCGGCGACCACCGCGGCTACACCGACTACCCGACCCTCACGTAACACCAAGCCGCTCCTCACCCTCCTTTGGCGACCCGGACACCATCACCCCGCCACCACAACGCACCCTCCCCCCGGCCCCCAGCCCAGACCCCAACCCGAAACCAGCCCAGCCCAGACCCCAAGCCGACCCCCAAGCCAGGCCCACGTCAGCAGACCGAGGGCCACCCCGGCAGGTCACCCCAGACCAGGCCCCCAGACCGGCCCCAGACCAGGGGCCGGGCAGTGGCGAGGCCAGGGGCGAGGGCCGGGGGTTCGGCCCCGGGCCGGGTCAGTGGCCGGGGTGGGATCTGGGCTAAGGGCCAGATCAGGGGATCGGGCCGGGGGCCGGGTCAGTGGCCGGGCCGGAACCCGTGCGGGACCTGGGGCGGGGCCAGGGTGGGGGCCGGGTCAGAGGCCGGGGCGGACGCCGCCGTTGAAGTTTCGCTTGTAGTAGCCGTTCAGCTTGATCTTCTTGACCCGCGAGCGCGAGTTGGGCGCGTGGATCATGTAGCCGTGCCCGGCGTAGATGCCCACGTGGGACCGGCCGCTGTAAAAGAACAGCAGGTCGCCCTTGACGGCTCCCTTCCAGGAGACCTTCTTCTTGACGGCGCGGTAGATCTGCTGGCTGGTGCGGGGGAGCTTTACTCCGGCCTTGCGCCAGGCGCCTCCGACGAGGCCCGAGCAGTCCCATGAGCCCGGACCCGTCCCGCCGTAGCGGTACGGATCGCCGATCTGCTTCGAGGCGTACTTCACGGCGTAGGCCGCGCGCTTCTTCTGCTTGGCGGCCCGGGATGTGGAGGCCTTGGTGACCGGCGTGGCCGTCAGGGTGGCGGTCTGAGGTGGTGTCGCCCTGTTGGTGGTCGTGAGGGTGGCGTTGTGTGGGGGTGCTGCCTCTGCGGGGGTTGCCGTGAGGAGTGACGCTCCCAGTGCCGCGGCCGTGGTGAGGGCGAGGCCGCCAGTGGTGAATCCGGTCTTCGGGGTGAATCGGGGGGTATGCAGAATGACTCCAGACCTCGCGGTTGATGCCTACCGGGCAGCCGTCATCCACGGGGTGTTCACCATGGATTCGGGGTGCTGCGGCCGTGCGGCTCCAGAGCGTCATCGAGGGGGACGCAGGAGAATCACGGCCACTTCCGGTTCCGTGCCTCTCGACTGCACGGATTCGGCGACCGACGGCGGCTTTCCGGGTGGGGTCCAGGGGACGGCCCCGGAGGGCTCGTGCTGGCCGTGCACAGGTGGCCAGGCACGTCGCGGCCGCTCGTCGGAGTGCGTGTTCTGTTATCTGGGCGGCCTTTTGTGCCGCATGAACCGAGCAGGAACGTAGGCGGACTCGGGCGAACAAGGCAAATCTCCCTCGGCATTTCCGTGTCGGCAGGCACTGGCAAGGGGGACGGGGTCCCCGCGATGGCCTGCGCCGATTCCAACCCCATTCCGGGATGTGTGAGACGCGTCACTAATCCCGAATGAAGATCGACGTCCATGCTCGCGCTCTAGGCGAAGACGGGTAAGTGGAACGGCGTTCTGTGGAAAACCCGGCCGCCGGGGGTGTGCATTTGTGGGGTCGATCACAGATCGCTAAATACCGCCAATGCCCGGCTATTTCAGGCGCATCCCGGCCGTCCTCCGGCGTGGGACGCCTGGTGGAGCGGTTGGGCTGGATAGCCGGATTCGGTCAGGTCGGGGGTTGACGGGGAGGCCTGAGAGACCTGTAGTCCGAAGGAGGTTCATGTCCGGTCTCCGGAGGGAGCCCCGTGTTCGGCAGGCCCGGCAGAGCGCGTAGCGTGCGTCTCCTATCAGCCCTCACCCTGTCGGTGGCGCTTGCGATGGTCACCGCATCCCCCGCGACCGCCCAGGATGAGCCGACGACCGCCAAGTTCCCGCCCGGCTTCCTCTGGGGTGTGTCCACATCCGGGTTCCAGAGCGAGGGGTCCTTTCCAGACAGCAACTGGACGAGGTATGCGGAACAGGGGGCGTACGGGGTCGAGCACCCGTACGGCGACTCCGTCGACTTCCGGCATCGCTACCCCAGTGACCTGAAGCTCGCCAAGGGCCTCGGCATGGACGTCTTCCGCACGTCCATCGAGTGGTCGCGGATCGAGCCGCGCCGGGGGCACCGTGACCCGGACGCGATCACCTACTACGACGACCTCATCCGCCAGATCAAGGCGAACGGGATGCGGCCGATGCTCACGCTCGACCACTGGGTGTACCCGGGATGGGTGGCCGACCAGGGCGCCTGGGACAACCCGCGCACCCGAGATGACTGGCTGCGCAACGCCGAGTTCGTCGTCAACCGCTACAAGAACCAGGGCGTCATCTGGATCACGTTCAACGAGGCCAGCGCCTACATCTACAAGGAACTGACGACCCGTCCGATGAACATCGGGCAGATGCTGATGATGCGCGACGCCCTCATCAAGACGCACCGCGCCGCCTACGACATGATTCACAGAATCGATCCGGCCGCCATGGTGTCGAGCAACGTCGCGTACGGGACGCTCATCAACGGCATCTTCGACGCGGCCCTGTTCAACGACGTCACCGACAAGCTCGACTTCATCGGTATCGACTACTACTACGGCGCGAACCTGGAGAACTTCAGCGCCGTGTACGCCCTCACCGGCGAGTTCTGGAAGATCGACCCGGAGCCGGAGGGGCTGTACTACGTCCTCAAGAACTACCAGCGCCGGCTACCGCACCTGCCCGTCTACATCGTCGAACACGGCATGCCGACCGACAACGGCAAGCCGCGCCCGGACGGCTATACGCGCACCGACCATCTGCGTGACCACCTCTACTGGGTCCAGCGGGCCATGGCCGAGGGCGTGAAGATGATGGGCTACAACTACTGGAGCCTCACGGACAACTACGAGTGGGGCAGCTACCGGTCACGGTTCGGCCTGTACACGGTGGACGTGCTGACCGACCCGTCCCTGAAGCGCCGCCCGACCGACGCCGTCCCGACCTACCGGTCGATCATCGCGAACCGGGGGGTTCCGTCCGGGTATGTGCCGGTACGCGAGCCGGGCTGGTGCTCGATCGAAGACCCCATCGCCACCTGTTTCGGCACGACACCGACACCGCCCGCCGAATACCGCGTCCCGGGATGACGGACGACGCATGACCTGCGCGTCCCCGGGTACCGCCACCGCGACCGTTATTGACCAGGGGATCGCGTGGGAGATGTGCGGACGGAACCCAAGCTCATGGGCCGCGGGTCCGGCAGCGCGGGCCCGGGCCCCGGCTCGGGCGGCGCGGCGGACGGCCTGCTGCTGAGCCTGAAGCGCGCCGCCGCCGCGCTCCGGGACGCCGGGATCGGGTACGCGCTCGCGGGCGGGTTCGCCGCGTACGCGCACGGCGCGGCCGTGTCGACGCACGACGTCGACTTCGTGGTGCGCGAGCGGGACGTCCAGCCGGCGCTGGACGCGCTCGCCGCCGCGGGCATGACGCATCTGGAGAGCCCGGAGAACTGGCTGGAGAAGGCCTGCGACGGTGAGTACCTCATCGACCTGATCCACAACCCGTCGGGGCGTCCCGTGGACGGGGAACTGCTCGGGCGGGCCGAGGAGATGACGGTCGGGGCGGTGTTCATGCCGGTCCTGCCAGCGACCGACCTGATGATCATGAGGCTGCTGGCGTTCACCGAGACCGCCTGCGACTTCAGCGGGTTCCTGCACGTGAGCCGGGCGCTGCGGGAGCAGGTGGACTGGCGGCTGGTCGCCGCAGAGACGGCGCGATCCCCGTACGCCTACGCCTTCCTGACACTGCTCGCCCGGCTCGGCGTCATCGAGGAGGACGTCCTGTGACCGATCCGACTTCCGAGCCGACCGGCTCGACCGATCCGACCGATCCGACGGACCCGATCGGCGCGTCCGGTTCGATCGGCGCGTCCGGTTCGATCGGCCCGATCGGCCCGATCGGCCCGATCGGCCCGACCGGCCCGACCGGCCCGACCGGCCCGACCGGCCCGACCGGCCCGACCGGTTCGACCGGCCTGATCGGTCGTGTCGTTACTGGTCGTCCTATGACTGAGCGTGTTGGGAACGGGCGTGCTGCGGTCGGGTGTGTTGTGACTGAGCGTGCCGTGGGTTGGGGCTTGCTGTGACCGAGAGGAGGCGGCGGTGACCGGAAGGGACCGTGGCGTGGGTGATCTGCCCGGATATCTGTCCGCGCACATTCAGGAGAGGCTCGCGAACGAGGCGTATGAGCTGGGCATCCGTGTCGACATTCGCGGCGACGTGGTGCATCTGCGCGGTGAGGTGGTGAGCGAGGAGCGGCGGCGGGACGTGGAGGAGGCCGCCCGCGCCGTCGCGGAAGGCCGCGAGATCTGCAACGAGGTGCATGTCGTCGCGGTCGCCGCGCCGGAGGGGGAGGAGAGGCTTTCATGATCCGTGTGGCTGCGGCGGGGGACCTGCACGTCGGGCCCGAGGTCGCCGGGACGTATCGGCGGCACCTGTCCGCGCTGGCCGACCAGGCGGACGTGTTCCTGGTGGCCGGCGACCTGACCAGGCACGGGACGGTCGAGGAGGGCCGGGCCGCGGCGGGTGAGCTGCGCGACGCGGGGGTCCCGGTGGTCGCGGTCCTCGGCAACCACGACTACCACTCCGACGCCGAGGAGGAGATCACGGACATCCTGCGCGACGCCGGCGTGACCGTGCTGGAGGGAGACGGGACGGTCCTGGACTGCGGCGGGACGAGGCTCGGCATCGCGGGCGGCAAGGGGTTCGGCGGCGGGTTCGAGGGCAAGTGCGCCAGCGACTTCGGCGAACCGGAGATGAAGGCGTTCGTCGCGCACACGAAGGACTTCGCCGGACGGCTGAGCACGGCGCTCCTGGGCCTGGACGCGGACGTGGTCATCAGCCTGACGCACTACTCGCCCGCCGAGGACACCCTTCAGGGGGAGCCGCCGGAGATCTACCCCTTCCTCGGCAGCTACCTGCTGGGCGAGGCGATCGACTCGGCCGGTGCCGACCTCGCCGTGCACGGCCACGCGCACAAGGGCACGGAGAAGGGCCTCACTCAGGGCGGGGTGCGGGTGCGGAACGTCGCCCTGCCCGTACTGCAGCACGCGTACGCGCTGTACCGCCTGGACACAGCGGAAGTGGCCGGACGGCACCGCGTCGAGGAGAGCGTCTCCGCGTGGTGAGGGCGCATGCTTCCTCTGGGGGAGGGACGGTGGGCGATCGTGAGATCTCGTGGAGGGGAGAGATCTCGCGGTCGCCCATCTCGTCAGCCGGTGGAGCGGAGCAGGTCGAGGACGGCCTGTTCGACGGGCCCTTGTGTGGCCAGTTCGCCCTCCGCGGTGTCCACGCCGAGTTTGCCGAGGGCGGGCGCGATGGTCCGGCCATCCTCGTACAGGTCGATGATGCGGGGGTCGATGTAGGAGGCCCGCGCCACGGCCGGGGTGTTGCCGAGGTAGGCGGCGACCTCTTTGACGACGCGGACGACGGCGCGCTTGCGTGCGTTGTCGTTGCGCTTCTGGGCGTTGTCGTTGTGCTCGCTCGTGGTGGAGCCGTCGCCGGCGCGGACGGAAACGGCGAGCCCGACCGCCGCGAGGACGGTTGCGTGCCAGGTGCGGAAGTCCTTGGCGGTGAAGTCGCCGCCGGTGACCTCCCTGACGAAGTCGTTGATGTCGGTGGTGGTGACGTCGTGCCAGCCGTCGCGGGTGCGGTGGGCGAGTAGTTCGGGGGAGTCGTCGCGGCGGCGCTTGAGGCCGCTCACGACCTTGCAGACGTCTTCCTCCGCGACCGACTGGTACCGCTCCTTCGATCCCTTCGCCGGGTATTCGAAGGCCACTTCGTTGCGCCGGCAGGTGACGTGCTCGCGCAGGACGGTGGCGAGCCCGAATGTGCCGTTCTCCGCCGCGTACGCTTCCCCGCCGATCCGGAAGAACCCGAGGTCGATGAGGCGGACGGCGGCGGCGAGCACCCGTTCCCGTCCGTAGCCGCCCCCGGACAGATGTTCGGCGAGGGTGTCGCGGACCTTGGGCAGTCGGTCGGCCAGTTCTAGGACGTGCTCGTATTTCTCTTGGTCGCGCTGTTCCCGCCATGCCTCGTGGTAGAGGTACTGACGCCGTCCGGCCGCGTCCGTGCCGATCGCCTGAATGTGGCCGTCGGGGTCGGGGCAGATCCACACGTCCTTCCATGCGGGTGGGATGACCAGCGACCTGATCCGATCCCTCTCGGACGGGTCGTCCAGGGGACGGCCGTCGAGACCGAGGTACACGAAGCCCTTGCCATGCTTTCGCCGCCCGAAGCCGGGTTCGGCGGGGTCGCTTCGTTGCAGGGCCATAGGTCCGTCCATCAGCCCGGATGGATCTCTCCGCCGGCGGGCACCAGCGTCTGCCCGGTGTAGTACGACGACTGGCGGTTGGACGCGAAGAACACGTAGGACGGCGCGATCTCGTCGGGGTCGGCGGCGCGTCCCATCGGCGCCTGCTGCCCGAAGCTCTCCACGCGGCCTTCCTCGAGCGTTGCGGGGATCAGCGGCGTCCAGACCGGGCCGGGGGCGACGCAGTTGACGCGGATCTCGCGGTCCATGAGGTTCTGGGCGAGGGACTCCATCAGCGTCATCGCGGCCGCCTTGCTGGCGGAGTAGTCGATGAGCGTCTTGTTGCCGCGCAACCCGTTGATGGAACCGGTGATGATGATGGACGATCCCGGTCCCATGTGGTCGAGGGCCTGCTGGACGGTCCAGAACAGCGCGAAGACGTTCACGTCGAACGTCCGGCGGAGTTGCGCGCCGTCGATCTCGCGGACGTCCTTCACCGGCGCCTGCGTGCCGTGGTGCAGGACGAGCAGGTCGAGCCCGCCGAGGTCGCGGACGGTGTGCTCGACGACCTCGCGGCAGTGCCGTTCCTCGGCCAGGTCGCCGCCGAACGTGAAGCAGCGTCGTCCGGCCGCCTCGACCAGGTGCGCGGTGTGCCGGGCGTCGGCGTCCTCTTCCAGGTACGTGATCGCGACGTCGGCGCCCTCCTTGGCGAACGCGACGGCGGTGGCGCGCCCGATGCCGGAGTCGCCGCCGGTGATGAGGGCGCGGCGCCCGTCCAGCAGGCCGCTCCCGGTGTAGTCGCGCATCTCGTCGCGGGGTTCGGGTGACATGTCCCCGGTGCGGCCGGGGTATGGCTGGCTCTGTGCCGGTCGCTCGCTCATGGCTCCGTCCCCTGTGGGGGGACGGCCCCCCACGCTCCCCGGTTCGCCTTGCTCATCGCTCTGTCCCCCGTGGGGGGACGATCCCCCGCGTCCCCCGGTTCGCTTGTCCATGGGGCGGGTGCCCGGGGCGGCGTGGAGCAAACGTTCCCCCTATTGTGACTATTGAGTAACATCGCGCTCCGCGATCCGCCGGGGTGTGAGCAGAGCGCGCGGTGACCTCTGGGTAACATCACCCCCGAACCACATTCGGTCCCTGACGTAAGGTGCTGCTTATGGACCTGAACGGAGTTTCCGCCGTCGTATCCGGTGGGGCGAGCGGCCTCGGTGAGGCCACCGTCCGCGCGCTGGCCGCCGACGGCGCCAAGGTGGTCATCGCCGACCTGAACGAGGACAAGGGCAAGGCCCTCGCCGACGAGGTCGGCGGTGTCTTCGTCAAGACGGACGTGTCGAACGAGGAGCAGGTGCGGGCCGCCGTCCAGGCGGCCGTCGACACCGGCGCCCCGCTGCGCGTCATCGTCAACAGCGCCGGCATCGGCTGGGCGTCGCGGACCGTGAACCGCGACGGCACCCCGCACGACCTCGGCCAGTACGAGACCGTGATCCGGGTCAACCTGATCGGCACCTTCAACCTGATGCGGATCGGTGCCGCCGCCATCTCCAAGACCGAGCCCGCCGACGCCGACGGCGCCCGCGGCGTCGTGATCAACACCGCGTCCATCGCGGGCATCGAGGGCCAGACCGGGCAGATCGCCTACTCCGCGTCCAAGGGCGGCATCATCGGCATGACGCTGCCGGCGGCGCGCGACCTCGCCGCGATCGGCGTCCGGGTCAACACCATCTGCCCGGGCATCATCGACACCCCGATCTACGGCGAGGGCGAGGCCGCGGACGAGTTCAAGGCCAAGCTCGCCGCGCCCGTCCCGTTCCCGAAGCGGATGGGCAAGGCGTCGGAGTTCGCGCACCTCGTCAAGTCCCTGGTCGAGAACGACTACATGAACGGCGAGACCATCCGCTTCGACGGCGGTATCCGCTTCCAGCCGAAGTGAGGCCCGAATGACCGACGCTGTTCTGACCGAAGAGGACGGCGCCGTCCTCGTCATCACCATCAACCGTCCCGAAGCCCGCAACGCGGTCAACGGCGAGGTGGCGCGGGGCATCGCGGCGGCCGTCGACGAACTCGACTCCCGCAAGGACCTGTCCATCGGCATCCTCACCGGCGCGGGCGGGACGTTCTGCGCCGGCATGGACCTGAAGGGCTTCCTGACGGGCGACAACCCGACCGTCGAGGGACGCGGGTTCGCCGGCATCACCGAGCGTCCGGCGGCCAAGCCGCTGATCGCCGCCGTCGAGGGCTACGCGCTCGCCGGCGGCTGCGAGGTCGCGCTGTCCTGCGACATGGTCGTGGCGGCGAAGGACGCCCTGTTCGGGCTCCCCGAGCCGAAGCGCGGCCTGGTCGCGGCGGGCGGCGGACTGCTGCGGCTGCCGCAGCGCATCCCGTTCCACATCGCGATGGAGATCGCCCTCACCGGCGACAAGTATCCGGCGGAGCGGATGGCCGAACTCGGGTTCGTCAACCGGCTCGCCGAGCCGGGCGGCGCGCTCGCGGCGGCCAAGGAGCTGGCCATGAAGGTCGCCGAGAACGCCCCGCTGGCGCTCGCGGCGACCAAGAAGATCATCGTCGAGTCCGCGGACTGGCCGTCCGACGAGGCGTGGAAGAAGCAGCAGGACATCGTGCTGCCGGTCTTCACCTCCAAGGACGCCCAGGAGGGCCCGGCGGCGTTCGCCGAGAAGCGCAAGCCGAACTGGAAGGGCGAGTAACCCCGGCCGCCGGTTCCCTCTGGTCCCGACACTGGCCCCGCCGCGGGCCGGGACCACGGGCCCGACCACGTAAGACGCCCGGAACCGACCGGTTCCGGGCGTCTTGGCGTATGTGACGCAAGTGCCTGATGCGTCACATACGCCCGTCACGCTGTCCCCGGCGGGGCGGGTGTCGCGCTCTGCCCGGCAGGCGCGCTGTGCACTGCCCCGCCGTGCCGGTCCGCTGTGTTGGTCCTGCTGCTGCCGGTCAGGCCAGGACGGGGAAGTTGCTGCGGAAGACGCCGTGCGGGTCGCGGCCGCGCTTCAGGTCGCGGAGCCTGGCGAGGGTACCGGGCGTGAACGCGTTCGCGGCGCGCTCGCCCGGGGCGAGCAAGGTGAACGGCTTGCGGCCGGTCGTGTACGGGACGAGGGCGTTCGCGATCTCGTGCTGGCGGTCGCGCACGGCCGCCCCGCCGTCCTCGCCGGGGACGCCGAACATGTAGAGGGCGAAGGGCTCGTCCAGTTGCCCGGCGGGCGTACCGGACGGACGGGCCAGGGCGCCGCCGAGGTGCCGCAACTGGACGCTGAGCAGCGGGTCGATGGGGCGTTCCAGCAGCGTCGCGGCCACGTCGTCCGCCAGTTCCGTCAGCAGTTCCGCGCGGGACCGCCCGGGGCCCGGGTCGGTCGGCTCGGCGGTGATCGACCCCAGGTCGGCGACCGGCAGCGGGGCGCGCGAGTCCGAGATCCGTCCGGGGACCTTGTCGAGCGGGCGGAGGAGCGTCTCCGCGTCCGCGCCGTCGCCGAGGAAGGCGCTGTCGACCGCCGCCAGCGGAGCCGCGCCCGGGAACTTCAGCAGCTCGTACCAGGCGGTCAGCTCGTCCGGTGCCGTCCCGGTGACCTCCCGGTAGGCGTCCAGGACGGCGGGTGCCTGCTCGGCGGGCCACAGCATCCGGCCGCCATGCAGCCGCGGCGCCGGATGCAGGGCGAACTCGATCGCGGTGACGATCGCGAAGTCGCCGCCCCCGCCGCGCAGCGCCCAGAACAGGTCCGGGTCGGTCTCGGACGTCACCCGGGAGCGGGCCCCGGCCGCGTCCACGACGTCGAACGCGCGGACGCTCCCGGCCGCCCATCCGTGCTTGCGGCCGAACCAGCTCAGCCCGCCGCCGAGGGTGTAGCCGGTGACGGTGACCACGGGACTGCTGCCCGCGAGACCGGTGAGGCCATGCGGGCTCGCCGCCGCCAGGACGCGCCCCCACCCGACGCCCGCGCCGGCCCGGGCGATCCGCTCGTCCGGGCGGATCTCCAGCTCGTCCAGGCGGGCGGTGCGGAGCAGGATCACCTCGCCGAGGTCGCCGGCGGCGCCGTGGCCGCTCGGCTGCGTCGCGATGGTCAGCCCGGCGAGGCGGGCGTGCCGGACGAGGGCGGCCACGTCGTCGGCGTCGGCGGCCTCGACCACGGCCCGGACGGGCTGGTCCACAGCCAGGTTCCAGGCGCGCCGCGCGTCGTCGAATCCGCGGTCGCCCGCCGCGAGCACCCGGCCCCGGACCACGCCGCGCAGTTCGTCCCCGATGTTCATGACTTCTCCTCTTCGTCGCCCTGTTCGTCGTCCTGGGTCGACTGTGCTCCCCGGCGGCTGGGATCGAGCTGGGATCGAGTTGAGGTGCCCGTAAGCTGGTAACTCGCGCGATTCGGGAGGGTGATGGCGGAGGGACCGGCGTTCCGGCTGTTCGGCCCCCTTGAGGTCGCGGACGGCTCGGGGCGCGCGCTCGACCTCGGCACGCGCAAGCAGCGCGCGCTGGTGGCGATGCTGGCGCTGGAACCCGGCCGGGTGGTGTCCCTGGACCGGCTGATCGACGAACTGTGGGCCGGTGAACCGCCCGCCCAGGCGACCCGGACACTGCAGGCCTACATCGCGCACCTCCGCAAAGTGCTGGAGCCCGGCCGGGCGCCGCGGACACCGCCGTCCGTCCTGCTCACCCGCGAGCCCGGCTACCAGCTCGCCGTCCCGCCGGGACGGATCGACCTGTGGCGATTCACCGCCTGGGCGGACGAGGGCCGCGAGGCTCTCGCCCGCGGCGTGTACGCGGAGGCCGTCGAGATCCTGGACCGGGCCCTCGACCTGTGGCGCGGTGATCCGCTGGGGGAGTTCGCCGACCAGGGGTTCGCCCGTCCCGCCGCCGCCCGCCTCACCGACCTGCGCGCGGCCGCCCTGGAGGACCGGTTCGACGCCCGGCTGGCCCTCGGCGAGGCCGCGTCCCTGGTCCCGGGTCTGGAGGCGCTCGTCGAGGACGGGCCTTACCGGGAACGCGCGTGGTCGCTGCTGGTCCTCGCGCTCTACCGGGCCGGACGTCAGGCCGACGCCCTGGCCGCACTGCGCCGCGTCAAGGCACGCCTGTCGGACGACCTCGGGCTTCGTCCGGGGCCTGAGCTTCGGGAGCTGGAGCGGGCGGTGTTCGACCAGGCGCCCGGCCTCCGCCTGCCCCCACGCGAACCGCCGCGTGAGCCGCCACGCGAGCGACCGCCGTCCTACGTGGCGGGCCCGGAACCGGACGGGGACGGCCTGGTCGCGCGGTCGGCGCAGATGGCGCTGGTCGAGCGGTGGCTCCGTGAGGCGCGGCGCGGGCAGGGCGGTGTCGTCCTGGTGACCGGGGAGGCCGGCATCGGCAAGACCCGGCTCGTCCGGGCCGCCGCCGACCTGGCCGCCGCCCGGGGGTTCCGTCTCGCGTGGGGACGGTGCGTGGACGGCACCGCGCCCGCGTTCTGGCCGTGGAGGCAGATCGTCCGTGAGGTGGGGGACGAGTCCGGGCTGCTCTCCGCGGAGACGCTCTCCCCCGGTCAGGACCCCGGTGCCGCCCTGTTCGCCTTGTTCGAACAGGTCGTGGACGTTCTGACGCGGGACGAGACACCGCTTGCGGTCGTTCTGGACGATCTCCACTGGGCGGACGTGTCGTCCCTGCGGCTGCTGTCCTTCGTGGCGGACGCGGCAGTCCGGAACCGGCTGCTGGTGTTCGTCACGTGCCGCCCCGAACCCGGCGATCATCCGGGCGTGCTCCGCGACACTCTGGCGGCGCTGGCGCGGTCGGCCGAACGCGTGGAGCTGAGCCCGTTCACCGCGGACGACGTGGCGTCCTACCTGCGCGTGAGGGGCGTCGCCGAAGAACCCGGGCTGGTGGAGGCCCTCCTGGACCGGACGGGCGGCAACCCCTTCTACCTCGGTGAGGTGCTGCGCCTGCGCGGCAGTGAGGGGACCGTGCCGAGCGGCGCGCGGAACGTGATCGAGCGCCGCGTCGCCCGGCTGCCGGAGGAGACGCGGGCCCTGCTGCGCGCCGCCGCGGTGGCCGGACGCGACGTCGGCATCGACCTGCTCGAAACGGTCACGGACACGGCACCGGAGCAGGTCATGACGGCGATGGAACCGGCCGTCGCGACCGGCCTGCTGGTCGAGCCGCCCGCCGGGGACGCGCCGGCGCCCGACTACCGGTTCGCGCACGCCCTCGTCCGCGAGGCGCTCTACGCCGGGCTGAGCCGGCTGGAACGGTCCCGGCTGCACCTGCGGGTGGGGGAGGCGCTGGAACCCGTCCTTCCCGAGGCGGAGTCGGCCACGCTCGCGCACCACTTCGCCCAGGCCGCGAAGCTGGGCGGCGGCGCGGACAAGGCGGACAAGGCGAGAAGGGCGAACAGGGCGGTCGAGCACGCGTCCCGCGCGGCCCGGCACGCGACCGGCCAGCTCGCGCACACCGAGGCCGTCGACCTGTGGGCTGTGGCGCTCTCCGTCCTCCCGCCCGGCCGGGACGCCGAACGGGCCAGGATCCTCACCGAACTCGGCCAGGCCCGCCGTACCGTCGGACGGCCGGAAGAGGCGCGCCGCGACTGGGAGGAAGCGATCCGGATCGCCCGCGCGATCGGCGACCGCGACGCCCTGATCCCCGCGGTCACCGCCATCGGCGGACCGTCCCTGTGGAACTGGCGCCCGTACGGCGTCGTCGACGCCGAGATGGTCGCGATCATCGAGGATCTGCTCGCCGGCCCGCTGCCCGACGCCGACCGGGCGGCGCTGCTCGGCGCCCTCGCCCTCGAACTCCACTACGGGCCGCGCGGCGCCGAGGGCGAACGCCGCGCCGCCGAGGCCGTCGAGATCGCCAGGAAGGCCGGGGACGTCCCGCTCCTTGCCCGGACGCTGAACAACTACCTGCTCGCGGCGTTCCGTCCCGGCCGCAACACCGAGCGGCGCGCAGCGGCGGAGGAACTGGCGAACCTGCCCGGCCTCCCGGTCAGCGGCGAGGTGATGGCGCGCGTCTTCCTGATGTCCTGCCTGCTGCGCGACGGCGACGTGCCCGGCTGGGACCGCGAGCTGGCCCGCTGCGAGACCCTCCTCGGCGCGGCGCCCCGTCCCGAGCTGGAGTCGATGGTCCGTGTCGCGCAGACCGCCCGCAGCACCCTGGACGGCCGGTGGGACGAGGCAGAAGGACTGCTCGCCCATGACATGCAGTTCGGCTCGACCCTCTGGGGCAGCCGGTTCCGCCGACTGGTGACCACGTTCACGTGCCGCCGCGCTCAAGGCCGCGTCCCCGAAATACTGGACGAGCTGGTGGCCGCCGCAGGGGAAACCCATCTCGTGCCGCTGCGCCCGGTCGCCGTCCTGGCGGCCGTCGAAGCGGACCGTCCCGAACTGGCCCACGAGCTGATCGGCCGCTGGGGAACCGGCGTCCCCGACGACTGGGTCGCCGACTTCCTCATCCCCGTCTGGGGCCTGGTCGCCGCGCGCCTGGGCACCCCCGACCCCGGTGACCTGTATCGACGTCTCCTCCCGTACGCGGACCAGTTCGTCGTCGCCGGCATGGGGACCGCCTGCTGGGGATCCACCCACCTCGTCCTCGCCGAACTGGCGCAGCGCACGGGTGACGACGACGCGGCCCGTGATCACACCCGCGCGGCCCACAAAACGCACGCTGCTCACCATGTGCACGAACAGCACTGATTCGGCTACTGGGCGTCGCGGGACGCCGCGAAACGGTCCATCCGGTGGCTGTACGACGAGGCGGGACGGCGCCGGGGCCGCGGCCTGAAGAAGCTCGGGCACCGCGACGTGTACGCGACGAGCTGCCCGGGGGACGAGCTGTACGCCTGGGTACGGGCCGGGATGCCCGCCGACCTGGACGACACGCCCGACTACGTCTCCGTCTCGATGGACACCGAGCAGGCCCTCCCGCCGAACACCTGGGTGACGATCGACTGGGGCCGGGAGCACTCCGACCGCGAGCATCACCACCGGGACGCCGGCGGACCGTCCTTCGTCGAAGGCCCCGCCCGCTACGCCTTCACGGCCAACGTCCGGATCGACGGTCTGGCCCCCGGCACCGGGTTGCGGGCCCGCGCGATCGAGCACCCCGACTCCGGCGGCGACGTCGCGGGCGGCCCCATCGCCTGGCCCACCTGACTCGATGTCGCCCAACGGTTGTTTCGTGACGCTGGGCGGGCAAGGTCGGAGCGTAGTCAGTCCCAGCGGCTGGAGCGCTGGCGTTTTATGGCGGAGCGGCGTTTCTTGTTCTCCAGGCGGCGTTCGTTGATGCCGCGGGGGACTTTCTTGGGGACGCGCTTCTTCGGGGGCGGGGCCGTGGCCTCGGCCAGGAGGGTGGCCAGGCGGGTGCGGGCGGCGTCGCGGTTGCGGAGTTGGGAGCGGTACTCCTCGGCGCGGACGGTGAGGACGCCGCGGACGAGGCGGCCGGCCAGGCGGTCCAGGGCGCGGGCCTTCAGGGTGTCGGGGAGGGACGGGGAGTTCGCGACGTCGAAGGAGAGTTCGGCGGCGGTGGCGCTGGTGTTGACGTGCTGCCCGCCCGGCCCCGAGGAACGGGAGAAACGCCAGCTGAGCTCGGACTCCGGGATGGAGACCGAGCCGCGGACATGGATCTCGTCGGCCATGTCCCCATTGTCGCAGGGGAGTCTGATCTTGTCGTCCGGGTAAGGCCCGGTCGATAACGACTGCAAGTACTTACTTACAATGGTCGGCATGGCTGATGGAGTGTTCCAGGACGGCGACCTCATCCGCGTCATCACGCAGGAGGGCGCGCTCATGGCGGCGGGTGGGGCCGCGTCGCTGCTGCAGACCGCCCATCCCAAGGTTGCGCAGGGCGTCTACGACCACAGTTACACGGCGGACGATCCGGTGCGCCGGCTGCGGAACACGATGGGGTGGCTCTACACGGTGCAGTTCGGTACGCGGGAGGAGGCCGAGACCCTCAGCGCGCTGGTCACGAAGGGCCATGAGTCCATCACCGGACCCGGCTACGAGGCGAATGATCCGGAGTTGCAGGTGTGGGTCGCCTCCACGCTGTTCGCGGTGGCCGCGCAGTTCTACCAGCTGCTCTTCCGGCGGACGTTCGACGAGGCGGAGCTTGAGGAGTTCTACCAGCAGAGCAAGACCTACGCGACGATCCTGGGGTGCCCGGAGGAGCGGATGCCGGGGAACTACCGGCAGTTCCGCGAGTACTACGCGGACATGCTCCGGACCTTGAAGATCAGCGATGCGTCGCGGGCGGTGGCGGACCAGGTGCTGGACGGGAAGAAGCTGCCGGGCGGCGCGTTGAACGTGCCCGGGATGATGGCGGTCCGGTTGCTCACGGCGGGGCTGATGCCGGCGCCGATCCGCGAGCAGTACGGGTGGAAGTGGGACGCCGCGCGGGAGCGGCGGTTCCGGCTCCTGGTCGATGTGCTGTCGGTCGTGTATCCGCGGCTGCCGCCGCGGGTCCGGACGCTCCCCCGGGGCGTCTACCTGCGTTCGACGCGGAAGATGCTGGCCAAGGTGGGGCGGCGGCCGGCGATCTCGGTCAGGTCGGGCCGAGCGGGGCGGGCGCGGCCGCGTGGCCCACAGGGAAGCCACGCGGCCGCTCTCCCTTGCTCGGTCCCTCCCCGCCCGGCCCGGCCGGGAGGGACCTTCTGGCCCGGTTCCGCCGCCCGTCCGCCCGCTCCCCCCAGAGCCTGGCCGGACGGCGCCCGGGTCAGACCGTGGCGCCGGCGATGATCTCGTCGGCGGTCTTCTTTGCGGAATCGATCGGGATCGCGAAGCCGACACCGATGTTGCCGTTGCCCTCCCCGGCGGTGGCGATGGCGGTGTTCACGCCGATCACGTGGCCGGAGGCGTTGACGAGGGCGCCGCCGGAGTTGCCGGGGTTGATGGCCGCATCGGTCTGGATCGCGTTCTCGATGACGGTCTGCTCTTGCCGGGTCAGCCGGTCCTGCAGGCCCGGCGGGAGTTGCCGGTCGTCCTGCCCCTCCTGGACTTCGCGGCCCAGTGCGCTGACGATGCCCGAGGTCACCGAGCCGTCCAGACCGAGCGGGCTGCCGACCGCCAGCACCATGTCGCCGACGGCGAGGTCGCCGCTGTCGCCGAGGGTGGCGGGCTTGAGGCCCGATACCCCCCGCGCCTTGATCACGGCGATGTCGTCGCCGGCGTCGGAACCGAGGACCTGCGCGGGTGCGGTCCGGCCGTCGCTGAACTTCACCGACACCTGCCGGGCGCCCTTCACGACGTGCGCGTTCGTGAGGATCACGCCGTCCGAGCGCAGGATGACGCCGGAACCGCCGCTGGTGCCCGCCGCCGTCTCCGCCTGGATCGACACCACGCTCGGCTGGACGGCGGCTGCGACCTGCGCGGCCGTGCCGCTGCCGGACGCTGCTCCCGATACGGCCGTCGGGCTCGCGTAGACGGTGCTCTGGTGCGTCAGCGCCATCGTGATGCCCGCGCCCGCGCCGCCCGCCCCCAGGGCCAGCGCGGTGGCGGCACCGATCGCCGCGATCTTCTGCCGTGTCGTGCCGAGCAGGCCCGGACGCGGGGCCCGCGGCGGGACGTTCCCCGGTCCCCGCCACGGCGGCTGTTCCCAGTGCGGAGTGAAGCCCGGTCTTCCGGGCTCCCATGGCCGCTCCCGCGGCTGGTCGGCGTTCATACGGATCCCCCTGTCGTTACCTCACCATCGAGAGTGCGCCCCGGGGCTGCAGCCCGCCTGGATCCAACCTGAAAGTGTGCTGAACGCCGACATGTCACGAGAACCGCGGCCGGGGGGCGTGCGGCGTTGCGCCCTCCCGGCCGCGGACGACGGCGAGCCCGGTGCCGGTAACCACGGTGCCGGTAACCACGGTGCCGGTGACCACGGTGCCGATAACGGCGCGGGCCGCCGAAGCTGGCCAGGGCGCGGACTCCCGCTCCCCGTCGAGACCGGGGCGCGCCCTGTGGATGTCACCTAAGCGCACATACCTGGAAGTTGCCTGAACGCCACCTTCGGTCTTCGTCCACCCGTCGGTGTTCGTCCGCCGTCAGTCTTCGTCCAAGGGCAGGACGACCCTGAACGTGGCGCCCTCGTCCGGTGTGGAGTCGACCTCCACCAAGCCCTCGTGGGCCGCCACCAGCGCCGCGACGATGGCGAGGCCGAGCCCCGCGCCGCCGCCCTCCCGCGACCGGGCCTCGTCCGCCCGGTAGAAACGCTCGAAGACCCGTTCCGACTGCTCCGGTGAGAGACCGGGGCCCTGGTCGACGACCTCGACGTTCGCCGCGGGGGCGTCGCGCAGCGTCCCCGGCGTGAGGCGCACCTCGACCGGCGTGCCCTCCGGGGTGTGCACGATCGCGTTGGTCAGCAGGTTCCCGAGCACCTGGCGCAGCCGCGGCTCGTCCCCCAGCACCTGGTAGGCCAGGCCTCCCTCGACCGAAAGGTCGATCCTCCGTTCGGGTGCGAGAACTCTCGCCTCCTGGACAGAGTCGGCGGCGACGGCGAGCAGGTCCGCCGGACGCCGCTCGATCGGACGCTGCCGGTCCAGCCGGGCGAGCAGCAGCAGGTCCTCCACGAGCAGGCCCATCCGGGACGCGGTCTCCTCGATCCGGCCTATCAGCCGGTCGAGTTCCTCAGGGCTGCGGGCCGCGCCCTGCCGGTAGAACTCGGCGAAGCCGCGGATCGCGGTCAGCGGGGTGCGCAGCTCGTGGCTGGCGTCGGCGATGAACCGCCGCATCCGCTCCTCCGAGCGCAGCGCGGTCCGCTCCGACCGCCGCGCCGCCGTCTCCGACTCGGCACGGGCCCGGAAAGCCGTCTCGATCTGCGCGAGCATCGCGTTCAGCGACCGGCCGAGCCGTCCCATCTCGGTGCGCGGATCGGCCTGCGGGACGCGGCGGGACAGGTCTCCCGCGGCGATCGCGCCCGCGGTCTCCTCGACGGCGGCGAGCGGCCGCAGGCTCGCGCGGACGACCCACACGCCGAGACCGACGAGGCCGGCCAGCACCACCAGGCCCACGATCGCGTCGATCGCCATCAGCCGGCGGACGGTCCTGTCGACCTCGTCCAGGCTGAACGCCAGCACGAGGATCGCCCCGTCGCTGCCCGGTATCGGCTCGGCCAGGATCCGCCACGAGGACGTCGAACCGCCGGTCCCGGAGACGGTGAACGGCCGGTCGATCCACCCGGACAGGTCCTCCGGGAGACGCGGATGACCGGGATCGCTCCACGCCGGGTTCTGTCCGACCGTGCGGCCGTCGTTGACGCGGATCTGCCCGTAGATCTCGCTCGGGAGCCGGACGGTGAACCGGGTCTGCCCGCGCTCCAGATGCGGGAGGACCTGGTCGATCGTCCGCCCGACGGAGCCGCGCAGCTGGTCGTCGGCCCGCCCGACCAGGTACTGCCGCAGCACCGACGCGCCCGCCGCGGCCATCACCGTCATCCCGAGAGTGGCGAGGACGAGCATCCCGGCGACGAGCTTGACGCGCAGCGACGTCCGCCCCCACAGATGGGACAGGCCGCGCCGCGGCCACCCGGCCGCCTTCCCGCCGGGGACGTTCGGCGGCTCAGGCGGCGCCGCGGATGAAAGAGCGCCGGCGGCGGACGCCGGAACCTGGGAGGCCATCAGCCCGGTCTCGCCGGCTCACGCAGGACGTACCCCACACCGCGCAGCGTGTGGATGAGGCGCGGTTCGGCGTTGTCGACCTTGCGGCGCAGCGCCGACACGTACGACTCGACGATTCCCGCGTCGCCGCGGAAGTCGTAGTTCCACACGTGGTCGAGGATCTGCGCCTTCGACACGACCCGTCCCGCGTTGGCCATGAAGTAGCGCAGCAGCTTGAACTCCGTCGGCGACAGCTGGATCGCTCGTCCGCCCCGCCACACCTCGTGGCTGTCCTCGTCGAGTTCGACGTCGGCGAACACCATGCGCGGCGTCGGCTCGGCCAGCCCGCCGCGGAACCGCCGCAGGACCGCCCGGATGCGGGCGATGACCTCCTCCAGGCTGAACGGCTTGGTGACATAGTCGTCACCGCCGATCGTCAGCCCCTTGATCCGGTCCTGCACGGCGTCCCGCGCGGTCAGGAAAAGCACCGGGGTGTGGTCGCCGCCGGACCGCAGCCGCCGCGCCACGTCGAACCCGTCGATGTCGGGCAGCATCACGTCGAGCACTATGAGGTCCGGGCGGTGCCGCCGCGCCGACTGGACGGCGTCGGCCCCGTTGGTGGCGGTGACCACGTCGAACCCGGTGAAGCGCAGGCTGCCGGCGAGCAGTTCCAGAATATTCGGTTCGTCCTCGACGACGAGCAGCGTCGCCTCCGCCGCCTTGCCGCCGTTCGCGGTTCGATCAACCAATGGCACAGTCCCCCTCCACAATCACCGCAGAGGTTCCCATCTGAACCTGAACGTCCCCTGAATGCGCGCAGAGGATCCGTTGAGTGCCGTCTACGTCATTGTGCCTGGTGGGGAGCCCCGGCTCTCCCGAGAGGGAAGAGGCCCGCCGTGCGCCCGTGCGCTGCGCCTCGCCTACCGGTCGAGGTCCCGGATGGCTCGCATGGCCTCGCGGCGCGCATCGCCGGACAGGACATCGATGTAGACGCCGCCATCCAGATGTCCGCACTCGTGCTGGAGGCAGCGGGCGAAGTAACCGGTGCCCTCGACGCGGACGGGTTCGCCTTTCACGTCCACACCCTCGACGACGGCACGCGCGTGGCGGGGCGTCTCGAAACGCATGCGGGGGACGGACAGGCAGCCTTCCGGCTCGACCAGCATCTCCCCGTCGGCGGCCACGAGCCTCGGGTTGACGACGTGCCCGATGTGGCGCCGGCCCCTGTC
Organism: Actinomadura sp. 3N407; assembly: GCF_052245875.1. Taxonomy (NCBI): domain Bacteria; kingdom Bacillati; phylum Actinomycetota; class Actinomycetes; order Streptosporangiales; family Thermomonosporaceae; genus Actinomadura; species Actinomadura sp. 3N407. The sequence goes on from NZ_JBQQBP010000013.1 coordinate 179,167, forward strand.
GTCGTTGACGTCGTACACGAAGACCCGCAGGCCGACGCCCACCTGGTTGGCGGCGACCCCGGCGCCGTCCTCCTCGTACATCGTGACGAACATGTCGTCGACGAGGCGTTCCAGGGAGGCGTCGAACGTCCGGACGGGATCGCATCCGGTGCGCAGGACCGGGTCTCCGAGGAGCCGGATCGGGCGGGCGGTTCCGCGGCGCGTGTGGGTCCTCTTGCTCACCCCAAGATCTTATAAAGGGGGCCGGCTCAACGGCGAGACGGTGCGGGCGAGGCGGTGCGCCCGGCCGGGTGGGCCGGGCGCACCGCGGAAACCGCCTGACGTTTCCGGAGCCGGGTGGGCTACAGCTCGATGGGGCCGCGTGGCTGCTGCGGCGGGACGGCGGGCCCGCCGGACTGCGCGGGACCACCGGACTCCGCGGGGCCGGACTGCGAGGGGCCGGACTGTGACGGGCCGGACTGGGTGGGGCCGGACTGGGTGGGGCCGCCGGGCTGCGCGGGGGAGCCCGGTTCCTCGGCCGGGCGTGCGGGCTTGGGCTCCGGCCGGGCCGGCGGCGCGGGGGCGTCGGCGGCCGGGGTCGCCGGCTCGGGCTTCTTCATGGAAGGCGTGCCCTGCGGTGCGCCGGGCGCCGCTGCGGGCTTGGGCGCGGCCGCCGCCGGCTTCGCGCCGGGCCCGGACTGCGGCCCGGACTGCGATGAAGGCTGGGCGGGGGAGGGCTGGGCGGGCCCGGCCTGGGACGGGGCGGGCTGCGGCTGCTTGCGGGGCGCGCTCTGCCGGACGGCGTCCTCGACCATCTTCTCCAGCGGACCCGCCTCGTTCTCGGCGGTCAGCAGCCGGTGCAACGTCTCGCTGATCTCGGTGAGGCGCTGCAGGGCCTGGGTGTGGTTCTTGGTGAGCGAGGTCAGCCGCTGCGTCGCGCCCTCGTTGATCACGCTGGCGCGGCGCTCCGACGCGGTGAGGGTGCGCTCGGCCTCCAGCCGCGCGCTGCTCACCGTCTGCTCGGCCTCCTGCTTGGCGGCCGACAGGACGCTCTCGGACTCCTTCTTGGCGGAGGCGAGCACGTTCTCGGCCTTCTCCTGCGCCTGAGCGAGGTTCTTGTCGGCGTGCGAGCGGGCGTCGTCGATGATCCGCTTGGACTCTTGCTCGGCGTCCTCGCGGATCTCCGCGCCCTTGGCCTCGGCCTGGGAGACCTTGTCCTGGGCCTCGTCCTCGGCGAGGTTGATGATCTGCCGGAGCCGGTCGCTCAGGTCGTCGCCGGTGGGCTTGCGCGCCTCCCGGAGTTCGGCCATCTCGCGGCGGAGGCGTTCGCCGTCGTCCTGGGCGCGGGCGAGACGCGCCTCCAGTTCGCGGTGCTTCTGCTGGGCGCTCTGCTGGGCGCGGGCGATGTAATCGTCGACCTGGCGGCGGTTGTAGCCGCGCATGACGATCTCGAAGGACTCTTCTTGGAGGAGGTTCGGCAGGATTTCGGCTTCGTTGCTCATGATGCCTTGGGGGTCGTTGGCGGGGGTCATCACCCCGTCAGGGTCGGTTGCGATAACATCCTCACCCGCCGGTGAGCGGGCCCACATGTGGAAACGTCAGGACGACTCTTGTCCGGTCCACCCCATTCGCGCAACCGGAACGCGCTTCTCGCTGCCGTTTCTTCACCTGGGTAGGCCCGACAAGCTACCTAATCTGCGGATATTTCGCGCGATAGGGGGCCCGTGTCGGGGGATCGTTTTCCGGGGCCGCCCGCCCCGCGCACCCCCGCAAGGCCCGTCCGATGCCCGCCCGGAGCCGGTGCGGAGTCCGCCGGGGGCCCCCTCCGGGGTGGGGCGGGACGCCTCCTAGCATCGGCCGCATGAGCTACCTGGGATCATTGGGTGAGGACCGGCCGAAGATCGACCCCGAGGCGTGGGTCGCGCCGGGCGCGGTCGTCGTCGGGCGGGTGACGCTGGGCCGCGCGTCCAGCGTCTGGTACGGCTCCGTGCTGCGCGGTGACGACGAGGAGGTCGTCGTCGGCGACGAATGCAACATCCAGGACCTCTGCTGCATGCACTCCGACGCCGGGCTGCCCGCCGTCCTGGAGGACCGGGTCAGCCTCGGCCACAAGGCGATGGTGCACGGCGCGCACGTCGAGACCGGCTCGCTCATCGGGATCGGCGCGATCGTGCTGAACGGCGCCCGGATCGGCTCCGGGACGCTGATCGCGGCGGGCGCGCTGGTGCCGCCCGGCAAGAAGATCCCGTCCGGCGTCCTCGTCGCCGGCACCCCGGGCAAGATCGTCCGGGAGCTGACCGACGATGACCGGCTCGTCCTGGAGCACACCCCTCAGGCGTACATGACCAAGGCCCGGCGGCACCGCACCGCCGAATGGCAGTGACCCTCCGGTGACCGTCAAGCCCGGAATGATATTTCGCTGACCTGCGATTATGTGGCGAATGGGCCGGTGAGGGGCACCCCGACCGGCTTCTCCTGACTACCATGACGATCGTGGTGTGGGGACCGGGCTATGGCAGTGCTCCGCCGCCCAGCCCCCAGATGGGGCAGGATCCGTTCGCGGAGGCAGAGCGGGACACGAGGGCGATGGTGGCCGCCGCATGGTGGCCGTCGACGCCTCCTCAGCAGCGCCATCACGCGATCGGCGGGCGCATGCTCGTCCTGCCCGATGGCACGTGGTGGCTGTTCGGGGCGTGGGCGCGCTGGTACCGGCTGCACCCGTCCGACGGGCAGTGGTACCTGTGCCCGCCGCCCCGCACGCCCGCGGTCCGGATGGCGGCCAGGCCCGCGCAGCAGGCGCCGGGGCAGGCGCCCAACCTGCCGCCGCACGTCATCCCGGCCGGCCCCGACTTCTCCTACGACCCGCCGGCGGGGCTGCCGTTCGTCGGGCACGGGTTCGCGACCGACGTGACCTCGCGGGTCCGGTCGACGGTCGAGTCCGCCGCGGCGCTGCCCGCGCCGGAGTACCCGCACTGGTGGCCCGAGTTCTCCAGCGCGACGCCGTCGACCGTGGTCGTCGCGTGGGGCGTGATGCTGTGGTGCGCGTCGGCGCCCGCGTTCGACGCGCGGCTGGACCCGCAGATGCTCGACCTCTGGAAGCCGTACCGCGCCAGGCCGCTCCCGGACGTGGACGGCCCGCGCTGGCTCACCCCGCCCGCCCTGGAGACCCTGGCCGGGCTCTACGCGGAACGCCTGCGGTCGAGCCGGGTGGACGCCGCGGTCGTCATCCTGCGGACGATGTGGGCCGTCGCCAGCGCGCTGCGCGAAGACGTCCGGTACCAGATCCGGGCTGACGCGCTGCTCGCCATCCTCGGCCCCACGCTCGCCAACCCGACGGTCGACTACGGGGCTCTGCCGTACGGGGACCAGGCGATCGTCCAGCAGTGGCTTACCCGCTGCCCGGCGAACCTGGTTCCCTCGCTGAGGAACGAGAGTTCGCCGGGGGACAACTTCCGCCACGCCTTCTACACGCTCAGCGAACTGATAGCCGACCTCGCAGGCGACCCCGCCGACCCGGCCTACGTCGAGCCTCGCCTGGTGGCCGCCGCGTTGCTCGCCGCCGATCTGGACGTCGTCCGCAAGGACATGGTGGGAACCATCGTCCCCTGGCTGGACCCGGAGATCCGTTACACGGTGCAGGCGGTGTCGGACCAGAAGGGCCACCCGCTGCGCCGGCTGTGGCCACAGGACATGCGCCTCCCGGAGCCGTTGCGGTCCGCGGCCGGATCCGGCCCGGGCGCGGAGTCGCTGCTGGCCGCGATGTACGAGGTCGACCTGGCCTGGTGCCGGCTCGGCGGGATGCCCGCACGCCCCCGCGGCTTCCCCGTCCCCACCGCGATCATCGCCGGGATCATCGGCCGCAACCGCGCCCGCGCGACGGCCGTCACCGCCGCCCCCACGCCGCCGCCCAACCCGGCGCCCTCGCAGCCGTCCCCGTTCGGCATGCAGAGCCAGCCCGGACTCGCCCCGGGCACGCCTCCGCAGCCGCAGGGGAAGCCGTCCGAGCCCGACCGTCCGTTCGTCCAGCCGCCCGCTCAGCAGGGTTGGGAGAACGCGTCCGGTCCGGCAGGGCCGGCGCACGACCAGCCGCCCGCGCAGAGTCCCGGCCAGGGGCAGCAGGCCGCGTTCGCCGCTCCCGAGCCGCCGGTGGGGGGCGCGTCGCCCGCCGAGGAGGACCGGGACGAGAGGAACGTCGCGCCTCCCTACACCGAACTCGGGTTCCAGCGTCCTGGCGCGGCACAGCCTGCGCCGATGCAGAGTCCCGCGCCGATGCAGAGCCCCGCCCCCATGCAAAGCCCTGCGCAGAGCCCTGCCCCCATGCAGAGCCCGGGAGCGATGCAGAACCCTGCGCCGATGCAGAGCGCCCCTCCGTCACCGCAGGTCCCCAACCAGGGCCAGGTGCCCTATGCGGCACAGGAACAGGCCACGCCTCCCCCTCCTGCCGCGCCGGAGCAGCAGCCGACCCCCGCTCCGCAGCTCGGCGGCTTCTCCCCTCCCGAGGAGGAGAGGCAGGACGAGAACTTCGTGCCGCCGTACACGCATCTCGGCTACCAGCCCGCGGGCGCCGCTCCTCCGCAGCAGGGACCGCCGCAGAGCCCCGTCCCGCAAGGACCGCCGAGCCCCGTCCAGCCTCCAGAGGCGCAGCAAGCACACCAGCAGGCACCTCAGCAGGCGCAGCGACAGGCACAACAGCAGCAGCCGCCGGCGCCCGCCGCGTTCGACCCGTATTCCACGCGAGTGGAGGACCAGGCGGGGGCCCCGCAGGTCGCGTCCGGCCCGCCCGTGCAGCAGCCCCAGCCGCAGCCGCCCGGCGGCCAGGGGCCGCCCGGCACGCGCGTTCTGGGGCCCGGCGACCTCGACGACGACCCGGCCGCACCGCCGCCGCCCGTCCCCGGAGGCGGACCGGGCACGAAGGTGATGTCCAAGACGATGGTCGGCGATTTCGACTTCCTGGACGACACGCCATCGCCGGAGCAGCCCGTCCACGAGATTCCGCCTCCGCAGGATCGCAGTGAGCGCCGTGTCCTGGAGCGGTTCGGCTTCGGCTTCGTGTACGGGGACCACGATGCGAGCCCGTTCCTGGCGGACCTGCGCACGCAGGCACAGGAGTGGAACGAGCCCGCGGGGCAGGACGTCGAGCGGACCAGGGTGGACGGCGCACCGAGCTCCATCAAGTCGGGCCTGCCGGGCGTGCTGCTGGTCGGCGGCCCGCACTCGGGGCAGCGCCGGCTGGCCCGGATGATCGCGCTGACGCTGGCGAACGCCGGCCTCGGCGACGGGTCGATCCGCGCGCACGACGCCGAGGACGTGCGGGACGCGCCCGCCGACCGGATCGGGCAGATCCTCGCCCAGCCGGGCCCGGTGATCCTGTTCGAGCGGCTGGACGCGGCGATCGACGGCGCGCCCGACCCGGCGGCGGTCGTCGGCGCGGTCCGCCGGGCCCGCCGCGACCCGGTGAACACGACGCCCGTGATCGCCACCTGCGAGCCGCACGCCTACAAGCGCCTCCTGCAGGAGCATCCGAAGCTCGTCCAGGCGTTCCGCGTGCACCGGCTGCCCGACTTCAGCGACCTCGACAACCGGCTGACGCTGCTGCACCTGCTGGCCGACGAGCGGCGCGTCACCATCGGCGCGTCGGCGCTGGAGGTCGTCCGGGAGGATCTGAACCGGCTCCGGGGACCGGGCGACCTGGTGAACGCGCGCCTGGTCGAGGCGTACCTGGACCAGGCGGCCCAGCGGAACATGGAGCGGGCGGGGGCGTCGCACGACCGGCTCGTGCTGACCCCGGACGACCTCGCGGGCGTCGCGGAGGGCATCGAGCCGGCGCTGCGCCCGCCCGGCGACATCGGCGGCTACCTGCGGCAGCTCGACCAGCTCACCGGGCTGGACGACGTCAAGGCGGCCGTGCACGAGCTGGCCGACGAGGCGGGGCTCGCGGCGGACCGGGCCCGGTACGGGGTGGGCGGCGGCGACACCCGCCATCTGATCTTCGTGGGGCCGCCCGGCACCGGGAAGACGACCGTGGCGGGCCTCGTCGGCGGCATCTACGCGGCGCTCGGGCTGCTGAGCTCCGGGCATGTGGTGGCCTGCCGTCCCGTCCACCTCGCGGGACGCGACCGGCTCGACACCGAGCGCCGGGTCGCGGGCATGGTCGACCAGGCGCTCGGCGGGGTGCTGCTCGTCCAGGAGGCGTACCGGCTCGACCGGAGCCCCGCCGTGGTGGACGAGCTGCTGCGCCGCATGAACCAGGACGGCGTGCGGCTCATGGTGGTGTGCTCCAGCCCGGCGGCCGAGATGGAGGGGTTCCTCGCGGGCAACCCCGCGTTCCGCGCCGAGTTCGGCCGTGTCCTAGAGTTCACCGGGATGGGCGACCGCGACATGGTCCGGCTCTTCCAGGGCTACGCCGAGCGTGACCTGTACATGCTGGACGAGGAACTGCGCGTCGAGTTGCTGAGCCGGTTCGAGCGGCTGCGCGACGACCCGCAGTTCGCCTACGCCCGGACCGTCCGGGCGCTGTTCGAGCAGACGGTGGCGCGGCAGGCGGCCCGGCTCGCGGGCGCCGACGTCAACGCCGCGACCGTGGCCCGGCTGACGGCCCGTGACCTGCCCGAGACGCCGCTGGAGCAGATGCTCGGCGACTTCCGTCCGGGAAGCTGAACCACCCCGCCGGACGCCCGCCGGACGCCCGCCGGACGTTTCGCGAACCGGACACAGGTATCAGATGGGCGTCACGCGGGAAGGCTAAGGGCAGTTGCCGAGGGTTTGGGGTCATCCTCCGGAGTGAGCGATGGTCGCCCGGATCTGAGATCCGCCAGATCGGACGGGAACGATCACGGGGGGACTGTGGGGGTCCCCCGGATTGACAGGGTCAGAGTGACCCTCGAATGACCCGCTTGGGTCATGTGCCCGTCGGGGTCGGCCGCGTAGCCTCGATTTGGGTGTGGGGACGAACGGAGGTGGACGCGGTGCGCCAGAACCTTGATTTGCGCGTCCACGATCGTGTTGCGCTGGACGAGATCGAACTCTATGCCGAGATGCTCAGTGCGGTGGCGGCGGCGGAGCGGCCGCTCACCGTCGCGGAAATCGACATGGTGCTCGGGGTACGGTCCGACGAAGCCGGTCGTCGCGAGCTGACGCCACAGGACTAGGCCGTCCGGGGGCATCCCCCCGGGGGCCGGCCGAGCCGAAGCCCGCAGTTGCGCCGGGGACGCCGATCAGGCGTCCCCGGTTCGTCTTTCGCGCCGGCCACAGCGAGTTTCGCGTCCCGGCCCTGTAACGAATCTCACTCCCTGCTCCTCGTCGCCGGTCAGGTGACGGTCCCGTCCGGCCCGCGGGTTCTGGGAACCCGGCGGATACCGGGGTTCACAACAGGTATGTACCTGATGGTGTAGGGCAATCTTGTAGGTGAGAGGATGGCGGACACCAGCCGAAGCTGGGGCAAAGGTTCTTTTTACGGCTGGTTGCGCCTACGATCCTCTGCGGACTGTTCCGGCACTTCAGGAGAACGACGTGCGCTTGCGTCTCACGCCGCGTGAGGACAGCTTCTACGACATGTTCGCCGACTCGGCGAACAACCTGGTCACCGGTGCCAGGCTGCTCGTGGAACTCATCAGCGACGGCTCAGACCGTGCAGCGATCGCGGAGAAGATGCGTGCCTGCGAGCATGCGGGCGACGAATGCACTCACGCGATCATGCGACGGCTCAACGAAACCTTCATCACGCCTTTCGACCGCGAGGACATCTACCGGCTGGCCTCGACGATCGACGACGTGATGGACGAGATGGAAGAGGCAGCGGACCTCGTCGTGCTCTACAAGATCGACGAGTTCCCCAAAGGCATCGTCGCCATGGTGGAGGTGCTGGAACGCGCAGCGGAGCTGACCGCCGAGGCGATGCCGAGGCTGCGCTCGATGAAGGAGCTCAACGAGTACTGGATCGAGATCAACAGGCTTGAGAACCAGGGCGACCAGGTTTACCGCAAGCTGCTGGCGCAGCTGTTCAGCGGCGACTACGACACCCTCACGGTCCTGAAACTGAAGCAGGTCATCGACCGGCTGGAGGACGCGGCGGACGCGTTCGAGCATGTCGCCAACACGGTCGAGACGATCTCGGTCAAGGAATCATGAGCGCGAAGGACGAACCGCCAGAATCCGGCCGCCCCGCCGAACCCGCCACAGGCGGGACCGTCGGGGCGGTCCTGACCAAGGACGAGCCTCCCGGGGCGGATCCGACGCTCGCCGAGCAGGTCCGCCGCGGCCCGGTGAGGTTCTGGCCCTTCCTGCTGCTGGGCCTCCTCGCGGTGGTGATCTCCGGGGCGCTGGGCCTGCGCCAGGACGCGCAGACCGCGGTCCTCATCCTGGTCGTGGTCATCGCGCTGGTCTTCGACTACACCAACGGCTTCCACGACGCCGCCAACGCCATCGCGACGTCGGTGTCCACCCGGGCGCTGACACCGCGGGCGGCGCTGCTGATGGCGGCCGTGATGAACCTGATCGGCGCCCTGCTCGGCGTCGAGGTCGCCAAGACCGTCAGCGAGGTCATCACCCCGCCCACCGGTCTGCACGGTCTCACGGTGGTCGCGGCCGGCGTGCTGGGCGCGATCACCTGGAACATGATCACCTGGTACTTCGGGCTGCCCTCGTCGTCCTCGCACGCGCTGATCGGCGGCGTGGTCGGTGCCGGGGTCGCGTCGGCGTCGTCGGTGAGCTGGTCCACCGTCATGGAGAAGGTCGCCATCCCGATGGTGATCTCGCCGGTCGCCGGGTTCGGGCTCGCCTACCTGGTGATGGTCGCCATCCTGTGGATCTTCCGCCGTGCCAACCCGGGCCGGATCGCCCGCCGGTTCCGGATCGCGCAGTCGCTGTCGGCCGCGTCGATGGCGCTGGGGCACGGCCTCCAGGACGCGCAGAAGACGATGGGCATCATCGTCCTGGCCCTGGTCACCACCGGCCACTCCGACGGCAGCGACGTCCCCCTGTGGGTCATCATCTCCTGTGCGGGCGCGCTGTCCCTCGGCACCTACGCCGGCGGCTGGCGGATCATGCGTACGCTGGGCCGCAAGGTGATCGAACTGGATCCGCCGAAGGGGTTCGCCGCCGAATCGACGGCCTCGATGATTTTGTACGCGACCGCATACATCTGGCACGCTCCAATCTCCACCACCCACACGATCACGTCCTGCATCATGGGCGTGGGCGCGACCAAGCGGCTCTCCGCGGTCCGCTGGGGCGTGGCGGGCAACATCATCACCGCCTGGGTCCTGACCATGCCCATGGCCGCCGGGGTGGCAGCCCTTGTCTACTTCGTGGTCCACCTCTTCGGAGCGTGATCCACCGGCGGGCCCGTCACGACCTCCACGTCACATGGATCGCCAGGCTCGCTCCACACCACACTGAACTGCGGCGTGCCGCCCTTGTGAAGCCGCGCAAGGGCGGCACGCCGCAGTCAACGGAACGGGGTCACCGACCGGTGATTCTGTTCAGGGGCGGGGGCGAGATCGTGCCCTGGGCCTTGAAGTAGGCGACGAAGGTGTCGAGGTCGATCGGGCCCAGCACCTGGCCGGTGCCCTCGGTGAAGACGGTGAAGCCGTCACCGCCGCCGAGGAGGAAGTTGTTCGCCGCGACCTTGTAGGCGGTGTCCGGGTCGGCGGGCGTTCCGTCGATGGTGATGGCGGAGACGCGGTCGCCGACGGGGCCGGAGCGGTCGATGGTGAAGTGCAGGTTGGCCGACGGCTGGAGGATCTTCTCGCCCGCGTCCGTCCACTGCTGTTCGAGGAGCGCGTCGATCTGCGCGCCCGTCAGGGACACGACTCCCATCACGTTGCTGAACGGCTGGACGGCGAACGCCTCGCCGTAGGTGACGACGCCGTCGCCTTCCGAGCCGCTCGCCGCGTAGGTGAGGTCGGTGCGGATACCGCCCGGGTTCATCAGCGCGACCTGCGCGCCGAGGTCCTTGGTCCCGGCGAGCTGCGCGTCGGCGATGACGTCGCCGAGCGCGGTCTCGCCCGACGGGGACGGTGTGCGGGTGAGGTCGGCGGTGATGCCCCCGATGGGCTTGTCGGCGATCTCGGAGACGCGGTCCTTCCAGGTCTGGACGAACCGTTCCGTCTTCGGGTCCGGCGGCACGTCACGGGTGACGACGTGGTTGTCGCCGCGGAGCGAGGACCGGTCGATGTCGCCGGTGCGGCGGTTCACCTTGAGGTTCACCTCGGTGATCACGCGGCCGTAGGAGGAGCCGGACGAGAACAGGCGCGGGTCGCCGTCCGGGTCCTCGACCGAGCACACGTACTGCTCGTGGGTGTGCCCGGACAGCACGACGTCGATCTCCGGGTCGGCCTCCGAGGCGATGCGGGACCCGGCGCCCGGGACGACGCCGCACTCGTCCGGCCGCTGACCGGAGTTCACCTCGTCGCCCTCGTGGACGAGGAGCACGATCGCGCGGACGTGGCGGCGCTTCAGCTCGCGGGCGGCCCGGTTCGCGGCTTCGACCTCGTCCTGGAACTCAAGGCCCTTGATGCCCTCCGCGGTGACGATGCTCGGGGTGGTCTTGGTGACGACGCCGATGAAGCCGACCCGGACGCCGTTGACGCGGCGGATCGTCCACGGCTTCAGGATCGGCCGCTTCCAGTGCCGGTGCTTGCCGAACTCGCGCTTCTTCAGCACGTTCGCGGCGAGGTAGTCGAACTCCGCGCCCCGCCACTCGCCTTCGGGGGAGCAGCCGTCGACCGGGTGGCAGCCGCCGTTCTGGATGCGCAGCAGCTCCTTGTAGCCCTCGTCGAACTCGTGGTTGCCGACGGCGGAGGCCGTGACGCCGATGTCGCCGAGGAACTGCACGGTGGGCTCGTCGTGGTAGGCGGCGGACAGCAGCGGCGAGGCCCCGATCAGGTCGCCCTGCGCGACGGTGAGGGTGTCGCGGTTCCGCAGCTTGTTCAGGTGGGCGGCGACGTAGGCGGCGCCGCCGGCGGGGACGGTGTCGCCGTTCTCGTCGACGGCCCTGCCGGAGCTGCCGGACGGCGGCTCCAAGTTGCCGTGGAAGTCGTTCAGTGCGAGCAGCCGCACGGACGCGGTCGGTGCGGGCCGCGCGGCGGCGGGTTGGGCGGTCAGGCCGATGACCGTCAACCCCGCCGCCGCGCACGCCAGGATGGTGCGTCGTCGAGTCATGCTGCGGACGGTAAGTGCGTCCGGCATACGGTTCCCGGCGGCGCGGTGACGTTTCTGTGACGAATCGATCAGGGGTTCCGGCGATCATTACGGCTCGTCCGCATAGGGTGGTGACCGTGAGTGAGCTGCGGGCGCGCGGGACGCTGGGGGACGGTGAGATCGCCGAGGTGCTGGCACTGGCCGAGGCGGCGGCGGACGCCGACGGGGTCGGGCCGCTGTCGGAGCACTCGCTGCTCGCGCTCCGCGGCGGCCGCGCCGGGATGGCGATCCACGACGGCGGCGGAGACGGCGGGAGAGACGGCGGGCGAATCGTCGCGTACGCGCATCTTGATCCGGCGACCGATGAGGAACCGGCGGCGGGGGAACTCGTCGTCCATCCGGAGCACCGGCGCCGGGGGCACGGGCGCGCGCTGCTGCGTGCGCTCCGCGAGGAGGCCGGTGGGCCGCTCCGCGTATGGGCGCACGGTGACCTTCCCGCGGCGGCCGGGCTGGCGGCCGGTGAAGGCATGGCGCGTGTCCGCGCGCTGTTCCAGATGCGGCGCCCGGCGTCCGGTCCGCTGCCGGAGACGCGGGTCGCGGCGGGCGTCACCCTCCGTACCTTCGAGCCCGGCCGGGACGAGCGGGCGTGGCTGGAGGTGAACGCCCGCGCGTTCGCCGACCACCCCGAGCAGGGCGCCTGGACGATCGACGACGTCCGCGCGCGGGAGGCCGAGGACTGGTTCGACCCGGCCGGCTTCTTCCTCGCCGAGCGGGACGGCCGGCCGGCCGGCTTCCACTGGACCAAGATCCACCCGGGCGGCGTCGGCGAGGTCTACGTCGTGGGCGTCGACCCGGACGCGCAGGGCCTCGGCCTCGGCCGCACCCTGACCCTGAAGGGGCTGCACCACCTGCGCGACGCCGGCGTCGACCAGTTCATGCTCTATGTGGACGAGTCGAACGTCGCGGCCGTCCGCCTGTACGAGTCCCTCGGTTTCACCCGCCACGCCGTCGACGTCATGTACGCGACGACCTAGGCGACCTCCGCACCGCCGGCCTTCCGCACCGCCGGCCTTCCGCATGGCCGAGCCCCGCACACGGGCCGAGCGTCCGCACTGCGCATGACCCGGTCTCTACCGGATCTTTTGCGTTGTGAGCTGCGCTGTTAACCCGGCGTCCATGGCAAATCGGGACATTCTTCCCGGTGCTGGTCATCCTCGTTCATCCGCCGTTCACCTGGATCAGGGTGGCTGGTCACTTCGCCTGCTTAGCGTCGCATCCGACGGTGACCCCGGCACCTGCGCAGCGAGCCAGGACCGGACCGGGGGGCCCGGCCGACGAAACTAAGAGGAGACCCTCCGGTGAAGAACGGTTCCCGACTTGCCGCCCTGAGCGGCGTGGTCGTCGCGGGGGCACTGGCCCTCACCGCCTGCGGGAGCGACAACAACACGACGGCGAGCACGGGGAGCGCGCCGTCGGCCAACATCGACTGCGCGAAGGCCAGCGTCAACGCGGCCGGTTCCAGTGCGCAGAAGAACGCCATGGAGGAGTGGACGAAGGTCTACGCCGCCGAATGCGCGGGCGCGAACCTCAACTACAACCCGTCCGGCTCGGGGGCCGGCATCCAGGCGTTCACGAACGGGCAGGTGGCGTTCGCCGGCTCGGACTCGGCGCTCGACGCCGAAGAGGCGACCGCGGCGCAGCAGCGCTGCGAGGGCAACAAGGCGCTGAACCTGCCGATGGTCGTCGGCCCCGTCGCCGTGGTCTACAACCTTCCGGGTGTGGACGGGCTGAAGATTTCGCCCGAGACGATCGCGAAGGTCTTCTCCGGCAAGGTCAAGACGTGGAACGACCCGGCGATCGCCAAGGAGAACGAGGGCGCGGAGCTCCCGTCCTCGCCGATCAAGCCGGTCTACCGTTCGGACGAGTCGGGCACCACCGACAACTTCACGAACTACCTGAACACCACCGCGCCCGACATCTGGACGTGGGAGGCCGCCAAGAAGTGGCCGAACTCCACCGGTCAGGGCGCACCCAAGTCCGACGGCGTCACCAGCCAGGTGAAGAGCACCGAGGGCGCCATCTCCTACGTGGAGATGTCGTACGCGACGAACAACAAGCTGCAGACCGCGCAAGTGAAGAACGGCGCCGGCGAGTTCACCGAGCTGTCGCCGGACAGCGCCTCCAAGGCCGTCGCCGGAGCGAAGGTCGTCGGCACCGGCAACGACGTCGCACTCGAGATCGACTACACCACCAAGGAGACGGGCGCCTACCCGATCGTCCTGGTCACGTACGAGATCGCGTGTGAGAAGGGCCTGCCGGCCGAGCAGGCCGAGTTCGTCAAGTCCTTCCTGACCTACACCTCCAGCGCGGACGGTCAGAAGATCCTCACCGAACACGGTTACGCGCCGATCCCGCAGAGCGTGCTGACCAAGGTCCAGGCGTCCGTGAAGGCGCTGTCCTGACAGCGGACGACACCAGCCGCAGCCCCGCCGCCGACGACCCCCTCACCGGGGGGCCGGGCGGCGGGGCCGGCCTGGTTTCGGCCGACGTGATCGAAGGAGGCACCCCCATGACCAGCGAGACCGGCGTCGAGGCGCGGGCCGGCGCCCGGCACCGCGCCACCGGCGCCGCGATGAGCACCGGACGCGCCGGTGACAGGATCTTCGCAGGCGCGGCCCGCGGCTCGGGCGTCACCGTGCTGGCGCTCGTCGCCGCGATCGCGGCGTTCCTCGTCTGGAAGGCCATCCCGGCCCTGCGGGAGAACGAGGCGAGCTTCCTCACCACCGAGGAGTGGAACCCCAACGCGAACCCGCCGGAGTTCGGCATCGCGCAGCTGGCGTTCGGGACGGCGATCTCCTCGGTGCTGGCGATGCTCATCGCGACGCCCATCGCGATCGGCATCGCGCTGTTCATCTCGTTCTACTCGCCGCGGCGGCTCGCGTCCGGGCTCGGCTACATCGTCGACCTGCTCGCCGCCGTCCCCAGCATCGTGTACGGGCTCTGGGGCCTGGTGTTCCTGTCCCAGCACATGGACGAGGTCAGCCGGTTCCTCAACGCGGTGTTCGGCTGGATCCCGCTGTTCGGCGGCAGCCCCGGCAAGAACTCGATCTTCACGGCCTCGGTGGTGCTGGCCATCATGATCCTGCCGATCATCTCGTCCATCTCCCGGGAGGTGTTCCTGCAGGTCCCGCGGCCCAACGTGGAGGCCGCGCTGGCGCTCGGAGCCACCCGCTGGGAGATGATCCGGATGTCGGTGCTGCCGTACGGGCGGTCCGGCATGATCGGCGCCTCGATGCTCGGGCTCGGCCGCGCGATGGGCGAGACGATCGCGGTCGCGATGGTGCTGACGTTCGTGCCCGGGATCAACTGGAAGATCCTGGAGAACGGCGGCTCCACGTTCGCCGCCAACATCGCCAACAGCTTCGCCGAGGCGTCGGTCACCGGCCGCGGCGCCCTCATCGCCTCCGGCCTCGTCCTCTTCGTGATCACCCTGGTCGTCAACATGGCGGCCCGCGCCGTCGTCGCCCGCCGGAAGGAATTCGTGTGACCACCCTGACCACCGGCAAGGGCTCGAGCCTGTCGTCGGTCTCGCTCGGGCGGAAGATCAAGGACCGGGTCGTCCAGGGGCTGGTCTACCTGGCGTTCGCGCTGGCGGTCATCCCGCTGGTGTCGGTGCTGTGGACGGTCCTCGTGAACGGCCTCGAGCGGCTCGACCTCACGTTCTTCCAGTTCTCGATGAACGCGGTCAGCGGCAGCGACCCGGGCGGCGGCGCCTACCACGCCATCATCGGCACCCTTCAGCAGGTCGCGATCAGCAGCCTGATCGCCGTCCCGATCGCCATCCTGACCGGGATCTACCTGGTGGAGTACGCCGGGAACGGACGGCTCGGCAAGATCATCAGCTTCACCGTGGACGTCATGATGGGCATCCCGTCCATCGTCGCCGGCCTGTTCGTCCTGGCGCTGTGGCTGCTGACGTTCGGGTTCGAGTTCTCCGGGTTCGCCGGGGCGCTGGCCCTGACGATCCTGATGATCCCGACCGTGGTGCGGGCCACCGAGGAGATGCTCAAGCTGGTCCCGAACGACCTGCGCGAGGCGTCCTACGCGCTCGGCGTGCCCCGCTGGCGGACGGTCCTGTTCGTCGTCCTGCCGACCGCGATGACCGGGATCGTGACCGGCGTGATGCTGGCCGTCGCCCGCGTGATGGGGGAGACCGCGCCGCTGCTGCTCACGATCTTCTTCACCAAGGCGATCAACAACGACCCGTTCAACGGCCCGCAGGCGTCGCTGCCCACCTTCATCTGGGAGCAGGCCGCCGACCCCAACCAGAACTCGATCGACCGGGCCTGGACGGGTGCCCTCGTCCTGATCGGGATCATCATGCTGCTCAACCTGGTCGCCCGGTTCGTCGCCCGGCGCAGCTCTCCCACGCGTCACTGAGGACGCGCCACTGAATCGCGCGTCACCGAACCGCGGGACCCACAGAAAGGACCACCAACCCCATGGCCAAGCGGATCGAGGTCTCCGGGCTGCACGCCTACTACGGCGGCGTCCACGCCATCGAGGACATCTCGATGACGGTCGAGCCGCGCTCGGTGACGGCGTTCATCGGGCCGTCCGGCTGCGGCAAGTCCACGTTCCTTCGCACGCTCAACCGGATGCACGAGGTCATTCCGGGCGCCCGTGTCGAGGGCAAGGTCATGCTGGACGACGAGGACCTGTACGACTCGTCCGTCGACCCCGTCGCGGTGCGGCGCCTCGTCGGCATGGTCTTCCAGCGGCCCAACCCGTTCCCCACGATGTCCATCTACGACAACGTGGCGGCGGGCCTGAAGCTGAACGGCGTGCGCCGCAAGAGCCGGCTGGACGACATCGTCGAGGAGTCGCTGCAGGGAGCCAACCTGTGGAAGGAGGTCAAGGACCGGCTGAGCAAGCCCGGTGCGGGCCTGTCCGGCGGCCAGCAGCAGCGCCTCTGCATCGCCCGCGCCATCGCCGTCCAGCCCCAGGTCCTCCTGATGGACGAGCCGTGCTCGGCGCTCGACCCGATCTCCACCCTCGCGATCGAGGACCTGATCGACAAGCTGAAGTCGCAGTACACGATCGTCATCGTCACGCACAACATGCAGCAGGCCGCCCGCGTCAGCGACCGCACCGCGTTCTTCACCATCGCCGGAACCGGCAAGCCGGGCAAGCTCATTGAGATCGACGAGACGAGCAAGATCTTCACCAACCCGGAGCAGAAGGCGACCGAGGACTACATCACCGGCCGCTTCGGCTGATCACGCGGGTGCCGGGGTCTTCTCTTCGGTGTCGCCGCCGGGGCGGTGGTCGGGGACGAAGCGGTAGCCGACGTTCCTGACCGTGCCTATGAGGGACTCGTACTCGGCGCCCAGCTTGGCGCGCAGGCGGCGGACGTGGACGTCCACGGTGCGGGTACCGCCGAAGTAGTCGTAGCCCCACACCTCCTGCAGCAGCTGGGCGCGGGTGAAGACCCGGCCCGGGTGCTGCGCGAGGTACTTCAGCAGCTCGAACTCCTTGAAGGTGAGGTCGAGCACCCGTCCGCGGAGGCGGGCGGTGTAGGTGGCCTCGTCGATCGTGAGGTCGCCGCTGCGGATCTCGCCGGGGACCTCCTCGGCGTCGGCGACGGCGGCGCGCCCCACCGCGAGCCGCAGCCGCGCCTCGACCTCGGCGGGCCCGGCGGCCTGGAGCAGCACGTCGTCCAGGCCCCACTCGGAGCTGAGGGCGGCGAGCCCGCCTTCGGTCACGATGGCGAGCAGCGGGCAGTCGAGCCCGGTGGTGCGCAGCAGCCGGCACAGGCTCTTGGCCTGCGCCAGGTCCCGGCGGGCGTCCACCAGCACGATGTCGGCGGGTGGGGCGTCGATGAGGGCGGACGCCTCCGCCGGGGCGACGCGCACGGAGTGCAGCAGCAGCCCGAGCGCGGGCAGGACCTCGTCCGAGGGCTCCAATGCGTTGGTCAACAAGAGCAAGCTGCTCAAGTGCCGCCTCCCGTCCACAAAGACGTAGGATCCAGGCGGCCCACCCCCAAGCCCGGCCATGGCCGTCGGCTCAAGGACGAGGCGGCCATGAAGGGTTTCTGAATGAACTCCATGGCCTCGTCGCCCGGATCCCTCCCCCCGAGCATAACGGAGTGGGTCCGGCGGACAATGGAGTGGCCAGGTCGGGACGGTCACGCGGCGGGAATGAGAGTCTGGGGACATGGCCAAGGGGACGATGCGGTACTGGGCCGCCGCGAAGGCGGCGGCGGGTACGCACGAGGAGCCGTACGACGCGGGCACGCTGGCCGAGGCGATCGCCGCCGCGACCTCGCGGGACGGGCGCGGAACCGAGTTCGAGAGGGTCGTGGGACGCAGTTCGTTCCTCGTCGACGGAGATCCGGTGGGCGGCCGTCCGCACGCGTCGGTGGAGCTTCCGGAGGGCGGCGTCGTGGAGGTTCTGCCGCCGTTCGCGGGTGGTTGATATCACAATGGAGTGATTTTCCGAACTTCGAGGTCATTCTCCGGTCTGACCCGTTCTGGTGCGTCCGCGCAATAAGGTGTGGCGATCGCAAGGTGTAGCGATCGCATGCCGTCGGGCGGAGGAGAGACATGCGGAAAGTACTCGTGGTGCTGCTGATCCTCGCGATCGTCGGCGTGGTCGCCGCCGACCGGATCGGTGTGCGGATCGCCGAGGACAGGATCGCCCAGGAGGTCTCGGCGCAGAGCGATCTGACGCAGCCGCCGGAGGTCACCATCCACGGCATTCCCTTCCTCACGCAGGTGATCGGCGGCGAGTACGGGCACATCGAACTGGCCATCGGCGACTGGACGGAACAGGGCGTGACCGTCACCGACGTCAGGGTCGACATGCGCGGGGTGAGCGCGCCGCTGTCGGAGGTCACCGGGGGCAACACCGCGAACGTCACCGCGCGGACCGCGACCGTGTCCGCCGTCGTCCCCTACCCGCTGATCAAGAAGCACGCGCCGAAGGAGGTCAAGCGGATCGCCCCGAAGGGCGACAACCTGGCGGTGGACATGGAGGGCAGCGTCCTGGGCTTCCGGCTGTCCGGCACCGGCGTCGTGGAGGTCGAGCCGACCGCGCGCGGCATCGCGGTCAGTCCCGTGTCGGTGGAGTCGAACGGGGGCCCGCAGGTCCCGCTGGCGGCGATGAAGCGGCAGCTCACCTGGGTCGTGCCCGTCCCCGCGCTGCCGCTCGGGGCCAAGATCACCGAGATCCGGCCGACGGCGGAGGGGCTCCGGGTCGGCGCCACCGCCGAGAACGTCAAGCTGAACGACATCCAGCAGGTACAGAAATGACCCGGCCCTGGTGAACCGGCCCGGCCGCCCGTACGTGTGAATGGTGTGGGTCCCACCGCGGATGAGAGTTTGCTGCGCGCCCTGTACAGCGAGCATGGAGGTCCCCTCCTCGGCTACGTTCTGCGGCTGACGGGTGGGGACCGAACCCAGGCCGAGGATGTCGTGCAGGAGACGCTGCTACGCGCCTGGAAACACCCGGAGGCGCTTGCGGGACGTCCGGTCCGACCATGGCTGTTCACGGTCGCGCGCAACCTCGTGGTGGACGCGCATCGCGCCAAGCGCGCGCGGCCGCCGGAGACGGGCATCGACGACCACGTCATGATGACCGCGTCCAGCTCGGACGACATCGATCGGGCGCTGGAGTCCTGGACGGTCGCCGAGGCGCTGGCCGGGCTGAGCGCGCCGCACCGTGCCGTCCTGGTGGAGACCTACTACAAGGGCCGGTCCGTGGCGGAGACGGCGAAGACGCTGGGCATCCCGCCGGGCACGGTCAAGTCCCGCACCTATTACGCACTGCGGGCGCTCAAACTCGCATTGGAGGAGCGGGGGTTGGCGCCATGAACGACTGCACGGACGTGCGCACAGCGCTCGGGTCTTACGTGCTCGGCTCGCTCGACTCCGGCGAGCGGTCCCAGGTGGAGACCCACCTGGCGGACTGCCCCGCCTGCCGGGACGAGCTCGCGGGGCTGGCCGGCCTGCCCGCGATGCTCGGCCGGGTCGAGGAGTCGCAGCTCGACCAGATGGCCGGCCCGCCGCCCGAACTGCTGGACGGGCTCCTGGCCCGCGCGGCCGAGCGAAGGAGGGGATCGCTCGGATCGCTCGGATCCCTTGGACTGCCCGGACCTCTGGGGCGGCGGGCCGGCGGGCGCGGTCCCGGATGGGCCCCGCTCGCCACCGCCGCGTGCCTGCTGCTGGTCATCGGCGCCCTGTTCGGCGGCTTCCTGCTCCCGTTCGGGTCGCAGAACGCCGCGTCGCCGCCGCCGTCCGCCTCGCCGTCCGCCTCGCCCGCCATCACCGGCGACGTCGAGCGGATCGCCGCCGAGAACCCCGAGACGAACATCAAGGGGTACGTGCTGCTGAAGAAGAAACGGTGGGGCACGGAGGTCGAACTGCATCTGGCGGGCGTCCCGAAGGGGTCGCGCTGCCGGCTGCTGGTGATCGCGCGGGACGGCCGCCGTGACGCGCTCGGCAGCTGGTACGTGCCGTACGACGAGGGCTACGGTGAGTACCGCGGCTCCACGATGTTCCCGCGCGGGCAGCTGTTCTCGTTCGAGATCGTCGGCCTGGGCGGCCAGCCGCTCCTCACGATCCCGACCTGACCGGCCCGGCACCCCGCCTGAACCGCCGACCCACCTGACCCGATGCTCATGGAAGAACTCGCGGCCCCGCGCGGTTGTCCCTACCGATGACGGGTGTACTCATTGCGGCGGCGGTGATCGCCGCGGCCACGGTGTTCGGCCTGCTGCGGCGGCGCCGCGACGGCGTCCTGCGCGCACGCCGGAGAAGCGGGGACGACGAGGTGGGCGACATCATCCGGCCGGACGACCTGGGCGCCGACCTCGGCGAGAAGGCGACACTGCTGCAGTTCTCCAGCGCGTTCTGCGCACCGTGCCGTGCCACCCGCCGCGTCCTCGGCGAGGTCGCGGGCATGGTGGACGGCGTCGCGCACGTCGAGCTCGACGCCGAGGCGCACCTGGACCTCGTCCGCCGGCTGAACGTGATCCGCACGCCGACCGTCCTCGTCCTGGACGACGCCGGACGCATCGTCCGCCGCGCCGCCGGCGCCCCCCGCAAGCCCGACGTCATCGCGGCCCTGGGCGAGGCCATTCAGTGAGCCGTACCCGGGCGACCTGCCATAAGGCCATCGTCAGACGAGTCCTTTTCGTCCTCGGTGGGCTGAACGGTGCGTTGATCCGTGACACGCCGGACGAAGAGCACCCCGCTGTCTCGGAAGGCGAGACGGATGTGACAGTACGTCGATTGGCGGATTACTATCGTGTTCGTGCGTGACTGGACAGAGCAGATGCTCACGAAGCGCCGCGCGGTCGACTTCTGCCGCGTGGCCGCCTCGCTCTGTCGTACGGCCTGAGGCATCGAGCCCACCCGCCCCCGAGCACTTCCACTTCTAGCTCGTACGCACGCTTCCACTCCGCCAGGAGCACCCCGATGCAGGTTGACCCTCGTGGGCCACGCTTCGGCGCGGCCGTCACGACAGTGATCCTCGTCGCGGTCCTGGTGACCGGAAGCTGGGCGCTGCTCGCCGCTCAGGCCGTCGTGTTCGCCATCGCGACCTTCCTCGGCCTCCGGTACGCCCCGTACGGACTCGTGTTCGCAATGCTGATCCGTCCCCGGCTCGCTCCGCCAAGGGAACTGGAGGACGCGGCCGCCCCCCGCTTTGCGCAGGGTGTCGGTCTCGCGTTCGCCCTGGTCGGAACGGTCGGCTACGTGACGGGGATCACCTGGCTCGGCATCGGTGCCACCGCCCTCGCGCTGGCGGCGGCGTTCCTGAACGCGGCGTTCGGGTTCTGCCTCGGGTGCGAGATGTATCTGCTGATCCGACGTATCACCGCGAAGAATTCCGAAAGGGAGGTTCCCGCATGAGCCGCTCAGACGTCCTGGTGGACACCGACTGGGTTGAGTCCAACCTGGACGCGCCCGGTCTGGTCCTCGTCGAGGTCGACGAGGACGTGTCCGCCTACGACAAGGGCCACATCCGTGGCGCCGTGAAGATCGACTGGCAGACCGAGCTGCAGGACCCGGTCCGCCGCGACTTCGTGGACAAGACCGGGTTCGAGCAGCTGCTGTCCGCCAAGGGCATCGCCAACGACGACGTGGTGATCCTCTACGGCGGCAACAACAACTGGTTCGCCGCGTACGCGTACTGGTACTTCAAGCTGTACGGCCACAACAGGGTGAAGCTGCTCGACGGCGGCCGCAAGAAGTGGGAGCTCGAGTCCCGCGAGCTCGTCACCGACGTCCCGTCCCGTCCGGCGACCGAGTACAAGGCCAAGGACCAGGACCTGTCGATCCGCGCCTTCCGCGACGAGGTCGTGGACTCCATCGGCAAGCAGAACCTGGTCGACGTCCGTTCCCCGGACGAGTTCAGCGGCAAGCTGCTCGCCCCGGCGCACCTCCCGCAGGAGCAGTCGCAGCGGGCCGGGCACGTGCCGACCGCGCGCAGCATCCCGTGGTCGAAGGCGGCCAACGACGACGGCACGTTCAAGTCCGACGAGGAGCTCCGGCAGATCTACACCGAGGCCGGCGTCGACCTGAACAAGGACACCATCGCCTACTGCCGCATCGGCGAGCGTTCCTCGCACACCTGGTTCGCGCTGCGCGAGCTGCTCGGTGTGCAGAACGTGAAGAACTACGACGGTTCCTGGACCGAGTACGGCTCGCTCATCGGCGTCCCGATCGAGCTCGGCGCACCCAAGTGAACGGGCGCGCCCGAGTGAACGGGCGCGCCCGAGCAATCATCGGCCCGCCACGTCCGGCGGAAGAGTTTTCCGTGTGCACGGAGATGGAGGAGCAATGACCCAGGGTTGCGCAGCACCCGAGCAGACGGCGCACCTGCCGGCGACCGTCGACCTCACCAACGAGGCCGTCATCCAGGGCACCGTCACTCGTGACGGCGCCCCGGTGTCCAGCGCCTACGCCCGCCTGCTCGACTCGACGGGCGAGTTCACCGCCGAGGTCGTCACCGGCGACGAGGGCGTGTTCCGGTTCTTCGCCGCCGACGGCGACTGGACCGTGCGCGTCCTGGCGGCCGGCGGCGTGAGCGTCGACAACGCCGTCACGGCGAAGATCGGCGAGGTCGCCGGCCTCCAGGTCGCGATCTGACCCGAACCAGCGCGACGCGGCGCCCCGAGGCGTGGGGGCCGTCCCCCACGGGGGAAAGGCGCGTCCCGGACCCCGCCGCCCGCTCCACGCGGACGGCGGGGTCCGTCATTTCCGGGCCCGGGCAACCGGGGAGCGCCGCGGCGGGGTGCGCGGGCTCGATACCATCGGCGCGATGCTGGGACTGTCCGCGCGATCGCCGCTGATACTTCCGTGGGCCACGCTGAAGCTCGCGGGACGTTTCGTCCTGCCGCTCGCCCTGTGGTTCACGGTCGGCGAACTGCTGCGCTACGGCGTGATGTACGGCGGTTACCGGCTCGGCTCGATGAAGGGGACGGCGGCGACGATCGCGCCGATCGCCACCGTCGGCCTGCTCGTGGTGATCACGCTCGCGGTCACGGTGCTGATGGTGCACAGCGTCCGGGAGGGCCTGGACGTCGTGCACGCCCGCGAGTCCGATGGCGAGTTGACGCCGTGGGCGGTCGGCAACGAAGAGTCGGTGATCGGCGCGATGGGCCGCGCCGCGCTCCCGTTCGTGATCTTCTATCTGGCGTGGGGTAAGCAGTCCGAGGACGCCCGCGAGTTCGCCGACATGGCCGCGAGCCGCGGCTTCACCGAGGGCGGCATCCAGGGACAGATCGACGCCCTGCAGCTGCTGCTGTCGCTGGAGAAGCACGTCGGGCTCGCGATCGGCCTCACCGCGGGCCTGTTCGTGATGAAGGTGGCGGCGGAGTGGCGGCTGGAGGAGCGGCTGCCCCGCGCCGTCGGCGCGCTCGTCGCGTTCCTCGAGGTCCAGTTCGCGCTGTTCGGCATCTTCACCATCGACCACCTGCGCGCCGAAGCGGCCGACTGGGTCACCGGGCGGCAGGCGTGGGAGTGGCTGACGGGCGCCGCGGGTCCCGCCCTCGCCCTGTGGCCGCCGTTCAAGGACGCGGTGCTCGGCGCGCTGATCATGCTGGTGATCGCCGGGGTGATCCTCGGGCTGGACGCCGGGGACGAGCGGGTCGTGCTCGGCCGCAGCCGTGCGGCACAGCGGCTGGCGAGGGCCGGCGGTATCGAGCGGGTCAACAGCGCCCGGGAGATCCTCACGCGCGGTTTCCGGGAGATGTGGCTGCCCGCCTGGTTCGGGCTGCGCCTCGTCCGCCGGTCGGGGATGATGCCGTTCGCGACGTTCTGCCTGCTGTTCGCGGGCCTGGACGTGGGCCAGGAGACCTCACGCCGCTTCGTCTACGAGCTGATCGGCCCGCATGAGGTGACGTGGTGGATCCAGGTGCTGCCGTTCGTCGGGTACGGGACGGCGCTGGTCTTCGAGATCCTGCGCGTCTGCCTGCTGGCGGCGGCGTTCAACCTCGTCATGGCGAGGGTCAGTGCTCGAACCGCAGCGAAGGCAGTGGCTCCCCCTTCTTCCGGGACGTCTTCGGTGCCCGTATCTCAAGGTCCAGCGAGTCCGCCTTGGCACGGGGCACCATCCCCTTGACGGTGACCGCCATCGCGGTGCCCGCCCGCGGTTTCTGACTGGTCGAGTCCGCGGCGGTCCATTCGCGGCCCTCGTCGTCGACGAACCGGTAGGCGAGGCCGAACGACCCGACCGCCTTCGCGCTGGCGGCGTCCCCGGGACGGACGCCGACCGTGAGCCGGAGCTCGGTCACGTCGTTCGAGACCTGCCCCGCACCGCCCACCCGGGGCTGCGCCGTCGCACGCTTCATGACCGTCCACCTCGCGCCGACGAGTTCGCCGACCTCGCCCGGCGGGACGGTGGTGACCTTCTCCGGCGGCTTCAGGTTCTTCTCGATGTTGTTCGTCTCGTCCACCCAGTGCAGGGCGAGGATCGCGGGGACGGCGCACAGCAGCGCGATCGCCTGAAGGATCCGCCTGTCGAGGGGCCGCAGCTTGGACTCCCGCGTCTGCTCGGTCTCCCGCGTCTCCTCGGACTGCCGCGTCTCCTCGGACTGCCGTCTCTCCTGGGGCCCGGCCGGAACGGCGGGGATGTCGGGCCGGGTGTCGTCGGCCGTCATGGCTGGTCCTTGATCTCGTAGCGTTCGGTGGCGGCCCGGACCAGCTGGTCCGCCCGGTCCCCGGTGATGCCGAGGTCGATGTCGGCGGCCGCGGACAGCTGCGGCAGCAGCCCGCCCGTGCCCACGATCAGGTGCGCCCCTTCCAGCCGCTCCTTCGGCAGCTCGAACACGAACGCCGTCCGCGTCCAGATCATCGGCTGGAAGGTGGGCTGGGAGCCCGCGGACGCGCTGCTCGTCCGCGGGTCCTGCTTGAAGGTGTAGCCGCCGGGCGTCTCCAGTTCGGCCGTCCTGAGCTGCAGGGGTTCACGATGGCTCACCGCGCGGAGCCGCACGATGAGGTAGATGCCGTCGGTGCCGACCGGGGGCGGGTTGCGGAGCGAGAATCCGGGTGCCAGCGACCGCGCCGCCTCCACCTTCTCGACCCGGACGCTGAAGTCGCGGTTGCGGACCTCCTCGCCGACCGTGCCGCCGTCCCTGATCGGATCCAGCTCCGCGGCCCTGATCTCGGGCAGGAGGGAATTCAGCCACATCGCGCCGGCGAGCAGGACCGTCCCGCCGATCCCGGCGCCGCCCCGCAACAGCACCTGCCGCGCGTTCATCGGCGGCTCGCGGTCGGCCTCGGCGAACGGGGGGTGGAGCGCGGCGTCGGCCGCGCCGTCGCCGACGGCCGTGTCGCCGACGGCCGTGTCGCCCGCGGGGACGGCTGGGCCGCGGGGCTCATCGGCGCCACCGGGAGGGTGAGGCGGCCGACGAGCTTGTCGTCCTCACGCTGCACCAGCCAGTTGAAGTCGCTGTCGGTGAACCCTTGCTCGTACGTCCACTCGCGCAGCCCCACGGTCAGCTTCTCCGGCGAGTCCGCCGGGCCCATCTTCCACATGGCCGACGCCTCGACCGGCAGCCCAGGCTGCGCCACGTTCGTCTCCGCGCCGCCGGCGACGCCCTCGACGCGCTCCGGCTCCACCCACTTGCCGGTCCTCGTCAGCGCGACCACACCGTCGGCCAGACCGCTGTCGCCGAGCGACTCGGTCTCCTTGCCCTTGTTGAGCACCCTCATCCGCATGATGAGGAAACGCTCCTGCTTGTTCCCGAAGTCCGCGGTCGCCAGCCCGATCCGCACGTCCCGGACGGTGACGGTGAACAGGCCGAGATCGAGCGCCTTCCCCGCGGGCCGGGCCGGCTGCTTCGGCCTCTCCTTGAGGCCGCCCGTCGCCCACAGGGCCGCGGTCAGGACGGCCACCACACCGAGCACGGACACGGGAATCACCCAGCGCCGCGCCGCACGCTGCCGTCGCGCGTCCCCGGGAGGCGGGGGAACCGGTCCGTACGAGTGCACCCGCTAGATGGTAATACCCCACCCCACCCCCGACGCGACCGAAAGATCGGTTATGTACCGGAACGCTCGTCCGCGGCGTCGGTGGTCATCCGCACGTGGCCGGGCCGCCAGCCGCGGCGCCGGCCGAGCGGGATCAGCACCCCACCGGCCGCCACCAGGGCGGCGACGCCCAGGGCTCCGCCCGCGATGCCCAGCGCCACGGCCCGGGTCGTCGGGTCCGGCCGGTCGGCCATGGCGATCTCCACGGGCGGGCCGGCGGCGCCTCCGCTTCCGGCGACCGGGATGTTCACCGCGGTGAGGGCCTCGAACGGGTTGATCATGCCGTTCCCGCTGCCGATTCCCTTGCTGCCCTCCGCGGTCCCCTCGATCCGCTGCTTGACCTGCGCGGGGGTGAGGTCCGGGTAGGCCTCCTCGATCAGTGCCGCGAGGCCGGAGACGAACGGGGTCGCGAAGCTCGTGCCCTGCTCGGCGACCGCGTAGTTGCCGTCGGGCGCCGTGGTCACGATGTCCTTCCCGGGCGCCATGACCGACACCGGAGTCGCGGAGTTGGAGAACGCGGTGACCGAACCCTGCTGGTCGACGGCGCCCACCGAGATCACCCCCGGATAGGCGCTCGGATACATCAGCCCCGGCTCCCGGCCCTGCTCCGGGTCGATGTTTCCGGCCGCCGCGACGATGACGACGCCCTTGGCGATCGCGTTCTCCACGGACTTCCGCAGCCGCGGGTCGTCGCCCAGCGACTGGGTCGAGACGTTGACGACGTCGGCGCCCAGTCGCACCGCGGCGTCGATGCCCTTGGCGGCGAGGCCGCTGTCGACCCCGCGTGCCTTGGCCGCGAACTTGATCGGGATGATCTTCGCGTCGGGGGCGACGCCGAAGAACGGGCCGCCCCCCTTCTTGGCCGCGATGATCCCGGCGACCCAGGTGCCGTGCCCGAGACAGTCCTCCGGGCCGGTCTTCGTCAGGTCCGCGCCCTTGAGCACCTGCCCGCTCAGCTGCGGGTTCTTCGCGGACACGCCGCTGTCCACCACCGCGACCCTGACGCCGCGGCCGGTGGCCCGCTCATGCGCCGCGCCGATGTTGAGGATCTGCTGGGCCCACGGCTGCCCGTTCTGGCCGAGCTGCTGCCCGGTCATGACCCCCGCCGGCGGCTGGCAGGGCGCGGCATGGATCGGCGCGGCATGGGCCGGCGCGGCGTGGGCGGGGGCCGCGTGGGCGGGGGCCGCGTGGGCCACCGGCGCCGAGTACAGGGGTGCGAGGCACCCGGCGAGCACGGCGATCGCGGTCCGTTTCATGCCGCAAGCCTCCGCTCCGATGTCGCATCCGCCACAGCAGAAGACCTTAAGGGACGGGACGCCCACCTCACGACCACGGTGACCGGAGTGCGCCGGCCCCGGGCGACCGGCCCCGGATGATCGGCGTCCGACGTGCCGTAGACCTGGCCCGTGCGCCATTAGGCCGAGACTCCTCCGGCCGGCCCGAAGTGCCCTAGTATAAGCGAGGCCTGATCACGAGCTCATGACGTAGAGCCGGTAAGAGAGGTAGATGTGGCTCCCCCGAAATCGGCTGACCCGGAGCGGATCGCTCTCCACGGCAAGGACATCACCAACGTCGTCGTCCCCCGTCTGACCAATGCGGGGAACACGCTCAACACCGAAGGCACCTACAACCTCGAGGGCGGTGATTTCAGCATCGCCTGTTCCGCCGCGTCCGCCGCCTACCCGATCGCGGTGCAGTTCGCCTTCGAGGACATCAAGCTTTTGATGGACACCGCCCAGGACTACGCGAAGAAGATCGACGCCGCGGCGAAGCGGTACGCCGCCGCCGAGCAGTCCAACACGATCTGAGGTCGTCCCGGAATGGTTCCGAGAACGGTGACGCAACGAGAGAGCGGATGACATGACCCCTCCCGGCGGTAACTCTTCGCAAACCGGAAGCCCCTCCGGCGGGACGCCGGGCGGCGGGCAAACGGGCAATCAGGGCTCCGGCGGGAACACCACGCCCGTCGGCAATTCGCCGCGTAACAGTGGCGCGGGGCGCGGTGGCGCCGCGGCGGGCGGTGCGGTTCTCGCCGCCGCGACGGGCGGCTCGGCCGTCGCCGTCGCCGAGCCGCTGATGGACGCGGCGATAGCCATGGTCAGCGCCGCGGTCATTCTGCCTCCCGCGCTCATGATCTCATTCGAGTTCCGGCTGGCGAAGGGCAAGCCGCAGAGTCTCGAAAAGGCGGCGGCCGACTGGAGCAAGGCCGCCAAGGAACTCGAACAGGCCGCCAACGACCTGCGGAGCCTGGCTCAGGGAATTCCCGAGCAGGCGTGGAACATGGACGACCGCAAGGGCTACGAGGCCAAGGTCGAAGGGTTCTGCCAGTCGGTCGAAGCCCTGAACATGTACCTCCAGGCGGTCTCGATCGCGCTGAACGTGCTGGCGTACGCATTGCTCGCCTACGCGATCTTCGCCATGGGGATGGCCGTCTACATCGACGTCCTCCTCGTCCTGGCGGTGGCCGCGCTGGCGAGCGTCGTCGGTGCCCCGTCCTACGGCGCCATCGTCGCGGCCGCCGGCACGGGCCTGACGATCACCCACATCGCGACCGCCATCCTGGCCTCCGCCGGTTCGATGGCCGGCATGGCGATGTTCGGCGGTGCCGGCCTCACCACCGCCAGCCAGACGGGGGACGGCCTCGAGGGTGCCGGAGGCGCGTTCAAGGAGGCGGTGGTGAACGGGGCCGCCGGTTCGGCCGCCAACCTGCTGCAGAACGCCGCGAACGCCGGCCTGTCCTGGGTCAACCGGTCCGACGGCAGCACCGTCAACGGCGGCCTGCCGGGCGGCGGCTCCTCGGGCAGCAAGGGCTTCCCCGTCAGCGAGATCGACCTGGACGCCGACCGGAGCATCGACGAGACGTGGACCTACGGCGGCGGGGTCAAGTTCAACACCCCGGCGGGCGAGACCGAGATCGCCGGCAACGTGAAGAAGAACGAGGAAGGCTGGGCCGGCGGCGAGGTCGGCGTCAACCAGAAGGTGTCGGACCCCACCAACACGTGGAACGCGACCGGGGGCGGCAAGGTCACCTGGGACGAGAACGAGGACGTCGGCGGCGGTTTCAAAGCCGGCGGCGGGCATTCCCCGTCCGGCAGCAAGGCCGAGTACGAGGGCGGCTGGAACGGCCAGGGCGACTACTCGGACAAATACAACGTGAACACCCCCGGGTTCAACCGTGAAGGGTCCTTTGACAAGGCGAAGGACGAGACGCCTCCTTGGGACAAGTGATGACCGCCGGTCTTTTCACCAGTACGTCTCTGCGCCTGAATCCCGCGAACCTGTACGAATTCCAGGACGCCCGCTCAGGAGTCGCCCAAGCTCGGCTTGTCGAGGTGGCGCGTGTCCGTTCACCACGAGGTAGTTTCCTCACCCCGGACCGCGTCCAAACGCCGCGCCTGACGTTCGCCGTTACCGGGCCCGATGGGGCGACGCTCATGTACGCCGATCGTGCGGAGCATCAGAAACTCAATCCCATCGCGCCGCAGATGGCGTTCGTCGGCACCGACGGCACGGTCCTGGCCAGGGTCGAGTACGACAGCCACTCCACATTCCACGGTGGCGGGCGGGTACTGGGAACGACCGAACAAGGGTGGAACCTGACGCCCGGCGGTCGTCTGCTCGATGCGAACCTCAAGCCGCTCGGCGACCTCGTCTACGAACAGCCGCCGAGCATGGACCGCCCGATACTGCCCGACGGGCGGGACGCCCGCACCATCCGCTGGATCGCCACCGACGGCACCCGGCTGGCCGAGCGACGCGACGGCGACCTCTACATCGACGACCGGGTCACCGGAGCCTGGCGCGCCATCATCATCGGCTCCTACCTGGCGGTCGCCTTCGAGTTCCACCTGCCGATCAACGATGGCGAGGCGACCGAGAC
The DNA here is from genome assembly GCF_052245875.1 of Actinomadura sp. 3N407. Taxonomy (NCBI): domain Bacteria; kingdom Bacillati; phylum Actinomycetota; class Actinomycetes; order Streptosporangiales; family Thermomonosporaceae; genus Actinomadura; species Actinomadura sp. 3N407. The sequence goes on from NZ_JBQQBP010000013.1 coordinate 208,702, forward strand.
GGCCCCGGACGTCTATCCCGGCTACGCCGGCCTCCATGCCGCCTACGACGAGTTCCAGCGGAACTTCATGATCCAGTACAGGCAGCCCACCCGCACGCGGGCCTCCGCGGGGGTGTTCAGGGCGGGCGTCCAGCGAGACCAACTCGAGCACCTGTTCAAGCTCTTCTTCCCGGTGGTCGTCCTCGTGGCCGTCATCTCCCTCATCGTCAGACTCGTCGCCTGAGGTCTCATGACACCGCCAACCGGCGCCACCCGCCGTACCGGCCTGGGCTGGTCTCTCATCGGCATCGGCTGGGCGCTCTTCGCGGCCGCCCTCCTGGTCGCCTTCACGACCTCCTCGGGCTTCCCCTCCGTCACCGAGCTCGGCAGGACGGGCCGGCTCTGGGCGCTGCTGCCCATGGTCGCGGTGGCGGGAGTGCTCATCCTCGTCGGCTGCCGCCTCCTGACGAACGCTCCCTGGTTCTCGGTTCTGCTCCTGATCCCGCTGGCCCTCGTCGTCGCCCCGCCCATCGCGCTCAGCCGGTTCGGGGGCGCCTCGCGCGTCCCGCGCCGCGCGGACCCCGACCGAGGCCCCTTCGCGGGCGACTGGCCGACCCCGCCTGGCGGCCACGCCCGCTGAAGGCCGCCCGCAAAAGGTCGGTTCGTTAACGCGAGCCTCACGACTCTGAAGTCGTTCGGTCGCTTCGAGAGGCGTCGCCGGTCAGCGGTCGAACTGCTCCACGGTGCGTGGAGCCTTCTCCGGGTGCCCGTGATCCCCGGTTCCGGGACGGGGCCGTCCCGGAACCGGGGAGGGCGGGGTGGTCAGCGGGGGCCGGGGAAGCCGGGGCCCTTGTAGTTCTCCATGGCCTCCTTGGCGCGCTGCTGCTGGATGCCCAGTTCCCGGGCCAGGTCCTTCATCTGCCCGGCGAAGCCGTTGGCGAGTTTGTCGAGGGAGGCGAGGGCGGCGGACGGGTCCGCGGGCTTCTGGGCGTCCTCGGGCGTCGGGAAGACGGCGGAACTCGCCTCGCGGACCTTTGTCTGGAAGTCCTGCGCGGCGGCGTTGACCGCTTCGCGGATCGCCTCGCTGAGTTCCGCCGCCGGCATGCGCATCGCGCGGGGGTCCATGTCGAGTTTGGTCAGCCCGCCCTCCGCCTTGTACTCGGCGACGATCCGGCCCTCGGCCGCCTCGCCGTGGCCGAGGGCGGCCTTGATGGACTCCTGTATCTTGGCGAACTCTCCCACCTGCGCTTGCATGTCGCGCTGGTAGCGCTCGACGCCTTCACCGAAGCTGAAGTCGGCCATATGTCCTTACTCCTGGTGTGCGGTCTGGATGAGGCGGCTGCCGTGCCGGCGGTTGATGAAGTATCCGCGGCCCGGCGGCAGTGCGTGACCCTTGATGTTGCCGAGCACGACTCCCTCGTCCTTGTTGCCGGACATCAGCAGACCGGGCGAGCCCATCTCCTTGATGCGCTGGAGTACCGGGTCGTACATCGCGCGCCCGGCGCCGCCGAAGGCGCGGGACACGATCACGTGCAGTCCGATGTCGCGGGCCTGGGGGAGCAGTTCGGCCAGCTGAGCCACCGGGTTGTTGGACGTGGCCACCAGGTCGTAGTCGTCGATGACCAGGTAGAGGTCCGCGCCGGTCCACCATGACCGGTCGCGCAGCTGCTCGGGGGTGAGGTCGGCGGGCGGGAGCCGGGCCTGCAGCGCGCCGACGATGTCCTTGACCAGGCCCTGCGCGGCTGCCGAGGACGCGGCGTAGCCGATCCGGTGTTCGGTGTCGGCCGTGTCCAGCAGCGCCCGGCGGTAGTCAATGAAGATCATCCGCGCCTGGTCGGGCGTGTACCGCTCGATGATCCCGCCGGTGATCATGCGCAGCAGGTTCGACTTGCCGCATTCGGTGTCGCCGATCACCAGGAAGTGGGACTCGGCCGTGAAGTCCAGGAAGACCGGCGACAGGGTGTCCTCGTCGATGCCGATCGGGATCCGCGAGCCGCTCTCGGCGGCGCTCGGCATCGAGGAGGCCGGCAGCACCGCGGGCAGCATCCGGACCTTCGGCGCGGACGGCCCGTCCCAGTTGCCGGCGATCGCGGCGACCAGCTTCTTGACGCCCTCCGCGAGCGTGGAGTCGTCGGTGTCGCCGTCCAGGCGCGGCAGCGCCGTCAGGCAGTGGTGGCCCTCGCGGGTGAGGCCGCGGCCGGGCTTGCCCTCCGGCACGTTCCCGGCGAGCTTCCGGTCGATCTCGGACTCGTACGGGTCGCCGAGCTTCAGTTCCAGCTTGGTCCCGAAGAGGTCGCGGACGTTCATCCGGAACTCCGACCACTTGTTGACCGTGGAGACCACGTGGATGCCGTAGCCGAGCCCGCGGGCCACCAGGTCGGTGATGACGGGTTCGAGGTTCTCGAAGTCCTGGCGGAGCGTCATCCAGCCGTCCACGACGAGGAACACGTCACCGTAGCCGTCGCCGGTGATCTCGCCGGACGCGCGCATCCGCCGGTAGGTGGGCATCGAGTCGATGCCGCGCTCGGCGAACTCGCGTTCCCGCTGCTCCAGCAGGGAGGTGACCTCGGCGACCGTGCGGCGGACGCGGTCGCCGTCGAGGCGGTTGGCGACACCGCCGACGTGCGGGATGTCCGACAGCGCGGCGAGCGTCCCGCCGCCGAAGTCGAGGCAGTAGAACTGCACCTGCTGCGGCGAGTGCGTCAGCGCGAGCGACGCGATCAGCGTCCGCAGCATCGTGGACTTGCCGGTCTGCGGTGAGCCGGCGATGCCCGCGTTGCCCGCCGCACCCGACAGGTCGACGTACATCGGGTCGCGGCGCTGCTCGAACGGCTTGTCGACGACGCCGACGATCGCGTGCAGCCGGTTCCGCCACGCCTCGTGCTGCGTCGTCAGGCCGAGCCCGGGAACGACCGCGAGGGACGGCAGCAGCTCGTCCATCGTCGGCGGCGCGTCCAGCGGCGGCAGCCAGATCGCGTGCGCCGGCGGGCCGTGGTTCTCCAGCTGCTTGACGACCACGTCGAACAGCGAGGCCTGCGACTCCTCCTCGGCGCCCTGCTGCTCCTGCTGGTTCTCGATGACGTGCGGGCGGATGTAGTCGGGGATGTACGGGACGATCTGCCGGACGACCTGCGGCCCCGCCTGCTCCTTCGGCTGCAGGTCCTCGCTGGCGGGCCCGGAGACGTACGCGGCGCGGAACCGGGTCATCGACTCGGTGCCGAACTTCATGTACCCGTGCCCCGGGGCGGACGGCAGTTCGTAGGCGTCCGGGACGCCGAGCACGACCCGCGACTCCTGAGCGGAGAACGTTCGGAGGCCGATCCGGTACGACAGGTGGGTGTCGAGGCCGCGCAGCTTGCCCTCCTCCAGACGCTGCGAGGCCAGCAGGATGTGCACGCCCAGCGACCGTCCCAGCCGCCCGATCATGACGAACAGGTCGGCGAACTCGGGCTTGGCCGACAGCAGCTCGGAGAACTCGTCCAGGACCAGGAACAGCGTCGGCATCGGCTGCAGGTCGGCGCCCTGCTCGCGGGCCTTCTCGTAGTCGCGGAGCGAGGCGTAGTTGCCCTGGGCGCGCAGGTACTCCTGCCGGCGGACCATCTCGCCGTGCAGCGCGTCGTACATGCGGTCGACCAGCGGGAGCTCGTCCTCAAGGTTGGTGATGATGGCGGAGACGTGCCGGAGGTTGTCCATCCCCAGGAACGTCGCACCGCCCTTGAAGTCGACGAGGACGAAGTTGAGCACCTCGGACGAGTGCGTCAGCGCAAGACCGAGCACCAGCGTGCGGAGCGCCTCGGACTTACCGGAACCGGTGGCGCCGATGCACAGGCCGTGCGGGCCCATGCCGCCCTGAGCGGACTCCTTGATGTCCAGGTGGACGGGCCGTCCCTCGGTGTCGACGCCGATGGGGACGCGCAGGCGGTTGCGCGGCGCCCGCGGCCGCCACGTCACGTTGGGGTCGACGCGGAACGGGTTCTCGATGCCCAGCAGCGACGTGACCGTGGTGGCGCCGGACAGCGCGTCCTCCATCGGGCCGGACACGGCGCTGGCGCGCAGCGGGGCGAGCTGGCGGGCCAGCGACTCGGCCTGCTGGAGGGTGACCGAGTCGGGTTTGCCGATGCGGGTGGCCACGTCCTTGCCCGTGCGGTCTTTGGACAGCCGGGAGACCTGCTCCTTGGTGACGCCGAGCCGCAGCATGGTCGGTTCCGGTGTCGGCGCGACGGAACCGGTGAGGTCGATGATGCAGACGCCCTCGACACCGTCGGCGGCGAGCTGCGAGTCGTAGGACGCCTGGCCGCCGTCCATGATGACGATGTGGTACGGGAGGTCGTCCTGGGAGAGGCCCGGCTGGAAGCGGGGACGGTCCTTGACATCCTGGCCGAACATGGCTTCCAGCGTGGTCATGCTCTCGGCCATGAGCCGCACTGGGCCCGCCGCGTCGTGCTCGGTGGGATGCAGGTTGTGCGGCAGCCACTTGATCCACTGCCACCACGGCATCCGTTCGCGGGACGCGCACACCGTGATGCGCACGTCGTCGGGGGAGTGGAAGGTGGCGATCTGCGAGATCACCGCGCGGACCATCCCGTACACGGCCTCGGGATCACCGGTCGGGACGATCCGGGAGAACGACCGCAGGGAAAGCGAGATCGGCAGATTCGGGACGTTCGCGTGGGTGCGCATGAAACGGCGCAGCGCCCCCGCCGTCATGGGTTCGAGGTCCTCGATGGGCTTCGTCTCCGGCGCGATCAGCTGCACGGCGAGCTTCTGCGCCCCGCTGGCCAGCCTGAGCTGGAGGAAGTCGTCGTCGGACGGGCGGCGCTCCCACAGCCGGGCGCTCATCGCCAGCGACCACAGGGAACCGGGGTCGGGGCTCGCCCACTCCAGCGCCTCGCGCTGCTGCTTGGCCGCCTTGCGGACCTTCTTGCGGACCTGCCCGAGGTAGCGCAGGTAGTCGCGCCGGTCGTTGTTGAGCTTGACCTTGCGCTCGCCGCTGCCGCGGCCGACCTGGCCGAGCATCATGCCGAACATGGAGACGGCGAACATGCCGCCCGCCACGTACTGCAGCGTCCCGCCGCCCCGGCCCGTCATCATGAGGACCATGGCGCCGGATCCGGCCAGCATCGGCAGGTAGGTCAGCACCGCCTGGAAGCCCTGCGGGATCAACTCGGGCAGTTCCGGCGGCGACTCGAGGAGGATCTCTCCCCGCGGCATCGGCGGGGGGTCGCGCCGCTCCTTGCGCCGGACGATGTCCGTGCTCACGCTAGCCGTCCCTTCCATCGCGCCCGTCGCGGCGGCGGGGCGCGCCGCCGGCCTGCGGTCGTTCCGCCGCATGCCGTATCAGGTGGTCGTGCCGTTACTCGATCGGTACGAATCGTAGAGGCATCGGATGTGGCGTGCGAGCCACATCAACCCCCATTGACGGTCGGTCCAGTACACGCCCGGCTCATTCAGACATTAGGGTTGGCGCCGTTCACATCACCATCACGTCACATGAGGCACGAGGATCCCCCGGCGGCCGAGGCGGCGGGCATGGCACCATTCAGGTGCTTCGCCCCCCGTCCGCACACCGGAAGATTTGCGAGGAAGTCGTGAGTGCGCTCCCAGGAGCTGACCTCTGCCGGATCACGGTCGTCGGACCGAGCCGGCGGGTCGACATCGCGCTGCCCGCCGACGCGACCTTCGCCGAGCTCTACCCCACGATGCTGCGCTACGCCGGCCAGAACCTCGCCGACGCCGGCCTGGCGCACGGCGGCTGGGTGCTGCAGAAGCTCGACGAGGCCCCCTTCGACCCGGCCAGCACACCGGCGCAGGCCGGTATCCGCGACGGCGACCTGATCTATCTGCGCCCGCGGATGGCGCAGATCCCCGACCTGGCCTTCGACGACGTCCCCGATGTCGTGGCGACCGGGGTCGGCGAGCGGCCGGGCCGCTGGCGCCAGGATTCCACCCGCAGGTTCGCCCTCGCGTGGGGCGTGGCGGGGCTGTTCGTCGGGGCGCTGACCCTGCTGATGGCCGGGCCGTCCTGGATCGCCCCGGCGATCGCGGCCGGCGTGGTCGGGCTGCTCCTGCTGGGCGCCGCGATCGCGCTGTCCCGCGCGCTCGGCGACGCCGGGGCGGGGACGGCGCTCGGCTACGCGGCGCTGCCGTACGCGTTCCTCGCCGGGCTGCTGGCCCCCGCGGGCGACGACGCGCTGCGCGACATCGGCGCGCTGCACCTGGTCGCCGGGTTCGGCGCGGTCGTGCTCGCCGCGACGCTGGCCGGGTTCGCCATCGCCGACGGGCTGCCGGTCTTCTACGGCGTCGCGGTCGCCGCGCTGCTCGGGACGGCGAACTGCGCGGTCCCGCTCGCGTTCGACATGGACGCCGCCGGGATCGCCGCCATCACGGTGACGATCGCTCTCGCGCTGACCCCGCTCCTGCCCGGCGTCGCGTTCAAGATGGCGCGGGTCCAGTTGCCGCCCGTGCCGGGCAGTGCCGAGGACCTGCGGCGCGACACCCTGATGGTCGACGGGCAGGCGCTGCTGAGCCGCACCGCGGTCGCCGACCGGTACGTGACCGGGGGCGTGTCGGTGATCGGGCTGGTCGCCTTCGGGGCGGTGGTGCCGCTGGCCTTCGACGGCGGATGGGTGAGCCCCGTCATGTGCGTCGTCCTGTCCTTCGCGCTGCTGCTGCGGGCGCGGATATTCCGGGCCAGGGCGCAGAAGCTCTGGCTCCTGCTGCCCGGCGTCGCGGGGCTCGGCGCGCTCGCCGTCGCCACCGCGCTCGACACCGATTCCCAGGTCCTCCTGCTGACCGGCGTGCTCCTGCCCACGCTCATCGTTTCCGGTATCGCCACCGGGGTGGGAATGTGGCTGCCCGGCAACCGGCTGACCCCGTTCTGGGGACGTGCCGGAGACATCCTGGAGATCCTCCTCGTGGTGGCGCTGATCCCGCTCGCGCTCGGCGTCGCGGGGGTCTTCGAGTACGTGCGCACTGTGGTGAGCTGACGAGGGGGAAGGCTCGATGCAGACCAAGAGGGATCTGCTGCAGGCGCACCGCCTGATGACCCACCGCGCGTCCCAGGCGCTGATCCTCGCCGAACCCGACTATCCAGAGCAGCCGCTGCGCAAGCTCAACGTCGGCACGTTCGCCGGGATCATGGTCGGAGTGCTGGTCGCCGCCGTGTTCGGCATCATCGGCCTGCTCTTCGGCGGCGGCAGCAGCGGCCTGGACAAGAAGGGCATCGTCCTCATCGAGAAGGAGACCGGCGCCCACTTCGTGTGGTGCACGCCCCAAGGGGCCCGGAAGGACGTGCTGTGCCCGGTGGCCAACTACACGTCGGCCAAGCTCGCCGCTTCGCTGGCGGGCGGCGGAGGCGGCGGGGCCGCCGAGCAGAAGTCCGTCTCCGCCAAGTCGCTCTCGAAGTTCCCCCGCGGACCGATGATCGGCATCCCCGGGGCGCCGGACTCGGTTCCCGCGGCCAAACGGCTGGTCGGCGGGCCCTGGTCGGTCTGCGTGCGGCAGAACCAGCAGGGCGGCCCCGGGCAGTCGGTGGTCTCGCTGGTGGGCGGACGTGAGGTCGGCGGGGAGCCCCTCGACCCGGCGACCGGCGTGGTCGTCAGCACGGGGGCGAACAACAACTGGCTGATCTGGAAGAACCAGCGGATGCGCCTGTCGCCGGCCGGTCTCACCGTGCTCAGCGCCTCGGCGCCCGCGGCCGTGTCGCCCGGCTTCGTGAACGCGCTGCCCGCCGGGCCCGACTTCGCCCCCCCGAACATTCCCGGCGCGGGCGGCAAGCCGCAGTTCCCCGATTCCGCCGGCGTGATCGGCCAGGTCTTCGTCGTCAAGGGCGTCGGGGCCGGCGACCAGCCCTACGTCCTGATGGCGGACGGGTACGCGCCGATCAGCGTGCTTCAGGCGGCGCTCATCCAGAACTCCGCGTCGTACAAGCTCCCCAAGGACACCCCCCTCGACGGCGCCGCGGTGACCACCCACCGCTCGAACGAGCGGGTCATCGACGAGCGCCTGCCCCAGTCGCAGATCAAGGTGCGGCCGTATGACGCGAAGGAGTCCCTCTGCGTCGTCTATCCCGACACCGGCGACGGCTCCACGGGAGCCAAGCTCACCATCGGGGGCGGCACGGACCTGCCGATGCCCACCCGGGCCTCCGGCTCCGGTGTCGACAACGTGGTGCTGCCACCGGGGAGCGCGGTCCTGGCGGGTGTGCTGCCGGCGTCCGGATCCGCCGAGGCGATCAACACCTACGCGCTCGTGGCGGACGACGGCCGCAGATACGCGCTGAAGTCGGCGGAGACCGCCAAGGCGCTGGGATACACCATCTCCGGTGAGAAGAACGACGCCGTTCCGGTGCCCGCCAACCTGCTCAACCTGGTGCCGAAGGGACCGGTGCTGGATCCGCAGAAGGCACTTGAACCCATTCAACCGAGTGGTGCGGGCGGATGATCAGCGAAAAGGGTGAGTATCCCAACGTACCGCAGAATCTTGGTAAGATCACCGGTCGTTACGGTCATCACGGAGGGGTTGCAGTGAGTCACGCGTTCAGCACTGACTACGCCACGATGCAACACGCCCAGGCGATCTTCCAGGCCAAGCATCGGGAGATGGTCCAGCTGCTGGACACGCTCGAGGCCGACCTGCAGAGCGGTCTGGGCAGGTGGGAGGACGATGCGCGTGACGCCTACTTCGAAGCCAAGGGGAAGTGGGACAAGGTGGCGCGGGAGCAGGCGGACACGGTGAAGCAGTTCAGCGAGGCGGTGGGCACCGCCCAGCAGAACTACCAGTCCGCCGAGGGGACCAACTCCCAGATGTGGGCCTGACGGTCCTGTTCACCTGGCCGGCACTTCGGCGACACCGTTACGTGCCATCTGGTCCCCCGTAAGTCCAATCTCTGATGATCTACCGTTATGCACCGTAACGACGCTTTACGAGGATGTGCGTTGTGCCTGACGATGGTGTTCAAAGTCGACTGGGTCGGCGGTGAACCAACGGGGGCTCACGCCGCGTCGAACACAGGTAGTACCTAGTCGGGAAGGATGACTGATGAGCCAGAAGTCTTCGGTCGACAGAGCAGAAATGGCCCAGGCGGCCCAGCGGGTCGAGGAGGCGGCGCAGGATCTGCGCAAGATTCAGGGCGACCTCGGCCAGGAGCAGGCGCAGCTGTCGGGCCGCTGGGTCGGTGAGGCCGGCAGCGCCTTCACCAGGGTCTACAACGAGTTCAACGGCGAGCTGGGCAAGGTCCTCGAGGTCCTCAACGGCCTCCACGAGAAGCTCGTCCAGGTGAAGATCAACTACGAGGGCAGCGAGCAGCAGCAGACCGAGGCGGTCAACCGCGTCGCCGGGCTGCTCAACGGCTGATCGACCACCACGGATCCCAGGACGACACGGAGGAACAATGAGCTACAGCTCGATGGACTTCGGCGCGATGCAGCAGGCATACGCCGCCTTCCAGCAGAAGTACAACCAGATGAACTCCGAGCTCGACGACCTCGCGCGCAGCGTCGAGGGCAAGCTCGCCCAGTGGGAGGACGGCGCGCGCGAAGCCTACTTCGACGCCAAGCGCCAGTGGGAGGCCTCGGCCGCCGACATCTCCCGCATCGTGCAGCAGCTCGGCGCGGTCATCCAGTCCTCGCAGGAGACGGGCCAGAGCACGGTCAAGACGAACGTCGGAATCATCGGCGGCTGACGACCACACGATTGGCCGGCCGCCCGGAACACCGGCGGCCGGCCGTGGTGACGGCAGGTCACCGAACTTCTAGGACAGAAGTCAACACGGGGAGCGGGCGCTTCCGGCCCGCCGGAGGCTGACATGGGTGATCAGAAGAGCGAGATCGATCGCGACGAGGTCAGGAAGATCCTTAAGAAGCTGAAGGACAACCTGGCCGAGTTCGACGACGGCAAGGGGACCCGCAACGACATCTCGGTGCACGGCAACATCACGAACGCGGATCTGGGGCAGTACCCCGCGGTGCAGGGCCTGGCCGCGTCGACCACGGCCGCCTATAACCAGATCAAGGCCCAGTACGACGCTTTCCTGCGCAGCTACGACGGCATCATCCAGGCGCTTGACCGCATGGTCGGCAACCACGACGAGAAGGAACAGCAGAACGCCGCCGCAGCCAACAGAACAATGGCGGACGGTAGTGGTGCCACCCCGAACACCAGTAACACCAGCGCGTACTAGCCGGCGCGAGTAGGCGGGATCGATAACTCATGGGTTACACGCAGCACGACGAGCCGATTCGCTCGCACCAGAACAGCCCCACCGAGTGGGACGGCGGCATCGATCAGATGAACTCGATCCTTGATGCCACCAATCCGCAAAGGGTCATTGACGCAGGCGGCCACTACGAGGCCGCCGCGCGGAAGTTCCAGAATGCGGTCGGTATCCTCCGTGCGCAGAAGACCGCGCTCGCCGGTGTCTGGAAGGGCGACGACGCAGAGGCCACGATCAAGCAGATCGGACGTTTGGAGACGAGCGCCGAGGGCCTGCGGCAGGTTTCTGACACGACTGGGAAGGCGCTGTCCGACCACGGCACGAAGCTCGACTGGTATGTGAAGAACCGGCCCGGCAAGGGCTTTGTTGGCAACATCTCTTATGACGACGCCGGTGTTGTCGTGGCGGGCACCATGGTCGCCGGCCCCGCCGGCGGAATGATCGCCCTTGGCGGTAAGAAGATCGGTGAAGCCCTGGGCCTCATCGACAGCGCGGAGGAGAAGGCCGCGCAGGAGCACATGAAGCGCCTTGGTGAGCGCACCGTCCAGGCCAACGGCGACATGCCCGAGCGGATTTCCACCAACCTGCCGTCGACCGACCGCGGTGGCGGCCTGCCCCCCGAGAACCGGGTTCCGGGTGGCGGCAGCATCGGCAATCCGGGCGGCGGCGGTGGCGGCGGCAGCATTCCCGGTGGCGGCAGCATTCCCGGCGGCGGTGGCGGCAGCATCCCGGGCGGTGGCGGCGGCGGTATCCCGGGTGGCGGCGGCAGCATCCCGGGCGGTGGCGGCGGCAGCATCCCCGGCGGCGGTGGCGGCGGCAGCATTCCCGGCGGTGGCGGCGGCATTCCCGGCGGCCCCTCCGAGAGCGACCTCGCCGGCCTGTCCAGTGGTCCCCCCAGCGGTGGCGCGGGCGTTGACCCGTTCGGCCGCGGCGGCGTCGGCGGCGGCGGCATTCCCGGTGGCGGTGGCGGCGGCATTCCCGGTGGCGGCGGCCTCGGTGCAGGTGGTCTGGCCGGAGGCATGCCCGGCGCGGGCCGGGGCGGTGCCACCGGAGGCGCGGGCGCGGGCAGAGGCGGCGCCGGCGGCCGCGGCATGATGGGCGGCGGCGCTCCCATGGGCCGCGGCGGCGGTGGCGGCGAGGACGAACACGAGCGCACCACCTGGCTCATGGAAGATGAGGACGTGTGGGGCGGAAACGATGATGACACCGCCCCTCCCGTGATTGGCTGACCCCAGGCTCGGTCACGAGACGATGCAGGAGACGGCGTGAGCAGATCGAATTCTTCGAACTGCTCACGCCGTGTTCCGTGTAGTGAGGTTGCGTTGTGCGACGGATGACACGATGGCTCGCCGCGATCGGAGCGACTTCCGCTCTGGTCCTGACGACCGCAGCGCCTGTCAGTGCGGCTCCCGGCCCGCGCAGTGACCAGTGGTGGTTCACGGCCTGGGAGATCCAGCAGAAGGTCTGGCCGGTCAGCAAGGGGGCCGGCGTCACCGTCGCGGTGATCGACGACGGGGTCAATGGAAAGCTCCCCGACTTCCAGGGGGCCATGGTTCCCGGAATCGACGCGGGAACCGGCTCCGGAAACGGTCAGATCGGTCCCACTTCGAGTGCGGAGGATTCGCACGGTACGGGCATGGCCGCCCTCATCGCCAGCCGGGGAACGGGCTCCGGCTTCGTCGGCGTGGCCCCGGAATCGAAGATCATGCCGATTAAGGCCAGCCTCACCGTGTGGGACAAGGCGATCCGTTTCGCAGCTGATCGCGGCGCCAAAGTGATCAACATTTCTCAGGGCCTCAGTGGCCAATGCAGGCCCGAGACCCAGCAGGCGATCGGGTATGCGCTGCAACGTGATGTCGTGGTCGTCGCCGCTGCGGGCAACAGCGGCGACGCCGGCAACCGGCCGGAGGAGCCGGCGAATTGCAGCGGGGTACTCGCGGTGGGGGCCGTCGACAACCAGAAGGCCGCATGGGAGAAGACACAGCGCCAGCCTTACGTCGCCGTGGCGGCTCCGGGTCTGCTGGTGAACACCCTTCGGGCGGACGGGCAGGTCATCGACCGGCGGGCCGGGACGAGCCAGGCCGCGGCCCTGACGTCCGCGGTCGCGGCGCTGGTCCGGTCGAAGCACCCGAACATGCCGGCTCGTGAGGTCGTCCAGCGGATCGTCAACACCACCAAGGACGCCGGTCCTCCCGGTAAGGACGAGTTGACCGGTACCGGGGTCATCATTCCGGCGGCGGCGCTGACCGCGAAGGTGCCGAAGGACGCGCCGAACCCCGTCTTCGCCGCGTACGACCGCTGGCTGGCGGACAACCCGCAGGCGAGCGCGAAGCCGTCCGCGACCAAGGTGCCCAAGTCCGACGCCACCAAGCGTGCCGACCAGGCGGATCGCAACCTTCTGATCATTCTGATCGCCGGAGCCGTGATCCTGGTGGTCGGCGGGGGTGTGTTGTTCTTCTTCATCCGGCGCGGCACCAAGAAGAACGCCCGGACGGGGCCGGGTGCCGGCCCGCCGGGCGGAGGACGGTCCGGCCCGCCGCCCGGCTGGGGCGGTCAGGCGCCGCCTCCCCAGGGTGGGCAGGCACCGCCCCCGCAGGGTGGGATGCCGGTGCCCCCGCAGGGTGGGCAGCCGGGTCCGCCGCCGGGGTGGGGCGGACAGCCGGGGGCCCCGCAGGGCGGACCGCCCGGGGGTCCGCAGGGAGGGCAGCCGTACGTGCCGCCGCAAGGCCCCGGAGCGCCCCGGCCCCCCAACTAGATTCGCTTTCTTCCTCGCGGCTGCCTTCTCGCTCAGCGTCGTGCGTGTGGACGGCCGTCCCCCTGGTATGCGATCGAGCAGAGAGAAAGAGTGGTCATGAAGAAGCTCCTGGTCATTCCCGCCGCCGTCGCCCTGACGCTGGGCATGAGCGCCTGCGGGTCGGACTCGAAGGACGACGCCGGCGGAGGATCGTCGCCGTCCGCCACCGCGAGCACGTCGGTGAACCCCTCGGGCGGCACCATCACCGGCAACGGCGGCGGGGGCAACGGCGGCGGTGGTGACGGCGGCAACGGCAACGGCGGTGGAGGTCTCACCGCGGCGCAGAAGAAGTCGATCGCGAAGGTCATCGACTGCATGCGCAAGAAGGGTTACGACATGCCCGAGCCGAGCCCGACCTCGCCCGCCGTCGCGCCGAGGAACGTCGAGGGCATGGACCCCGCGAAGGTCAACAAGGACTCCCAGGAGTGCGCGGCGCAGGCGACCCCGTAGCCGGGTGCGTCCCGCCCGGGTGACCCCCGCCCGGGTGGCGCCGTCCGGGTGATGCGGGCGTTCGCGGCGAGGGCGGGAGGCGTAGGCTGGCGCAGGGTGAAAGGAGGGCGGGTGCCGGACTCCAGCTGGCAGCACTCCGTGTTGCGTGATCTCGGCGTGTCGCAGCGCGGCCTGACGGCCTTCGGGTCGGCGGCGACCGTCATCGCCGACGCGGGCTGGGGGGCCGAGGCGGCCGAGCACAGTGCGCGGCGGCCGTCGCCGCCACCGGCCGTACAGGAGCCTCTCGCCGCGCCTCCCGCGCCCCCGGCGCCCCAGCCGCTTCCCGCCGAAGCCGAGCAGCCGAGGCCGTACGATCCGTTCCCGGACCCGCCGCAGCCGGCTCCCGCGGAGGCGGAGCAGCCGCCGCCGAGGCCGTACGATCCGTTCCCCGAGTCGCCGCGGCCGAGCGCCCCCGAACCGGCGCAGCCGAGCGCGCCCGAACCGGCGCAGGCCGGCGCGGCGCAGACGCCGGCGCCACAGCATGCGCCGGAGATGCCGGGCCCGGACCCGCGGCCTGAGCCGGCACCGCAGCAGCATCCCGATCCGGGCCCGCAGCAGCAGGCCGCCGAGGCGGGGGTGCCGCTCGTCAACGAGGACTTCAGCTGGGAGGCGGCGATCTCTCCGGTGGGCGGCTCCGCGCCGCAGGCCCCCGGCGTCCCGCAGGCCCCGGGGGCCGGCGGGGAGAACGACGAACAGCAGCACGACGCCGCGTCCGCCCAGCACGCACCGTCCGCGCCCGTCCCGGCTCCGCCCCCTCAGCCGCACGGCGCGGGGGCGGTGCCGATGGCGGACGAGTTCGTCCGCAAGAACCAGCACGGTGACGCGCTGGTGCGCAGGATGGGACGGGGAGTCCGCAAGGCCGTCGGGGCGTCCGGCCAGATCCGGACCCGCGCGGAGATCGCGGAATATCTTCGGCGGCCCGTCGGCGGCTTCCGGCAGATCACGGTGGTCAGCGTCCGCGGTGGCGCCGGCAAGACGACCGTGGCGGCGCTGCTGGCGACCGAGCTGGCGCGGCACCGTCCCGACCGGGTGCTGGCGATGGACGCCGACGCGGAGCTGGGGTCGCTTCCGCTGCGCCTCGGCGTCCGCTCCGAACTGTCGCTGTTCGATCTGGCGGCGCAGCAGCCCCGGACGTTCGAGGAGGCCGCGCAGTACCTGCGGCAGACCCGGGAGGGGCTGTGGGTGCTCGCCGCGACGCGCGGCGGCCGGATCACCGGTGAGTTCAACTTCGAGACGTTCCAGGCGGCGTTCAGCGCCGTGAGCCGGTACATCTCCACGGCGGTGACCGACTGCAGCGCCGGCATCCTCACCGACCTTCACCGCGGCATTCTGGGGCAGTCCCACAGCGTGGTTCTGGTCACTCCGGGCACGGTCGACGGCGCGCTCAGCGCCCGGGGGGCGCTGGAGTGGTTCTCCCAGGGGGCGCAGCGGGGCCTGCTGGCCCGGACGGTGATCGCGATGGTGTCGCACGCCCCGCAGGTCGGTGCGGACCTCTCGCGCGCGACGCAGATGCTGACGGCATGGGGGACGCCCGTGGTGAACGTCCCCTATGACCGCCATATCGCGATGGGCTCCGCGGTGGACCTTTCGCGGCTCGGTGAGGCCACCCAGGCGGCGGTCGGCCGGATCGCCTACGAGGCTTTCGCGCGGTCGCTGGGGGACGTGGCGCCGAGCCACTGAGGCGCACGCCCTCGGTGGCGGCGGACGCGTGTCCGCGCCCGCCGTCCACCCCGGCCGTTCGACTCGGCCGTTCGACTCGGCCGTCTGAGCCGGCCGTTCGAGTCGGCCGGTGGGTCAGTCGGTCCAGCGGAGAGTGTTGGTGATTTCGACGCCGAGTTCGCCGGCGGTGGCGAAGACGCTGCCGGTGCGGCCGCCGGTGGCGGAGCCGGTCGACCAGTACGACTGGGCGTAGATCACGTTGGAGCCCTGCGTCCAGGACCGCGTCCAGTAGGCGGGGTCGGGCCGGGGCTTCCGCAGGCCGCTCGCGTCGGACGGGATGAGCAGCTTCGGCCAGCCCTTGGTGGCGGTGACGCGGCTGACGCTGCTCGCCGCCGATGGGCTGGAGAACTTCGCGATCGACACCGCGGTGATGATCTTCTTGGTCGGGTTGGCGTAGACCGCGGAATGCATCAGCCCGATGCACGGGTGTGAGCGGAGCGTGGCGCGGAGTTTGGTGTTGGCGCGGCTGGTGCACGACGAGGTGCGGGTGCCCGCCTGGGTGAAGGTGTTGCCCTTCGCGGTCCGGATGGTCGCGGACAGGACGGAGGCCGGGTTCGACGTCGTCCCGCCGGTCCTGGTCTCCGTGGGCCTGGGCTCGGGAGAGTAGGACGGGGTGGAGGGAGAGTAGGTGGGCAGCGTGGTCGTACCGCCGGGATCGTCGTCGTCGCCGCTTTCCAGGACGAGGAACGTGCCGAGGCCCAGCACGGCGAGAATCCCCACCAGGCCGAAGATCAGCAGCGGGACCAGTGGTCCGCCGCCGCCGCGCCGGGGCGGTGGGAAACCGGGGCCGCCGGGCAGCGGGCCGCCGGGCAGCGGGGGGCCGGGCGGCGCCGGTGGCGGCGGGAATCCCGGCCCGCCGGGCGGCTGGCCGGGCCATTGGGGGGAGTTCATGGAACGCTCCGAGCTGATCCGTGCGGGGTGCCGAGTGAGATCGGACCAGAGTAGCGGGCACGAGTTGGCGATTTCACGGGGGATGGTAGGTATGTCTCGTGATGCCGCGTGCCCGGGGACTGCGGCGGCGCGTGCGGATGTCTCATAGGGTTGCGATGGAGAGGGGAGGCACGTGTCCGACACAAGCCGGCGACCGGTCGCCGCGCACGGCGACGGCCCGCTCAGTCCGCCCGATGCTGGGGTGACCCGATGAGCAGTGACCTGGTGGCGCTGGTGCGCCGCCGTCCGGATGTGCACGCCGTGGCCGACGGCATGATCGCCATGGGGGAGCCGCTGGAGCTGCGCGGCGGGGAACCGGAGCCGACCCTGATGTACGACGCCGAGGGCCGGCTGCTCGTCTCGATCGAGGACGCGGTGCAGGTGTCGGCGCAGAGCGAGGTCCGGCGGCTGCTCGGCGCCGAGTTCGCCGACCGGGTCACCGCCCCGGTGTGGTGGGTGGACATCCGTGCCGTCGCCGACCTGCCCGACGCGACGCGGGTGGCCCGCAGGTTCGCCGACTCACTCGTCCACTGGGCCGGCGGGATCGTGTACCCGGACGGTGCGAGCGAGGCCCCGGCGCGCAGCTGGAGGGCGTCCGACCAGGGCGGCGGCTCGGCCGGGGCCCCGGGCCAGGACGGCGCCGCCTACCAGGGCGGCGTCATCGGAGGCTGAGCGCCGCCGGCCGCCGGTCGCTCAGGCCCAGTCGCGGGTGAGGTCGAGGTCCCAGGGGACGAGGTTCCACGGGCTGCGCGGCTCGGTGGCGAGGTTCTCGAGGAGCCGCTCGTACTCGGCCTGCGCCTTCCCGCCGCCACCCGACCAGAGCTGCCGCCCCTGCAGGTAGCAGGTGGCCATGTCCCGCCAGGACGAGTAGCGCCGCTGGACGTCGATCGCCAGCGGCAGCATTCGTTCCCAGCAGTACTCCTCCGTGAGCCACCCGACCATGTGGCCCCACCGGTAGAGCATGAGGGCGCGCCCGTAGTCCCAGATCAGGAACCGTCCCACGTTGGCGCGCAGCTCCGGGTCGGCGAGGGCCTTCAGGCGGTGCAGCTCCTCCGACGCGTGATTGCGGTCGTTGAAGAGCCGGTGGAGGAACTGGGCGAGTTCGGCGCCCTCCTCGCTGACGTCGGCGCCGGGCTCGTCGCGCAGCAGCCGCGGGACGAGCCGCGCGTACGAGCCGCCCTCGTCGTCGTACCGGACGCGGACCAGCTCGATCAGCCGCTCGACGAACGGGGGCTCGAGCATGTCGCGGGCGATGAGGTCGTCGACCTCGCGCAGCAGCGTCCCGTACTCCTCCTGCGCGGCGGGGGGCCGGGCGGCGAGGACGGCGTCCTGGGTGAAGTCGGCGCGGTGCCCGTCCTGGACGAGCCAGTTGACGGCGCCGAGGAGCTGTTCGAGGTCGTAGGCGCCCCAGGGGTCCTGGAGGAGCTCCTGGGCGGTGCGGCGGTCGGCGGCGGCGGAGTCGCCGGGGGCGGTGCCGAGGCGGTCCAGCCGGAACCCGTTGATCGCGCCGTAGGGGGCGCCGGCCGCGATGATCCAGTGCTGGACCGGGGTGAGGTCGCTGCCGCGTGCGAGGGCACCGGCCGGGTCGGGCGCGGAGATCAGCTCCCACAGCCGCCGCCGGAACTCCTCTGCCTGCCGTTCCTCGCTGCCGAAGAACCCGGCGAGCTGCTTGCGCAGGGACGGGTGCCGGACGTAGAGACGCCGGAAGAACCGCCCGTTCTTCCACACCAGATGTTCCGGCCGCAGTTCGCCGAAGGGGACGCGCGTCCGCCGGTGCACCATCGCCTGCTCGGCGAACCGCAGTTCCAGCGCCGGGGGCGGGAAGATCGACCAGAGGTCGAACAGCGGGGTGAAGCGCAGCAGCAGGACGAAGCCGAGCGCGCAGCCGAGCAGGCCTGCGCCGGGCGCCAGCGCCCATCGCGCCTCGTCCTGCAGCCCGGTGAGGGACAGCACGGCCCCGGCGAGCAGCAGCACGACGCCGCCGATGCCGAGGGACAGGAACCAGGTGGTCGTCAGGACGAGGGACCCCTCGATGCGGAGTACCGCCTCGTCGCCGTCGAACTCGAACGCCCCTTCGGCGAGTGTCCCCTCGACGGCCCGCTCAAGCGCGTCGAGCTGACCGGCCTGTCCCATGGGCAGGACCGTACATCATCCCTTACGGGTAGATCATCGGGCCTGTGGGTCGTACGTCGGGGCAAGCGACGGGAAACGGCGTGAGACGACGTGGGACGCCGTGAGAGGGAGACGGGGCGGGCGGCTCAGCCCGACTGGAGGTGCTGCATGAGGTGGCTGTGCCGCTGCCAGCCGTCCGGGGAGCGCCCGTCCCCGAGCGGGAAGAACGTCAGCGGGGCGCGCGGCGGCCCGACCTGCTGGCCGGGGATGCCGTTCGGCCCGGAGACGGTCCCCGCGACGGCCAGCGCGACGGGTGCGGGCGCGCCGGTCCAGCGGGGCTCGGTGGTGAGGTCGGCGCGGCCGGGCGTGAGCTGGACGAACAGGGACGCGATGGTCTGCTCGGCGGCCAGCGCGCCGACGAGGGTCGGCAGGTGCTGGAGGGGCGGCGGGTCTTCGGGCATGTAGCCGATGGTGACGGTGCTGACCTCGGCGACGGCTCCGCCTTCGCTCGACGTGAAGTCGCAGATCGCCTGGGCGGGGCGGGGCCCGTCGCCGCCGACGAGGAGCCGTGCGGTGGCGCGTCCCCGCGCGTACTCGGTGAACCGGTCGCTGCGCCAGGGATGCTCCAGCGGTTCGGCGGGTCCGAGCGCGCCGGGCGGTTTGCCGGTGAGCAGCTGCAGAAGGCGCTCGACGGGCCCGCCGAGGTCGCCTTCGGCGCCGTGCCTGGTGCGGTAGACGAGGGTGAGCTGCGAGCCGATCGAGGCGCTGGGACGGGTGGTGAATCCGGGCGCGTAGTCGCGGGCCTCGGGGACGGGCACGAACGTCGCGCCGCTCCACTTCAGCGGCCGTCCGGTGAGGCCCTCGTAGTAGGCGTCGCCGTTGCGGACGACCCATTGCACGTCGTTGCCCGACGCGGCGGTGCGCAGGGGGAGCGACAGCCGGGAGTCCAGGGGGGTGATCAGCTGCAGGGTGCGGCCGCTCGCGGTGCAGTCGCCGAGGGCCTTGTTCAGCCAGGCGCTCAGCGGCACCAGGGGGCGGTCCTGCAGAACGACCATGGCCTGGTCGGTCAGCGCGTCTACTGTGCTCATCTTCACCGGAGTCTAGTGCCAGGGACGGCCGGGGGCGGACGTGCCGGGTGGGGGCCGACTTTCCCGTGACGACGGTGGCCTGTGTCCAATCTGTGCTGAAATGTTACGGATGCAGCGAGCCGCCTCGCCCTCTCCCGTGTACTACGCGGACAACGCCCCGCCGCCACCGGAACCGCCGGTGCGGGGGCGTCTGTGGCGCGTGCTCGGCGGACTGTCGATCGTGATGTCGGTGGTGCTGGTGGCGGGCAGCCTCAGCGCGTACGGGTTCTGGCGGCGGCTGGACGGCCAGATCGACCGCGAGAACGTGGACGGCCGGCTCGGCGACGACCGTCCGGATAAGCTCAACAACTCGCTGAACATCCTGCTGATGGGCTCCGACAACCGGGAGGGCGAGAACGCCCGCTACGGCGCCGAGACCGGGCAGCGCTCCGACACCACGATCCTGCTGCACATCTCGCCCGGCGGGGAGAGCGCGATCGGCATCAGCTTCCCGCGCGACTCGATGGTGCAGATGCCGCCCTGCAAGAAGAAGGACGGCAGCACCGTCCCCGCCCAGTTCGGAATGATCAACGCGGCGTTCTCCAACGGCGGCCCCGCCTGCACCTGGCGGACGATCGAGTCCCTCACCAAGGTCCACATCGATCACTACGTCGAGGTGGACTTCACCGGCTTCAAACGCGTCGTGGACGCGCTCGGCGGCGTGGAGATCTGCGTCCCGCGGCGCATCGACGACCCGAAGGCCGAACTGCACCTCAAGGCGGGCCGCCAGGTCGTCCGCGGCGAGCAGGCCCTCGGCTACGTCCGCACCCGCTACGTGCTCGGCGACGGCTCCGACCTCGACCGGATCAAGCGGCAGCAGGCGTTCATGGCGTCGGTGGTCAAGAAGGCCACCGACAAGGGCATGCTCACCGACCCGGGCCGCACCTACGACTTCCTCTCCGCCGTCGCGAAGTCGATCAAGGCGGACGACGATCTCACCCTCTCGGTGATGCAGAAGCTCGCGGGCAGCCTGCGCGGGATGAGCGCGGGGAAGGTCCGCTTCGTCACCGTCCCCGTGCAGGCGTACCCGCAGGACAGGAACCGCGTCCAGTTCGACCGGGCGCGGGCCGAGCCGCTGTTCCGGGCCGTCCGTGAGGACAACAAGCTCCCCGAGCCGGCCCCGGCGCCGCTGGCGGCGCAGAACAAGGTCCAGCCCGTCCCGCCCGCCCAGGTCAGGGTCGGCGTCTACAACGCGGCCGGGGTCCCGGGCCTGGCGCAGCGGACGGCGGACCAGCTCACCGAGCGCGGCTTCCAGGTCGTCAAGGTCGGCACCAGCGGCAAACAGTACGCCCGCACCCGGATCCTGTACGGCGCGGGCGCCGAGCGGCAGGCAGCCCGCATGGCCATCGCGGTGCCCGGCCACAAGCCGCGCGCCTGGGCGTCCGCCAAGCCCGGCTACGTCTACCTCGTCATCGGCAAGGACGGCGCCGACCTGCGCGGCGTGAACGCGGCGGTCCCCAAGGTCGCCGGCGAGATCCGCGCCGACCGCGACGCCTGCGCCGGGACCTGACCACCGCGCCCGCACCTGGCGTCTGTGCCGTGCCCGACGTGGCCACACCCGGCACCGCTGATCGGTATCGTGTCCGCGGGTAACCCAGCAACCGCATCAAAGCGTCACATCTAAGACAGCGCACTCGATTCCCCCGACCCTCTGCCCCCAGGAGCCGCCCCCGCACAGGGCTCTGCCGGGCGCCCACGCTCCCCTCGGAACGGATGCATGCAGCCCGAAGCCTTCACCCTGTTGATGACCGTCTATGGCGGTGATCGAGCGGAGCACGTGCGGGCCGCCTTCCGCAGCGCGGTGGACGAGCAGACCCTCCGGCCCGACCAGGTGGTCCTGGTCCAGGACGGCCCCGTCCCGCCCGAGCTGGCGGCCTGCCTGCGGGAGCTCGTCACGGGCAGCGCCGTCGAAGTGTCGTTCGTCCACCTTGAGCGCAACCGCGGTCTCGGCCCCGCCCTGGACGCCGGCCTCCAGGCGGCCCGGCACGACATCGTCGCCCGGATGGACGCCGACGACGTCGCCATGCCCCACCGCTTCCAGACGCAGGTGCCGCTGGTGCGCGCGGGCGCCGACCTCGTCGGGGCCGGCCTGCTGGAGTTCAGTGCCGACATCTCCGACATCGTCGGGCAGCGCATCCCGCCGAGCGACCCCAACGACATCGCCAGCTACTCACGCCTGCACGACCCGTTCAACCATCCGACGGTCGTCTACCGGCGCAGCGCCGTGGTGGCAGCCGGCGGCTACGGCGACCTGCCGCTGATGGAGGACTACTGGCTGTTCGTACGGATGATCGCGAACGGCGCGCGGGTGGTGAACGTCGCCGAGCCGCTCGTCTACTACCGGGTGGGCGACGGCGCCTACGAGCGGCGCGGCGGACGCGACCTGCTGCGCTCGGAACTGCGCCTGCAACGCCAGATGCTGCACGAGGGCTTCATCTCCCAGCCGCAGTACTGGCGGAACGTGCTGGTGCGCGGCGGCTACCGGCTCGTCCCGACCATGATCCGCAAGCCGTTCTACCGCCGCGTCGTCGCCCCCTACGGCGCCCGCCGCAACCGGTCCCGCGACCGCGAGGACGCGCGCCGGGCGACGGCGACCAGGCAGCAGGGATACGTGCCCCGCCATGCCCGGCCGGCGACCGGCGCCGCCGACGGGCACGAGAGCCTCCCCGGCCGCGACCCCGCCCGGCCGCGCCACGAGGGCTGACCCGCCGGGCCCGGGGACGTCACGAAAGCGGCCGGCTCCAGAGGACGGGCTGCTCGCCGGAACGGGAGACGGTGCGTCCCACGCCGAGCAGCGTCTCCTTGAACGGCGTCAGGCCCGTGATCTCCTGCCTGCCCGCACCGGCGAGGACGTCCCCGTCGGGCGTCTGCGACTCCCACGACGTCCCGTCCGCCGACGTCCACGTGATGACGTTGGACGCGCCCGTGCTCCCGGCGGCACCGGAGACGGTGAAGCCCTTCGGCGTGGCCGTCACGGCCGTCACCCGGACGGAGTCCGTGGAGTCGGGCATCGGCAGCCGGCTCTCGCGCCAGGTCCTGCCGCCGTCGGGGGAGATGTAGGTGAGGGCCGTCGTCCCGGACGCGCTCCCGCCGTCGCCCGCCGCGACGAGGACATCCCCCTTGGCCGCGACATGCGTGAGCCATCCCTGCGACAGGCCGGAGGGCAGCTTGAGCTCCTGCAGCGTCCACTTCTTGCCGTCGGGCGACGTCCACACCGCCGGATGGCCGGGACCGGGCGTGTCCGGATTCCGCATGCCGCCGACCGCGACGAAGCCGAAGTCCCCGCCGGCGGCCGAACGTATCCAGCGGTTGCCGTTCTTCTCCGCGGTGAGGTCGTTGCGCCCGGCGCCGCTGCCGCGCTGCCAGGTCTTCAGATCGGGCGAGAACCAGACCGCGCCGGACAGCCCGTCGTCGCCGACGACGACGTAGCCGGACGGGCCGGCGGCGGAGCCGTAGGTGGCGAGGTGGAACTTCCCCTTCTGCTCGAACACCGGGTCGGTGTCGGCGGGCTTCCAGATGTTGCCGTCCGCCGACGTCAGCACCAGCGGGTCGCGCGGCGCGCCGCCTCCGTCGCCGACCGCGAGCCAGCCCGCGCCGCCGCGTGTCACCCCGAGCAGCCGCTGCAGGGCCGGGCGGGAGATCCCGCCGGAGAAGCGGGCGCGGTTCCAGGCCGAACCGTCCGCCGACGTCCAGATCGCGGCGTCGCCGCCGGTGCTGCCGACCGCGACCGCCTGAGCGCCCTCCGCGGTGACCGCGGTGACGGCCTGGTCGTCGCGGAACGCACCGGGGATCTTGAGCGGGTCGACGGGGATCTCCGTGCCGTCCGCGCTTCGCACCGCCAGCAGGGCGTTCAGGTCGCCGTTGCCGGGGTCACGGCCGACCAGCACGGTCTGCTCGCCGGTGGCCGACGCCCCGAGCAGGGCGCGTCCGGAGGCCAAGGGGAGCGTTCCCGCCTCCTGCCAGGACTTGCCGTCCGCTGAGCGGGAGATCAGCAGGTCGCGCTCGCGCTGCATGATGCCCGCGTAGCCGCTGTCGGTGGCCACCAACTCCTGGACGTGCTTGTAGTCGTCAGGCTCCAGCTTCCCGCCCTCGGTCCAGTCGGTGGCGTCCTTGGACGTGTACACCTGGCCGTAGGACGTCTTCCCGGACTTGACCTCGCGGACGGCCACCAGCCCCGCCGGGCCGCCGCCGACCTTCAGGCCGCGGGTGCCCTTCGGGGCGGGGATCTTGGCAGGTGACCAGGTGCGGCCACCGTTGGTCGAACGCCATGCGCGGTGGAACGTGGGCTCGCCCGGTTCCGGGGCGTGCATGCTCTGAATCAGCACCACACCGCCGCTGGACGCGGCCTCCTCCACCACGACCTTCCCGCGCAGCGGCAGACCGGTCTGCCCGCCGGTCAGCGCGTCCCAGTTCTGGCCGTCGGCCGACAGCCATAGGGCGGGAACCGAGTCGCTGAAGTCGCGCTTGGGGGAGTGCTCGCCGATGGCGAGGAAACCCTTGTCGGTGCGGATGACCTGCGAGACGCGGTTGCCGGGGCCGAAGACGTCGCCGGCCGCGTCGGGCCGGCGCTGCCACGTCCGGCCGTCCTCGCTCGTCCACACGACACCGCCGCCCGGCCGGGTGCCGATCGCGACCCAGCCGCCGGGGCCGCCGCCGACCGCCCTGAGGATCTCCGCCGCGCCGGGCTCGCCGCCGTCCAGGCCCTCGACCCGGGCGGCCTCGAAGGTGCGGCCGCCGTCGGCGGACACCAGGAAGACGCCCCGGTAGTTGCCCGGATCGGCCTCGCCGCCCACGGCGACCACGGTGGCGCCGGACGCCGCGACACCGGTGAGCTCCTGGTCGCGGCCATCGGAACGGGCCGCCGGATCCGCCGGGAACAGCTTGCCCGCGAGCCGAGCGCCCTCGCCGCTCTCGGCGGGGCCGTCGCCCATGCCGAGCACCACGACCACTCCGCCCGCGACCAGCGCGGCGGCGGCCACGCCGCCGATCACGCCGAAGAGGATCTTCTTGTTGATCCCCTTGCGTCTGGGCCGGGCCGCCGTCCGCCAGGGCTCCTCGACCGGAGGCGGCGGCGCGATGGGGGTACCGGAGACCGGGTTGCCGGACGCTCCGGGGCCGGGAACCTCCTGCGCCCATGGGAACGGCTGGGGCGCGGGCGTCGGCGCGGGCGGCGCCGGCGACTGCCCGGGAATCTCCTGGGCGTACGGGAACGGCTCGGGGGACGGAGGGCTCGGCGTGCCGGGGATCTCCTGCGCCCACGGGAACGGTGGCGGCGCCGCCTGGGCCGGGGGTGCCGGTGGCTGAGGTGCGGGCGGCTGGGGTGCGGGCGGCTGGGGCGCAGGCGGCGCGGGCAATGGATGCTGCACCGTGGGAGGAGGCTGTGGAGATTCCGGTGCCTGCGGTGCCGGCGGGGCGTCCGGAATCTGTTGCGCCCACGGGAACGGAGGGGGAGACGGCGGAGCCTGCGCATCCTGCTGCACCGAACCCGGGAGGCGCTCCACCCGGGTGCGGTCCTGCCCCTCGTCCTCGTCGGCTTCCGGCTCGCCGGTCGCCGTGCCGCGGGAGAAGTCGGTCATGGTGAGGTCGGCGATGTTGGCGGCCGGCGGTACGGGCTCGGCCGGCTGCGCCGCCGGCTCGGCGTCCCGCCGGAAGACCTCGGTGCGCCCGGCAAGTTCGTCCTCGCCCTGACCGCCCTGACCGCCCTGACCGCTCTGGTCGCCCTGGTCGCTCTGGTTCTCCGGGTCGTCCTGCTCGTCGACCTCGTCGAGCCACTGCGGCGGCGGAGGCGGCCCCGGCAGGTGCCGAGACGGTGAGCCCTCCTCGGGCAGGTCGTCCCTGTGCTCGTCGTCCGGCGTCCCCTTCGGAGTCACACCCGCCCTCCCCTTTGCCCTGCGTCGTCTGCGTTGTCAGGGATCATATCGACGCATCGCGGCCGAAATGACCTCCTCGGTCGGGCGGGGCCGCCGCCGCAGGCCGTCGCGGACACCGGCCCGCAGCCCGCGGCGCAGAGTGGCCCGGTCCCGCGAGCGGGCGTAGGTGCGCGCCCAGCGCCGGACGGACGATCCGGCGTAGAGGACGCGCTCGGCCGGTGCCAGCCCGCGGCTGCGCGTGAACAGCCAGAGCTTGTTGCGAACCTCATAGTAGAAACGGTCCCCCGGGTCGGCGTCGGTGCCGCCGAACGTCCCGGTCTTGTGGACGACGACGCTCGCGGGGCAGTACAGGCCGGTCCGCCCTCGAAGCAGCCGCGTGGTGAACTCGAAGTCGTCGTTCCACAGGAAGTAGTCCGCCACCGGCAGCCCGCGTTCCAGCACGGCCGCCGCGTCGACGAGCACGGACACGAACGACGCGGACCGGACGGGGCTGCAGCCGGCCTCCGCCGCGGCCGCCCGCTCGGCCCGGGACGCGCCGGGTTTGACGCGCGGGGTGTTCATCGGGTGGTCGCGGCCGTCGGTCCACAGGACGCGGCTGGCGACGAGGGCGGGCTCGCGGGGCGCCCGTTCCCGCGCGTCCAGGAGCGCGGCGAGTGCTCCGGGTTCGGGGATGGTGTCGTCGTCCATCAACCAGATCAGCGCGGCCCGCCCGCCCGTGCCGCCGGTCTCCGCGGCGGACGTGTCCAGCGCGCGGGCGAGCCCGGCCGCGAAACCTCCGGCGCCGCCGGTGTTGGTGGCGAGTTCGACCAGGTCGACGTCCGGGAACCGTTCGCGGACGAGGGCGGGGGTGCCGTCGGTGGAGGCGTTGTCCACCACGATCAGGACGTCCGGCCGCCGGGTCTGGGCGGCGAGCGCGTCCAGTGCCTCGGTCAGGAGGTCACGCCTGTTGTAGGTGACGACGATGGCGGTGACCAGCGGATTCACGGCGCCGGAGTTCATCGCGCCGGGGCTCGGCGGGACAGGACGGTGCCGGGGTCGTCGGCCGCCTCGCCCTCGGTCTCCGCCGCGGGTTCGGGAGGCGGCTCGATGCCCTTAAGCCGCTCCACCAGATGCCAGTATCCGACCCGCATCTTCCAGACGGCCTGGCTGCGCTCGCTGAGATGGCGGGCCATCAGCTTGGGCAGTGCGGTTTGCCGTTGCTCCCGGCGCTCGTCACGCAGTTCGCCTATCTCCTCGCGGAGCATCGAGACGCGGTCGAGGAGCGCGAGGATGGTGTGGGCGGCCGTGTCGAGCAGCTCCGCGTCCCCGGGCGCGGCGGCGGCGCTCTCCTCCGGCGGACGCTCGCGGGGCAGCAGTTCGGCGAGGTCGCCGACGACGTCGTAGCCGGCGGCACGGATGGCCTCGACCAGGTCCCGGGCCCTGTCTCCCGCCCATGCGCGGCGGTCGGAGGGCAGTGGCACCCGGCCGGGCTCGCCCCGGCCGGGCAGCACCCTGAGCGCGAGGACGTCGGTGACCAGCCGGTGGTACAGCCACATCGGGGCGTCTTCGTCCACGGCCGCGTTGATCCTCCGCAGCAGTTCGGTCTCCGACCAGCTCAGCGACGCGTTCGCGCGGGCGGCCGCCACGTCGGCCACGGCCGGGTCGACGCCCAGCAGTCCGGCGAAGCGCTCCCAGAGCCGCTCGCGGGGGGCGTCCGGGCCGGGCATCGTCAGCACGTGCACGCGCTCCGGCGGGACGTGCGGGGCCCATCGCCCGAGTACGCCGGGAATGTCGTGCACGCGCCAGAACCACTGGGCGGCGCCGCCGCCCGGGGGCCCGTCGATCACCTCGTGCAGCCAGTGCCCGAAGTCGTGATGGAACCGGTGCTTGACGTACTCCTGCCATTCCGAGGGCAGCAGCCCGGCGAGGTCGCGGGCGGAGTAGACGATGTGGACCTCGCAGGGGGCGAGGGACCGCACGGCCCGTTCGGCGCCCTCGGCGTCCACCGCGCACAGCACTTCGTGCGAGATCACGGCGGTGTGGTGGCCGGACGTCTTGACACCGTCGGCCAGCAGGTCCCAGGAGCCGTCCCAGCCGGGATCGGGATCGTCCGGTTCCGGTTCCAGCCCGCGCAGGTCGCGGGTGGCCCGTACCTGCGCGCCGAAGGAACCGCCCGGCAGGAGGACGCCGGCCTCGGACAGAGCCTCGGCGTTGTTCCACAGCAGGCCCTGCAGGAACGTCGTGCCGCTCTTGGGCGCGCCGATGTGGAGGTACACGGTAGGCGGGGGGCCGCCGGACTCCACTGCCACCAGGTACTCCTCTGCCGGTCGCGAGTGGGACGCACAGGGCGCCCCTCCGGATCACAGGCAGGGTACAACCGGCCAACGGGGGTCAATCTCCACAACCGGGATCAATGTGTCGGTATGTTGGCCGCGCAGCATTGTCGATCCAGCGTCGATCCTCAGTCAATCCCCTCGCGGACCGCGCGAATCCGCGGCCGGCCGCCGGGACGGATCGCGCGTACGACGCGGCGGGGGCGTCGCAGGAAGATGGACCGTGAACGTTGATCTTGTAGTGGTGGGCTCCGGTTTCTTCGGGCTCACCGTCGCTGAACGCTGCGCGGCGGAACTGGGGCTGCGGGTGCTGGTCCTCGACCGGCGCGACCACATCGGCGGCAACGCCTACAGCGAGGACGAGCCCGAGACCGGCATCGAGATCCACCGGTACGGCGCGCACCTGTTCCACACGTCGAACGACCGCGTATGGGAGTACGCCAACCGGTTCACGCGGTTCACCGGCTACCAGCACCGCGTCCATTCGACCTTCAAGGGCCGCGTCTACCCGCTGCCCATCAACCTCGGCACGATCTGCGCGTACTTCGGCCGGGCCTTCACCCCGGACGAGGCGCGCGCGATGATCGCCGAGCAGGCCGCGGAGATCGCCGCCGGGCACGAGCCGCGCAACCTGGAGGAGAAGGCGGTGTCCCTCATCGGGCGGCCGCTGTACGAGGCGTTCATCCGGGGCTACACGGCGAAGCAATGGCAGACCGACCCCCTCGACCTGCCCGCGGAGATCATCACGCGGCTGCCGGTGCGGTACACCTTCGACAACCGCTACTTCAGCGACACCCACGAGGGGCTGCCGGTCGACGGCTACACCGCGTGGCTGGAGCGGATGGCCGACCATCCCGGCATCGAGGTCCGGCTCGGCACCGACTTCTTCGACCTGCGCGACGACCTCGTCGGGCGGGTCCCCGTCGTGTACACCGGCCCGCTCGACCGCTACTTCGGGTTCGCGGAGGGCGCACTGGGCTGGCGGACGCTGGACTTCGAGACGGAGGTCATGCCGACCGGCGACTTCCAGGGGACCGCCGTGATGAACTACGCCGACGAGGACGTCCAGTACACCCGCATCCACGAGTTCCGGCACTTCCACCCTGAGCGGAGGCACTATCCGGACGACCGCACGGTGATCATGCGGGAGTTCTCGCGGTTCGCCGAACGGGGCGACGAGCCGTACTACCCGATCAACACCGCCGAGGACCGCGAGCGCCTCCTGCGCTACCGGGAGATGTCCCGGCGCGAGGACGGCGTCCTGTTCGGCGGGCGGCTCGGCACCTACCAGTACCTCGACATGCACATGGCGATCGCCAGCGCCCTGGGCATGGTCGACAACCGGCTGCGGCCCCATTTCGAGCGGGGCGAGCGGCTGATCAGCGGAGGAGTTGACCGATGACCGAGCGGGCCACCCAGCCAGAGCTCCCCACGGAGCCCGCGGAACAGCCCCGCCCGGCCCTGCCGGGCGAGGGCCTGCGCATCCTGCACCGGGTCGTGATGCCCGGCGAGCGCGACTTCGACGTGCTGAAGCTGTACGTGGACGGGAACGCGGTGTTCGGCCGCCGCACCGCCGACCTCGAGAGCGCCGCCGAGCGGGTGATGGCCGAGCAGGACGGTGACGCCGCCCGCGCTGCGGCGGCGTTCAGGCCCGCCTCCCAGGACGACAGCGCCGAGATCGTCGGCCGCCGCAGCATCGTCGTTCCGTCCGGCACGCGGGTGTCGTTCTGCAGCTACTTCAACGCCTTCCCCGCCGGGTACTGGCGCCGCTGGAGCACGGTCGAGGACGTTCGGCTGCGCCTCCGGGTCCGCGGCGAGGCGACCATCCTCATCTACCGGTCCACGGGCAAGGGCCACCTGGAACGCATCAAGTCGCTGCACGTCGACTCCGACTCCTCCGTCGAGGAGACCGTCGACCTGCCGCTCGCCCCGTTCATCGACGGCGGCTGGTACTGGTTCGACATCGTCGCCGACGGCCGCACCGCGGTGCTCGACAGCGCGGACTGGTGCGCGGTCACCGAGCGGACCGAGCCGGGCACCGCCACCCTCGGCATCACCACCTTCAACCGGCCGAAGTTCTGCGTCGAGCAGCTCACCGCGCTGGCCGCGGCGGGTGACGTGCTGGACGCCGTCGACGAGATCCTGGTCGTCGACCAGGGCACCGACCGGGTCGAGGACCACCCCGACTTCGCCGCGGCGGCGGAGGCGCTCGGTGACCGGCTGCGCGTCATCGACCAGGCCAACCTCGGCGGCTCCGGCGGCTTCTCCCGGGTCATGCACGAGACCGTCGAGGCCGGGCGCAGCACCTACGCGCTCCTGCTGGACGACGACGTCATCCTCGAACCGGAGGGCATCCTGCGCGCGGTGACGTTCGCGGACCTCGCGCGCGGCCCGATGCTCATCGGCGGCCACATGCTCGACCTGTACAACCGGTCCGTGCTGCACGTGTTCGGCGAGTCCATCGCCCGGTACCGCTGGTGGATGGTCCCGTCACCGCACACCGAGATGTCGCACGACCTGGCCGCCCACCCGCTCCGCCACACCCCGTGGCTGCACCGCCGCGCGGACGTGGAGTACAACGCCTGGTGGATGTGCCTGATCCCGGTGGAGGTCATCCAGAAGATCGGGCTGTCGCTGCCGTTCTTCATCAAGTGGGACGACATCGAATACGGGCTCCGCGCCAAGGCGGCCGGATACCCGACCGTGTCGCTCCCGGGCGCCGCGGTGTGGCACGTGCCGTGGCACTCCAAGGACGTCATGACCGACTGGCAGGCGTACTTCACCGAACGGAACCGCATCGTCACCGCGCTGCTGTACTCCCCGTACGAGCGCGGCGGCAACATGCTGAAGGAAAGCCTGTTCATCACCGTCAAGCACGCGCTGGCCATGCAGTACTCCACGGCCGAGCTGATGCTGCTGGCGATCGAGGACGCGCTCAAGGGGCCCGAGGACCTGCACCCGTCGATCGTCACGAAGATGGGCGAGCTGCGGCAGCTGCGGGCCGAGTTCGTTGACGCCCAGGCCAAGGCGGACCTGGACGAGTTCCCCGCCGTCCGGCGGCGCAAGCCGCCGCGCAAGGGCCGCGACGTCGTCCCGCCGAAGAACAGGCGGGCGATGTTCCAGACGGCGCTGATGGGAGCGGCCCGGCAGATCAAGCCGATCGGCCCGTACCCGAAGATCCACCCCGAGGCCGTCGTCCCGCACGTCGACCAGACCTGGTGGCTGCTGACCAAGTTCAACAGCGCGCTGGTCTCGTCCGCGGACGGCACCAAGGTCTCCTGGTACCAGCGCGACCCGCAGCGGTTCTGGTCCCTGATCCGGCGCGCGTCGGCGCTGCACGCCCGCCTCGGCAAGGACTGGGCGCCGCTGAGCCAGCGGTACCGGGACGCCCTGCCGGGACTCACCTCGCAGGAGGAGTGGCTGGAGACCTTCGAGAAGGCGCGGCGGCCGTGACCCTCGCCTCCGGGGCGGCGGCGGGCCTGGACGATCCCGGGCCGGACGACCCAGGGCTGGTCGAGCCGGGACGCGGGGGAGGGCTCCGCGAGGTCTTCAGGCGCCGGCATCTGCTGAAGCTCATCGTGCGGCGGGAACTGCGCGCCCGCTACCAGGGGTCGCTGCTCGGCCTCGGCTGGTCGTACGTGCGGCCCGCCGCGCACTTCTCCGTCTTCTACTTCGTGGCCGGCGTCTTCCTCGGGATGAGCGAGTTCATCCAGCATTTCCCGATCTTCATGTTCTCCGCGCTGGTCCTGGTCTCGTTCTTCAACGAGACCCTGATCAACACGACCCACTCGGTGCTCGGGAACGCCCCGCTCGTCCGGAAGGTGTACCTGCCGCGCGAGCTGTTCCCCGTCGCGTCGCTGCTGGTGTCGTGCGTGCACCTGCTGCCGGGACTGGGGATCGTGCTGACCGTCGCGGTGCTCTGGGGATGGACGCCCTCGGCCGCGGCGCTCGGCTCGGCGCTGCTCGGGTTCGCGCTCGTCGCCGTGCTCGGGATGGGACTCGGGCTGATCTGCTCGGCCCTGCACGTCTTCTACCGCGACACCGACAAGGCCGTCGACATCACGACGCTGTTCGTCACCTGGTCGGTCCCGATGATCTACCCGTGGACGATGGTGCGCGACACCCTGCCGGGCTGGGCACTGGACCTCTACCTGGCCAATCCCATGGCCGTGGGGGTCCTGCTGTTCGAACGGGCCTTCTGGTGGCCGACGACCGACGGTACGTTCGAGTTCCCCGCGCACCTCACCCGCGACGCCCTCATCCTGCTGGCGCTCGCGGTGCTGCTGCTCGGGGTCGGCCAGCTCGTGTTCTCCCGGCTCCAGCGCCGTTTCGCGGAGGAACTCTGATGGACGGGACGGTCCCCAGGGACGGCGCGGGCCGCGCGGACGGGGGGCGCGTGGACGCAGGTCGCGCGGACGGGGCGCGGCGCGCCGTCGTCGTCGACGCGGTGACCAAGCGGTTCACACTGCGGCACGCCCGCTCGATCAAGAACATGACCGTGCGGGCGCTGCGCCGGGAGAGGCTGCGCGACAGGTTCACGGCGCTGGACGACGTCTCGATCACCATCGGGGTCGGCGAGGCCGTCGCGCTGATCGGGGTGAACGGCTCGGGCAAGAGCACCCTCCTGAAGATCATCTCCGGGGTGATGCCGCCGGACGAGGGCTCGGTCCGGGTCCGCGGGCGCGTCGCCGGCCTGATCGAGGTGGGCGCCGGCCTGCACCCCGACCTCACCGGCCGGGAGAACGTCTTCCTGAACGGCGCCATCCTCGGCATGGACCGTGCCGAGACGCTCCGCAAGTTCGACTCGATCGTGGAGTTCGCCGACATCGGACGGTTCCTCGACCAGCCCGTCCGGTTCTACTCCTCCGGCATGTTCATGCGGCTGGCGTTCTCCATCGCCGTTCATACCGACCCCGACGTCTTCCTCATCGACGAGGTCCTGGCGGTCGGGGACCCGTTGTTCCGCCGCAAGTGCATCGACCGTCTCCACGAGTACCGCGCCAGCGGCCGCACCATGGTGATCGTCGCGCACGACGCCAAGCTGCTGCGGCAGCTCTGCACCCGGGGCGTCTTCCTGGAGAGCGGCCGCGTCCTGTGGGACGGCGACATCGACACCGCCGCCGACCTGCTGCTGAAGAAGCGGCAGGAGCGCCGTGGCGCCGCCGCGCGTCCGGCGAAGGCGGCCGAGGGTAGCCGATGAACCCGGCGGCACCCACCGACCGGCCGCGGCTGCGTGAACTGGACCTGCTCCGGTTCCTGGCCGCCGTCCTGGTGGTGCTGCACCACTATGTGGGCCGCATCGGCGGATGGGGGGTGGAGAACCACCACAACATGCCGTTCCTCGCGCCGGTCGCCCACTTCGGGAACCTCGGCGTCGACCTGTTCTTCCTGATCAGCGGTTTCGTGATCCTGATGAGCGCCTGGGGACGCGGGGTCGGCGACTTCGCCGTCTCGCGGGTCGTGCGGATCTTCCCCGGCTACTGGTTCGGCGTCACCCTCGCCGTCGCCGGCTTCCTCGCCATCGGTGAGACGCCGATGGCGGACCACAGCCCGATCCTGCCGTTCCTGCCGAACCTGACGATGCTCCAGATGGGCCTCGGCGTGCCGGACATGGAAGTCGTCTACTGGACGCTCTGGGTCGAACTGCATTTCTACGTGCTGATCTCCCTCCTGGTCTGGCGCGGCATCACCTACGAGCGCTGCGTGGCTTTCATGGCCGGCTGGCTGGTGTTCGGCGTGTTCGCGCAGGAGGCGAACTTCACGCCGCTCACCGTGGTCCTCATGCCGCCGTGGGCGCCGTACTTCGTCGCCGGCATGGCGTTCTACCTCATCCACCGGTTCGGCCCGAACCTGCTGCTGTGGCTGATCGTGGCCGGGTGCTGGGCACTCGCCGTCCCCTACCGGATCGCGTCCGTGAACGATCTGCTGGTCTGGCCGCAGATGTGGCAGGCCGGCGTCACCGGCGGCGTCACGCTCATCTTCCTGATCATGGCGATGGTCGCCACTCACCAGTTCGAGATGGTGCGCTGGCGCGGCTTCACCGTCCTCGGGGCGCTCACCTACCCGCTCTACCTCGTCCACGAGACCGTCGGGCGGGTGCTGTACGAGCTGATCGGTTCCCAGCTCGGCCGGTGGACGCTTCTCGGCGTGTCCTGCGCCCTCGCGTTCGCCTCCGCGTACCTGGTACAACGGCTCGTCGAGGAGCCCGCGCAGCGCTGGATGCGGTCGAGGCTGAAGACCGCGCTCGCCCGGCTGCGTCAGGACCGTTTCCCGCTCACCCGGAACCAGACCCCGTCCCGCAGCCCTGCGGAGGCCATCCGATGACCCGTCCCCCCGCCGCTCCCGCACCTGCCGACCCGCCGCCCGCCGGCAACGTGCCCGCCCGCCCGGTGCCGCCGCGGCTGCGCGAGCTGGACCTGCTGCGTTTCCTGGCCGTTGGCGCGCTCGTCCTGCACCACTTCGCCGGGGTTCGCAGCACGATCTGGTCCGGGCGCGACGCTCAGAAGATCTTTCCCGAGCTGGCTCCGGTCGCCCACTTCGGCTACCTCGGCGTCGACCTGGTCTTCATGATCAGCGGTTTCGTCATCCTGATGGCCGCATGGGGCCGGGGCGTCGGCGACTTCGCCATCGCGAGGGTCGTCCGCCTCTATCCGGCGTACTGGTTCAGCGTCCTGCTGAGCCTCGTGCTCTTCCTGGTCTTCGGCTCCGCGGTGCCCTACGGCGACGGCGACGACCCCGTCCAGCGGTTCCTGCCCAATTTCACGATGCTGCAGCAAGGGATGCACGTCGCTCCGCTGGAGGTCGTCTACTGGGCCCTGTGGGTCGAACTGCATTTCTACGTGCTCATCGCGCTCTTCGCCTGGGTCGGCATCACCTACGGGCGCTGTGTCACGTTCATGGTGTCCTGGCTGATCGTCGGCGCCTACGCCAAAGAGGCCGGCAACGACCTGATGCGTGCCGTGTTCCTGCCGGAGACGGCGCCGTTCTTCATCGCCGGGATGGCGTTCTTCCTGGTCTACAGGTTCGGGTCCAATCTCGCGCTCTGGCTGATCATCGCGGCGTCCTGGGCGCTGTCGGTGCACTACCTCGTGGCGGACATCGAACCGCTGAACGAGTGGAAGGGCGTTCACGAGATCGTGATCCCGGTCGCCGTCACCGTGTTCTACACGATCATGGCCCTGGTCGCGTCGCGGAAGCTCTCCAGGCTGAACTGGCGCGGCTTCACCTTCCTCGGCGCGATCGCCTACCCGCTGTTCCTGATGCACGAAACGGTCGCGCGGACGATCGTCAAGGTGTTCTTCCCGCATCCGATCCTCGACCGGCTGACGATCCTGCCGGTCATCACGGTCTCGGTGCTGGTGTCGGCGTTCGTCGTCCACCGGTTCGTGGAACGTCCGCTCCAGTCGATGATGCGTCCGCGGCTCACGTCCGCGATGGCGCAGATCCGCCGCAACGGAGCACCGCCGGCCCCCGCCGCACCGGATCCGCCGCCGGACGCCCCGGACGCCCCGGCCGACGCGGACACCCCGGAGATCCGGGGTGCCACCGGCGTCCGCCACGATGCCGCGCAGGTTCCGCGTGCGTCCGTGCCTTAGCCTGATCATCGTCGATCAGGTCATTGATCAATCCGTCCGGTGATCGACGTACCGCTGATCGACATGCCGCCGGCCTGAAGGGACTGTGATGCTCGGCGCCAAGCCGCGACGACGATGGCGGGCCGCATCGCTGCCGGCGGTGCTGCTGGCGGGTGCGCTGGTGCTCGCCGGATGCGCGCACGGCGGGAGCTCCGGCGACGCCGAGGACGGCAAGGGCGGACGGGTGTCGCCCACCGGCGGGAAGCAGGCCGAGCGGCCCAACATCGTCTACATCCTCACCGACGACCTGTCGTGGGATCTGGTCGACTACATGCCGAACGTCAAGCGGCTCAAGAAACGGGGGATGACGTTCTCCAACTACTTCGTCGCCGACACGCTTTGCTGTCCGTCCCGGGCCACGATCCTGACCGGCAAGTACCCGCACAACACCGGGGTGCGCAGCAACGACCCGCCCACGGGCGGATTCAAGGTCTTCCGTGACCGGGGCAACGAGCAGAACACGTTCGCCGTGGCCCTGCAGAAGGCCGGCTACCGCACGGCGCTCATGGGCAAGTACATGAACGGTTACGAGACCACGAAGCAGCAGGGCTCCTCCCGGACCTACGTGCCGCCCGGCTGGACGGAATGGCAGGTAACCGGGCTCGGCTACGCGAACTACAACTATCACCTGAACGGCAACGGGACCCTCACCCACCATGGGCGGGCGCCGCAGGACTACCTCACCAACGTGATCAGCGCCAAGGGCGTCGACTTCATCAACCGGGCCGCCGACGCCGAGCAGCCGTTCATGCTGCAGATGTCGACCTTCACGCCGCATGCCCCGGCGACGCCCGCGCCGGAGGACGCCCGCAAATTCGGCACGGTCAAGGCGCCCCGCACACCCGGATTCAATGAGCCGGATATCTCCGACAAGCCGGGTTGGCTGCGCAAGTACCCCAGGCTGCGGCCCCGGACGATCCGCGCCATCGACAAGTCGTTTCGCGAGCGGGTGCGGTCCGTCCAGTCGATCGACCGGATGGTCGGCGCGCTGGAGGCCGCCGTCAACGCCAAGGGCGAGGGAGGCGACACCTACTTCGTCTTCAACTCCGACAACGGCTACCACCTGGGGCAGCACCGCCTCGTCGAGGGGAAGCTGACCGCCTACGACACCGACATCCGGGTACCGCTGATCGTCGCGGGCCCCGGCGTCCCGGCCGGGAGGACCGAGAAGAGGTTCGCGCAGAACACCGACATCTGCCCGACGTTCGAGGAACTCGCGGGGCTCAAGCCGTCGGAGTCGGCGGATGGGCGGTCCCTGGCGCCGCTGCTGCACGGACGGCAGGTCCCCGGCTGGCGGACGACCGCGTTCATCGAGCATCTCGGCCCCAACTACAACGACGATGACCCGGACCTGCCGAAGAAGTACGGGGGCAACCCGCCGACGTACCAGGCCGTCCGCACGGCGAACGAGCTGTACGTCGAGTACGAGAACGGCGACCGCGAGTACTACGACCTCGCGCGGGACCCCTGGGCGCTGGGGAACATGTGGGCGCAGGCGCCCGAGGCGCGGAAGGCGGAGTTGAAGTCGCTGGTGAACTCGTACCGCACCTGCTCCGGCGCCGAATGCCGCGACCTGTGAACGCCAAGGCCGCGTGAAGCCCTCCCCGGTCGCGTGAGCATCCCGATCCTGTCTTGCGTGGGCTAGGCACCGGTCTCGGGCGCGGCGGGCGCGGGAGCCCGGGACGAGGCGCCCACGTAGGCCCGGCATGTCCCGTCGTCGTCGCGTTGGGTCGCCACCTCCAGCAGCCCCCGTCCGCCGTCCATCGGGAGCAGCGACGAACTGTAGTTGGCGCAGACGACGTCCGAATGCTCGGGGTGGGGCGGGAACGGAACACGGACCGGCGCGGGCTCCATATGCCACACGCCGTCGCCGTTCGCCGTGTTGGCGAAGATGGTGGCGCCGCTGGCCTCCTGTGAGAGCCCGCCCTCGGCGTCCCGGACGAGCCCGCCGATGAGCAGGATCGTCCCGTGCGGGCCGCCGCCGGGGATCCAGGTGACCGTCGGCGCGTGGTGGAGGCCCAGGCCGTCCGCGGTACGGGCGGCGGTGCCGCGTCCGGCGGCGTCGCCCCAGGTCCAGCCGTCGGGCGAGCGGCGGTAGTGCACCATGCAGGACGCGGACGGGCCGCACACCTCGTAGGCCATGAAGTAGGTGCCGTCCGGCAGGCGCCGCACCACGGGCATGCCCGGCCGATCGTGCCCGCCGGGCGCCACGATCACCGTTCTCGATCCCCAGGTCACGCCGCCGTCGGCGGAGACCACCGCGGCGATGACCTGGTCGTGGCCGGGATGCGTCTCGTCGGAGTAGTAGCAGACCAGCCGGCCTCGCGCGTCGACGGCCAGTTCGGGTTCCCACAGGCCCCGGTTCCAGGGCGTGCTCTCGTCCGCGGTCGCGCAGTTCGACAGGTAGCTCCAGCGCCGGCCGCCGTCGGCGCTGCGCCACACGCGCAATTCGGGGCGGCGTCCCGGCGCGTGGTTCTTCATGCCGGCGGTTCCCGCCCACAGCAGGGTCCCGGCGGGCTGGGCTCCAAGCCGCCGGGGGAGTTCGAACAGGCTGCCGCAGCAGCCGCCGCGTTCCCCGGCGGCGGCCGGGTCGAGGATCTCCGACAGCGTCCGGAATGTGCGGCCCCCGTCGGTGCTCTCGTAGAACCGCGCCATGTCGGTGACGCCGTCGCCCGTGGACGTCGCGACCCCGAGGACGATCCGGCCGTCCCGCAGCCGGACGAGCCTCGGGTACATGGCCTGGCGGTCGTCCACCAGCCGTTCGCCGAAGGGCGCGAAGGCGGGGGGACGGCCGGGGCGGCCCGGGTTTCCCGCCGCCGCGCCCCCGCCGCTCCCGTCGCCGTCCTCGGCGGCCATGCAGCCGGTGAGCGCAAGGACGGCGGCGAGCGGCGGGCCCACGGCCCGCGCGATCCGTCCGCGTCCTCGCGACGGCCGCCCGTGTCTCGTCATCGCAGGCCGGCCGGTCAACGGCACACGTGCTCCTCACGCTCGGTGGACGTCCCCGGCATCGGACATTACCGGTCTGACCGGGCGGCGGGTGAGACCCGAGCGGGCCGGGGCACGCCGTACAGGAGTGGCCGGATGCGGTCAGGGGCCGGAAAGGGGGGTGTCCGATCTTTACCGCAGGTGGACTTGGTGACCGAATTGGCGGGGTCGGTCGGTCATCTGTGGGCCTGTTCCGTTGAACGAGACGCACGAACGCGGCAAGCTCTTTACTCTGTGTGGTGTAGGAAACCAACCCGGCAACCCCCAGGCGTTCCAATCATTCCCGCAACTCCCAGGGGTCTCTCGACGTGACGGACATGGCGCGCGAGTCCGCGATGGCGCGGCTCACACAGGCCGACCGCGTCTATGTGGGCTGGCGTTACGCGCAGGTGCACCCCGACCCGGGGCCGCCACCTGACCGGCCCCGGCAACCCGAACCCGCCCCCGCCCCGCAGCCGGCGCGGCAGCCGGGCGAGCACATGGCGGCCCTGCCGCTGCGGATCGTGTTCGGCGGCGCGCTCGGCGGCGTCGTCCTGTTCCTGCTGTGCGGCGTCGTCGGCGTGGTTCCGTGGCCGTTCGCCGGGGTGGCGATGCTGGCGTGCACGGTCATCATCGGCATCACCGGCGGGACGCTGTGGCGTGACGAGCGAGGCGTCCGGGAGAGGATCGCGCACGAACGCGACGCGGAGGAGCGCAGGCGCGCCGCGAGCGAGCGGGAGCGCGACGCGGCGGAGAAGGCGTACGCGGAGGCCAGGTCGGAGTGGGAGCGCCGCCAGTCGGCCTATGAGAGCCAGCGCGAGTGGTACCCGGTGGCCGTCCCGCCCGGTGTCGACCGGGTGGACGTCGTCGGCGGGACGCTCGCCGGATGGTCCGCGGCCGTCACGACCATGGGCGCGGCACGTCTCGCCGTGGGCGCGCGCCTCACCGTCATCGACCTGTCCGAGGGCGCGGTCGCGCACGACCTGCTGCGGCTCGCCGCCGACCGCGGCGACGACCCGCTCGTCTGGGTGCTGCCCGCCGACCTGCCGCGCCTCGACGTCACCCGCGGCCTGAACCCCGAGGCGCTCGCCGACGTGCTGTCCCTGGTCGTCGGCGCGGGCGAGGAGGAGGGCGGCACCCGCGACCTGTCGTTCGACAACTCGATCCTGGAACGGCTCATCGAGGTCCTCGGGCCGGACGCGACGATCCCGCGGATCACCGCGGCGCTGCGCGTCCTCGCCCAGGTCGGCGACCCGCGCGACGACCTCCGCCGGGGCCTGCTCACCGACGAGCAGGTCGAGCGGATCGCGACGCTGTTCGGCCGGGACGCCACCGACCGGATCGTCGTCCGGCGCGCCTGGGCCCTCGAAGCGCAGCTCCGCAAGCTGGAGAAGCTCGCGGCCGAGCCGGTGCGGCTCCCGCCGTCCCGGCTGCACGTGGTGTCGATGGACCGGCGCGCCGGCGTCCTCACCAACCGGATCCTCGGCACCTACGTCACGACCGCGCTGACCCACCGGATCAGGGAGGCGCCGCCCGGCGGCCGCTGGGACCACACCCTCTTCCTCTGCGGCTCCGAAAAGCTGCGCGGGGACGTCCTTGACCGCCTCATCGACGCCTGCGAGGCCACCGGGACCGGGCTCGTCCTGATGTACCGGTCGATCCCCGGCCACGTCCGCGAACGGCTCGGGCGGCGCGGGCACGCCGCCGTCGGGTTCATGCGGCTCGGCAACCCCGAGGACGCCCGCGTCGCCGCCGAGCACATCGGCGCAGGCCAGCCCCTCCTCGTCGCCGAGATCACGGACTCGGCGGGCGAGACGCTGTTCGACGTCGCGGGGGAGACCTACGCCAGCACGGTCGCGTTCGCGCGCCCGCGCGGCGACGGCCTCACCGACCCGGTCTGGTCACCGCTGCCCGCGCCCGCCGCCGACGACTCCGCCCTCGTGGAGGGCATCAGCTCCGCGACCGCGTGGGGCCGCACCGTCGAGGGCCGCCGCCGCGCCCACGACACCCCGGCCAAGCAGCGGTTCCGCGAACTGCTGGTCGAGCCGCCGCAGCTTCAGGAGCTGCCGCCGACCGCCATGGTCTTCACGCACTCCGGCGCCACCGGCCGCCGCACCCTGCTCGTCGACGCCAACCCCGGCATCATCACCCTGCCGACCGCGCATTCGATGGAGTTCGAGGAGTACCTGCGCGAACAGGAGCGCCGCGACCAAGAGGTCTTGGACGAGGCGAACGACGACGCCCCGGACACCGCGACCCCCGACCCTGTCCCGCCGGACGTCCCCGCCCCGCGCTTCCCGCAGCCGTCGCGCGCCCGCCATGCGCTGCCGCGCGGTGCGGGGACGCGCCCCGTCCGGATCGTTCCGCCGCTGAAGCCGAACGGCAGACACAAGGCCGACCCCCCGTCCTCTTCCTGACAGCGGAGAGCCGAGGCCTATGCCGGCTCGTCGTGTCGTGTCAAGCCGCTCTATCTGTCCGCGGAGGCAGATGTGCTCTCGACGTCGAGGTTTCCGACGTATCAGGGCCACATCTGGTCAGTAATCTGACCTCGAATTGGATATGCATCGTCACTGATCGTCGCGCCATCCAGGAGGATGCGGCGAAAGGTCGTTTAAGTTATCACACGATCTCGCCCGAAAATACGGTGATCTAGATCATATCCAGAAGATCGACATCGACTCTTTCCCGTTTCTGAACGTCGAGTTACGTTATGGCCGTTTTGGCAACCCTCCTGTGTTGGGGTTTTCATGGGCCTTGGTGTCGCGTTCCGTTGTGCGGGTGCTGTGCCTTCGTTGTTGTGGCGGCGTCCGGTGTGGCCGGCCCGTGTTCTGCCTCTGGTGCTGGTCGCCGGTTTGGTGCAGGTTCCAGTGGCGGTTGTGCCGGGCGCGGCTGCGCACGCCGATGAACCGAAGACGGCGGCGACCGAGCAGAAGGCGGTGGCGCAGGCGCGGCGGTCGGGTGAGCCGGTGGAGATCACCTCCCGGCGAGGGGAGACCCGTACGGTGCGGGCGTTGCCGAATGGCCGTATCGAGGTCGAGGAGCGTGTGCAGCCGATTCGCGCACGTCGGGGCGGCAAGTGGGTGGATATCGACACCACGTTGCGGCGTTCGGGTGGGGCGGTGGTGCCGGGCGCGTCGACGGTGAAGCTGGAGTTCTTTGGTGGCGGGGACGGTCCGATGGTGCGGATGACGCGGGCGGGTCGCCGGTTGGCGTTGTCGTGGCCGGGATCGTTGCCCGAGCCGGTCCTGGACGGTGACACCGCGGTGTATCGGGGTGTGGCGGGCGCGGAGGTGGATCTGCGGCTGCGGGCGCGGGCGGACGGCTTCGCGCACGTGCTGGTGGTCAAGACCGCCGCCGCGGCCCGGAATCCGCGGGTGGCCCGGTTGGCGCTGGGGCTGTCGACCACCCGGTTGGCGGTGGCCGAGGAGGCGGGCAGCGGGGTGTTGAAGGCCACCGATCCGGGGTCGGGTCAGGTGATGTTCGAGGCGCCTTCTCCGAAAATGTGGGACTCCTCCCGCGCCAGGCCCGCGCCGGGATCGCAATCCCGCGCCGGCGCGAGGCAGGAGCCGTCGGCCGATCCGGCGGAGGGGCCGGTGGAGGGCGCCAAGACCGCGTCGATCGATGTGGCCGTCGGCGGCGGCAAGGTCACGCTGACCCCGGACCAGAAGCTGCTGACCGGGCCGGGTACCAGTTTTCCGGTGTACATCGATCCAGTGTGGACGACCAACAAGGCGTCGAGCTGGGGGATGGTGTCGTCGGGGTGGCCGGGCGAGTCTTATTACAAGTTCGACGGCAAGTCGACCGAGGGGGTGGGCCGCTGTGAGGTGGCCAAGGACCCCAACTGTGTGAAGAACCAGACCAAGCGGTTGTTCTTCCGGATGCCGCTGCCGACGGTGAAGGGCCGCTATATCCAGAACGTGGAGTTCACCGCTTTCGAGACTTACGCCTACAACTGCAGCAACCCGACGGCGGTGCAGCTGTGGCGAACTTCGACGCTGCAGTCGTACGCGACCTGGAACAACACCAACAACTCCTCGGTCTGGGATGAGCTTCTGGCCTGGCGTGATGTGGCGTACTGCTCCAAGACCCCGGTGGAGTTCGGCGGGGCGAAGCTGCGTGCGCATGTGCAGGACGCGGTGAACAAGGGCCACGGCTCGATCACGTTCGGGATGAAGGCCTACAGCGAGTCGAGCATGACGTGGTGGAAGCGGTTCGCCGATGACGCGTATCTGAAGGTGCAGTACAACAACCCGCCGTACCAGCCCAACACTGACTCGATGTATGCCAACCCCGGCACCAAATGCGTGGACAAGGGCCAGGCCAAGACCGTCAACGACATCCCCACGGTGTACGCCTACCTGTGGGATCCCGACACCGAAGACAAGAACAAGGTGCAGGGCCAATTCACGCTGCACTGGGCCAACAACGCCGACGGGTCGGACTGGGGCGAGAAATGGACCTCGGCGCTGAC
Organism: Actinomadura sp. 3N407; assembly: GCF_052245875.1. Classification (NCBI taxonomy): domain Bacteria; kingdom Bacillati; phylum Actinomycetota; class Actinomycetes; order Streptosporangiales; family Thermomonosporaceae; genus Actinomadura; species Actinomadura sp. 3N407. Next base: position 251,316 of record NZ_JBQQBP010000013.1, read on the forward strand.
ACCGGCCAAGACCTTCGGTAGCCAGTACCAGCAGAAACTCCCGTCCACGATCCCGGAAGGGACCCTGATCGGGTGGGGTGTGCGGGCCTGGGACGGTGAGCAATGGGGCCCGTGGAGCTACGCCGGCGCCCAGACCGGCTGCTACTTCTACTACGACCCAGCGGTGCCGGGAGAGCCGACCATCACCTCGGTCGACTATCCGGAGGATGATGCCTGGCATGGAGGGGTGGGTGAGCCGGGGACGTTCACCATCGCCGATTCCGAAGGCGTCGCCGACCGGTATGTGATCACGCTGAACAGCGAGCAGACACAGACGGTTCCCACCACCGCGGGCGCAGCCCGGCAGGTGCAGATCGCCCCGACCCGTTCAGGCCCCAACGTGCTGACCGTGCAGGCGTTCGCGCCCTCCAACCAGAACGGCCCGGCCGTGTCGTATGAGTTCCGCGCCAACACCGGCGCGGACCCGGTCGCGCGGTTCAAGTTGGATGAGGGTGCCGGTTCGACCGCGGTGATGTCCACGGGCCCGGGGCGCCCGGCGTCGGTGCGGGGCTCGGCCACGTTGGGCGGTGAAGGTAGGCACGGCACCGCGTTGACGCTGAACGGCGTCGACGGGTATGCCGAGAGCACGCTGCCGATCGTCGACACCACCGAGAGTTTCACGGTGTCCGCCTGGGCCAAGCCCACCGAGCAGCGGCAGGGAGAACTCCTGGCCCAATCAGGGACGTCCCAAAGTGGCTTCGTCTTGGGGATGAACGATGCCGGTCTAGCCAATATCGAGTGGCCGACTGCCGATAACGATCAGGGTGGCGGGTCTTGGCAGTGGGCGGCGGATGACACCCCGCTTCCACTGGGGGAGTGGAGCCACTTGATCGGCGTGTACGACAAGACCGCGGGGCAGGCGCGGCTCTACGTGAACGGAGTCCTCCAAGCCACCACGAATGGTGCTACCGCCCCGCCGGAGACGCACGGTCCATTGCAGATCGGCCGAGCCCTCTACAACGGTGGCTATCCGAACCACTGGCCGGGGTCGATCGACGATGTGCGGGTGTTCACCCAACCGTTGTCGGACGCGCAGGCGCAGCAACTTGCCGATGGAACCGTGCCCACGGGAACGGATCTGGTGGCGCACTGGAACATGGATGAGGCGGCGGACAAGTCCCGGGTGTACAGCCCGGTCGCGCCGTTCACGGCCACTGTGCACAATGGGGCCGTCCTCGGCGCCGAGGGGCAGGTGGACGGTGCGCTGCAGTTGGACAACACCGCCCAGCAGTACGCCGCCACCGGTCGTCCCGTGGTCAACACCCTTCGCAGTTTCGCGGTGTCGGCGTGGGTGAAGGTGGATGGGTCGAAGATCTCGGAGGGTCCTGGGGACTACTCGGCGGTGTCGGCGCGCGGCGAGTACAAGAGCGGCTTCTACCTCAAATACGTCGAGCAGAACGACACCTGGGTTTTCGCTCGAACCGCGCAGGACAGTGACGATCCCGGCTGGTACCAGGCGACGTCGAAGGAACCCGCGCAGACCGATGAGTGGACGCATGTGGTCGGGGTTTGGGACGCGGTAGCCAAACGGCTGCGGATCTACGTCAACGGTGAACGGGGCACCGACAGCCCAGTGGTGGACTCGCGCTGGCTGGCCACCGGTGGCTTGGAGATTGGGCGCTCCCAGTGGGGCGGTAACCCCGTCGACCATTGGGCTGGCCTCATCGACGACGTCCGGGTCTACGACCGGATCGTCAGTCGTCAGGAGGTTGAGGAGCTGCTTACTCAGCATCCGGTGCTGAAGGCGCGATGGGTGCTGAACAGCGAGCCGGTCGATGACGTGTTCAAGGGACCGGACAGTGCGCCTGCGCTCACCCTGCACAACGGCGCGGCCATCGTCGCGGGTGCCGGAATCGGCTGGGCCGCACCGGCGGGTCTGCAACTCGATCCCGTGGCTAAGGCGTTTGCTGAGAGCGCGGGGTCGGTGGTGGACACTCATCGCAGCTTTACGGTCACGGGCTGGGTTCGCCCGGTCGGTCGTCCTCAGCAACCCGTGACCGTTTTCTCTCAGGCTGGCCAGAGCGCCAACGCGTTCGCGTTGCGCTACGTGCCAGGTGAGGATCCTGAGTTGCAGGGGAGCTGGCAGATCGAGATGCGTAACAGTGACGATGCCGCTGCCGAGCCCCTTGTGGCCGTTCACGGAAATTTCGATCCGGACGACTGGATGCACGTGGCGATCGTCTATGACGCGCTACGTGATCGCGTCAGCCTCTACGTCGACGGTGAGCTGTACGAGACCTCCGACGGAGTTTCACAGGAGGGCCAGGTCCGAAGCTTCGAAACTGAGAACTCCGTCTTGCAGGTCGGGCGCAACAAGTTCGGGGCAGCGGACGGGTCCGGTACCGAGTTCTGGACGGACGCCATCGATGACATCTGGGTGTATCAGGGTGCGCTGACCCGAGAACAGGTAACCCGGCTGGCGATCTTCGACGACATACCGACCGAGGCGGGCCCGTGATCCGACCGCCTGGCCCATCCCGGCAGCCTCAGCTGGCGAAGGACCTGGTCCCGCCCTTGCCCCTTGACTCCCTGATTTCGTGATCCGCTCCGGATTGGTGTGCTGGAGGATGTCGTGAACGCTGGCCGGAAGGTGTCTGGTCGCAGCCGTGGCAAGGTGTTGCTGCTGGGCTGGAGTCGGCTCCTGAGGGCGACCGCGATCGTGATGGCGGTCGTGATGCCGGCCGGGCTGCTGTCGGCGCCGGCGGCTTTCGCCGAGCCGCCGAATTCCGGACGTCCCACGGTCGAGGACCATCAAGAGCTTGTCGATGGCAAGGCTCTGAAGGTGAGGCCGCGCAAGTCGGATCCGGCGACCAAGCCGGGCCCGGCGGCCAGAACGGCCAGGCCGGCACCCGGTAGCGCCGAGGTCGAGGTTCCGGCCGGTCCTGCTTCTGCCCGCGCGGCCGGGGGGGACCACGGTGCCAAGAAGGCGGGCGACCTCCCGATCGAGATCCTGCCGCCCGGCGAGCAGAATCGCGGACGGAGCCGCGTGGAGTGGGCGGACCGGGTGCGGGTTCAGGTCCTGGACCGTGATGCCGCTCGCGCTGTGGGTGTGAACGGTCTGGCGTTCACCGTGGCTCGCACCGATGCACGCACCTCCGGCCGGGTGCGGCTGCGGCTCGGCTATTCCAAGTTCGAGCAGGCGTTCGGCGGCGCGTATGGAGCCCGGCTGCGGCTGATGCGGTTGCCGCAGTGCGCCCTGACCACCCCGGCCGAACCGGAGTGCCGCACGCCCGTTCCACTGGAGACGGCCAACAACGGTGAGGACAAGACGCTGACCGTGGAAGTGGAGGCCGAGCCGGCCGCCAAATCCGGTTCTCCCACCGTGGCCGCTGCACAGGGCAACGCGACGCTGCTGGCCGCTGCCGCGGATTCCGGAAGTTCCCAGGGCGATTACAAGGCGACCTCGCTGAGTCCTTCAGCGACCTGGGAGGGGGGCGGCAGCGGCGGCGACTTCTCGTGGTCGTATCCGATGCGGGTGCCGCCGGCGCCCGGTGCGCTGACACCGAAGGTCGCAGTCTCCTATTCCTCCAGCAGTGTGGACGGCCGCACGGCCAACACCAATGGGCAGCCATCGTGGGTCGGGGAGGGCTTCGACCTGTGGCCGGGCTTCATCGAACGCCGCTACAAGTCGTGCAAGGAGGACGGCGCCCCGAAGGACCAGTGGGGGAACTCGCCCGGTGACCAGTGCTGGGCGTATGACAACGCGACCGTCGCCTGGAACGGCAAGGGCGGAGAGCTGATCAAAGCCTCCGACGGCACCTGGCGGCTGAAGAACGACGACGGCACCAAGTTCGAGAAGCTCACTAGTTCCTCGAACAACAACGGTGATGACAACGGAGAGTACTGGAAGGTCACCGCCACCGACGGAACGCAGTACTACTTCGGTCTCAACCGCGCTCCCGAATGGACGGACGGCAAACCGGAGACCAATTCGGCGTGGACCCTGCCGGTCTTCGGCGACGACTCCGGGGAGCCCTGCCACGATTCGTCGTTCGCGAGCTCGTGGTGTCAGCAGGCTTACCGGTGGAACCTCGACTACGTCGTCGACCCGGGCGGCAACGCCATCCTGTACACCTACGGCAAGGAGACCAACCACTACGGCCGCAACCTCAAGCCCGAGGACGAGACCGCCTACGTGCGCGGCGGGTATCTGAAGACGATCTCCTACGGGCTGCGCAAGGACGCGCTGTTCGCCAAGGCGCCCGCGCAGGTCACCTTCGCCACCTCCGAGCGCTGCATCCCGGACGCGACCTTCGACTGCGCCCCGTCCAAGATCGGCGACAACCCCGACAAGTGGTGGGACGTCCCGTGGGACCTGAACTGCAACTCCGGCCAGGAATGCAAGGAAGACCACGGGGCGGTCTCGCCGACGTTCTGGTCCCGCAAGCGGCTGACCAAGGTCACGACCCAGATCCTCAAGTCGGACGGATCGGGGTACCGCCCGGTGGACTCGTGGTCGCTGAACCACGACTGGGGCCTGGCCGACGTCGAGCGCGACCTGCTGCTGGAGGAGATCGAGCACACCGGCCACCCCGCGACCGACGGCGGCGGAGCGGTGACGATGCCGAAGGTCACCTTCAACCACGTCCAGATGCCCAACCGGCTGGACAAGACCGGCGACGACATCCTGCCCTACATCCGCTACCGGCTCGGCGCCATCTACGACGAGGCCGGCGGGCAGATCGACATCGCCTACTCCGACACCGACTGCTCCCTGTCGAATCTGCCGACGCCGGAGACCAACACCACCCGCTGCATGCCGGTGATCTGGACACCCCCGGGACGTGAGGATCCGATCACCGACTGGTTCCACAAGTACGTGGTGAGGGGCCGCGCGTTTTCCGGACAGCGTCCTGATGGGTGATCTGCGGGTAGATCTACGCCGCTTGCTGTCGCTCCAGGTACTCGATGTGGACCTCAAGTGGGGTCCGGTACCCGTTCGCGGAATGA
>NZ_JBQQBP010000014.1:0-242655 GCF_052245875.1 Actinomadura sp. 3N407
TCACAAGCGTGAGGGGGCGGGCACGCCACGAGTCGTTTCGCCGCGCCGTTAGGTGGGACGGATCCGGAATCGGGTGGGAATCGCGCGATCCCGGATTCACGAGCTTCACGGCGTCCCTCCGGTAGAAATCCTGGGTGCTGAACGACGCTGGAAAGAGGGCCGCCGCGGGGACGGCCGCCGCCGCGGTCACCCTCGCGACCGCCGGAACCGCCGCCCTGGCGACGCCCGCCGCGGCGACGGGACGTCCCGGATCCGAGCCCGCCCCGAGGCCGGCGGGCCTCGCCTGGAAGCCCTGCCCCGGCAAGGACCCCGTGGCGGGCACCCGTCTCCAGGGCCTCCAGTGCGCGTCCATCCGGGTACCGCTCGACCACGCCCACCCGGACGGCGGGCAGATCACGCTCGAACTGACCCGTGCCCGGCACACCACCCCCGAATCCAAGGGCGTGGTGCTGCTGAACCGGGGCGGGCCGGGCGCGCACGGACGCGACCTCCCCGGCGTCATCAGGGGCGCGCTGCCCCGGAAGGTCGCCGCGTCCTACGACTGGATCGGCTTCGACCCGCGCGGGGTCGGCGCCAGCGAACCCTCGCTGACCTGCGACCCGAGCTACCAGAACCCCGGCCGCGCACGCCCGGACACCATTCCCGCGAACGCGAAGGAAGAGCGGGCCTGGCAGGCCAGGGCCAAGGCGTACGCCGACGACTGCGCCGAGAAGTACCGGACGATCCTCCCGCACATGGGCACGGCCGACTGGGCCCGCGACATGGACGAGATCCGCAAGGCCCTCGGCCAGAAGAAGATCAGCTACTTCGGCTACTCGTACGGCACCTACCTGGGCGCGGTGTACGCGACGATGTTCCCCGGGCGGGTGAGCCGGATGGTGCTCGACAGCGTCGTCCGCCCGAGCGGCGTCTGGTACGAGAACAACCTCGACCAGAACGTCGCGTTCGAGAAGCGCATCCGCGCGTACTTCGCCTGGATCGCCCGCCACCACGAGACCTACCGCCTCGGGACGACGCGGCGGCGGGTCGCCGCCGCCTACGCCAAGGCGCGGGCCGCCCTCAAGGCCGAGCCCATCGACGGGAAGATCGGCCCGACCGAGCTGGACGACGTCTTCCTCGCAGACGGCTACGCCGACTACGACTGGGCCGCGCACGCGAGGGCCCTGTCCGCCTACGTCGTCCGGCACGACCCCGGCCCGCTCCGCAAGGAATGGCAGCCGTCCGGGCGCCTCGAACAGAACATCTACGCCGTCTACACCGCCGTGCAGTGCCGGGACGCGTCCTGGCCGCGCGACTGGAGCCGCTGGCACGCCGACAGCGAGCGCCTCTACCGGCAGGGCTACCGTTTCGAGACCTGGAGCAACACCTGGTACAACGCCCCCTGCGCGTTCTGGGCGGTGCCCGGCGGTCCGCGTCCCGAGGTGAAGGGCACGTCCTCGCTCCCGCCGATCCTCCTGGTCCAGGCCACCGAGGACGCCGCCACGCCCTACGCCGGCGCGTTGGAGACCCACCGCAGGTTCCCCACGTCCCGGCTGGTCGTGCAAGCCGGCGGCGGCAACCACGGCGTCTCGCTGTCGGGGGACAGGTGCGTCGACACGGCCGTGGCCGCCTACCTCGGCGGCGGTGAACTCCCCGCGAGCCGGCCGGGCCCGGACGCGAGGTGCGAGGCCGGACCCGCGCCCGAGCCCGCCTCCGCCGAGAAGCCGGATGACCCGGAGCCCGTGGCCGGGCACCGCTGAACCCGTCCCCGGACCCGGGCGATGACCGAGCCCGCGGAGGTGCGGGGACCCCGGACGACATAGGCTTGTCCACGTGGTGCTGTCAGTGGTGAGGGCCGAACGGGGGCCGTTCCCGTCGCGGAGCCGGTAGCCGTGCGCATGCTGGGCTCGATGCCGGTGCGCGTGCTGGACGACCGGCACCGGGCGGAGGCCCTCGCGATCCTGGACGCCGATCCGGTGTCCAACGTGTTCGTCAGTTCCCGCGTGCACGCCGCGGGGCTCGACCCGCGCCGTCTCGGCGCCCAGATGTGGGGTTACCTGCACGACGGCCGGCTCACCTCGCTGTGCTACTCCGGCGCCAACCTCATCCCCGTCGCGGCGGGACCGGAGGCCGTCCGCGCGTTCGCCGAACGGGCCCGGGCCCAGGGACGGCGCTGCTCGTCCATCGTCGGGCCCGTCGGCGCCGTCGGCGAACTGTGGGAGATCCTCGCGCCGTACTGGGGGCCGCCCCGGGCCGTCCGCCCGGACCAGCCGGTGATGGCCACCTCCGCCGTCCCCGACGTGCCGGCCGACCCCGGTGTCCGGCGGGTCCGGATGGAGGAGTTCGACATCGTCTACCCCGCCTGTGTGGCGATGTTCACCGAGGAGGTCGGGGTCTCGCCGAACACCGGCGACGGGGGCGTGCTCTACCGTGCCCGCGTCGCCGAACTGATCCGCGACGGCCGCGCGTTCGCCCGCATCGAGGACGGCCGCGTCATGTTCAAGGCCGAGATCGGCGCCGTGACCCCGCGGGTCTGCCAGGTGCAGGGCGTGTGGGTGCCGCCCGATCTGCGGGGCCAGGGCCGGTCGGTGGCCGGGATGTCCGCGGTGGTGCGGGAGGCGATGCACGGCATCGCGCCGACCGTCTCGCTGTACGTCAACGACTACAACACGCGGGCGCGGGCCGCGTACCGGCGTGTCGGGTTCACCGAACTCGGCTCCTTCATGTCGATCCTGTTCTGAAGCGTTCCACGCGTTCCGTCCGACTTGTCATTGCGTGACTGGTACCCCCCGATACATGAATCGATCTTCCCGGACGGGTACCATCCGGCCGTGGAGTTCGCCGGGGCATTACGGCAGGCCATCCAGGCCAGCGGGCTGACCCTGGAACGGATCCGGCACCGCCTCGGCCGGCGCGGCCTGTCGGTCAGCGTGGCGACGCTCAGCTACTGGCAGCGCGGACGCAGCCGCCCCCGCTCGCGTACCGTGGTCGTCGCGCTGGAGGAGATCCTCCAGGTGCCGCCGGCGACCCTCACCGACCTGCTGGACGAGTCCGCGCCCACGGCGCCCGCCGTCCGCGGCGGCCTGGGGGCCGGCCCGTCCGGTGCCGACGGACGCGGCCGCCCGGTGCGGGAACTGTGGCCCGACCCGGACCGCTACGCGGGCCTCGTCGGGCAGCTCGACCGGTCCGGGGACCACCGGCTCGAACGGCTCAGCATCCACGACGTCTACCGGCTGGACGAGGCACGCCGCTCCTGGACCCTGTCGGTCCGGACCGTCCTGCGCGCCGCGGGCGACGACATCGACCGGGTCGTGTGCGTCCACCAGACGGGCGGCGTCCAGCAGCCCGGTTACAGCGGCGCCCTCTCGCCGGACGGCGGCTCCGGGCCGGCCGGCGGCGCCTCCGAGCCCGGTGCCGAGTCCCCGGCCGGCGGCGGGAAGGCCGACCTCGCGCAGGTGCGGTACTGCCGCCCCGGACGGATCCGCGCCGAGGGCGGGCTCATGGCGTTCGAGCTCGTCTTCGACCGCGTCCTGTCGGCGGGCGACACCGCGGTCGTCGAGTACGAGCTCGGACCCGTCGGGGAACCCCCGCACGACAGCTACGACCGGCGATTCTCCCATCCCGTCCACGACTATGTCGCGATCATCCAGTTCGCGGGCGACCGGCTGCCCGCGCGCTGCTACGGCTACACGGCCGAAAGCTCCCGGGCGCCGCGGCAGCGCCTCGGCGAGCTGTGGATCGGGACGTCCGGCAGCGCGAACATCGCGGTCGGGGCCGTGCGGCGCGGCATCGTCGGCATCGAATGGGAGTGGCATTGATGGGAATGGCGCCGACGCCGGTGCCGGTGCTTGTAGGAAATTGACGGTTGGAATCGGGCCCCGGGGGCCTTACAGTGAGCGCTGAAGTCGCAAGCGCAGTAGTCAAGGCCGTCATGCGGGGGCCGGCCGGAGCGGATCCGGAGGCCAGCGGTGCAGAGTGTCGCAGAAGACGATCTCCTACAGGTGCTGCAGTACGGTCCCTTCAACGTCGCCTTGCACGCGGCCATCCAGGCCCGCGGCCTGAGCCTCGACTCGTTGCGGCGCCGCCTGGAGGAGCAGGGCATCGCCGTCAGCCTGTCCACGCTGAGCTACTGGCAGCGCGGCCGGACACGGCCCGAACGCGCCGACTCGATGCGCGCCGTCCGCGGCCTCGAGGTCATCCTCGAACTGCCGCGCCATTCGCTGCTGACGCTGCTGAAGCCGACCGCGGAGCGGTCCGCGGGGCCGTGGCTGCCGGTCGAGGAACTGTGCCCCGAGCCGGGGATCCGCGACCTGCTCGACGAGATCGGCGACCGCGGTGAGCGGCAGCTCACCGGCCTCAGCCTGCACGACCAGCACACCATCGGACGGCGCCGGGAACTGCGGGAGGTCCGCTCCCGGGCGGTGTTCCAGGCGCAGCAGCGCGGCGTCGACCGCTGGATCGCCGTCTACCACCATCCGCAGGGCGTCCTGCCGTCGTCGCGCACCGCGCGCGGCTGCCGGTTCGGGCGCGTCCGGATGGACGAGGCGAGCGGCCTCATCGCCGCCGAGCTGCTGTTCGACCGGGCGCTCGGCCGGGGTGAGACGTACCTGCTGGAGTACGGCTTCGGGTTCGACGAGACGGGCCCGCCCGTGACCGAGGAGGGGCGCGGGTTCCGGACCCCGCAGCACGAGTTCCTCATCGAGGTCCGGTTCCACCCGGCCACCCTGCCCGCCCGCTGCTACCGGACGTGGCGGCCCGACGGCCACACCGCCCTCAAGGACTCCGCCGACCTGCGGATGTCCAGCTACCACAGCGTCCACTTCATCGAGTTCGGCATGGCCGCCGGCTACCACGGCATCCGCTGGGAGTGGGACTGAGTTCATCGCGACCTCGGCCCCTCGCCCGGCGGCTCGGGGCCGGATCGCGGAAGCGGCGAACGCGACACCGCTTCGCGATCTTCCCCTGAGGGTTCGCCGGCGGCGCGCTTGCGCTCAGGCAGCGCGTTCGCGGTGCGGACGCGGTGGTCGCTCACATGACCAGGAGATCCAGGAGACGGTCGAGTTCGGCGGCGGGGTCGCCGGTGAGGCCGGCGTGGACCGGGCCGGGCTGCACGATCGTGCTGCGCGGCGCGGTCAGCCACCGGAAGCGCGTGCCCGGGGTCTCCCGCGCGGCCTGCCCGGCGCGGTCGCCGCCGCAGCAGACGGCGTCCACGCCCTTGAGCGCCGACCGTACGCCCTCCAGGTCGAGGGACGGGTCCAGGGCCAGGAGGCGCCGCTCGTCCAGATGCGTGCGGCACCCGAGGTAGTCGAGCGCCCGGCAGTACACCACCACGCCCACGTTCATGCTCTCGCCCCGCTCCACGCGCGGGACGACGCGCAGCGCCGCGTACTCGAACACCGCCGGTTCCGCCGCCGTCCTGATGTTGCTCATGGGGCGCCGCCGAGCCAGTCGGGGCGGTTCCCGCCGCGCTTGGACGCCGTGTCGGGCCGGCGCCCGCCGACGGTGGTGTCGGGCAGCCAGTCGCGCGGCTTGCCGACGCGGGGCAGCAGCATGTCGACGTAGGCGTCCCGGAGGGCCTGCGGGCAGTCGAACCCGGGCTCGCCCTCCAGCCAGCGGTCGGGCACCAGGCCGGTCACCTCCCGCAGCAGGTCTTCAGTGATCTTCGGGGCGAGTTCCGCCTCGGCGTCCTCCAGCATCGTCGCGTACGGCGTCAGCACGTGGTCGTCCACGTCGTACGGGCCGGAGAACAGCCTCGCCGCGTTCGTCCACGCGTGGTGGAAGATGAGGCTCGCGCCGTGGTCGATGAGCCACAGGTCGCGGTGCCAGACCAGCATGTTCGGGTTGCGCCAGCTCCGGTCGACGTTGCCGATGAACGCGTCGAACCACAGCACGCGGGACGCGAACCCGGGGTCGGGTTTCCAGCCCAGCGGGTCGAAACCGAGCGACCCGGGCAGGAAGTCGACGCCGAGGTTCCAGCCGGGGCTGGCCTTCAGCAGGTCCTGCACGTCGGGGTCGGGCTCGTGCCGTCCGATGGCCGGGTCGAGGTCGATGAGCACCTGCTCGGGGACGCGGAAGCCGAGGCGGCGCCCCAGCTCACCCGCGACCACCTCGGCGATCAGGGCTTTGCGTCCCTGCCCGGCGCCATGGAACTTCATGACATAGGTACCGAGATCGTCGGCCTCGACGATGCCCGGCAGCGACCCGCCCTCGCGCAGCGGCGTCACGTATCGGATGGCTGTCACATGTGGCAACACGTCGCAACGCTACCGGGTGCGGGTGCACCCGGGATAATCAGTCGTATGGGCGTTGAGCTGCTCGACCTGTCGGTGCCGATCGTCACGGGCATGCCCGTCTATCCGGGCGATCCCGAGGTGGAGGCCGTCCCCGCGCTGACGGTCGCCGGGTCCGGTGTGAACGTCCTGCGCCTGCACATGGGCTCGCAGTCCGGTACGCACGTGGACGCTCCGTTCCACATCGACGACGCCCTGCCGCGCCTCGACGAGCTCCCCCTGACCCGCTTCACCGGCCCCGCCGTCGTCATGGACGCCCGCGGGCTGCCGCCCCGCGCGTCCATCGGCCCGGATCTGCTGCCGGCCGGTCTCGGGCCCGGCGTCGTCCTGCTCATCGGCACCGGATGGTCCCGGCACTGGGGGACCGATGCCTATCCGGCCCATCCGTACGTCGCTCCCGAGACCGCCGAGGCGGTCGTCGCCGCCGGTGTCCGGACGGTGGGCATCGACGCCCTCAGCGTCGACCGCACTCCACCGCCGGGCTCGGAGGAGTTCTCCCTGGCGGCTCACCGTGTCCTCTGCGAAGCCGGTGCGGTGATCGCGGAGAACCTCACCGGGCTCGGCCGCGTCATCGAGGCGCAGCGGGCGGGCTGCGCGATCGACGTGTCGCTCTTCCCGATCGCCCTCTCCGGCGCGGACGGCGCCCCCGTCCGCGCCGTCGCCCGGGTGGACGACCGGGCCGTCCTCATCTGAACGGTGCGCCATCCGAACGGTGCGGCGGGGCGGCCCGTCCATACTGGCGGGGATCAGGTGTCGGAAGGGATGGTCGCGGTGAGGGTGTCGTGGGCGACGGAGCAGGGGAACCCCGAGCGGGGGAACGAGGATTTCGTGGCCGCGGCCGACGGCGCCGTCGTGGTGCTCGACGGGTGCGGGCTGCCCCTCGGCACCGACCTCGGCTGCGAGCACGGCACCGCCTGGTACTCGCGGTCGCTCGGCACGCGGCTGCTGGCGCGGATGCTGGACGGTCTCGGCCCGCGGTCCGGTCCGCCGGTGGGGCCGCCGGAGGGGGTGCACCGGCCGGGGGAGCGGCCGCTGGTGGCGCGGCTGGCCGGGGCCATCGCCGACGTCGCCGCCTCGCACCGGGAGGGCTGCGACCTGCGGGCGCCCACGACGCCGGCGGCGACCGTCCTCGCGCTGCGGGTCCGCGGCGAGTGGGTCGACTACCTGGTGCTGGCGGACTCGACCCTCCTGCTGGACGGCCGCCGCGGGGTGGAGGCGATCACGGGCGGCCCGTACTTCGCCGCGGCCGACCCGGCGATGGCGGAGGCCGCGATCACGGGCACGGTGCCGGTGGGCGAGCTGGACCGCGCGGCCCTGCTGACGGACGGTGCGACACGGCTCGCCGACATGTTCGGCGTCACCGACTGGGACGGGCTGGCCGGACTGGCCGTGGACCCGGGGCCCGCCGGGCTGATCGAGCGGACCCGGGAGTTCGAGCGCACCGACCCCCGCGCCGTCCGGTGGCCGCGGGGCAAGGTCCACGACGACGCGACCGCCGCCGTCTGCGCCTTCGGACGGTGACGGGTATGCGGATCGGTATCACGATGTTCGCGACGGACCTGACGATGGAGCCGCACGAGCTGGCCCGGGAGGCCGAAGAACGCGGGTTCTCGTCCCTCTACGTCCCCGAGCACACCCACATACCCGTGTCGCGCCGGACGGCGCCCCCGACGGGCGACGCGGCACTGCCCGCCGAGTACGCGCGCACGCTCGACCCGCTCGTCTCCCTCGCCGCGGCCGCCGCGGTGACCGAGCGGATCACGCTCGGGACCGGCGTCCTGCTGCCCGCGCAGCGCGACCCGATCGTCACCGCCAAGGCCGTCGCGACGCTCGACCGGCTCTCGCGGGGACGGTTCGCGCTCGGCATCGGCTACGGGTGGAACGTGGAGGAGGGCGCCGCCCACGGCGTGCCCTGGAAACGGCGGCGCGCGATGGTGCGGGAGCACGTGCTGGCCATGCGGGCCCTGTGGTCGGACGAGGAGGCGTCCTTCCGCGGCGAGTTCGTCGGCTTCGACGCGAGCTGGTCGTGGCCCAAGCCGTCCGGGCGGGTGCCCGTGCTGCTCGGCGGCGCGCCCGGTCCCACGCTGTTCGCGCACATCGCCGAGTACGGCGACGGGTGGCTGCCGATCGGCGGCGCGGGCATCCGCGAGGCGCTGCCCGGGCTGCGGCGCGCCTGCGAGGAGGCGGGGCGGCCCATGGTGCCCGTCGTGCCGTTCGGGACGCTGCCCACCCCGGCGAAACTCGGCTACTACGCCTCGCTCGGCATCGAGGGGGTCGTGCTGCGCGTGCCCGCCGGCGGCCGCGACGCCGTCCTGCCGCTGCTGGACGAGTACGCGCGCTCCTACCTCTGAGTCACCGGATCATCCGGAAGCAGAAGAAGGTCGGGAAACGGTAGTACTGCCCCTTGCCCGACTTCACCGCGCCCAGGATGAGGAACACCCACCCGGCGATCAGCAGCTCCAGATACGGGAGGAGGAGCAGGATGAGGAAGGCCGGCGTGTCGAAGATGATGGCCGGCGGGACGCAGACCGCCACCACCACGAGGAGATGGATCAGCAGAGTGAGCGTGTGGTTCATCGACTGCGCCGCGTGGAACCGGGTGAACGGCGAGGTGTTCTTCTTCACGAAGTAGATGATCAGCGCGGGCAGGAAGCCGATCAGGAGGTTCCCGACGTAGGCGAAGACGGCCCAGGTGGTCTCCTCGCCCGGGTGGTTCTGGGGCGGCGGCGGCCCGTACCCCCAGCGCGGGTCGTAGGGACCCCCGGGAGGCGGGCCGTAGGGCGGCTGACCGTAGGGCGGCTGACCGCCGGGAGCGTGCCCGTAGGGCGGCTGACCGCCGGGAGCGTGCCCGTAGGGCGGCTGACCGTAGGGGCCCTGGCCGTAGGGGCCGGAGTACGGCGGCGGCTGATCCGGGTGCGGCGGGGGGTGGTCCGTCACTGGCCTTTCCTTCGGTCCGCTAAAGGTATTGCAGGAATCTATCCGACTGCCGGCCGCCGCCGCAGGTGCGCTACCGTCACCGGCCATGAAGGGTGACAAGGGACCCGGCGACGCGGGCGCCGACGGCAAAGGACGGCGGAACCCGTACCCTCTGCCGGGACAGGGGGCGGGCTCGCCCGGCAACGACCCGCCGCCCCCGCCTCCCGAGCCGCCCCCGCCTCCCCCGCCTCCCGCTTCAGGCCCGCCGTCCCTTCCCGAGATGCCGCCCCCGGTCCCCGGCTCCCCGATGACGTCCGAGGGCGGCCCGGCCGCTTTTCCGGTCGGCGGCCGTTCGGTGCGGTCCGGACAACGTCGGATCTGGCTGCTCTTCCTCGGCCCGTTCGTCGTCGCGATGCTGGTCCTCTTCTCCTGGGCCGGATTCCAGTTCTACGGCCTCAACAAGGACGGCGGCGCATCGGCTCTCCCGTCCTCCTCGCCGGAACCGGAGCCGGTCAGCACCGTCCCGCCGAAGGTGAAGGGCTGGAAGGCGGTCAGCAGCGCCAAGTACGGGCTGACCTATGACGTCCCTCCCTCGTGGCGCATCCTGCCCCCGACGACCCTCATCGGATGGGACGCGGTCAAGGGCGGGCAGCGGTCGATGATGAGCTCCGCCGCCGTGTTCCGCGAGGACACGTGCAAGGACGGCGACGACGGGTACAGCCGCGCGCACACGGGCTTCAACCAGTACGTCGACGCCAGGCTCGATGAGGCGGCCGAGCACGCCGCGAACAAGTGGGCGACGAACGCCTACACCGTCGAGGGATCCCCGGCCCCGTCGATCGCCCTGAGCGCTCCGCAGACCGTGCGGGTCGGAGGCGCCGAGGCCGTGCACATCCGCGCCGACGTCGCCGTGAAGGCAACGGGCCCGTGCTACTCGCCGACCGCGGTCGTGCACGCGGTCGCCGTCCCGGGCGTCGCTCCCGGCAAGACGACGGTCTTCCTGCTGCTGTCCGACCAGGGCGTCCCGGACGCGGCGCCGAAGGCGGAGCTCAAGAAGATCCTCGGCGGCCTGCGGCCCAGCTGACCCGGTGCGGACCCCGCCGTCCGGCGCATGCGCGCCCGCATCCTAGAATCACGTTCGGCAGACGGGAGGGCCGCATGAGCGCGATGCCGATGGAACGGCAGGAGCTGGGGGACGACGAGGTGACGGCGCGGGCCGGCCTCGCCGCCCGGGTGCGCGAGCTGGCCGAGGCGGCCGTGCTCACCGGCGTCGGCGCCGCCGAGGCCGCCGCGGTGGCGGACGAGGTCGAGGCGCTGACCGCGCGGCTCGCGGTGGAGCGCCGGGTCGCACCGCCGTACGTCGCGTCCAGCGAAGGCATCCTGGAGCGGCACACGGCCAACCCCGTCAACGGGGCCCTCAACCCCTTCGCGCCACCGGTCGACCTGCAGGTCACCCCGGACGGCGCCGTCCGCGGCGAGTACACGCTCAGCCCGCTCTACGAGGGGCCGCCGTCGTACGTGCACGGCGGCGTCTCCGCGATGGTGCTCGACCAGGCCCTCGGCATGGCCGCGGCCGTCTCCGGGACGCCCGGCATGACCGCGACCCTGGAGCTGCGCTACCGGCGCCCCACCCCGCTCGGCGTCCCGCTCGTCGTCGAGGCGCGGTTCAGCCGGGTGGAGGGGCGGAAGGTCCACGCGTCCGGGAACATCACCGGGCCGGACGGCCGCGTCACGGTGGAGGCCACCGCGATGTTCATCATGCCCGAGCGGTTCCTCACGTCGCAGCACTGACCCCGGCCCGGCCCGGTCCGGGAGCCCGCCGGCGGTGCGGCCGGCTCATTCCTCCACGGGGATCGAGAGCGCGACCGTGCCCCGCATGTCGAGCCAGACGGTGCCGGGGCCGCGCACGAGGCGCAGGACGATGTGACCGCAGCCCTGGCAGCGGGCGACCAGGCCGGGCGCGCGGCCGTACACGCGGAGCTCGGCGACGGGGCCGGTGAGGCCGCAGTGGGCGCAGCGGCAGCCGGCGGCGGTCACGTCGACGGCGAAGATCTCCGACAACGGACCCGCCATGGCGTTCCCGTCGATGTAGTCCGGATCGACGTCTTCCGGATCGATGGAGCCCGGGTCGGCGTGGTCCGGGTCGGCGTGGTCCGGGTCGCCGGACGGGCCGGTCTCCGAGGTCGCCATGTCATCCTCCGCTAGGGCCGAAGCGTTCCGTCCGGACGCGCTCCGGGGCGTGGCCGAGCAGAACCAGGTAGGCGGCCGCCTTCTCGACGAAGCCGGTCGGCCCGCAGACATAGCAGGCCGGTTCGAAATCGGCGGGCCATCCGTCGCGCACGAGGTCGTCGGGGACGAGCCGCCCCGGCGGGCGCGGCCACCCGTCCGGTGCGCCGCGCGTGAAGAGGTAGGCCGAGTCCAGCCCCGGTGACCCTTCGCGCAGTTCGGCCGTGTAGAGCCGCTCCTCCGGGCTTCGCACGGAGTACAGCAGCCGGAACGGCACGCGGCTCCCGGCCGCCCGACGGGTCCGGATCATGGACATGAGCGGCACGATCCCGGAACCGCCGGCCACCAGCAGGACGGGCTCGGTCTGCTCGGGACGCCAGACGAACCACCCGCCCACGGGCCCGCGGATCTCCACGAGGTCCCCGGGCATGAGAACGCCGGTGAGATAGGGCGACACCTCCCCGTCGTCCACGCGCTGCACGGTCAGCTCGACGCGGTCGCCGTCCGGGGCGGATGCGAGCGAGTAGCTGCGCTGCGTGCTGTAGCCGTCCTCGGCGGTGAGCCGGACGTCCACATGCTGGCCCGCCAGATGACCGGGCCAGTCCGGGACGTTGAACACCAGTGTGGCGGCCGTCGCCGACTCGGCGCTCCGCTCCAGCAGTTCGGCGGCACGCCAGCGCAGACGCGCGCCTAGTCGCCCTGGTACCGCTGTTCGCGCCACGGGTCTCCGTAGTCGTGATATCCGGCGCTCTCCCAGAAACCGGGCTCGTCCTGGAGCAGGAGCCGGATCCCGCGCACCCACTTCGCCGACTTCCACAGATAGAGGTGCGGCACGAGCAGGCGTGCCGGGCCGCCGTGCTCGGGCGCCAGTTCCTCGCCCTCGTACCCGTAGGCGATCCACGCCTTGCCGTCGAGGAGATCCTCCAGCGGGAGGTTCGTGGTGTAGCCGCCGTACGAGTGGACGAGGGCGAAGTCGGCCGCCGTCTCCACTTCCTCGAACAGCGTGTCCAGCGGGACGCCCCTCCAGCGCGTCTCGAACTTCGACCATTTGGTCACGCAGTGCAGATCGACCGTGGGCGTCTCGGCCGGCAGCGCCGTCAGCTCGTCCCAGTTCCACGTGTACTGGGCGTCGCTCTCCGTGCCGATGGTGAACTCCCAGTCCTCCACGGGCACATGGGGAGTGGGACCGGCGGAGAGCACGGGGAAGTCGTGCGTCTCGTACTGGCCGGGCGGCAGTTCACGGCCGCCGGCGGGCCGCCGCCCGTGGAACCCGCGGGAGATGATGGGCATGTCCTCGCCTTCCCCTCGAACCTGGTGTGCCCGGGGCAGGACGCGCCCCGCGGCTGATCGGTGACACCGGGTGAGCGGTTTCTACCCGGCGGGCGTGAGATTCGAAACCGGTGGAAGCGGCGCGCGTCAGTATTCGTAGACCTTGACGGCCGGATCGCCCTCGTGCCAGGTCGCGATGACCGACGAGGTGCGCTCGTCGTCGAGGAAGTCGACGCGGAGCCATCCATCGGCCTGCGTCACCCGCGTCTCGTAGCCCGCGTTGGGCGTCGCCGACACCAGCCGCACGCGGTCCTTCTCGACGGACATGGCGGCGCGCCCGCCGCGCGTGGCGTAGCTGCGGACGTTGTCGGGCGGCTTCGGGTCGGGGGTGTCCGTCTCGTGCCCGCCCGGCGGCGCCTTCGGGGACTTGGACGGCTTCGGCGCCCGGTCCTCGCCGGCGGGCGGGCTCGGCCGCGAGGTCGGCGAGCCGATGTCGGTCGGGACCGGCGGGCTGGAGTGGATGATCGGACCCGCGATCGGCGGTGGCGCCGACCTCTCCGACACCGCGCCGCGGACGACGCCGCGTACTCCCAGCCAGGAGAGCGCCACCGCGAGCGCGGTCACCCCGGCCCACGGGGCAACATACGACATCGCGCGACGCATGGGCACATGGTGGCATACGGTTCCGCCATGGCGAGTGTTCTGGTGGTCGAGGATGACGCGAATGTCCGGACCGCCTTGATCAGGGAACTGAGTGTGCGGTCGCATGTCGTACGCAGCGTCGGGACCGCGATGGACGCGCTGCGCGAAGTCACACAGGCGCCTCCCGACGTCGTCGTCCTCGACCTCGGGCTGCCCGACCTCGACGGCGCGGAGGTGCTGAAGATGCTCCGCGGCATCTCCGACGTCCCCGTCATCATCGCGACGGCACGCGACGACGAGCCCGAGATCGTCCGGCTGCTGAACGCCGGCGCCGACGACTACCTCATCAAACCGTTCTCCATCGAACACCTCAGCGCCCGGCTCGCGGCGGTGCTGCGCAGGTCCGCGCGGTCCGGGCCGACCGCCGAGCTCAGCGTCGGCGGCCTGCACATCGACCTCGACCGGCGGGAGGCGCTGCTGGACGGCGAGAACCTCGAACTGACCCGCCGCGAATTCGACCTGCTGGCCTACCTGGCCGCCCGCCCCGGGCGGGTCGTGGCGCGGCGCGAACTGCTCGCCGAGGTGTGGCGGCAGGCCTACGGCGACGACCAGACCATCGACGTCCACCTGTCCTGGCTCCGCCGAAAACTCGGCGAGACCGCCGCGGCCCCCCGCTACCTGCACACGGTGCGCGGAGTCGGGGTGCGACTGGCCGAGCCCGATCCGCGGTCATGAGGAAGACGCTCGTCCTGGTGTCCCTCGCGGTCACCTCGATGGTCGCGCTGGCGTTCCTGATCCCGCTCGCGCTGACCGTCCGGGAGATCGCCCGGGACCGCGCCTTCACCACCGCCGAACGGCAGGCCAGCGCGCTCGGCCCCGTCCTCGTCGTCACCGAGGACCCCGCCGCCCTCGAACGCGCCGTCGCCAGCACCCAGGCCGGCGCCGCGGGCCGCATGACCGTGCACATGCCCGACGGCGGGCTCGTCCCGAGGAACGGCCACGGCGAGTTCAGCGCCCGCCCCGAGCAGCTCACCGAGGCCGGGCGCCGCGGACGCGCCTACACCGCCCGCGTGAACGGCGGGTACGCGCTGCTGCAGCCGGTGTCGCTGGACGCGGGCCGCACCGCCGTCGTCGAGGTCTTCCTGCCCGACGATGACCTGTCGCGCGGCGTGTGGCAGGCGTGGCTCGTCATGACGACCGTCGCCGCCGCGCTCGTCGCCGGGTCCGTCGCCGTCGCCGACCGGCTCGGCAACCGCATGATCCGCTCCACCCGCCGGCTCGCCGAGGCCGCCGGCGCGTTCGGCGAGGGCGAGATGTCGGTGCGCATCGAGCCGGACGGGCCGCCCGAGCTGATCGAGGCCGGGCTGGCGTTCAACGCGATGGCCGACCACGTCGTCCAGCTCCTGTCCGCCGAACGGGAGATGGCCGCCGACCTCTCGCACCGGCTGCGCACGCCGCTCGCCGCGCTCCGCCTCAACGCCGAGGCCCTCGGGGACGGCGTCGTCGCCGACCAGACCCGCGAGGCCGTCGACCGCATCGAGCGCGAGGTCGACCAGATCATCCGGACCGTCCGGCGCCCGACCGGCCGGGGCAGCTGCGACGCCGCCAAGGTGCTGCGCGACCGGGTCTCGTTCTGGTCCGTCCTCGCCGAGGACGAGGGACGCTCCTGCGAGCTGATCGGCGTTGACGGGCCCGCGCCGCTCCCGCTGCCGGGAACCGAACTCGCCGCCGCCGTCGACGCGCTGCTCGGCAACATCTTCCGGCACACGTCCGAGGGCACCGGCTTCGCCGTCACCCTCCACCAGGGCCAGGGCGTCACCGGCATCCTCGTCGCCGACGCGGGCCCCGGCATCACCGACCCGGACGCCGCGCTGAAACGCGGCAGCAGCAGCGGCGGTTCCACCGGCCTCGGCCTCGACATCGCCCGCCGCGCCGCCGAGTCCACGGGCGGCTACCTGCGCATCCACCGCAGCGTCCTCGGCGGAGCCCAGGTGCAGATGTGGTTCCGGACCAAGTGGCTGCCGCCCGCGCGCCGTTCCCGCCGCCTCGTCCGCCGCCGCCACTCCCGCACCTAGCGGTCGCGCCCCTCCCGCAGCTTCGCGACGGCCTGCTCGACCCGCCGGAGCCGCGTCTCCGGCTTCTTCGCGCCGGTGACCGACTCCACGAACCACCGCTTCTTGCTGTAGGACAGGCCGTCGAAGAACCGCCTGGCCGCCTCGTCACCGGCGAGGGCCTCCGCCAGATCGCCCGGGACGGTCACCTCACGCGGCTCGGTGTCGGCCTCCACCTCGACGTCGATCGTGTCGCCCGCCCGCACGCCGGCGGCCTCGCGGTTCTCCGCGCTGACGGGCAGCATGTACCGGCCGCCCATGGACGCGACCGTCGATCGGTACATGTGCCCGTTGATGGTGACCTTCACAGCGGCCCGCTTCCCCTGGCCGAGCCCCTGCACGACCTTCCCGGGCACCTCCACCCCGGTCGCCGTCCTGCCGTGCAGCTCCAGCGTCGCGTGAAACCTCATGATGACCTCCTCGTTCGGGGCTCGACTCGTCAACGCGTCGAACGGCCCGCCGCCGGATCGACATAGCCGGGACTTAAATCCGCCTTAACAACGAAGAAGATGCCTTGGCGCGCTTCTAGCCTGGCGGACATGAAGAGCCCCCGCTCCCCGTACGAGCCTCGCCGCTCCCAGTACGTGGCCGCCGGCCTCATCGGCGTCGTCGGCCTCGTCGTCGCCGCCCTCATCGCCGTCCTCGCCATCCGCGCGAGCGGCAACATCCCCACCGCGCCCAGCTCGTACATCGTCAACGTCCGGGGGGCGTGAACCGGGGTCGGTCAGCCGCGGACATGGTCGCCGGTCGCACCGTCGACGAGCTCGCGGACGATGTCCATGTGGCCGGCGTGGCGCGCGGTCTCCTCGATCATGTGGATGAGGACCCATCGCAGCGTCACGGTCGCGCCATGCCAGGCCGTGCCCCGCGAGTCGAGGTCGAGTTCCTCGATGACCCTGTCGGACGCGGCGCGGGCACGCCCGTAGAACGCGACGATCCCGGCCGTGGTCTCGCCCGGCTCGACCCTGAGGTCGGCGTCGGGATCGTCCTCGTCGAACGGCAGCGGTTCCGTCTCCCGCCCGAACGTCTCGCAGAACCACCCGTACTCGACGGCCGCCAGGTGCTTGGTCAACCCCAGCAGGCTCGTTCCGGACGCCGTCATCGGCCGCCGCGCCCGCTCCTCGTCCAGCCCCTGGAGTTTCCACAGCACCACGTCCCGATGCCGGTCGAGGCTGACCTTCAGACTCTCCTTCTCTTCGCCCGTGAACGGCACCTGTTCCATCCGCGAGACGCTATCAGCGCCCTTTGCCGCCGAAGAGAAGAAGCTTGACCGGGTGAAAAGCGGAACCGGTGCCCGTCGAGCGACGGACACCGGCCCCGGCCCCAGGCGTCAGCAGTTGGAGTACTTCACGTACCACTTGCCGTTACCGTGACCGATCTTGTAATCGGCGATCCAGCGGTGCGGCTTCATCCTCACCCACAGGTATCCGTCCCGGCGCTGGATGGTGTCCCAGTCAGTCTTGACCCGCGCCCCGTACTCCAGGGCGGTCACCTTCCGGTACCCGAGCCCCGGCCCCGTGCGGACGTTCAGCCCGTTCTCGGGGAGAACCACCCCGTGGCACCAGCGGCTGCGCTCCCGGTCCTGCTCGAGCCGCTCCATCGCCTGGGCGGCGCCCTTGGGCCCCACCATGATCGCGCCC
This sequence comes from Actinomadura sp. 3N407, assembly GCF_052245875.1. Lineage (NCBI taxonomy): Bacteria > Bacillati > Actinomycetota > Actinomycetes > Streptosporangiales > Thermomonosporaceae > Actinomadura > Actinomadura sp. 3N407. Next base: position 17,074 of record NZ_JBQQBP010000014.1, read on the forward strand.
GGCCCGTGCCCCTCCTCCTCCTGCGGAGGCTGGGCGGTCTCCGGGTTCGGCGGCGGCTGCCCGGCGGCGGCCACCGCCCCCACGCTCAGCGTGCCCCCCGCGAGGACGGCGGCGGCCAGACCGGCGCCGAGCTTCACCCCTACATGCATATGTCTCCTCCAGGTCGGTCCGACGTGCACCACTTGACTACCCAGAGTCAGATAACGTCGACACAACGCAACGAAGACTCTTCTTGGTCATCCGTCCGACCGGCCCTCACCAGGGCCCCACACCCACCGAGCAGGCCGCGAGCGCCTTCCCCGAACGCCCCCGAACCACCCCCGAATAAGACTGGGTGAGCCCTTCCCTAAGTGAGGCTTAAAGGCGTTCTGTTGGGTTGCCGGGCGGCCTAGCGTTACGGGTGTCAGATCGAAGAGACGGCGGAGGTGCACAGGCGGAGAGCAGAGCGAACGTCGGCTGAGGTTCCGACTGAGGTTCCTGATTGAGACAGGTTTCTGGCCCGCACGGCCTCGTAACCCCGCTCTGGGGCCGTGCGGGCCAGAAGCCTTTTCAGGTGCGGGGGAGGGCGCCCAGGAGGAGGAGGCGGAAGGCTTCGGCGGTGCCGGTGGCGGCGGTGTCGCCGGTGGCGAGGCGGCGGAGGGCGAGGCCGTAGAGCATGGCGACGATCGAGGGGGCGTGGCGTTCGGCGTCGGGGATGCCGAGGGCGGTGAGGATGGCGGCGGCCAGGCGGTCGTAGGCCTCCACGGAACGGGCCGAGGTCTCGCGGAGGGCGGGATCGCGGGCGGCGTGCAGGTGGAGTTCGAGGTTGGCTATCTCCTCGGGGCCGTACGCGAAGCCGACGACGGCCTTCTCGACCTCGTCGGCCGCGTCGACGGGCGCCATGCCGGATTCGGCGAGGGTGGTCACGTAGGCGGTTATGCGGGTTATCTCGTCGTCCACGAACGTGTGCAGGGCCTCGCGGAGCAGGTCCTCCTGGCTCGGGAAATGGTAGGTGAGGGAGCCCAGGGAGACGCCGGCCGCGCGGGCGACGGCCCGGTTGGTCACGGCGCCGATGCCCTGCTCGCCGATGAGGCGGAGGGTGGCTCGGAGAATCCGGTCGCGGGCGCTCATTGATGGACAGTCTTCCCTAGAATCGGGTCGTTCTGTATCGTTCGTTCGAACGAACGATACCTTGGGAGGCGGCGTGGTGCTGGGGCTGGCCGGGCAGGCGGAGGCGCTGGCGAGGGGCGAGACGTCCTCGAACGAGCTAGTCGAGGAGAGTTTGGAGAGCATCAGGCGGCAGGAGTCGCTCGGGGCGTTCCGGGTGGTGCGGGACGAGGCGGCGAGGCAGGAGGCCCTGGACGCCGACAAGCGGCTGGCGGACGGGGAGCGGCTGCCGCTGCTCGGGGTGCCCGTCGCGATCAAGGACGACACGGATCTGGCGGGGGAGACGACGCCGTTCGCCGTGGCCGGGGATCACCGGCCTGCGGCGCGGGACGGGGAGGTCGCGCGCAAGCTGCGGGCCGCCGGTGCCGTCATCGTGGGGAAGACCACGACGTGCGAGATCGGGCTGTGGCCCTTCAGTGAGTCGCCCGGGTACGGGGTCGCCAGGAACCCGTGGAATCCCGCCTACACGCCGGGCGGGTCGTCGGGTGGTTCGGCGGCGGCCGTTGCGTCGGGGATGGTCGCCGGGGCGGTGGGGTCCGACGGGGCCGGGTCGATCCGCATCCCGGCGGCGTGGACGGGGCTGGTCGGCATCAAGCCGCAGCGGGGACGGGTCTCCGGATATCCGCACACCGATCCGTTCAACGGGATCACCGTGTGGGGGCCGCTTGCCCGGAGTGTCCGTGACGCGGCCCTGCTGCTCGACGTGCTGACCGGGAGCCACCCGGAGGACGTGTATCAGATCGATCCGCCGGTGACGCCCTTCGCGGAGTTCGCGAAGAGGGAGCCCCGGAGACTGCGCATCGCCGTTTCCTTCAGGACAGCGTTCGGGGTGAGCGGGAAACTCGATCCGGAGATTCGCGGGGCCGTTGAGCGGCTCGCCAGGCGGCTGACAGATCTGGGGCACAAGGTCTTTCCCGCCGATCCCGACTACGGGCTCGTGGGGCTCGGGCTGATTCCGCGGGGGACGGCGGGGGTGGCGGACTGGCTCGATGCCATGCCCAACCCGCGGCCGGAGCACCGGACGCAGGTAGAGGCGCGGATCGGGCGGCTGGCCGGGAAGCGGCTGCTCCCGCTGGCGAAGCGGATGGACCCCTACCTGCGGAGGAAGGTCGGGCGGATCTTCCAGGCGGCCGATGTGGTGCTCACCCCGACCACCGCGCAGCCGCCGCTGAAGGTGGGGGCCTTCGATGGGGCCGGCTATCAGAAGACGCAGTCCGGCGTGGCCGCGGTGTGTCCTTATGCGTGGACGTGGAATGTGCTGGGGTGGCCTGGTGTGAACGTCCCCGCGGGGTTCACGAAGGCCGGGCTGCCCGTCGGGGCGCAGCTTCTCGGGCATGACTCCGACGAGGCGACGCTCATTTCGCTCGCCGCCCAGCTGGAGGCGGTCGAGGGGTGGGTCGAAAGGCGTCCCTGAGCGCGCGGCGGGCCGCCGGTGCGGGGGTCCGAGCCAGTACCGGCGGCCCGTCGTGTGAACGTTCGGTGTCAGTAGCCCGCGCCGGTGAGCATGCCGCCGTCGACCAGGACCTCGCTGCCCGTGCAGTAGGACGAGTCGTCCGAGGCCAGGTAGACGACCAGGCCGGACACCTCCTTGGACTTGCCCATGCGGCCGAGGGGGAGGGCCTTCATGAACGCGTCGGCGCTGTCGGCGGTGGCGGAGACGACGTCGTCCTGGAGGGAGAGGGGCGTCAGGACGCCGCCGGGGTGGATCGAGTTCACCCGGATCTCGTACTTGCCGAGTTCCCGGGCGGCGGCCTTGGTGAGGCCGCGGACGCCGAACTTGCTGGCGCTGTAGGCGGCCAGCCCGGACGCGCCGATGAAGCCCTCGGTGGACGACACGTTGACGATGGAGCCGCCGCCCGCCTCGCGCATCGCGGCGGTCACGGACTTCACGCCGAGCCACTGGCCGATCAGGTTCACGTCCAGGATCTGGCGGAACTCGTCGACGGACATGTCCTCGATGGTCTTGTGCCTGATGATGCCGGCGTTGTTGACCAGGATGTGCAGTGCGCCGAAGGTCGCCGTCGCGGTCTCGACCGCGTTCCGCCAGTCGTCCTCCCGCGTCACGTCCATCCGGACGAACCGGGCGCCGTCCCCGAGGTCGGCGGCCAGTTTCGCGCCCTCGTCCTCCAGGACGTCGCCGAACACGACCTTGGCGCCCTCGTCGAGGAACCGGCGGACGTGGGACTTGCCCATGCCGCGCGCACCGCCGGTGATCAGCGCCACCTTGCCGTCAAGCTGCCCCATCAACGCTCCTCGTCGCCGGTGACCATCGCCAGCAAACCTAGCGAACGCTTGGTTGACGCAACAAGTGGGGGCTACCTCGCGCGCAGGCCGTGGAAGAGCAGCGCGAGCATCCGGTCGGCGTACGCGCCGGGATCGGGGGTGCGTTCCGACGCCGCGCCGATCGCGTTGGCGATCCGCAGCAGGTCGCGCGGGTCGACCTCGGCGCGGATCGCGCCCGCCCGCTGCGCCCGGCCCAGCAGCCGCCCCAGGGCGTCGCAGATCGAGGCGGCCGCGGCGCCCAGCCCGGTGCCGGCCCACTCCGCCGACATGGCCTGGATGATCACGGTGGAGGTGCCGCGCGGCGTCACCGCGCCCGTCAGGTAGGTGCGCAGCCAGCGGCCCAGCGCCGCCTCCGCGTCGAGCGCCTCGGTCTCCGCGTCCGGCGCGGGTTCGGCCAGCAGTTCGTCGGCGTGGGCGAGCAGCCCGTCGATCCGGTCGCGCAGGACGGCGTGCAGCAGGGCGTCGCGGGTGGGGAAGTGGCGGTACAGCGTCCCCGAGCCGACGCCGGCGCGCTTGGCGATGTCGTCGAGCGACGCGTCCGTGCCGTGTTCCATGAAGGCGGTGCGGGCCGTCGCGATCAGTCGCTCGTAGTTGCGGCGGGCGTCGGCCCGCATCGGCCGGGTGTCCATGGGCACCGTCCAGCGGTGTCGCGGATGACCTGGGATGTCTCCGCCTGCTTCCTGACGAGACTGCCATCATCGCAGGGGACGCGCTACCCGGCGAGGGCGTCCCGGGACAGCCGGTCGGCCCTGCGCGTGGTCTCCGGCAGGCGGTATTCGGGTGTGAGGCCGAGGACGTTGCGGCACGCCGTATCGAGGTCGGTGCGGTGGCCGACGGACACGAACACCGGTTTCACGTCGTCGCGCGTGCGCAGCACCCGTCCCACGATCTCGCCGCCGTCGGTCAGGGGGCTCGCGTCGCCGCGCCGCCGTCCCGGCCGCTCGTAGGCGCCGACGAACGCGGTCTTGCCGACGCCGATCGTCGGCAGGCCGGTCAGGACACCCAGATGGCAGGCCAGCCCGAACCGGCGCGGATGCGCGACGCCGAAACCGTCGCAGACGAGCAGGTCGGGCACGGTCTTCAGATCGTGCAGCGCGTTCAGCAGCGTGGGCAGCTCCCGGAACGCGAACAGGCCGGGGACGTAGGGGAACGCGGCCGTGCCGACGGCGACCGACTCTTCGAGCACCTCCAGGCTCGTCCCGTCCAGGACGACCACCGCGGCGGCCAGGCGCGTCCCCGTGCCGCCGCCGTCGCCCGCGTACGAGACGTCCAGCCCCGCGACCGTGCGCGGCCGCGCCGGGCCGGGGACGTCCAGTTCGAGCATCGGACGCAGCCGGTCCTGGATCGCCTCGGCCTCCTCGGGGCCGGGCGGCCAGGCATGCAGGTCGCGCACTTCCATGCCCGTATTGTCCGCGATATTGCCCGCGATCGGGCGCCCGCTCAGGACAGGGACGCGTACGCGGCCCCCGTCAGCCGGTAGGCGCGCAGGTCGCCGGACACCATGTCGCCCATCAGGTTCGGCAGGTAGGCGAGCGCGAGCCCGGCCTCGGCGTCGCCGAGCCCGATCGAGCCGCCGGCGCCGGTGTGCCCGAACGCCGACTCCCGCCCGGCCGCCGGGGTGAAGAACGACTGGGCGGGGCGCATGAAGCCGAGACCGAACGCGCTGTCGATGAGCAGCGTCCGGTCCGGGCCGGCGACCCTCGGGCGGATCGCGTCCCGCAGCGTCTCCGGGCGCAGGATCCGGCCCGCGACGAGGTCGCGGTAGAACGCGGCGAACGCGGGCGCGGTGGCGAGCATCCCGGCGGACGGCCAGCCGGCGCGCAGCACGACCGGGTTGTTGTAGCCGCCCTTGCCCGGGTGCGGGTTGTTGAGCGACCGGTTCATGGTGCTCTGCGGGTCGGTGTACGCGGCCGCCAGGCGGGTCAGGAGGTCGTGGTCGGCCGTCTTGGCAGAGTCGGCCCCGCCCCCTTGGCCGCTCTGCCGACCGCCGCCCTGCGCGGGCCGCGCGGCCGACATCTTCGCGGCGCGCTCGATCACGTCGTCGGGGGCGCCGATCCACAGATCCAGTTCGCGGGCGAACTCGTCCGCGGCGAACGCGCCGACCGTCCTGCCCGAGAGGCGCCGGACGATCTCGCCGGCCAGCCAGCCGTAGGTCAGCGCGTGGTAGCCGTGCGCCTCACCGGGCGTCCACTCCGGCTTCTGCGCGGCCAGCTCGCCCGCGCGGGCGGCGGGGTCGGCCGCCTCCTCCGCCGAGACGGGACGGGCGAACGCGGGCAGGCCGGCCTGGTGCGTCAGCAGGTGCGCGGCCGTCGCGCCCTCCTTGCCCTCGGCGCCGAACTCCGGCCACCAGTCCGTCACCGGGCCGTCCATCTCGTACGTGCCGCGCTCGGCGAGCAGCAGCGCCGCGGCGGCCGTCACTGCCTTGGTGCAGGAGAACCCGAAGCAGGGCGTGCCGGCCAGCCACGCACGCCCGCTGCGGCGGTCGGCGACGCCGCCCCACAGGTCCACGACCTTGCGGTCGCCCGCGTAGACGGCGACGGCGGCGCCGAGTTCGCGCCCCTCGGCGAAGTTCTCCTCGAACACCTCGCGGACGCCGGCGAACGCCGGATCGCAGTGACCCTGCACAGTGCTCATGCGCCAACCTCTCAACCGGAGACCTCCATAGAATCACGTTCTAGGAATCTCCGCTGTGCGGACGGCGGTCGCCGGCCTCAAGCGTTGCGATCGCGCGCGAAGCCGGTTCCGAGCTGCGGGAAGCCGATCGCGGAGCCAGCCGTAAGGCGAGCCGGCGCGATGCGGCGATCGCCGCGGTGCCCGCCGAAGGACGACGCTCGGCGCCCGACGTCGAGGACGCCGAGACGAGCGCCGACCGGCCGAACTCCAGGGTCACGAGGGCGGCGGCCAGCCACACGACGTCGAACCAGGAACGGAAGACGACGTGGCGCGGCTTGTAGGCCGGCCTGAACTTCCGGTCGAAGAGAAAGAGGGACTCGGCCGCGATCCACCGGTCGAGCAGGTGCACGGTGCGATAGCCGACCCTCTGCAGGGTGGTGCGCTCATCGGCGTCCAGCAGCTCACGGAACGCGGCGAAGTTCAGGGAGACGACGCCGTGGCCGTGTCCCGCCGCGTACTCGATCATCTCGACGATGAGGCGCTCGTGGACGCCGTTCGGGCCGCCGGGGACGCGGCGCATCGCGTCCAGGCTGACGCCCTCGCCGGCGGTGACGTACCGCTGGAAGGCGATGGGTGCCCTGTCCTCGTCGTAGGCGACCGCGACGATCGCTCCGGGGTGGTGGCCGGTGAGCAGTTCGTCCAGGTTCATTGCGAAGCCGCGCTCGGCCGCCCCGCCGAGCGAGCGGGACGCGACGTCCAGCAGCCGCTCGCGGAGGCCGGGCGTGAGTTCGCGTTCCGCGACGATCTGCGACGTGACGCCCGCGTTGGCGGTGCGCTGGACCGCCTGGCGGACGTTGCGCATCCGGCGTCCGGACAGGGTGAACTCGCCGGGGCGGACGATGACCTCGTCGCCGTAGCCGATCGAGCGGATGCGTCCCCAGGCGGGGAGCAGGCCGTCGCTCGCGCCGAGGACGGCGGGCCGCCAGCCGGCCGTCCGGCACCGCGCGAGGAACGACCGGACCGCGCCGGCGTGCGAGGCGGGGTCGCCGACCGGGTCGCCGCCCGCCACCGCGATGCCGAACAGCACCCGGTAGCCGATCGCGGCCCGCCCGTCCGCGCTGAACACGTACGCCTTGTCGCGGCGCAGGGCGAACGGCGCCAGGGTGTCGGAACCGGGGTGGGCGACGAGGCCCGCGACACGGCGGCGGTCCGCCTCGCCGCCGGGCGGGGGTGCGGGGGCGGGCGCGAGGAGCGTGATCACCATGACGAGGAGCCCGGCCGCGCCCGCCAGGCCGAGGACGCCCGGGAGCCAGGACGCGCCGTCGATGGGCGCGCCGGTGGCGCCGAGCCCGCCGGCGACCTGGCCGACCGACCTGACCGACACCCCGCCGAAGAGCAGCGAGCCGGCGACGGCGGCGACGGCGAGGAGCGCGCCGGTCTTCACCGCCGCCCGGACGCGCTCGGGGTGCGGGCGGACGGGGAACCGGTCCCGGGCCTGCCACAGGCCGCCCAGGGCGGCGGCGAGCAGCGGCGGCAGCCACGGCACGCCGGCACCGGCGAGGACGGCGCCGCCCGCGAGGGCGTCGTCGCCGGCGAGCCCGGCGAGCAGGCCGAGCAGGGCCAGGACGACGAGGCCGTACCAGGCGGCGCGGCGGCGCAGCAGGACGCCGCGGGCGACGAGCGCGAGGGCGAGGCCGAGGGCCACGGCGTGGACGGGGGCGAGCGGACCGCCCATGACGTGACGGGCCGGCCGGCCGAGCCACTGCGGAGACTCTGACAGCGCCGGCGCCGCGATCAGCACGGCGGCGAGCATCGTGGCGAGCGCGAGCGGCCATACCGGCCGGTCCGGCCCGGCGATCCCCGTCGACCGGGCGAGGTCTCCCCGGGATGAGTCGCCTGCTCGCACGAGGACACCTCCGCTGGCCCGCACAACCAAGATCCTTCGAACGGCCATACCCGGCCCGGGCGTTTCGAAGCAGGCGGCGGCACCGGCCGCGGGCGACACCGGCCGCGGCGCCCCCGGCGCGGTTAGTCTCGTGGGGATGAAGAGGTTGCTGCTCGTTCACCACACGCCGTCGCCGTCCGTCCAGGCGATGGTCGAAGCGGTGCGCGCCGGGGCGTCCACCGATGAGGTCGAGGGTGTGGAGGTGGTGTCCCGGCCGGCGCTGACGGCGTCCGCCGTGGACGTGCTGGAGGCGGACGGCTATCTCCTGGGCTCGCCGGTCAACCTCGGCTATCTCTCCGGGGCGGTCAAGCACTTCTTCGACCAGATCTACTACCCGTGCCTGGAGGAGACGGTCCGCCGCCCGTACGGGGCGTTCCTGCACGGCAACAACGACGCGACCGGTGCGCTGCGCGCGCTGGAGTCCATCACCACGGGATTGAAGTGGAAGGCCGTCCAGCCGGCGGTGGTCGTGATCGGCGAGCCCGGCAAGGCCGACCTGGAGGCGTGCTGGGAGCTCGGCGCGATCACGGCGGCCGAACTCGGCGGCATCTGATCGGAAGGCGTCTGGCGGGCACCGTCTGGCGGGGCGGCGTCTGATCGGGCGGCGTCGCATCGGGGAGCGTCCGATCCGGTGGCGTCGGCGATAGCGTGCCGGCATGAGCGGTTTCCGGCACGTGGTGATGTTCAGGTGGGTCGAGGGGACGACGACCGGCCAGCAGGACGAGGTCGCGGAGAAGCTGGGCGAGCTGCCCGGCGTCATCGAGGAGATCCGGGAGTACAGCCTCGGCGCGGACGCGGGCGTGAACCCCGGCGCCCACGATTTCGTCGTGGTCGCGGACTTCGCCTCCCGCGACGCCTATCTGGCCTACCGCGACCACCCGTCCCACCGCGCGGTGGTCGAGCAGTACATCGCGCCGATCCTGGCGGAGCGGGCGTCCATCCAGTACGAGGTGTAGGCGGGGCGTGACGGGGAGAGACGTAACCGAGCAAGCGCTTGTGCGCAGAACTGTTTTCGGGTTAGTTTCCCAAGACGCCCACCGGGGACGGATCGCGCCCCGTTCCCGGCGGGCGGCATCTTGAGCGGCGCATGGGCGGCGCCGGGACGAAAGGACCGGAACCGTCGTAGGTTTGCGGCGTGAACGTCAGCGGACGAGCTGCTCCGGGCGGTGCGGGTCGTCGCGGGCGGCGAGTCGCTGCTCGCTCCGGCGGTGACGCGCGGTCATCGAGGGGTTCATCGCGCGGCGGCCCGAGCCGGCCCGGCCGGCGGCCGCGCTCGACGCCCTGACGGGCCGGGAACGCGAGGTGGTCCGGCTGATCGGGCCGGGGGCTGTCCAACGAGGAGATCGCGGCGCGCCTGCTGCTCAGCCCGCTCACCGTGAAGACGCACGTCAGCCGCGCCCTGGGCAGGCTCGGGGCACGGGACCGGGCGCAGCTGGTGGTGCTGGCGTACGAGTCGGGGCTGGTCACCCCCGGCTCCGGAGACTCATGATCTCGTCGCGGAGCTGCTGCGGGGACGGCGCCTCCAGCAGCCGCGGCCCCTCGCGCAGCGGTACCATGGCCCACCAGGACCCGGTGGCCTCGCCGTACCAGACGCGCACCCCTGGGAACTGCTCCTGCAGGCCGCGCGCCGTGGCGGCGCGCATGGCCGCGGGCGTGGGCTCGTCGCGGCCGGCGGCGCCCCGTTGAGCCGTCATGTCGCCCTCCCCCCGTAGATCTCCTCGGTAACAGCGTCCCCACGGGCCAAAGCGTCACCCCTACTCGGCAAATAGTGACTAAGCACACTATGGCGGTTAGGGCACGTGCACAGTGGGATACCGCGCCGGATGTACTCCAACAGATGTATTCGGCGGGCCGAATCACACCGTCCGCCGGATGTGCGGAGCCCACGGAGGCGGAACGCTGAACGGGACAGCAGGTCGTCTCCGGTTCGGCGTGTCCGCAAAGGGTGGTTCCCATGAGGTGGCCAGGCTCGCCCGGTTCTGTTACAGGAGGCGGCGCCTGACGGTGGCAGGCTGGATCGTCGGTGCGATCGCCGTGATGATGCTCGGCTTCGGTTTCGCCGCCGAGCCGCTGAACGACTTCTCCGGCGGGGACTCCGGGTCGGCGAAGGCCACCGACACCTCGACGAGCACTTCCCGCGCCAGAGCGGCGACTCGATCACGCTGGCGGTCCAGGCCGACGCCGGCGTCCGGAGCCCCAGGTCGAGCGGCGGGTGCGGCAGGCGATCGACCGTCTCGCGAAGACACCGCACGTGGTGTCGGTGACATCGCCGTACGAGACGCCCGGACAGATCTCCCAGGATGGGAAGACGGCGTTCGCCACCGGCACCCTGGACGTCCCGTCTGACGACATGCCCAAGGACGCGGTGACCGCGCTCCTCGACGATGTGCGCACCGACTCCGGGCCCGTCGAGCTGCAGCTCGGCGGTGCGGCGGTGGACATCGCCGAGACGCCCGGCGGAGGGCCCTCCGAAGCCGTCGGCGTGCTCGCCGCCATCGTCATCCTGCTCGTCGCGTTCGGCTCGGTGCTGGCGATGGGGCTGCCCATCGTGACCGCGCTGCTCGGCATCGGCACCGGCCTCGCGCTGATCATGCTGATCGGGCATCTGCTGCCCGCGCCGTCGTTCAGCCCCATCGTCGCGGCGCTCATCGGACTCGGCGTCGGCATCGACTACGCGCTGTTCATCGTCACCCGCTACCGCGAGGAACTGCACGCCGGCAGCGACCCGGAGGAGTCGGTCGTCACGGCCGTCACCACCGCCGGGCGCGCCGTGCTGTTCGCCGGCACGACCGTGGTGATCGCGCTGATGGGCCTGTTCGTCATGCAGCAGAAGCTGCTCAACGGCGTCGCGGTCGCGGCCGGCGTCGCCGTGCTGATGACCATGTTCGCCGCGGTGACGCTGCTGCCCGCCCTGCTCGGCTTCGCCGGGCGCTCCATCGACCGGCTCCGGGTCCCGGTCTCGGCCGCTCCCGCCGCCCGCTCGCCGAACGCTGGGCGCGGGTCGTGCAGGCGCACCCCGTCGTCGCCGGGCTCTGCGCCGCCGCCGTCCAGCCGCCGCGCACCAGCCGGGACGGCGCCGCCTCCATCGTCATCGCCTTCCCGACGACCGGCGCGCAGGACGAGGAGACGCCGGAGCTGGTCCACGAGCTGCGCGACGACGTCATCCCCCAGGTCATGAAGGGGGCGGACGCGCAGACCTATGTCGGAGGGCAGAACGCGGCCTCGATCGACTTCGCCGAGAGCGTGAGCACTCGGCTGCCATGGCTGATCGCCGTCGTCGTCGGCCTGTCGCTGCTGCTGCTCGTCGTGCTCGTCCGGTCGGTCACCGTGGCGCTGCAGGCCGCGGTCATGAACCTGCTGTCGATCGCCGCCGCGTACGGGGTGGTGACCGCCGTCGTCCAGTGGGGCTGGGCGGGCGGCCTGCTCGGGTTCCCCACGGACATGCCGGTCACGACGTGGGTGCCGCTGATGATGTTCCCGATCCTGTTCGGGCTGTCGATGGACTACGAGGTGTTCCTCGTGTCCCGCATCCGCGAGATCTACGAAAAGGGTCCCGACCTCCAGCCTCCGCCCACCGCCGGTGAAACGACGACCTCCGCACGGCAGCCGACCGGGGAGGCCGTCGCGCTCGGCCTGTCCCGCACCGCCCGCGTCATCACCGCCGCCGCGGCGATCATGGTGATGGTGTTCATGTCGGTGCTGCTCGGCGCGGACGTCGCGGTCAAGCAGATCGGCCTCGGCCTCGGCGTCGCGATCCTGATCGACGCGACCATCGTGCGGCTCGTGCTCGTCCCGGCGCTGATGGAGCTGTTCGGGGAGAAGAACTGGTGGCTTCCCGCCCGCTGGCGCGGCTGCTGCCGTCCCGCGGCGCGCCCGCCGGGACGCCGCGCCCCGGTGTCCGGGCGGGTGGCTAGCTAGTGGAGGTTGATGCCGTCGAACATCACCTTGAGATAGTGCTCGGCGAGGCCCTGGGCGTCGAGCCTGCCCCCCGGCTTGAACCAGCGCACGGCGACCCAGATCGTGTCGCGGACCATCCGGTAGGTGAGCTTCGGGTCGAGGTCGTCGCGGAACAGCCCGTCCTTCTGGCCCGCGCTCAGGGTGTCCACCCACATCTTCTCGACCTCGTCCTCGGACTTGGTCAGGTAGGAGAAGCGGTCCATCCCCTTGAGGTAGTTCCAGTCGTTCTGCATCACCGTGATCGCGGCCCGGTGCGGTTCCAGGGAGCCGAACGCGGCGCGGACGAGGCCGGCGATGGTGTCGCGCGGATTCCCGCTCTCGTCGAGCACCGCCTGATACGCCGACATGATCTCGTTGAAGAAGCTGGCGAGAATCTCGTCGACGATCGACTCCTTGGAGTCGAAGTGGTGGTAAAGGCTGCCCGAAAGAATGCCGGCCTCATCGGCGATGTTGCGGACGGTGGTGGCCTGGAAGCCCTTCTCGGCGAACAGTTCCGCGGCCAGCTTGACCAGGTGCTCGCGCCGCTGCGACGCCAGTGCGGCGGAGCCCTTGCCGCGGCGGCGGGCACCGCCCTCACCGCCGGCGCGAGTTCTGGATCGTCCGGAATTGGCGCTCGTGGTCGTCACCCTCTCATTATGCCGTGTCGCCCAACCGCTTGCTCGATCGACCGCCCCAGCGTACGTCGTGCAGCAAGCGCTTGCTACGGTCGGCGGGCGCGTGTTCGCCTAGGCTCGGGACATGCCCGATGTGATCGTTTTCGACCTGTACGGAGTGATCGCCCGCACCCAGACCGCCGAGGCCGTGCGGCGGATCGAGGAGATCGCCGGCGTTCCCGGGCCCTCGTTCTGGGACGCCTACTGGTCATGCCGCCCCGCCTACGACGCCGGCCAGGAGAGCGCCGCCTACTGGGCGGATGTCGCCGGGCTCCTCGGCACGGCGTTCCCCGACGTCCCCGCCCTCATCGAGGCCGACCTGGACAGCTGGACGGAGGTGGACGACTCCATGGTCGCCCTCGTCCACGAACTCGCCGACGAGGGACGCACGCTCGGGCTGCTGTCCAACATCATCAGCGACCTCGTGCCCCGCTTCGAGGCCCGCCACGGCACCTGGCTCGCCCGGTTCGACGCGCTGACCTACTCCTGCCGCATCGGCGTCGCCAAGCCCGACCCGCGCGCCTATGAGATCTGCGCCGAGCGCCTCGGCGTCGAGCCCGCCGATGTCATCTTCTTCGACGACGCCGAGCGCAACGTCCTCGCCGCCCGCGAGACCGGCATGCGCGCCGAACTCTTCGCCTCCCGCGACCAGGTCCGCACCCTCATCGGCTAGCCACGTCCGGCGACCCGCCGGCCGTGCATCCCGCACAGGGAGCGGTGGTGACCCGGTAGCCGGGCCACCACCGCTCACGGGGTCAGTCGAGCCACTCCATGGTGTCGAGCTCCACCCAGCCGCCCAGCATGGCCACCTGGGACTGGTTCAGGGCTCCTTGGAACGCCCAGACGTCGTCGACGGCTCCCTGCCAGTACTCGGGGTCGCCGATCGCGGACCGTCCGACCTGGAGAACGCCCTCCGCGTCGAACGCGCCCACATCATGCTTCACCGACCGGGTCGCCTCGACCTGGCCGTTGACGTAGAGGCTCATCGTCCGGCGCGGGGCGTCGTAGACGACGGCGATGTGGTCCCAGTCCCACGTGTACGTCGTGTGCTCCGCGACGGTGGTCCGCGCGCCTGCGGAGTCGTCGTCGGCCATCACCAGCTGCCAGCTGAACCTGCCGGGCTCGGTCCCCGGCTGGAACCTCACCGCGAACCGGTTGACGTTCTCGCCCGGCAGGGAGAGCAGCGTCGCCGCCTTCGTGGGCTGCTGCTCCGTGTTCACCCACGTCGACACCGTGAAGCTGTCGTCGCTGCGCAAGACCGGGCCCGCCGTCTCCGCGTAGGCTCCGGTGCCGTTCAGCATCAGCCCGGCCGGTGAGGCCCAGCCGTGGAACCCGGCGTTCGGATCGATGGCCGCGCCGCCCCGCAAGGTCATGTCGTGGCCGAACGCGGAGTCGTCGGCCCCGCCGGTGTTGAACCTCCAGCGTCCGTGCACCCGCTTGGGGACGTTCGGGAGCTCCGCCGCCTCGCTCGGGACGATCATCCGGTCGTACACCCTGACCTCGTCGAGGTCGCCGTGGAACGCGTGCACGCGCGGCCGGACGCCCGTCCCGATCCGCAGGGAGCCCCGCGCGTTCCACGCCGGGTCGCCCGCGGCGACGTCGGACGCGAGGGCGCCGTTCACGTAGAGCCGGAGCCGCTGCCGTGCCGCGTCGTACGAGCCGACGAGGTGGGCCCAGGTGTCGACGTGGACGGGCTGCTCGGCGACCGCCTGCGTGGTCGCCGCGTCGCCGGCGTCCGAGGCGGACTTCACGAACGCCCAGCGCCCGCCGAGCGACTGGAGCGCGAACGCGTTCCGCCGGCGTCCCGTCGCCGCGATGACCACGGAGTCTCCGTCCCGGGACGGCCTCGCCCAGGCGGCCATGGTGAAGCTCTCACTGGTGTCCGCCACCGGCCGCGTGAAGGCGAAACCGCCGGTGAGGCGAGCCGCCGTCCCCAGTTGCCCGTCGGCGCCGGTGGCGACCGGCCCGACCGCGTACGCGGTGACGGGATCCTCGCCCTCCCTCGTTTCGGCGGCGAGGCGGCGGGTCCCGGCGGGTTCGTCGAGCTTCCACCGGGCCTTCGGGGCCGTGCCGGCGCTCACCCTGAACTGGTACGCGGTCCTCGGGCTGATCTCTCCGGCCGGGCCGAAAGACCGCACGTCCATGATGTTGGGGCCGCTCCGGTGGGGCGCGATCGCCACGGTGACCGGCGCCCCGTCCCGGGTCGGGAGTTCGAGCCCCGGCTGACCGGTGATCGACACCGAGTACCGGACCGCCTGGCCGCTCGGGTCTTCGATCGTGAAGTCGCCGTACTCGCCGACGCCGCCGTGCCATGCGTCGTCGTCGGGGTAGTCGGCCGACGTGACGTCGGGTGCCGGGAGGACGACCTCGGCCCATGCCGGTCCGGCGTTCCCCGCGATGACCATGGGCGCCGCCAGCGCGAAGGCGGCGATTAGCACCCGGATCAGTTGACGTGGACGCATCCACACCTCCTGTGAGAGGCATGCGGCGCTGCGGGGGAGGGACGCCGTCCATGCCGATATGGAATTGAAGTCGGTGATTTTGCCACTTGGCGGAGCGCTCCAGGACACGGCAAGATCACGGTCGCCTGGAGCGCATGGCCATATGCGGCCGAGGGATCTGCGTCGCGGCTCACGCGGGTGATCTCGCATAGGAGGCGTGTTGCCCGGGAAGGGGCATCCTGGTCGAAGTAACTGGATCTATTGTCCAATAGATCCAGCGGATCCCCCGGGGGTGGCGGCCTTGCGCGCTCATCGGACCGAACGTCACGTCGCCCGCGCCGCGCCGCGGCTGCTGCTCGACCTGTGGCTCATCGCGAGGCCGGCGATCTGGCTCGTGTCGCTCGTCCCGTTCTACGTCGGTCACCTGCTGGCGACGCGGTGGCTCATCGCCGGGCAGGACGCGTGCGTCCCGCCGAGCGGCGCGTGCCCGGCGGCGGTGACGCCCGTCCTGACCGGGCTGGTCGTGTGGGGCCCGCTGGTGTGGCTGGCGGTGCTGGCCATCAACGACGCGTACGACCTGGACGGCGACCTGCGCAACCCGCGCAAGGACGACGCGCCGCTCGTCGAGGGACGGCTGAGCGCCCGGGGCGCGGTCATCGCCGCGCATGTGACCGCGGTGGCCGCGCTGATCGTGGCGTGGACCGTGCGGCCCGCGTTCGCGCTGGTGACGTTCGGTTTCCTCGTCCTCGGATGGCTCTACAGCGTGCCGCCGGCCAGGCTGAAGGACCGGCCCGGGTTCGACGTCGCGACCAACGCCGCCGGCGTCGGCGGCTTCGCGGTCCTGGCCGGCTGGACGGTGGTGCGGCCGATCGAGGGCTTCCCCTGGATCATGGCGGTGGAGGGCGTCCTGGTCGCCGCCGCCCTCTACATCCCGACGACCGTCACCGACTACCGGGCCGACCTCGCGAGCGGATACACGACCGTCGCCGTCCGGCTCGGGCCGCGCGGGGCGTACCGGATCGGCCTCGCCGCGTGGACGGCCTCATGCGCCATCGCGGTGGTGCTGGCCGCGTTCGGGCATGTCTTCCCGCACCGGATCCTGTGGGTACAGGCGGCCTTCGCGCCCGTGCTCGTCTGGGTCTACCACCGGTTCCTGGGACGGGCACGCGAGCCGGGGGAGGTCCTGCACGGCATCATCGTCGTGAGCTGGGTGTTCCTCGTCCCGTACCTGGTGTTCGCGCTCATGTACACCGGCGTCCTCTAGGACGGCGGCGGGAGTTCGCCGCCCGCCTCCGCCGCCTGCGCCAGCCGCTCGCGCAGGGTCCGCAGCAGCTCGTCGCCCTGCTCGGTCAGCCGCTCGATCGCGGGCAGCGCCAGATCGTCGCGGACGGTGTCGGCGATCAGTTCGTCGTACTCGTGCGCCTTCTCCGCGATGGCCTCCAGGTGACGCTGGGCGCGCAGCACCTCGTCCGCCGACCTGGCCCGCTCCGCGTAGCGTTCGAGCGCCTCAACGCGGCGCGTCACGGCCTCGACGGAGATGTCGAGCTTGTCGCACAGCGGACGCAGCGCCGCCTCGACCTCGGGAAGCATGGCGCCGACGGCCATGTCCTCGTGCTCGGCGCGCAGCCTCGACTGCTTCGCCAGCACCTGCGCGATCTCCCACTCCTGCCGCGGCAGCGTGACCGCGTTGTCGACCGCGTCCAGCAGGCCCTCCCGGTTGACCTCGGAGTCGCGGACGGCGTCGATCGCGGCCTGGACGCGTGCCAGCATCGCGCGGCCGTCGTCGTCGAGGTCCTGGGGCGTGAGGTAGCGGTCGCGGCGGCGTTCCAGCTCGCGGGCGCGCCGCAGGTCCAGCGAGACCGACGGGGTGCCGAGCGCGACGAGCACCGCGAGCATGCCGAGGCCGATCAGCCACAGCGAGCCGAGCAGCGGGGAGCCGAGCAGGCCGAGGCCGAGGACCGTCAGCGGCGCCAGCCACAGCAGCGGCCGGCGGCGCGCGACGATCGTGTCGAGCTCGGCGCGCAATGCGGGATCGGCGACCGGCCGCGGCTCGGCCGGCGAGCCGTCCTCGGGGGCGCGGGGCGGCGCGATCCGCCGCCAGGAGGTGGACACGTGCGTCTCGAACGCGAAGTCCGTCTGCGCGATCTCGATCTCGGTGGGACCGGCGGGCAGCGGCCACGAGCCCACGGGATCGCCGCCGCCGGGCCCGGTGAAGCGCACCCACCAGCCGCCCTTGCCGTCGTCGCATCGGTAACGGCCAGGGGCTACGTCGATACCGACGAAAAACGTTCCGATTCCCGGTATGGAATCGCTCCACGCGCCACTGGTCACCGGTGACCTCCGACCCGACTTCTCCGCCGTGCCCCCTCGCCCCCTACGGCGAGGACCGTCCAGCCCGTAACAGGAATGACGTCCGGGGGACGACAAGAGTTGCAGTACCCACATCCGTCTCCGGAAAGCCGGATCGGGTTTGGAATACTCCACGCGTGCGACCTGACTATGACCCCCTCGACGATCCGCCATGGGCGATGCAGTTGGTGGTACGCGCCGAGAAGGCCGATCCGCCCAATCACGGCGCGGTCTGCGAGGCGGCGGCGACCGCCGTCGCCGCGCTGCTCACCGACCCGCGGGCGGCCGGGCCCGACGGGGAGTGGCGGGAGGCCGTCCGCGAATGGGAGGCGCGCCGCATCCGGAAGGTGACGCGGCGGGCGCGGGGCGTCCGCTGGCCGGAGGCGGAGGCGCTCCCCGGCGTCACCGTCGAGCACGCGGGGGCGCAGGTGCGGGCGTTCCCGCCGGGCCCGGTGTCGGACATCCCGCCCGAGCTGGCCAAGCTCCAGGTCGCCGGCCTGGACCTCGCCGACGAGGAGGAGCCGGGTCCGCCGCCCGAACCCCCGTACGCCGCGATCGCCCTCAACCCGGACGTGACGATCACGACGGGAAAGGCCGCCGCCCAGTGCGGGCACGCGGCGCAGCTCCTGCTGCGCCAGGGCCGCCGCAAGGACGCGGCGGCGTGGGTCGAGGGCGGCGCCCGCGTCCACCTGGTCAGGGACGTGCCGTGGCGCCGCTGCGTGAAGCGGGCGACGATCGCGGTCCGCGACGGCGGCTTCACCGAGATCCCTCCCGGCACGATGACGGCCGTCGCCTGGATCGTCCGCCGTTGATCTGCGGCGTGTCGCCCTTATGGCGGCCGGTATTGGGGCGACACGCCGCAGATCAACGAATCGGGTCAGGGGAGGGTGACGGCGACCGGGGTGATCCCGGCCTTCTCGATGAGGGACGGCAGCCGCCTCGCGAACGGGTGGTGGTCCGTGGGCAGGCCGCGCGGGTTGTCGACCACGTAGTGGACGACGTCGGCGCTGCGGCTCTCGGCCCACTCCGCGCCGGCCGACCGCAGGACCGACGCCGCCCCGGCCGCGTCGCCCGCCTTCACCGAGACCCGGATCGGCGACTCGTACGACGGCAGCGCCGCCGCCCGCTCCGCCGCCTTCGCGGTGGCGCTCGCCCGCGGTGCCGCCTCCTTCTCCGGGTCCGGGCCGAGGATCGCGTTGTAGAGCAGCTCGGCCGTCCCGTCGGTGAACGCGCGGAAGTTGGGCTCCGCCGCGAACAGCACGGACCGTCCCTCGCCGACGGGCTGGTCCACGACCGCCGCGGTGCCGCCCAGCTCGGACGCGCCGCGCTCGAAACCGGAGACGAACCAGTCGGGGGAATCCGCGTCCGGGTACGACACGGCGACCCCGTTGGAGGCCCTCATGACCAGGTCGTAGGCATTGAAGTTCCAGACCGTCCCGCCGACGTCCTCCGACAGCGGGCTGTCCTCGTCCACCTTCACGCGGAACAGCGATCCGGGGATGTCGGACGTCGGCTCGGACAGCGTCGCGGTCGTCAGGCCGAGCCGTGCCGCGAGCTGCGTTCCGCCCTGCCAGCCGATGTAGCGGCCGCCGTCGCGCGTCCACTCCTGGAGTGCGGTCCGCCCGGCGTCGCCGAGCGCGTCGTAGGCGGACGACGCCGGGCCGTCCGGCGTGACCAGGACCTCGATGCCCGCCAGTTCGCCCGCCGCCACGTCCGCCGGGGTCAGCGGCGTGAACGGCAGTTTCCAGTCGCGGTCGAAGCGGTGCCGCAGCCAGCCGGCCGACTCGCGCGCCGACGACGACGTCGCCGAGAGCTGGAGGACGCCGACCTTCGGTGTCCTGCCGTCATGGCCCGGACGCGGCGCCGGAAGCGTCCGCACCGGGATCGCCTGCGGGCGCAGGACGGCACCGGACGATCCGCCGGACACGTTCGCCAGCAGCGGCAGGCTCCACGCCGTCACGTCGTAGAAGTAGGGGAACGGCGTGTAGGAGTCCTCGTTCAGCATGGCCTGGATCCAGTGCTTCTGGCCTTGAGCCATCGAGACCCAGTACGTGCCGGAGGGGAGGGTCGTCTCGGCCTCGGACCGTCCGTACGGCTTGAAGTCGGGGACGGTCAGCGGCCGGACGAGCTTCTCGACGCGCACGCCCATCCGCTGGAGCCTCCGCACGACGGTGCGGACCTCCTCGCGCTCGGCCGGGTCGTCCGCCCGCAGGAAGTAGTGCCGCACCTTGCGGTCCGGCACAGGCCGGACGACCTCGTTCGGCGGGTTGTAGATCTGGTTGGGCTCCAGCTTCCCCGCCTTGCCCTGCTCGTAGGCGTCCACGGTCATCTGGCGCCACTCGGTGAGGACGCGGTGCCGGTCGCCGGCCGCCGCCGACAGCGTCACCCACTGGGTGAGGTACTGCTCCTGCACCTTCTCCGGGTACGGGCTGTCGTTGCCCTTCTCGAACGTCATCCCGGCGGCGTGGAACCCGCTCGTCGGGACCGAGTCGCCGTACCCCTGGTAGAAGAGGTCGTAGACGTCGCGGTTGAAGAAGTCGATGCCCCGCCGCGTGAACTCGGAGGCCATCGACGCGCCGTACAGGTCGTTGATCCAGCCGATCGCCTGCTCGGGCGTCTCGTGGTAGATCGGGTCGGCGTTCGGCGGGAAGAAGTACGACGTCCCGCCCATCTCGTGCGCGTCGATGTAGAGCGCCGGCGGGTACTCGCGGAGCATCGCCAGCTTGCCGTCGGTCTCCGGCTGGGTCCGCGCGAACCAGTCGCGGTTCATGTCGAAGCCGTAGGCGTTCTGGCGGGTCCCGGCCTCGCGGCCGTCGGGGTTCTGCACCGGCAGGACGACCACGAGCGCGTTGTCGAGGATCGCCCTGGCGGCGCAGTCCTCGCGGTCGCCGAGGCCGCGCAGCACCTTGAGCGCCGCGTCCGTGCCGCTCGGCTCGTTGCCGTGGACGTTGCCGCTGACCCACAGGATCGGGACGCCGCGCTTGGCGATCCACTCGGCGAGCGCGTCGGGTGTGCGGGGATCGCGCAGCAGGCCGGCCTGCCGCCGCACCTTCGCGAGCCCCGCCTTGGACATCAGCGCGGGGCGTCCCGCGATCGCGTACTTCAGCGGACGGCCCTGCGCGGAGGTGGCGAGCGTCCCGGACACGACGCGCTCGCTCTTCGCGGCGACCGTCTCCAGGTACTCGTCGGATTCGGCGGCGGTGACCGGCCGCTCGCCGAGCTCGAAGCCGAGGACCTTCTCAGGGGAGGGGACCTTGCCCCGGTAGACCGGTTCGGTCTGCGTTGGATCGCAGCCGGCCGCGGGCGCGGCGGGGGACTGCGCGGCGGCCGGCGCCGCGAGCGACGCGGGTAGCGCGAGGGACGCGGCCAACGCCAGTGGCCACGCCAGTTTCCGGGCTCTCATGAGCCACAACGTGACACCGGGCGGGGGACCCACCAAGGGCAACATCTGCCAAGATCGGCGGCACCTCGGAAGCGGGCTCTCAGCGGCGCGGCGCCATCAGGGGCGCGGGATCCGGTTGATCGCCTGGAGGGCGAACTCCTGTGTCCGGGTGAGCCGCCGCCCGTCGCCGGACGGGCCGTCCCCGTCGTCCTTCGCCGCCTTCGCGAGCTGGGCCTTCGCGCTCAGCCCGTAGGACAGGAACAGCAGGACCACGAACGCCGCCAGATAGAGCAGGTGCTCGATCAGCCCGTCCCACCTGGCCGTGAAGACGTCCAAAACGGCGAACATCGCGAACCCGGCCATCCATCCGGCCATCGGCGGCACGAACAGCATGTCCCGGCGGAGCACCACCCCCACGGCGGCGGACGCGACGAGCGCCAGCTCGATCGCCTTGACCGCGATCAGGACGGCCGACGCCGGGCCGGACCCGAAGTAGCCCTCGATCTCGTCCTGCCGGTCGCCCCACAGCAGTACCGCGCTGACCAGGCCCGTCATGCCGTACGCGATGAGGAACACGCCGACCGCGTAGTGGAACCGGTGCCACGTCGCCACGCCCGATGCCGGCCGCATGCCCGGCCCGCCGCCCTGCCCGTTCCCTGGCCCGTTCCCCGGTCCGATGCCCGGTCCGCCGTTGCCCGGTCCGCCGGCCGGTTCCACACCGGTGACCGGAGTGGCTCCCGGGTCCGCGCCCGCGCCAACCGTCATCGTCGCCCCCATACTCCGGTTCGTGTGCTATGCGCAAGATATCCCGGATAGGGTGCCGTGGACCTCCGAAACGCGGGCCGCCCGGCACCGCCGTACCGGCCGCGACCCCTCGGCCGTGCATCGCCGCGACCCGGCTGACCAGCTCGAAGCGCTTATGCTTGCACACGGGCGGGTGAAGCGGGAGGCTGAGTTCTCGTCGGGCCGCGCGGAGTCCGTGAGGAACTGAGGATGACGCCTGACGATACGGGAACAGCCGCGCCTTCGAAGACGCGGATCGAATATCTGGAAGAACTCGGCGACGAGCTGGTCAAGCGTGGCTTCCGGGTGCGTCTCACCCTGCCCCGCGGCCAGTCCCCGAGCCTGCACGTGCTGAATCCGGACGCGTCCGCCCTCACGGAGAACATCCTCGCGGAGCAGGGCGCGGACGGCTGGTGGTACTGGTGGTCGTGGGCGGAGCGGATCGCGGCCGCCGACGACGTCACCACCGCGGCCGACCGGGTCGCGCTGGTCCTCGCCGCCGACTGAGGAAGCGCTCCGCCGCCGCGCCGTCCGCCGACGAAGCCGTTCCCTGCCGTCCGCCGACAGGCCGTCCGATCACCGGGCCGCCGGGAGTTCGCCGGCCGGTGTGGTCACGTCATGCCCGCCCCGGCGTGCCTCCGTACCGGCCCCGCATGATCGCAGAACTCCGCCCGCACGGCTGACCGCGGGTAGAGGTGAATGTTGAGCCGCCGAACATTCTGCCGCTCCACCGGTGGGACGATCCCATCCGCCGCGTCTCACGCTCCGGGCGGCGCCTCGCCCCGGTTCCCCCGTGTTGATCTCGCGTTATGTGATTGTTACGCCTGACAACAAATTGGCTTGCGGCAAGTCTGGCGCGACGGACAAGCACGACATAAGTTGCGGGGCACAACATTCACGCCGGTGGACGTGTGATCTCGCTCACCGGCTTGGCGACCCCCCGGCCGCGCCAACGGCGGCCCACCCCAGAAAGGACCCGGGCAATGCGCAAGGGGATCCTCAGCCTGATGGCCGTCATGACGGCCGGGGCGCTCACTCTCACCGCATGCGGGGACGACGGCTCCGAGAACTCCGGTGGCTCCGGCGACGTCAAGGGCAAGGTCGGCGTGATCCTGCCCGACACCGCCTCGTCGGACCGCTGGGAGAGCTTCGACCGGCCCTACCTCGAGCAGGCGTTCAAGGCCGCCGGCGTCGAGAGCGACATCCAGAACGCGGAGGGCTCGGCCCAGCGGTTCCAGACGATCGCCGACCAGATGCTCACCAGCGGCGTCACGGTCCTGCTCGTGACGGGCCTCGACTCCAACTCCGCGGCCGCCGTCCAGCGCAAGGCGCAGGCGCAGGGCGTCAAGACCATCGACTACGACCGGCTCACGCTCGGCGGCGTCGCCGACTACTACGTGTCGTTCGACAACGTCAAGGTCGGCGAGGAGCTCGGCAAGGGCCTGCAGAAGTGCCTCGGTGACGAGAAGTCCAACATCGTCTACCTGAACGGCGCGCCGACCGACAACAACGCGACCCTGTTCTCGCAGGGCGCGCACAACATCCTCGACAAGAACGCCAACTACACGAAGGTCGCCGAGCAGGCCGTGCCGGAGTGGAGCGCCGAGAAGGGCGCCACGATCTTCGAGCAGATGTGGACCGAGGAGCAGGGCAAGATCGACGGCGTGGTCGCCGCGAACGACAACCTCGGCAACGCGGTCATCTCCATCCTCAAGAAGAACAAGCAGGCCGGCAAGGTGCCCGTCACCGGGCAGGACGCGACCGTGCAGGGCCTGCAGAACATCCTCGACGGCACCCAGTGCATGACGGTCTACAAGCCGGTCAAGCAGGAGGCCGAGGCCGCCGCGAAGCTCGCCGTCTCCCTGATCAAGGGCCAGAAGGGCGAGACCAACGGCACCACGAACGACCCCCAGGGCAAGCGCGACGTGCCGTCGGTGCTGCTGACCCCGATCGGCGTCACCGAGGAGAACATGAAGCAGGTCGTGGACGACGGGTTCGTCAAGGTCGAGGACCTCTGCAAGGGGGCCTACGCCGCCAAGTGCAAGGACGCGGGCATCCAGTAGCCGCCCCCCGATGACCTCGTGGCGGGCCCCGAACCGCTGATGGCGCCCCGGGTACCCGGAAACCCGGGACGCCGGGGGCCCGCCACGGGCACGACGTGAACCCTGGAAGGAAACCCGTGGCAGAAAACGGAGACCCCGTCCTCCGCCTGACCGGGCTCAACAAGAGCTTCGGTGCCGTCCATGTGCTGCACGACGTGGACTTCACGGTGCGGCTGGGCGAAGTGATGGCCCTCGTCGGAGACAACGGCGCCGGGAAGTCCACCCTGATCAAGTGCATCGCCGGCATCCACCCGATCGACTCGGGCCAGATCGAGTACGACGGCCGCCCGGTGACCATCGACGGGCCGCGCACCGCGTCCGAGCTCGGCATCGAGGTCGTCTACCAGGACCTCGCCCTCGCCGACAACCTCGACGTCGTGCAGAACATGTTCCTCGGCCGCGAGCGGCGCAAGGGCATCGTCCTGGACGAGCCCTCGATGGAGGAGGCGGCGCGGGAGACCCTCGCCCGGCTGTCGGTCCGCACCGTCAAGTCCGTCCGGCAGCAGGTCGCGAGCCTGTCCGGCGGGCAGCGGCAGACGGTCGCCATCGCCAAGGCCGCGCTGTGGGAGTCCAAGGTCGTGATCCTGGACGAGCCCACCGCCGCGCTCGGCGTCGCGCAGACCCGCCAGGTGCTCGACCTCGTGCGGCGGCTCGCCGACACCGGGCACGCCGTCGTGCTGATCTCGCACAACATGAACGACGTGTTCGAGGTCGCCGACCGCATCACCGCGCTCTACCTCGGCCGGGTCGCGGCGGAGGTCACCCGCACCGAGGTCAACCACGGCCAGGTCGTGGAACTCATCACCGCCGGCCGTTCCGGTGATCTCGGCCTCGCGCCGCAGACCGCCGCCGAGAGCATCTGAAGGGGCCCAGGTGTCCACCGACATCCCCGAGCGCAAGGAGGCCGCCGTGAAGCTGGCGGACTCGGACTTCGCGACCGACCGGCGCGCGCACGACATGAAGTCCGCGATGCTGGACTACTGGAACAAGATCAAGTCGGGCGAGCTGGGCGCGCTGCCCGCCATCCTCGGCCTGGTGTCGCTGTTCGTGCTGTTCACCGTGCTCAAGCCCGGCACGTTCCTCAGCACGGGCAACATCGCGAACCTGTCCACACAGGCGCTTCCCATCACCATCCTCGCGATGGGTTTGGTGTTCGTGCTGCTGGTGGGGGAGATCGACCTGTCGGCGGGCGTGGCGAGCGGTCTCAGCGCGGCCGTGATGGCCAAGATCCTCGTCGAGTCCGGGCAGCCCTGGTACGTCGCGGTGCTCAGCGCCGTCGCGGCCGGCATCATCATCGGCACCGCGATCGGCTGGCTCGTCGCGGTACTGCGCATCCCCTCGTTCGTCGTCTCGCTGGCGTTCTTCCTCGGCCTGCAGGGCATCACGCTCTGGCTGATCGGCGAGGGCGGCACCGTGCCCGTCCGCGACGAGGTCGTCGTGGCGCTGGCCACCAGGAACATGCCGATCTGGCTCGGCTGGACGCTCGCCGTGGTCTGCGCCGTCGGCTACGCCGCCACGCAACTGCTGCGCTGGCGCCGCCAGCACGTCCGCAACCTGCACTCCAAGCCGATCGAGTTCGTGCTCGCCCAGTCCGCCGTCGTCGCGGCGGTGCTGCTGGGCACCACCTACGTGCTCAGCCTGGACCGTGCGGCCAGCCCGCTGATCGAATTGGCCGGCATCCCGTGGGGCGTGCCGCTGGTCGGCACCCTGCTGATCCTGTGCACGTTCATTCTGAGCCGCACCGCCTTCGGCCGGCACATCTACGCGGTCGGCGGCAACGCCGAGGCGGCCCGCCGGGCCGGCATCAACGTCGTCCGCATCCGGATCTCCGTCTTCATGATCGGGTCCGGGCTGGCCGCGATCAGCGGCATCGTGGCCGCGTCCCGGCTCAACTCCGTCGCCGTGAGCGCGGGCGGCGGCAACACGCTGCTGTACGCGGTCGGCGCCGCCGTCATCGGCGGGACGAGCCTGTTCGGCGGGCGCGGCAAGGCCCGCGACGCGGTGTTCGGCGGGCTCGTCATCGCCACGATCGAGAACGGGCTCGGGCTGCTCGGCACCAAGGCCTACCTCAGCTTCCTCATCACCGGGGTGGTGCTGCTGCTCGCCGCGAGCATGGACGCACTGGCCAGACGCCGGCGATCCAGCGCCGGGCGGTGACCTCCGTGGGAGCGGTGACCCCGTGAACACGGCCGGGGACGCCTGGGAGCCGGTGGCCCGCACCATCGGCTCCCCGGCCCTGCCGGACGGCCAGAGCGGGCCGTCCGGCGGTTTCGGGCCGCGGAACGCCGCTGATACCCTCACCGACCAGGACCGCCTGGCGCGCGGCGGCGGTGCGGCACGGTGGGAGCCCCTCGGCATGTCAGTGACGCCAGCCCTGGATCTGCGCGGGATCGACAAGAGTTACGGTTCCGTGAAGGTCCTGCACGATGTCGCGTTCTCCGCCTATCCCGGCGAGGTCACCGCACTCGTCGGGGACAACGGCGCCGGCAAGACCACCCTGGTCAAGTGCATCGGCGGCATCCACACGTTCGACGCGGGCGAGTACCGCTTCGAGGGCCGCCCGGTGCGGATCGCCGGCCCCCGCGACGCGACCCGCCTCGGCATCGAGATCGTCCACCAGGACCTCGCCCTCTGCGAGAACCTCGACATCGTCCAGAACCTGTTCCTCGGCCGGGAGCAGCGCCGCGGCCTCACGCTGGACGAGACCGCGATGGAGGAGATGGCGCGCCAGACGCTGTCCGGCCTCGCCGTCCGCACGATGGGTTCGGTCCGGCAGCGGATCGCGACGCTGTCCGGCGGGCAGCGGCAGACCGTCGCCATCGCCCGCGCCGTCCTGTGGGACAGCAAGGTCGTGATCCTGGACGAGCCCGCCGCCGCGCTCGGCGTCGCGCAGACCCAGCAGGTGCTGGAGATCGTCCGGCGGCTCGCCGACAAGGGGCTCGCCGTCGTGCTGATCTCGCACAACATGAACGACGTGTTCGCGGTCTCCGACAGGATCGCCGCGCTGTACCTCGGCCGGATGGTCGCGCAGGTCAGGACCGCCGACATCACCCACCGGCAGGTCGTCGAGCTGATCACCTCGGGCGTCAGCGGAGACCTGGGGCTGCGCCGATGATGAAGGGCGGCCCGTCACAAGAGGACATCCGGCGCCACAACCTCGGGACACTGCTGCGCTTCGTGCACCTGCGCGGCCCCGCGTCCCGCGCCACGCTCGCCGAGTCCCTCGGCCTCAACCGCAGCACGATCATGGCGCTGACCGCCGACCTCACCGGTGCCGGCCTGGTCCGCGAGGAACTGCCGCGCGGCCCCGGACGCCGCGCCGGGCGCCCGTCCCTCGTCGTCCGGCCCGAGTCCACCCGGGTGTACGTGCTGGCGTTCGAGGTCGGCGTCGACCGGCTCGTCGTCGCGCGCGTCGGGCTCGGCGGCGTCATCCTGGACCGCCGCGAAGGCGTGCGGGCCCGCGACTCCGACTCCGCCGAACTGCTCAGCGTGCTGGTCGCGGGGGCGCGCTCCCTCGTCCGCAAGGCCGAACGCGACGCCGTGTGCGTCGGCGCCGCGCTCGGCTTCCCCGGCACCGTCCGCCGCGCCGACGACACCATCATGTTCGGCCCCAACCTCGACGTCGGCGAACTGCGGCTCGGTGACGCACTGTCGCGCCGCCTCGGCCTCGGCATCCCCGTCTCGGTCTGCAACGACGCCAACCTCGGCGCCCTCGCCGAGCACGAACGCGGCGCCGGGGTGGGCTGCGACAACCTCATCTACCTGCACGGCGACGTCGGTGTCGGCGGCGGCATCATCGCGCACGGACGGCTGCTCGGCGGCGACGAGGGCTTCGGCGGCGAGATCGGCCACATGATCGTCAACCCGGGCGGGCGGCGCTGCGCCTGCGGGTCGAAGGGCTGCCTGGAGGCCGAGGTGGGGGAGCGGACGCTGCTCGCCCACGCCGGCTGCGAGGAGGTTCCCGGCCAGGCGGGCCGCGACGCGGTCCGCGACGTCGTCGCCGCCGCCGACGCCGGCGACATCGCCGCGCGGGAGGCGCTGCACCGGGTCGGCACCTGGCTCGGCCTCGGCGTCGCCAACCTCGTCAACGTCTTCAACCCCGGCCTGGTCATCTTCGGCGGGACCCTCCGCGACATCTACCTCGGCGCCGCCGCGCAGATCCGCAGCGTCCTCGCGACCGGCGCCCTCGCCGCCCCCCGCGAGAAGGTCAAGCTCCGCACCGCCGCCCTCGGCGACGACACGACCCTCGTCGGCGCCGCCGAGTTCGCGTTCGCCGAGGTCCTCGCCGACCCGGTCCAGGTCCTGACCCGCCTGCGAGCCCCCGAGGACACCCCCGTCTAGCCGCCGTGGGCACCCCCGGCTACGGGCGGCGTGCCTCCGCGGCGGGTGTCGGCAGAGGGACGGCGGTGTACGGCGTGGCGAGCGCGAGCGCCGTCATGCCCTCAAGGGCCAGGCGTCCGGCCCTTGTGAGACGCGTCCTGACGTGGACGGGGAGGCGTGGTCCTTCATGCAGGGCGGCCCACGCGATCCAGCCGGCGGTGACCACGGCCCAATAGGACACGAGCCTGTAGAGGACCACGGCCGCGGCGGCCGGCGACAGTGCCGCCCCGAAGGCGACCAGTGAGGCGGCCATGCTGCTCTCGATCGCGCCGAGACCGCCGGGCAGGAGCGGCGCCAGGCTGCTCGCCGCCTGCGCGGCGAAGTAGGTGAGGGCGACGCTGCCCGGGGTGACGTGGATGCCGACCGCGTGCGCCGCCGACAGCAGCGCCAGGATGTCGAACACCCAGTTCATCAGGGCGAGCGTGACGAGCGCGGCCCAGTCGCGGCGGGTCGGGCGGAGGATCTCCGGGATCTCGGCCAGCCGCCGGGCGTGCGGGGCGACCTTGGGATGGGCCAGGGCGGCGCGGTGGGCGCGGCGCAGCGGCGCCGTCACCAGGGCGCGCACCCGTGGCCGGCGCAGTGCGGGGACGAGCGGAACCGCGAGGACCAGCGGGACGGCCAGGGCGGCCAACGCCGGCCCCCGTGCGTGCGGATCGGCCAGCAGCGCCAGAAGGCCCACGATGGAGTAGGCCGTGGTGGTGATCACGCCGCCCGCCAGGATCACCGCCGTGGCGAGCCGCGGCGACGCGCCGCCGCGGCGGAACTGCCGGAACGTGTAGACGACGCTCACCGCGGGCCCGGCCGGCAGCGTCGTGGACAGCGCGTTGCCCGCATAGGTGATCGCGAACGCGCGGCGCTGCGACATCCGCAGGCCGCCGACGCGCAGCAGCCGGCGCTGCAGCCGGGCGAACGCGCCCATCGAACCCGCCACGGCGAGGACGACGACGGTCAGCCAGCCGGGGTCGGCGTCCTTCGCGGACGACCAGACGGCCCCGATGTCGGGAAGCTCGTCACGGTAGAGCGGAAACGCGGCGAGGGCGGCCAAGAGCAGCGCCGCCTGGGCGAGCAGACCCGCCCGCCGCCGCCACCATGGACGCGGCGGCGCGTCCGGGCCCGGACCGCCGCGGCCCGGCTCGAACGTGAGGGGCGGGACGGTTTCGGGGGAGCGTTCCGGTGCCGTGACTGTCCCGTCCATGTCCCGGTCACCCCGCAAGCTCGCCCGCTTTGCGCAAACCTATGGCCCGGCGATGACATTCCCTGCGGTAGGAAAACGAACCGCCAAGCGACCGGCGTCACACCCGTCACAGGGCCCCTCGCGGCACCCGCTCCCGGAGCCGGTGCGGGCGCCGCGGTGGCGTCAGGGCCTGCGGGTGGGGTTCACCGCGTCGGACTCGGCGGGCGTGTCCGGGTGGGGCCGCTCCTCCTCGCCCTCCTCGGCGGTCTGCCGCTCGTAGTCGGTGATGCCCAGGCCGTCCCGGCTCTGGGCCGGCTCCTCGATCGTCAGCTCCTCGGGCGGGTCGTTCACATACTCCTCGGTCAGGCCGATCTCCTCGTCCTGATCGTTGTCTCCCATGTCGTCGATGTCCTCGCGGAAATCGCGGGTCTCACCGGGCTTGCGTGCCCTCATGCCTCCTCCACGGTCCGGCTCGGTTTCGCTGATCGGACCGGTATCCCCGCTGACCGGCGGCCTACTCCCGGTCGCGGACGGCGACGAGCCCGCCGATCACGCCCAAGTACGCGGTTCCGTCCGGGCCGATGGTGATGGGCGCCCAGTTGTTGTCGAACCACTTGCCGGTGCCCGTCAGCACCTTGTAGACCGTGCGTCCCGTGTGGACGTCCACCGCGGTCAGGTACCAGGCGTCGATGAAGTCGTTGCGCGGTTCCTTCGTGTAGAGGTAGAGCAGCCCGGCGGGGACGGAGACCTTGGGGACGGTGGACGGCGACCGCTCCTTGCTCGTCCAGACGGTCTCGCAGCCATTCCCGTCCGGCTTCACGTCCACGCGGCTCACCCCGCCCACGGTCGACCCTCCCGGCGGCAGCTCGAAGAAGTTGCGGTAGCCGTAGTTGTTCTCGATGAACAGGCTGTCGCCGTACCCGACGAGCGTGTTGTCCGTCGCGCTCGCTCCGCTGCCGAACACGGGGATCCGGCAGATCGGCCGCCCGTCGTTTCGGCGGCGGACGATGATGTTCATACGGTCGTCGGCGTTGTCGGTGATGGCCACGTACCCGTCGCCGAAGAACGTGGGCGTCGTCCCCGAACCCTGGTCGATCTGGCCCGGCTTGCGTGCGCTGCCCCTGTCGTACGGCTGACGCCAGAGGACCTCGGGCGTGCCGTTCTCGTCCGCCCGCATCCGGTAGAGCGCGTGGTCGGACACGATCGACACACCGTCGTCGGCCGTCGCGAACGAGTTCTGGATGCTCTCGCCCGGGAGCCGGGTCATCCGGACGGTGCCGGTACCGGGGTCGACGGTGCCGATCCGCCCGTTCCGAGTGATCCACCAGATGAGACCGTCCCAGTCGGGCCCGACAGCGGTGATGGGGTCGCATTCACCCTTCGGCCACGGGTTCGTCCACGTGGCGCAGTCGTGAGGGAGGTACCTGCTCAGATCCCAGTCGTCGGTCACCGTGAAGCGCCACGTGCCGTCCGGCCCCTTCTCGTGCGCGAACCGCCGCAGGTGGAACGCCGAGTCCGCGATGACGGCGCGGTCCTGCGGGTCCAGGTAGTAGTACGCGCCGCCGGAGGTGTCGGTGAACACCTTGTCCAGGCTCAGCGAGAACACCGCCTGCACCGTGGACGGCCTCGGCGGCAGGTCGTAGGTGGCGAGGTCCTTCAGCGTCTTCGGGTCGATCAGCCGAAGCACGAAGTTCTGCCCGCGCGTGCATTGCGCCACGATCAGGCCCGTCCTGCGTGCGAACGTCACCGTCGAGCACAGCCCGGGCAGGCCGCCGCCCTTCGCCTCGTTGAGCACCTCCGGGTTTCGCCCGAGCGGCCCCATGAACGGGTACGTGTCGG
Source organism: Actinomadura sp. 3N407 (assembly GCF_052245875.1). Classification (NCBI taxonomy): domain Bacteria; kingdom Bacillati; phylum Actinomycetota; class Actinomycetes; order Streptosporangiales; family Thermomonosporaceae; genus Actinomadura; species Actinomadura sp. 3N407. The sequence goes on from NZ_JBQQBP010000014.1 coordinate 48,121, forward strand.
ACGCGTAACTGTCGGCGTGCATGGACGAGAGCCCCACCGGCCCCTGGTGCGGATTGGCCGGAACGGGCCGTCCGGCCAAGGGCTTCGGTGTGGCGGGCCCGCCGACGTAAGCCGGGACGAAGCCCCGGCCGGGACCGTCGGGGATCGTGTCCGCCGCCGCCGGAGCGGCCGTGCCGGCGGTGCCGGCCATGCCGGCGGACAGGGCGACGGAGAGGAGGGCGGCGACCAGGGGTTTGCGCATACAGGGCTCCTAGACGGGCGTAGGTGGCCCCGGTCGCGCCCTCCGGGACGATTCACCGCGTAAAAGGGTGATCGTTACCCGCGCCCGGATGGTTACGATCCGGGCATGGGCGTACAAGCTGTGATCTTCGACTGGGGCGGCACGCTGACCCCGTGGCACGACCTCGAACTGGCCGACATGTGGCGCGCGATCTGCTCCGCGCACCTCCCCCCCGACGACGTCGAGAAGGCCGCCGCCGCGCTCGCCGACGCGGAACTGCAACTCTGGCGCCGCGGCACCGACGAGCATCGCAGCGCCACGCTCGCCGAGGCGTTCGAGCTGGCCGGGGTCGAGCCCACCGAGGCGCTCCTCGCCACCCACTTCGAGACGTGGACCCCGCACACCCACACCGATCCGGCCGTCCCCGGCCTGTTCCACGCTCTCCGCGACCGCGGCATCAAGATCGGCGTCCTGTCCAACACCATCTGGACCCGGGAGTGGCACGAGCGCGTCTTCGTCCGCGACGACGTCCTCGACCTGCTCGACGGCGCCGTCTACTCAAGCGAGATCCCCTGGACCAAGCCGCACGCCAACGCGTTCCGCGCCGCGATGGACGCCGTCGGCGCCACCGACCCCGCCTCCTGCGTCTTCGTCGGGGACCGCCCCTACGACGACATCCACGGCGCCAAGTCCGCCGGGCTCCGCGCCGTCCAGATCTGGCACCAGACCACCCACGCCTTCGACCGCCCCGGCCTCGCCCCGCCCGACGCCGTGATCCACGACCTGAGCGAACTGCTCCCGCACGTAGAACGCTGGATTTAGCCGGGAGGCCTTTGGGCGGTGATCAGGTCTCTTGAGATGGCCTGGTCCACGCGGTGGCGGAAGCCCCGGTAGGCGTCGGAGCCGTGGACCCGAAGGCCGTTGGACGTGAGGATGTCCGCCAGGTCCTCGCGGCGTCCGACGAAGGTGTTCCAGGAGATGCCGATGGCGCCGCCGGGGCGGAGGAGGCGGGCCCATTCGGGGACGGCGGCCGCCAGCAGTCCGACCGGGCTGCGGGACAGTTGCGGCTTGCCCTTGCGGCCCGGCCGCCCGCCTTTGGGGCGGCTGCCGTGCTGGACGCCGTACGGGGCGTCGGTCACGATCAGGTCGAAGGAGGCGGGGCGGAAGAACCGGCCCGCCTCCAGGGAATCGGCGTTGACGACGGTGATCTCCATCGTCTCGCCGCCCTTGTAGAGCTCCTTGGAGGCGCCCAGCGTCACGTGGAGGCGGCGTCCGAGGACGGCCTTCTCGCGGCGGACGCTGGTGATCTCGGCCCGGTGCTTGACCCGGTTGTTCTTCAGCCAGGTCTTGATGAAGGCGGCGTAGGCGTCGAAGTCCTTGCCGTCGATGTCGATTCCGGCGGCGTCCAGCCCGTACATCATGGCCTGGTTGAGGGTGGTGCCACGGCCGCACATGGGGTCGAGGACGCGGGGACGGCCGCTGATCAGGTCCATGGGGGAGTCGGTCGCCATCGCGGTGACGTTCAGCAGGAGCTTGGTGAAGTACTCGTTGGTCTTGCCGGAGTACTTCTGGATGGTGAGCAGGTCACTGCCGAACAGGTCGAGGGGCTGGAGCGCGACCGGCCGGAGGAGTTCGCCCTCGATCCGGAACAGCGCGTAGAGCGACGACACGTTCGAAAGAAGGCGGAGGTCCTGTTCCGTCAGGCCGTCGGCGGAGAACGTCACGTACGGGACGCCGCCCATCGCCGTCTCGCGGATGTCGCGGACGCGCCCGTCGAGCGCCCGTTCGCTGAACACCGTCAGTTCCGCTCTCACCAGATCGGCGGCGGCCTGTGCATAGACCCGGTTGTGCGAGGGCGAGACGAGAAGGCCGTACGCGGTCATTTGCGCGACCCTAACAGCGCGGCCGGCGGAGACCGCCGGGATCCGTCGTCCCGGCGGTCCCCGTGCGGCCCTTGGGCGGGCCGCTCCTCCCCGGTCAGGCTGCTCGGGCGGGCCGTGTTCCGCCGTCGGGGGCGTCCGAGGCGGCGGGCAGGGCCCGCTGGGCGGCGGTGAGTTCCGGAGCGGCCGGGGACTCCGGCGCCGGCAGGTCGGGAAGATGCCGGGCGGCGGCGGCCAGCAGTTCCTGGACGCTGCTTCTGAGGCTGGCGAGGTCGGCCCGCGCCACATCGGCCTGGGCCTGGGCCCTGCGCGCCTGCCGTCGCGCCGCGTCGCGTTCTGCGGCGAGCCGGGTCAGCTGTTCGTGGTAGGCGGCCCGGAGCTCCTCGAGAGCGCTTCCCTGTGGAGTGGTGGTCATGGACTCCTCCCCCGAGTAATGCCATGTAAAGGGACTAACGCGATCAATCGGGCGCTTCGTTCCCGGCGTGCGGAAGATCACTCACCCGGTTCGGGACGGGGCGACAGCGCCGAGGGGGGCAGCCCGGGGAACGCGTCCGACGGCGGCGGGGCGCCCGCCTTGGCACGCCAGGCGGCCGACCGGGCCGAGGCCCGCTGCGCGCTGTCGGCGGCGAAGGCGCGCAGGTCGGGGGAGGAGGCGCCGGCGAGGCCGACGTACGCCGGGACCAGATCGTCCTCCAGGGCCGCCGCGAGCTGAGCGGCGCTGCGCGCCGAGGTGACCTTGACGGGCAGCTCGTAGGCGGCCGCGGCGGCGGTCGGCTCGCCGGTCAGGATCGAGATCAGCTCGTCGCGCTGGGCGCGATGGGCGTCCCACACGGCCTTCGCCGTCCGCCGGAGCGACCCGCGCAGGTGGGCGCCGAGCACCCCGTACCCGTACACGGCCGCGTGCTCGGCCGACAGCGCCGTCCGAAGCACCCCGGCGCCGGACTTCGACCGGACCGGCGGAGCCTCGCCCGACGCGCTCATGGCGTGCCCCGCCTCGCAGGCGCCGATGCTGGCCAGCAGCTGGGCCAGCCGCGGATCGGCCTTGGCCGCGTCGGCCGTGCGCGCCTTCGCCGCCCGGTCCTCCACCTCGCGCAAGGCCGCGAGGGCCCTGTTCCCGTCCGGAACCGGCGTGGCGCTCGGGGGCGGGACGGCGCCGCCCTCGTCGGCCCGGTCACCCGAACCGGGCACGTAGTGGCGCTTCAGGACGGCGAGATGTTCGCGATGATGGGCGAGCACCGGGTCCAGGCGCCCGGCCAGCGAGGCGTTCGCGGACCGCGCCGACTCGTAGGCGGCGATCAGGTTCTGCTCGGACGCGATCGCGCCGACCAGCGTCGGCACGTCCTCGTGCGGGACGGTCTCGGCCGCGCAGCCCGCCGCCCACGGCAGGACGAGCGCGGCGCCGGCCAGCACGGCGCCCCGTCCCAGCAGCGCGCGGCGCGGCACGGCTTCCGGCAGGCGCGGCACGGCCTCTGGCAAGGGAGTCTCCTCACCCGATGGTGTGGTGGCGGTGGCCCGCGGTGGTCCCGGTCCCCGGACATGTCCATCAGGCCAGCTCAAGCATTCCATATCCGCCGCGCCGGTGAGCCGTCCGAAAGACCGCCGCGGTCCCCGGCTGTCGATAGTCTTGAGGTGTCAACGGACGAGCGGCGACGCCGCGACCGCAGGCGGAACAACAGAGGGAGGGGCCCATGAGCGTCGAGTCCCACGGCGGCCGCGCTCAAGGGAGGCGCGACAAGAGCGGGCGCCCCCAGGGCCGGAGCGAGCAGGGCGGACGCGACCACGCCTCGGCGCGCCCGGCGCGCGACGCCGTCATCGGCGAGCTGAGCCGGCTGCTCACGCCCGCGGTGAACGAGGCGGGTTTCGATCTGGAAGAGGTCGACGTTCGGCCCGCCGGGCGCCGCCGCCTCGTCAGGATCGTGGTGGACGGTGACGGCGGGGTCGGCCTCGACGACATCACCCGGCTGAGCGAGACGGCCTCCGGGCTGCTCGACGGGTCCGACGTCATGGGGGCCTCGCCGTACGTGCTGGAGGTGACCTCCCCCGGTGTCGACCGTCCCCTCACCGAGCCGCGGCACTGGCGCCGTGCCGTCGGCCGGCTGGTCGTCGCCCCGTTGACGGAGGGAGGCCAGATCGAGGGCCGCGTGGTGGCGGCCGACGACGAGGCCGTCGAGATCGACGTCGTCCAGAAGCGCCGGAACAAGGGAGCCGGTGGCAAGGGCGGCGGCAAGTCCGCTGGGTCGAAGACCGCCGGGCCGAAGGCCGCCGGGCCGGAGACGGTACGGCGCCGGTTCGGCCTCGGCGAGCTGGGGCGCGGCCGTGTGCAGGTGGAGTTCAAACCCGCCGCGCCGGCCGAGGGAACGCGTTCTCCGGCTGAGCCGGACTAGAGGGGGGAACCTCGTGGACATCGACATGACCGCCCTTAGGGGCCTGGAGAGCGAGAAGGACATCTCGCTGGAGGTGGCCGTCAAGGCCATCGAGGACGCCCTGCTGATCGCCTACCACCGGACGGAGGGCGCGGCCCCGAAGGCGCGCGTCGAGCTGGACCGGCAGAGCGGGCACGTCACGGTGTGGGCGACCGAGACCGACGAGGAGGGCAACGCCCTCCGGGAGTACGACGACACCCCGACCGGGTTCGGGCGCATCGCGGCGACCACCGCCAAGCAGGTCATCCTGCAGCGCCTGCGGGACGCCGAGGACGAGCTGACGTTCGGCGAGTACGCCGGGCGTGAGGGCGACATCGTCAGCGGCATCATCCAGCAGGGCAAGGACCCGCGGAACGTGCTGGTCGACCTCGGCAAGATCGAGGCCGTCCTGCCGCCGCAGGAGCAGGTGCCCGGCGAGCGCTACGAGCACGGCGAGCGGCTGCGCGCCTACGTGGTGCAGGTCCGCAAGGGCCACCGCGGGCCCTCGATCCAGCTGTCGCGGACGCATCCGAACCTCGTCCGCAAGCTGTTCGCGCTGGAGGTCCCGGAGATCGCCGACGGGACGGTGGAGATCGCGGCGATCGCCCGCGAGGCCGGCCACCGCACCAAGATCGCGGTCCGCTCGCGCAAGACCGGGGTGAACGCCAAGGGCGCCTGCATCGGCCCGCTCGGCAGCCGGGTCCGCAACGTGATGGCCGAACTGCACGGCGAGAAGATCGACATCGTGGACTGGTCGGAGGATCCCGCGGAGTTCGTCGGGAATGCCCTGTCGCCCGCACGGGTTTCCACTGTCGAGGTGGTCGACGCGGACGCCCGGGTCGCCCGGGTGGTCGTGCCCGACTACCAGTTGTCGCTCGCGATCGGCAAGGAGGGCCAGAACGCCCGGCTCGCCGCCCGGCTCACCGGCTGGCGGATCGACATCCGGTCCGACACCGAGCCCGAGCAGACGGCCGCGAAGGCCGTCGGGACGGGCGAATCCGGATCTTCTTCCCCGGAGGCGCATGCGACCGGCCCCGCCGACGCGTCGGCGCGGTAGACTCATGAAACGTGGCCGGGCGGCTCCTATACGCATGTGTGTGGGCTGCCGGGTTCGCACGGCCAAGTCCGACTTGCTGCGCCTGGTGGTGGTCGAGGGCGTCATCGTCCCCGACCCCCGTGGGCGGCTGCCGGGACGGGGTGCGCATCTGCACCCCGAACTGGCGTGCCTCGAGCTCGCAGAGCGACGTCGGGCGTTCCCCAGGGCGTTCCGCGTCCCGGGGCCGTTCGACGCCGGTGCGCTGCGAGCGCGGCTTGCGGCCCGCGCCGCGCGGCAGCAGGATGGCCAAATGGTAAGCGACGTCTAGTCGGAAGCAGGTCGAGATTGCTATGAGCGCTCGATGAGCACGCCGCGATGAGTACGGCAAGTTAGCGACGGTCCGGAGGCCGCACCCCCGGACCGAGTAGGGAGTGCAGTGGCCAAGGTCCGGGTATATGAACTCGCCAAGGAGTTCGGTGTAGAGAGCAAGGTCGTCATGGCCAAGCTCCAGGAAATGGGCGAGTTCGTACGGTCGGCGTCCTCCACGATTGAGGCGCCGGTCGTTCGCAGGCTGACAGAAGCCTTCTCCAATTCTTCTTCCCCCAAGCAGGGGGACAAGCGCGCGGCGCCGAAGCGATCTTCGGCTCCGCGTCCCGCCGCGCCGCGCCCGGGTCCGCCCGGCGGCGGCGCGTCCGATTCCCAGGGCGGACGCCCGCAGCAGGCCCCACGGCCCGCGGCGCCGCGCCCGTCCACGCCCAAGCCCGGCCCCGCCGGCCCTGTCGGCCCGGGCGACCAGGGCGGTCAGGGCGACAAGGGCGGCGCCCCGAGGCCGGGCCCGCGCACGCCGGTCCCGCCGGCGCCGGGCACCCCGGTGGACGCGCCCGCGGCGCAGGGCCCGAGCGCCCCGCCCGCGGCCGGTCCCGGCGATGCCGCCGGAGGTTCCGGCGGTGCCGGTACCGGCAGCCGCGCGCCGGGCGGCCCGAAGCCGGGTCCCCGCGCGCCCAAGCCGGGCCCGCGTCCCGGCCCCCGCCAGGGTGGCGGAGGCGGCGGCCGTGGCCCCGGTGGCCCGCGTCCGGGGAACAACCCGTTCAGCTCGACCAACACCGGCATGGGCCAGTCGCCCAAGCCGGGCCCGCGTCCCGGCCCGCGTCCGGGTGCCGACCGTCCCGACCGTCCCGATCGCGGTGACCGCCCCGGCGGCGACCGCGCGGGCGGTCCGCGTCCCGGCGGCGGCCGTCCCGGCGGCGCTCCCGGTGCCGGCGGTCCGCGTCCGAGCCCGGGCGGCAGCATGCCGCCCCGGCCCGGCGGTCCGCGTCCGAGCCCGATGAACATGCCGTCCTCGCGGCCCGCGGCGCCTGGGCGCGGCGGTCCCGGCGGCGGTGGCGGCGGCGGCCGTGGTCCCGGCGGCGGCGGACGCGGCCCCGGTGGCGGCGGCCGTGGTCCCGGTGGCGGCGGCCGTCCCGGCGGCGGCTTCGGCGGCCCCCGCACGGGTGCCGGCGGCCGGCCGGGCGGCGGCTTCGGTCCCCGTCCCGGTGGCGGCGGCCGCGGCCGCGGCGGCACGCAGGGCGCGTTCGGCCGTCCCGGTGGACGTCCCGCACGCGGCCGCAAGTCGAAGCGGGCACGTCGTCAAGAGTTCGAGAACATGCAGGCGCCCGCCGTCGGCGGTGTCTCGGCTCCGCGCGGCCACGGCAAGACCATCCGGCTGCCGCAGGGCGCGTCCCTGACCGACTTCGCCGAGAAGATCGGCGCCAACCCGGCGTCGCTCGTCGCGATCATGTTGCATCTCGGCAAGATGGTCACCGCGACCCAGTCGGTCGACCCCGACGACCTCCAGGCCCTCGGGATCGAGCTGGACTTCGACGTCCAGGTCGTCAGCCCCGAGGACGAGGACCGCGAGCTGCTCGAGTCGTTCGACATCGAGTACGGCGAGGACGAGGGCGGCGAGGAGTACCTCCAGTCCCGTCCGCCGGTGGTCACCGTCATGGGCCACGTCGACCACGGCAAGACCAAGCTGCTGGACGCCGTCCGGCACGCCAACGTGCAGGCGGGCGAGGCCGGCGGCATCACCCAGCACATCGGCGCCTACCAGGTGGAGACCGTGGTCGACGGCGAGGACCGCAGGATCACCTTCATCGACACCCCGGGTCACGAGGCGTTCAGCGCCATGCGCGCCCGCGGTGCCGACACCACCGACCTGGTGGTGCTGGTGGTCGCCGCGGACGACGGCGTCAAGCCGCAGACCACCGAGGCGATCGACCACGCCACCGCGGCCGGGGTCCCGATCGTCGTCGCGGTCAACAAGATCGACGTCGAGGGCGCGGACACCAACCGCGTCCGGGCCCAGCTCACCGAGTACGGCCTGGTCGCCGAGGAGTTCGGCGGCTCGACGCAGTTCGTGGACGTGTCGGCCAAGCAGCGCGAGAACATCGACGGGCTGCTGGAGGCGATCGTCCTGACCGCCGACGCCGAGCTCGACCTGAAGGCCAACCCCGAGATGCCCGCCCAGGGCTCGGCCATCGAGGCCCACCTGGACAAGGGCCGGGGCGCCGTGGCGACCGTGCTGGTGCAGCGCGGCACGCTGCGGGTCGGCGACTCGATCGTCTGCGGTGTGGCCAACGGCCGCGTCCGGGCGATGCTCGACGAGAACGGGAACAACGTCGAGGAGGCGGGCCCGTCCCGTCCGGTGATGGTGCTCGGCCTCGCGGCCGTGCCCGGCGCGGGCGACAACTTCCTGGTCGTCGACGACGACCGGATCGCCCGGCAGATCGCCGACAAGCGGGTGGCGCGCAAGCGCAACGCCGAACTGCTCAAGAGCCGCAAGAGCAGCTCCCTGGAAGAGCTGTTCAAGGACCTCGAGCGCGGCGAGCGCGACGAGCTGCTGCTCATCCTCAAGGGCGACGTGTCCGGTTCCGTCGAGGCGCTGGAGGACTCGCTGCTCAAGATCGACGTGGGCGACGAGGTCAACCTGCGGATCATCCGCCGCGGCGTCGGCGCGATCACGCAGAACGACGTCAACCTGTCGCTGGCGTCCGAGGGCGCGGTCATCATCGGCTTCAACGTGCGGCCCGAGCGCAACGCGCAGGACCTGGCCGACCGTGAAGGCGTGGACATCCGGTACTACTCGGTCATCTACCAGGCGATCGACGAGATCGAGGCGGCCCTCAAGGGCATGCTCAAGCCGGAGTTCGAGGAGGCCCAGCTCGGCACCGCCGAGATCCGCGAGATCTTCAAGGTGCCGCGGATCGGCAGCGTCGCCGGCTCGATGGTCACCTCGGGGATCATCCAGCGCAACGCCAAGGCCCGCATCGTCCGCGACGGCGTCGTGGTCGCCGACAACCTCACGGTGTCGTCGCTGCGCCGCTTCAAGGACGACGCGACCGAGGTCCGCGAGGGCTTCGAGTGCGGTATCGGCGTGGGGTACAACGACATCAAGCTCGGCGACGTCATCGAGTGCTTCGAGATGCGGGAGAAGCCCCGCGGCTGAGGCACGTGCTCGAGACGCGCGCACGTCCGCGCGGTCCCGGTTCCGCCGGGGCCGCGCGGGCGTCCGGGCTCGACGTCGTCCGGGCCCCCGTCCGGACCCGTCCACGAGGTGATCGTTTAATCGGGTGACATGACGCCAGGCGGATCTTCTAGCCTGGCGTCTGTCATGCCCGGCCGCGTCCCCGCCGCCCCCCGCCCGGCCCGCCCGGCGGGGTGCGGCGGTCGCGGACCGGGAACACGGCGGGTGACCACCGTCGTTTCATCTTCTGAGGATCCTGAGGTGATCGACCAGGTGTACGTGGGTGCGCTGAAGCTGGACCTGCTGCTGGGGGACGTCCGCTCGCTGAAACAGAAGCGGTCGATCCTGCGGCCCATCATCGCCGAGGTGCAGAAGCACTTCCCGGCGGTGGCCGTCGCCGAGACCGGTGACAACGACCTGCATCGCAGGGCGGAGATCGGGGTGGCGGTGGTGTCCGGCACCGCGGCCAACTGCACCCAGGTGCTCGACCGGTGCGAACGGCTGGTGGCCGGGCGCCCGGAGATCGAGCTGCTGTCCGCGCGGCAGCGGCTTTTCCATGATGAGGACTGAGGGCGGGGTCTTCCCCGCACAATGACAGGTGCGGGGTCGGTCCTCACGTAGACCATAGAAAGGGAGTGCGATCATGGTGGACGCAGCTCGGGCGCGTAAGCTCGCCGACCGCATCCAGCAGATCGTGGCCGAGATGCTGGAGAGGCGGATCAAGGATCCGCGGCTCGGCTTCGTGACCGTGACGGACACCCGCATCACCAACGACCTGCGCGACGCGACCGTCTACTACACGGTGTACGGGTCGGACGGCGAGCGCGCCGAGACGGCCGCCGCGCTGGAGAGCGCCAAGGGCGTCATCAGGTCGGAGGTGGGCAAGCAGACCGGGGTCCGGCACACGCCCAGCATCACCTTCGTCATGGACTCCCTGATGGAGAACGCCGCGCACATCGACGACCTGCTGGCCAAGGCCCGCGCCAGGGACGCCGAGGTCGCGAGGGCGGCCCAGGGCGCGTCCCCGGCCGGTGACGCCAACCCCTACCGCGAGCCGGGTGCCGGCGAGGACGACGACCTCGGCGCGGACGCCGGGGACGGCCCGGACTTCGGCGGGCACGACGCCGCGGGGGACGGTGAGGACGGCCGTTCCGGACGCCCGTCATCGTGAGCGGGCCGGAGAGGCGCGCGGAGGCACCGGGCGCCGGCTGGACGGAGGAGTGCCTCCTGCACGACGTGGACGGGCATTCCGCGAGCGGCCATGACATCGTGCCGCGCGGCGGCGGTGCCGCGCGCGGCGGCGGACCGGCCGTCCCCGCCGCGCCGGGCGTCCCGCCGGACGGCTCGTCGGACGGGCTGGAGTGGGACCGGGCGGTCGAGCTGATCCACGACGCCGGGGAGGTCTGCCTCGCCTGCCACGTCGCCCCGGACGGGGACGCGCTCGGCTCCATGCTCGCGCTGGCGCAGGCCCTGCGCGCGCTCGGCAAGCGGTGCCTGGCGTCGTTCGGGGAGCCGTTCACGGTGCCGGAGATCCTGCGGTTCCTGCCGGGCCAGGAGATGCTGGTCGAACCCGACCGGATGCCCGCGGCCCCGGACCTGATGATCTCGCTGGACGCGGCCGGGCAGGCGAGGCTCGGCTCTCTCGCCGGACCCGCCGGCCGGGCGGGTGCGCTGATCGTGGTCGACCACCACGCGTCCAACACCGGGTTCGGCGGCGTGCGGCTCGTCGACCCGGACGCCGCCGCCACGGCGGTGCTGGTCGAGGAGCTGATCCGCAGGCTCGGCGTCGAGCTGGACCGCGATATCGCCCAGGGCCTGTACGCGGGGCTCGCCAGCGACACCGGCTCGTTCAAGTACCCGTGCACGACCCCCGAGGTTCACGATCTGGCGGGACGGCTGCTGACGGCGGGCGTCCGGCCGGAGGCGGTCAGCCGGGAGCTGTGGGACCGGGCGCCGTTCGGCTATCTGCAGGTCCTCGCTGGCGCGCTGGCGCGGGCCCGGCTGGAACGCGACGCCGCCGGCGGCCGCGGCCTGGTCTGGACGACGATCGCACGTTCGGACCGCGACGCCCGCGACGTCCACTACGACCAGCTCGAAGGGGTCATCGACCAGCTCAGGCGCACCGACGAGGCCGAGGTCGCGGTCGTGTGCAAGGAGAACGACGGCGGCGAGTGGTACGTCTCCACCCGCTCGAAGGGCTCGGTGGACGTCGGCCGCGCCTGCGTCGAACTCGGCGGGGGCGGTCACCGCACCGCCGCCGCCTTCACCATGGGCGGGGAGCCCGCCTCCATCATCGACCGGTTGCGCGCCGCGCTGCGCGTCCCCGGCGAACGGGACGACTGACCTTTCGGAGAGCGGCGCGTGGACAACTCGGGCAACTCGGGCAACTCGGGGCTCGTCATCGTGGACAAGCCGGCGGGCTGGACGTCGCACGACGTGGTCGGCAGGATGCGGCGGCTGGCGAAGACCAGGCGCGTCGGCCACGCGGGCACGCTGGACCCGATGGCGACCGGCGTCCTGGTCCTCGGGATCGGCAAGGCCACCCGGCTGCTCGGGCATCTGGCGCTGACCGAGAAGGGCTACGACGCCACGATCCGGCTGGGCGAGTCGACCAACACCGACGACGCCGAGGGCGAGGTCACCGCGACCGCGTCCGCCGCGCGGGTCGCCGACGAGGCGCTGTACGCGGGGATCGCGGCGCTGACCGGGCCGATCCGGCAGGTCCCGCCGCAGGTGAGCGCGATCAAGGTGAACGGGGAGCGGGCCTACAAGATGGCCCGCAAGGGCGAGGAGGTCGCGCTCGCCGACCGCCCTGTGACCGTGCACGACTTCGCGGTGACCGGTGTGCGGCGGCACGGTGAGGTGATCGACGTGGACGCGTCGATCGCCTGCTCGTCCGGTACCTACATCCGCGCGCTGGCCCGGGATCTCGGCGCGTCCCTCGGCTGCGGGGGGCATCTGACGGCGCTGCGCCGCACCCGGGTCGGGCCTTACGATCTCGGCATGGCGCGGACTCTGGACCGGCTCGCCGAGCAGCTGGAGATCCTGCCGATGGCCGAGGCGGTCGCGGCCGTGTTCCCGCGCCGGGACGTGTCGGACGACGACGCCCGCAAGGTCGCGCACGGCGGGCGGCTCCCGGCGGCGGGGCTGGGGCCGGGCCCGGTGGGCGTTTTCGCGCCCGACGGGTCGCTGCTGGCGCTGGTCGAGGAGAACGGGCAGGTCGCCAAGCCCATCGCCGTCTTCGTGCCGTGATTTCCGGTGGCCGGGCTGGACATGACCCGTGCCCGTGGCGAGCATCACCAGATGTGGGCGGTGCGGCCGAACCTACGGTCGAGTAACCTACGTTAGCGTAGGTTCATTGTGGTAGTGAGGTGTCGTGACCACTACGAAAGACCATCCCCCGGTGGCGTCCCCGACCCGTCCGCGGCTGCGCGGCTGGCTGCACGTCGGCGCGTTCCCCGCCGTGCTGGTCGCCGGGCTCGTGCTCGTCGCGCTCGGCCCGACCGTGCAGGCGCGGCTCGCGTCGGCGGTGTACGTGGCGACATCGGGGCTGCTGTTCGGAATCTCGGGGACCTACCACCGGCAGACCTCGCACCGGGTGATCGAGGTCCTGCGCCGCTTCGACCACGCCAACATCTATCTGATCATCGCCGGGACGTACACGCCGTTCGCCGTCCTCGCGCTGGAAGGCGGCGTGCGCGTCGCCGTCCTGGTGACCGTGTGGACGGGCGCCCTCGCCGGCGTCATCTTCCGCACCGCCTGGATAGGCGCGCCCCGCGCGCTCTACGTGTCCCTCTACATCGTGCTGGGCTGGGTGGCGGTGTTCTTCCTGCCACAGTTCCTGTCCGGTGCGGGCCTCGCGGCCTGCCTCATGGTCGCGATCGGTGGGATCTGCTACAGCGTCGGGGGAGTGGTCTACGGGCTGCGCCGCCCCAACCCCTCGCCACGCTGGTTCGGATTCCACGAGGTCTTCCACGCCTGCACGCTCGCCGCCTACATCCTCCAGTACATCGCGGTGTCGTTCGTCGTCTACCAATCCGGCTGACGCGCGCGGTGCCGGTCGACCCCCTGGGTGCGACGCCCCCCGCCCCCGCATGGCACTCTTAGGACGACAGCAAACCGGCAGGCACGTCTTACGCAGGGAGAGAATGGTGCGGCGCTGGAATGGCCTCGACGAGGTTCCCGCAGACTGGGGCCGTTCAGTGATCACGATCGGTGTGTTCGACGGTGTGCACCGCGGCCATCAGCGGATCGTCGGCGCCGCGGCGCAGGAGGCCCGCCGCCGCGGCCTGCGCTCGGTGGTCATCACCTTCGACCCGCACCCGGACGAGGTCGTCAGGCCCGGCACCCATCCGCCGCTGCTCGCCGGCACCCGGCGCCGCATCGAGCTGCTGGAGGGCCTCGGCACCGACGCGGTCGTGGTCGTGCCGTTCACGCTTGAGCTGTCGAAGATGGCGCCGGACGAGTTCGTCCAGTCGGTCCTGGTCGACCGGCTCCACGCGGCCCACGTCATCGTCGGCGAGGACTTCCGGTTCGGGCACAAGGCCAAGGGCGACGTCGCGCTGCTGCGCGAGCTCGGCGAGAAGTACGACTTCACCGCCGAGGGCGTGCCGCTGGTGGCCAACGGCGGCACGATCTCCTCCACCTACATCCGCGGGCGGCTCGACGCCGGCGACGTCGAGCCGGCGGCGCGGGCGCTCGGCCGTCCGCACCGCGTCGAGGGCATCGTCGTGCGCGGTCACCAGCGGGGCCGCGCGCTCGGCTTCCCCACCGCGAACCTGGAGACGCCGCCGCACACCGCGATCCCGGCCGACGGCGTCTACGCCGGCTGGCTGGTCTGCGACTCCGACCGCTACCCGGGCTTCCGCTGGCCCGCCGCGATCTCCATCGGCACCAACCCGACGTTCGAGGGCGCGGGGGAGCGGACCGTCGAGGCGTACGCGTTGGACCGTGACGACCTCGACCTCTACGGCGAGCACATGGCCGTCGACTTCACCGCCCGGGTCCGCGACACGCTGAAGTTCGACTCCGTCGAGGCGCTGATCGAGCAGATGCACCTGGACGTGGCCCGCATCCGGGAGATCGCCACGGACTGACCACGCCGAATACCTCTGAACGGTGTGTACCCTGCGATAACGGCGCTTTCCGCTTCGTGACCGGGTGGCTTTCCGGCATGGTACGGTGAATAGTCGCCGGGAAGGGCCCCGGCGCGGCTGGCTGCACCCTCATGCGGCCCGCCACATCTCTTGAACACGCACCATGCGGACCCGCGCGCCCACCGGGCCCCGGATCTGCGGGTGTCGATTCCATCGAAGGAGCCACGTGTCGCTCGACACCGCCACGAAGAACCAGATCATCGCCGAGTACGCGACCACTGAGGGTGACACCGGATCCCCGGAGGTCCAGGTCGCGCTGCTGACGCGCCGCATCAACGATCTGACGGAGCACCTCAAGGAGCACAAGCACGACCACCACAGCCGCCGCGGCCTCCTGCTGCTGGTCGGCCGTCGTCGCCGGCTCCTGAAGTACCTGAGCAACAAGGACATCAACCGCTACCGGCAGCTGATCGAGCGACTCGGCCTGCGCCGCTAGGACGGTGAGGGAGTGGCCCGCCGGGCCACTCCCTTCGTTTATGGCCGGCCGGCCCGCACGGGCCGCCGGCCACGCCGGGGCCCGGCCGGACGGGCCGGCCGCCGGCACACCGGCCGCCCGGGCCGCAAGGCCGCGGGCCGGCCGCACAACTGCAGACAAGCCTCGCGGACACCGCTGGTGCGGGCCGGTCCTCGGTAGTGGCTTCCGGATCCGTTCCGCCGCATCGGCGCAGATCTCGATCCGGGTGCTTCGATCGAAGACCGGCAGCGTGCAAGACCACGGGAAACGGCCGCGAGGACCGACATTGGAACCCTGAGGAGGTTTCCCGTGACAGAAGCCGTGCGCATCGATGGTGCGCAGAGCACCGAGGCCGTGATCGACAACGGCACGTTCGGCACCCGCACCATCCGCTTCGAGACGGGCCGGCTGGCCCGCCAGGCCGCCGGCTCCGCCGTCGCCTACCTTGACGACGACACGATGGTGCTCTCGGCGACCACCGCGTCCAAGAAGCCCAAGGACAACCTGGACTTCTTCCCGCTGACCGTGGACGTCGAGGAGCGGATGTACGCGGCCGGGCGCATCCCCGGCTCGTTCTTCCGCCGCGAGGGCCGCCCGTCCGAGGACGCGATCCTGACGTGCCGGCTGATCGACCGGCCGCTGCGCCCGTCGTTCACCAAGGGCCTGCGCAACGAGATCCAGGTCGTCGAGACGATCATGGCGCTGCACCCCGACCACCTGTACGACGTCGTGGCGATCAACGCCGCCTCGCTGTCCACGCAGCTGGCAGGCCTGCCGTTCTCCGGCCCGATCGGCGGCGTCCGCGTCGCGCTGATCGAGGGCCAGTGGGTCGGCTTCCCGACCCATCCCGAGCTGGAGCGCGCCACCTTCGACATGGTGGTCGCCGGGCGGGTCCTCGCCGACGGCGACGTCGCGATCATGATGGTCGAGGCGGAGTCCACCCGCGACACCCTGAAGCTCGTCGGCGAAGGCGCGACCGCGCCGACCGAGGAGACCGTCGCGGAGGGCCTGGAGGCGGCCAAGCCGTTCATCAAGGTGCTCTGCAAGGCGCAGAGCGACCTCGCCGCCGGCGCCGCCAAGGAGACCGCCGAGTACCCGATCTTCCTGGACTACCAGGACGACGTGCTCGCCGCCGTCACCGACGCCGTCAGCGGCGACCTGGCGCAGGCGCTGACGATCACCGGCAAGCAGGAGCGCGAGAGCCGGCTCGACGAGATCAAGGCCGCCGCCGCGGAGAGGCTCGCCGAGACGTTCGAGGGACGCGAGAAGGAGGTGTCGGCCGCCTACCGCGCCGTCACCAAGAAGCTGATCCGAGAGCGGGTCGTCCGCGACGGTCTGCGCATGGACGGCCGCGGCCTGAAGGACATCCGCCAGCTGACCGCCGAGGCGCACGTCGTCCCGCGCGTGCACGGCTCGGCGCTGTTCGAGCGCGGCGAGACCCAGATCCTGGGCGTGACCACGCTGAACATGCTCCGCATGGAGCAGATGATCGACACGCTGAACCCGGAGCGCACCAAGCGCTACATGCACAACTACAACTTCCCGCCGTACTCCACCGGTGAGACCGGCCGGGTCGGCTCGCCCAAGCGCCGCGAGATCGGGCACGGCGCGCTCGCCGAGCGCGCCATCCTCCCGGTGCTGCCGACCCGCGAGGAGTTCCCGTACGCGATCAGGCAGGTGTCGGAGGCCGTCGGGTCCAACGGGTCCACCTCGATGGGCTCGGTCTGCGCGTCCACCATGTCGCTGCTGGACGCGGGCGTCCCGCTCAAGCAGATGGTGGCGGGCATCGCGATGGGCCTGATCAACGAGGGCGACGAGTACGTCACGCTGACCGACATCCTCGGCGCCGAGGACGCCTTCGGCGACATGGACTTCAAGGTCGCCGGCACCCGTGACCTGATCACCGCGCTGCAGCTGGACACCAAGCTCGACGGCATCCCCGCCTCGGTGCTGGCCGCCGCGCTGAAGCAGGCCAAGGGCGCCCGGCTGGCGATCCTCGACGTGATGCAGGAGGCCATCGAGGCGCCCGCCGAGATGAGCCCGAACGCGCCGCGGATCATCACCATCAAGGTCCCGGTCGACAAGATCGGCGAGGTCATCGGCCCCAAGGGCAAGATGATCAACTCGATCCAGGACGACACCGGCGCCGACATCACGATCGAGGACGACGGCACGATCTACGTCGGCGCCACCGACGGCCCGTCCGCCGAGGCCGCGCGGCAGGCGATCAACTCGATCGCCAACCCGCACATGCCGGAGGTCGGCGAGCGGTTCCTCGGCACCGTCGTCAAGACCACGACGTTCGGCGCGTTCGTGTCGCTGCTGCCCGGCAAGGACGGCCTGCTGCACGTCTCGCAGATCCGCAAGCTGCACGGCGGCGCCCGGATCGAGAACGTCGAGGACGTGATGGGCGTCGGCGAGAAGATCCAGGTCGAGGTCACCGAGATCGACCAGCGCGGCAAGCTGTCGCTGGTGCCGGTCGAGGTGGTCGAGCGGGAGGCCGAGAACGGCGGTTCGGGCGACGGCGGCGCCGCGCCCTCCGCGCCCTCCGCGTCCCCGGAGTCCTCGGGCGACGACGACGGTGAGCGCCGGGAGCGGCGCGACGACGGTGAGCGCCGCCCGCGCCGCCGCCGCACCCGTCGCGGCGACGACTCCGGCCAGCGCAACTCCTGATCCCTCGGCGATGACCGGCCGGCCCGCCGGCCCGCGGCGCACCAGCCCAGCGCGGCTGGGAGCCGCGGGACGGCGGGCCGGCCGGCCGCTCTCCCACGACGGAATGTGAGCGACACGTGACCCTGCCGGCGAGGGCGCAGGAGCCCGGCACCACCACCACGATCCACACCGAGGGCGCCGGCGCGGTACGCCGCACCGTCCTGCCCGGGGGGCTGCGCGTCATCACCGAGGCGCTGCCGACCGTGCGGTCCGCCGCGTTCGGCATCTGGTCGGCCGTCGGCTCCCGCGACGAGGCGCCCGCCGACGCCGGCGCGAGCCACTACCTGGAGCACGTGCTGTTCAAGGGCACGCGGAGGCGGTCGGCGCTGGAGATCTCCGCGGCGATCGACGCGGTCGGCGGCGACCTCAACGCGTTCACCGCCAAGGAGTACACCTGCTACTACGCGCGGGTCCTGGACTCCGACCTGCCCCTCGCCGTGGACGTGGTGTCCGACATGGTCGCGGCGTCGGTGAACCGTCCCGAGGACGTCGAGGCCGAGCGCGGCGTGATCCTCGAAGAGATCCACATGCGCGACGACGACCCGGGCGACCTGATCCACGACGAGTTCGCCACCGCGCTGTACGGCGACACCCCGCTCGGACGTCCCATCCTCGGCACCGAGGACTCGATCAACACGCTGTCGCGGGACCGGATCCACGCCTACTACCGGGAGCACTACGTCCCGTCCAACCTCGTGGTGTCGGTGGCGGGCAACATCGACCACGACGAGGTCGTCCGGCTGGTGTCGCACGCGTTCGAGGGGCACCTGACCGGCGACGCCGCGCCCGCCGCGCCCCGGCTGGACGGCGCGCCCGCGCCCATGGACCCGCGCAGCGTGGTGATCGACAAGGACACCGAGCAGGCCCACATCATCCTCGGCGGCGCCGGCGTGTCCCGCACCGACGACCGCCGGTTCGCGCTCGGGGTGCTGAACGCGGCGCTCGGCGGCGGCATGTCGTCGCGCCTGTTCCAGGAGATCCGCGAGAAGCGCGGCCTGGCGTACTCGGTGTACAGCTATACCGCGCAGTACGCCGACTCCGGCATCTTCGGCGTCTACGCGGGCTGCCAGCCCGCCAAGGCCGAGGAGGTCCTGTCGATCTGCCGCGACGAGGTCGGCAAGGCCGCGGCCGAATGCCTCACCGACGAGGAGCTGGAGCGCGGCAAGGGGCAGTTGCGCGGCGCGATGGTCCTCGGCCTGGAGGACACCGGTTCCCGCATGAGCCGCATCGGCAAGAGCGAGCTGGTCTACGAGTCGCTGCTGGCCGTGGACGAGGTGCTGGCCCGCATCGAGGCCGTCACGCTGGACGACGTCCGCGAGGTCGCCCGCGAGGTCCTCGCCGCCCCGCAGGCGCTCACGGTGATCGGCCCGGTGGGGGACCGCGACTTCACGGCCTGAGCCGTCCCGCGGCCCGAATCGTTACTCCGCGTCGATCGTCAAGCCGCCGCGATCCGGGTAGACCTTCGCGGGTGAAGATCCTCATCAGGCTTGTCATCTGCGCGATCGCGCTGTGGGTGGCCGAGGCCGTCCTGGACGGCATCGAGCTGACCTCCGGCGGCACGGCCGAGCGGGCGCTGACGCTGCTCGCGGTCGCGGCCATCTTCGGCGTCGTCAACGCCGTCCTCAAGCCGCTCATCAAGGTTCTGGGCTGCGCGTTCTACATCCTGACGCTCGGCCTGTTCGCGCTGGTGGTGAACGCGGGCCTGCTCATGCTGACGAGCTGGGTGGCGGGGGAGCTGGACCTGCCGTTCCATGTCGAGTGGTTCTGGCCCGCGTTCTGGGGCGCGATCATCGTGGGCGTCGTCAGCTGGCTGCTCAACCTGTTCGTCTCGGACGACGACTAGTTCTCGCCCTTGCTAAACGGACTGAGGTCCGTTAATCTCCGGAGAAGTAACCGGACTCTAGTCCGTATACCTTCCCCGAGAGGACCCTCATGTCGCGCCTGCTGCACATCTCCGCGTCCCCCCGAGGCGCCGCCTCCGAGTCCCTGGCGCTCGCCGCGGCCTTCGTGGACGCCTACCGCGAGACCCACGGCGACGTCATCGACCACTACGACCTGTGGGACGGCGGCCTCCCCGCGTTCGGCCCCGCCGGAGCCGGCGCCAAGATGACCGTGTTCGCGGGCGACGACCCGGCCGGGGAGCAGGCCGCCGCGTGGGAGGCCGCACGCGCCGTCTTCGAGCGCTTCGACTCCTACGACCGCTACCTGTTCAGCGTCCCCATGTGGAACTCCAGCGTCCCCTACATCCTCAAGCAGTTCATCGACGTCGTGTCCCAGCCCGACTGGGTCTTCGCCTTCGACCCGGACGACGGCTACACCGGCCTCCTCCACGGCAAGAAGGCCGCCGTCGTCTACACCAGCGCCGTCTACGGCGACGGCCGCCCGCCCGCGTTCGGCGCCGACCACCAGGCGCCCTTCCTGGAAGGCTGGCTCCGCTGGGCCGGGGTCACCGACCTCAGCACCGTCGCGTTCCGACCCAACCTCGCCACCGCCGACGCCGAGACCGGGCGCCGCACAGCGCACGCCGACGCGCGCGAGCTGGGCAAGCGCTTCTGACGATAGGCTCGGGCGGGACGCCAACCGGGAGGAACACGTGATCAAGGTCGGGGTGCTGGGGGCACGGGGCCGCATGGGCGCCGAGGTGTGCCGCGCCGTGCAGGGGGCCGGCGACATGGAGCTCGTCGCCGCCGTCGACCAGGGCGACTCGTTCGACGCGCTGACCGCCGCCGAGGTCGTCGTCGACTTCACCCATCCCGGCGCCGTCATGGACAACCTCAGATGGTGCGTCGAGCACGGCCTGCACGCCGTCGTCGGCACCAGCGGCTTCGAACCGTCCCGCCTCGACACCGTCCGCTCCTGGCTGACCGACGCCTCGTCCGGGAACGTCGTCATCGCCCCGAACTTCGGCATCGGCGCGGTGCTGATGATGCATTTCGCGCAGAAGGCGGCCCCGTTCTTCGAGTCCGTCGAGATCGTCGAGACGCACCACCCGAACAAGGCCGACGCCCCGTCCGGCACCGCCTACCGCACCGCCGAACTGGTGTCCGCCGCCCGCGCCGAGGCCGGTGTCTCCGCGTCCCCGGACGCCACCACCTCCGAGGTCGACGGCGCCCGCGGCGCCGACGTGGACGGCGTCCGCGTGCACGCCGTCCGCCTCTCCGGCGCCATCGCCCACCAGGAGGTCGTCCTCGGCGGCCACGGCGAGATCTTCACCATCCGGCACGACTCGATGGACCGCGAGTCGTTCATGCCGGGCGTCCTGCTCGCCGTCCGCAGGGTCCCGGAACTCGACCGCCTCACGCTCGGCATCGAGACCCTCCTCGGCCTGTGATGGACTTCGCCGACGACCCCTGGGACTACCTCGCCGCCTCCGAGGCGATCGACATCGAGCACCCGCTCGTCCAGTCGATCGCCTCGGGGCTGCGCACCGGCGACGACATCGCCTACGCCCGCTCCGCGTTCGACCACGTCCGCGACCGGGTCGCCCACTCCATGGACGCCGGGGACACCCGCGTCCCCTGGCGCGCCTCCGACGTCCTCGACCAGCGCACCGGCCTCTGCTACGCCAAGTCGCACGCCTACGTCGCCCTCCTGCGCGCGGGCGGCATCCAGGCGGGCCTGTGCTACCAGCACTCCGCGGGCATCCTGCACGGCCTCACCGCCGCCCTGGTCGACGACCGCTGGGTCTACCTCGACCCACGGGGCAACAAGCCGGGCATAGACGTCGAGTTCTCCCCGTCCGAGAACCGCCTCGCCTACCCCGGCGACCCGATCCACCCCACCATCTACGCGGCCCCGCCCGAGCCCGTCCTGGAAGGCCTCAAGGCCATGCCGCGCCCCTCGGCCCTCCCCGCAGCCCTCGACTGAACCTCCGCCCCGTCTCACCCGCCACATGGCCTGTCGGCGGTCGGCGGGTGAGCGCGACGGGGGCGGGGTTCAGCTGAGGAGGGTGAGGTCCAGGGCGGCGAGGCGGGCCGGGTCGGCGAGGACGTCGATCTCGGCGACCCGGCCGTCCACGACCGTGAAGGACAGGACGGACATCGGCCGGCCGTCCACGATGCTGACGATCCCGGCCGTGCCGTTGACCAGCGCCGCCCGCGTCTCGCCCGCCGCCTGGCGGAACATGAGCGCCTGCCCGGCCACCGCCGCGGCGCCGCGGAACTCCGTCCAGCCGGCCGCGCCGTGGTCGGCGCGCAGGACCACGCCGGGGTCGAGGACGGCGACGAGCGCCTCGAAGTCGCCGTCGCGCGCCGCGGCCTTGAACGCGTCGACGACCTCGCGCTGGCGGACCGGGTCGCGTTCGGGATCCGGTGCCGTTCCGCGCACCCGGCGGCGGGCGCGGCTGGCCAGCTGGCGCACGGCCGCCGGGGACCGTCCCACGATCGGGGCGATGTCGTCGAACGGGACCCCGAACGTGTCGTGCAGGACGAACGCCAGCCGCTCGGCGGGGGTGAGGGACTGCAGCACCACCAGCAGGGCCAGCCCCACCGAGTCTGCCATCAGCGCCTCGTGCTCGGGATCGGCGCCGGTGGCGGGGCCGATGATCGGGTCCGGGAGGCGTTCCTCCAGGGGGTCCTCGCGGCGTGAGGTGCGTGAACGCAGCATGTCCAGGCAGACCCGGCCGACGACCGTGGTCAGCCAGCCGCCGAGGTTCTCTATGTCGCCGGTGCCCGAACGGCTGAGCCGCAGCCACGCCTCCTGGACCGCGTCGTCGGCCTCGGCGAGCGAACCGAGCATCCGGTAGGCCACGGCCTTCAGGTGGGTGCGGTGCCCCTCGAACCGCTCGGCCAGAAAGTCGTGCTCGTCCATCGTTTCCCCTCGATCAAGTGCGTCATACCACTGACGGATCGGGCGCCGGAGATGTGACGGGGCTTGTGCGCGAATCGGGGCGGGCTTAGCGTTCGGCGGATGGATGCCATGCTCGCGCGGGACATGTGGAAGGCCACCGAGCCGCTGCACACGGTGACGTACTTCGCTGAGGAGTGCAGGACGGCCAACAAGGAAGTGGGACTCAAGGGCTACTGGATGGGCTACTTCGGCAGCCGGGGCGCGCCGCTCGGGGCCGTGTCGGCCGGGACGATCGAGGCGACGTTCTTCGGGTTCCATCCGGCGCGGGTGCGGCGGGCCATCCCGGACGCGTGGGGATTCGCGTCGCCGGAGGCCATCCTGCGGGTGCGGGGCGAGGCCGCGGCGCGTGCGCTGCGCAGGGCCTTCCCCGGCATCGACGACGTGGCGGCGACGGCGGCGCCGCAGTTGCGGGAGGTCGTGCTGGCGGCGGACGGGGCGGGGCGTGCGCTGTTCGCGGCCAACCGGGACCTGCCCGTCCCGGAAGACCCCGTGGAGGCGCTCTGGCAGGCGATCACGGCGCTGCGGGAGCACCGGGGGGACGGCCACGTCGCCCTGCTCACCGGGGAAGGACTGACCGGCCTGGAGGCGAACGTCCTGGCGTCGGCCGTCGGGACCGTCAAGGCGGAATGGCTGCTGGAGAGCCGCGGCTGGTCGCAGGAGGAGTGGGACGAGGCGGCCGACGCGCTCGCCGGGCGGGGACTGCTGGAACAAGGGGAGGCCACCGACGAGGGACGGGGCCTCAGGGCGCGCATCGAACGGCGCACCGACGAGCTCGCCGCGTCCCCGTACCGCGTCCTGGACGAACCCGAGGCGCTCTACGAGTCCCTCGTGCCCGCGGCGAAGGCGCTGGCGGACGAGATGCCGTTCCCCAACCCGATCGGCCTGCCCCGCGTCGGCTAGCGCCCGGTGCCGACCGGCCTAGTGCGGGGCGGGCGGGGTGACGAAGCCGTACTTGTTGAACAGCTTCTGCGCGGCCGGTGTGGACAGCCACGACACGAACGCGTCCGCGGCCTCCTCGTGGTCGCCGTCCCGGACGGCCGCGGCGGGGAAGGCCGCGGTGACGTTCAGGTTCGCCGGGATCGGGACGCTGCTCGCGGCGACCCCCGCCGAACGCAGGTCGGTGATGTAGACGATCCCCGCGTCCGCCTCGCCGGCGCGCACCAGGTCCAGGACGGCCCGTGCGCTGATCACCTCGGAGCTCCGGTGGACGGTCAGGCCCGCGTTCGCGAGGACCTGGCGGGTGTAGCGGCCCACCGGGACGGTCCCGCCGCCGACCACCACCCGCAGCCCCGGCCGCGTCAGGTCGTGCAGCCCGCGGATGCGGTGGGGATTGCCGGGGCCGACGGCGATCGTGAGGGAGTTGTGCGCGACGGTCCGGCGGCGTTCCGCCAGGTACTCGTCGGCCTCGTCCATGCTCGCCCTGTCCGCCGTCACCAGCACGTCGCCCGGGTCGTGGCCGGACAGCCGGTCGGCCATCTCGGGCGTGGCGCCGAACTCGAACCGCAGCCTGACGCCGGGGTGCGTCTGGCCGTAGGCCGTCCCCATCTCGCCGAACACCTCCTTCAGCGACGAGGTCGCCAGGACGGTGAGCGTCGTCGGCCCGGACGAGCCGCCGCAGCCCGCGCCGAGGCCGGGAAGGGCGAGTGCGACGAGGAGCGCGGACGCGCGCAGACGCCGTCGGGGGGAATCGGGCATATGGCCTCATCCTAGGGTCGGGGTGCTTTCGCTCCCGGGATTGGCCCTGGCGTGTCAGTGGGCCGCACTAGTGTTTGCGGCAACTGGAGATCACCTTCCCGGAGGCCCGACGATGTCCCTCGACCTGATGGAAATGCTGCCCGGCGACTGGCGGGAGCGGCTCGACCCGCTGCTCGACCCGCCGGCGACCGCCGCGCTGGGCGCGTTCGTCGCGGGGGAGTACGAGGCGCAGACCGTCTACCCGCCGCGCGAGGACCTGTTCAGCGCGTTCCGGCACTGCCCGTTCGACGGCGCCCGCGTCCTGATCCTCGGCCAGGACCCCTACCACGGTCCCGGCCAGGCGCACGGGCTCAGCTTCAGCGTGCGCGACGGGGTGCGGCTGCCGCCGTCGCTGCGCAACATCTACAAGGAACTGGCCACCGACCTCGACGTTCCGGTCGCGACGTCCGGCGACCTCACCCGGTGGGCCGACCAGGGCGTCCTGCTGCTGAACGCGGTGCTGACCGTCCGCGGCGGCGCCGCCGGCTCGCACGGCGGCAAGGGCTGGGAGGACTTCACCGACGCCGCGATCCGCGCGCTGAACGACAAGACCGAACGCGTGGTGTTCGTGCTGTGGGGCGCCTACGCCCGCAAGAAGGCACGTCTCATCACCGGCGCGCAGCACACCGTGATCGAGTCCGCGCACCCGAGCCCGCTCAGCGCGAAGAAGTTCTTCGGGACGCGCCCGTTCAGCGCCGTGAACAAGGCCCTCGTGGACGCGGGCCTCCCCGAGATCAACTGGGGCCCGGAGAACCGCGCGGACTGAGGAACGAAGGCCGGGCGCGCGGAAGCCGCGGCTCGCCGGCGCAACGGACGCACCCGCCAAGGACCGAAAGGGCCAGGGCGCGTGCGGCGCGTGCGCGGGCCCGGCGGTGTGGCCCGGCGGCGGCGGTTCACCCGTTCGGGGGAGCCCTGGCGGGGGTTTCATCCGGCGGCGGGAAGCGGTGCGCGGGCGGTCCCGGGCATCGTCGGGTCCATGACCGTTGCAGATCAGCCGCTCATGGTGCGGACGCGGGCCGCGCGCCCCGGCCCCGGCCGTGTCCGCCTGGCCGTCTGCGCGGCGACCATCGCCGCGTGCGTCCCCTACCTCATCCTCAAGATCGCGTGGCTGTCCGGCAGCACGGTCGGCTGGAACGACACGGACGCGGCCGAGGACTCGGCGCTCTACGTCGGCAACGCGATCACGATGGGCATGGACGCGATGGCCGTCGTCGTCGCGCTGGCGTTCACGTTCCGCTGGGGCATGCGCATCCCGGCGTGGCTGGTGCTGACGCCGATCTGGGTCGCCGCCGGGCTGCTCGCACCGATCGTCCTCGCCGTCCCGCTGGGCAGTGTCCTTCAGGTTCTCTTCTCCTCTGAGCCGTTGACCACGTCCGGCAGCGCGATACAGGGCTGGGTGTACGGCGTCGTCTACACGGGCTTCACGCTGCAGGGTCTCGGGCTGCTCACCGCCTTCGTCCTGTACGCGCGGAACCGGTGGGCCGATGTCTTCACCGTCCGTACCAGGGACGTCCCCAAGGGGCCGACCCACCAGGTGCAGGCGCTCCTAGCGCGCGCGGCGGGTGTGCTCGCCGTCCTGTTCGCGGCCGTCCACCTCTTCTGGGCGTTCGGTGGGACGGCGGGGCTCACCGCCGAACAGGTCGATCACCGGAACGCGGCCCAGCAGCTCGCCGACGGGGCGGTGGGCCTGCTGGCGCTCGCCGGCGCGGCGGCCCTCCTGGTGATCGTCCGCCGGGGCGGCCGTCCGGAGCGGTTCGCCGTCCCGCTGGCGGCCGCGTGGGTCGGGGCCGCCGCCACGTTCGCGTGGTCGCTCTACGGGCTCCTGGTGACGCTGAGCCGGCCGGGGCTCCTGGCCGGGGAGTCCACGACCGCGCTCAACCTGACGGCGCTGTGCGGCGTTCTGGCGGGCGTCCTCATGGGCGTCACCGGCGCCTTCCTGCTCGCCGAGAGAGACGCTCAGAGCGCCAGCCCGATCGCCAGCAGCGCCCCGTAGGCGATCTGGAGCCGGCCGGTCTCGCCCAGCACCGGGATCAGGTCGGGGCCGGCCGCGCCGTTCAGCACCTTCTGCGTGGGCGGCAGCGACAGCGGCGCCGCGAGCAGCGCGATCAGCACCCACGGGTGCGGGGCGGCCAGCGCCAGGACGAACATGAACGGCAGCGCGGTGCACGCCGCGTACAGGATCCGGGTCCAGGGGCCGCCGAGCAGCACGGCGAGGGTCCGTTTGCCCGACTCGCGGTCGGTGGGGATGTCGCGCAGGTTGTTGGCGACGAGAAGCCCGCAGGCCAGCAGCCCGATCGGCACCGCCGTCGCCCACGCCTCCCACGGCAGCCCCTCGACCTGCACGTACACCGTCCCGACGACGGCGACGAGGCCGAAGAAGACGAACACCGACACCTCGCCGAGCGCCCGGTAGCCGTACGGGGTCTTGCCGCCCGTGTAGAACCAGGCCGCGAGGATCGCGACCGCGCCGACCAGCAGCAGCCACCAGGTCGTCACGGCGGCGAGGACCAGCCCGGCCACGGCGGCGGCGAGGAAGCTGCCGAGCGCGGCGGCGAGGACCTGCCTGGGCGGCGCGGTCTTCGACCCGACGAGGCGGAGCGGGCCGACGCGTTCCTCGTCGGTGCCGCGGACGCCGTCGCTGTAGTCGTTGGAGTAGTTCACCCCGATCTGCAGGACGAGGGCGACGAACGCGGCCAGTGCGGCGCGCCACCAGATGGCCTGGCCCTCACCCGCGGCGACGCCGGTGCCGACGACGACGGGAACGAGGGACGCGGGCAGGGTGCGGGGCCGGGATCCGGCGACCCATTGGGACAGCGTGGCCACAGTTACCGCTCGTTCTCGCTGGACGACAGGGGGACTAGCGCTTCGATTCTTCCCGATGATCGCCGGTCGGGCGCAGCCGCAGTGACACGGCGAGCCCGAGCGCGAGGATCACCGCGGTGGTGAGCGAGGCGTGCCTGGTGGCGGCGGCGAGGCTCTCGTCCGCGGCGCGGGCCGCTGCGGCCAGCCCGGGAGCGGCGTGCAGGTCGCGCCCGTACGTCCCGCCGCTCTCCCGCAGTTCGCCGGCGATGGCGGCCCGCCGTTCCGGCGGGAGCGGGGAGCCCGACAGCCGGTCGGTCATCGTGTGCCCGAGGCTGGTCGCGAACACCGTCCCGATGGCGGCGATGCCGAGCGCCGCGCCGATCTGCCGTGCCGTGGACTGCGTCCCGGACGCCTGCCCCGACTGCGCCGGCGGGACGTCGGCCAGCGACACGTTCGCCAGCTGCGCCGAGGTCAGGCCGAGCCCCACCCCGTACAGCAGCATCCACGGCGCGAGCCCGAGCCCGCCGGTGGTCGCCGACACGGTGAGGCCCAGCGCGACGACCGCGGTGACCTCCAGGACCATGCCGATCTGCACGACCCGGTGCGCGCCGCGCCTGTTCGCGAGCCTGCCCGCGTAGCCGCCGGCCAGGAACGCGCCGGCGGCCAGCGGCAGGATCGCCACGCTGATCTGCAACGGGTTCGTGCCGTGCACGCCCAGCAGGAACAGCGGCAGGACGAACAGCAGCCCCAGTTCGCCGACGTTGATCAGGGCCGAAGCGAGGTTCCCGCGGCGGAAGTTCGGGATCCGGAACAGGTCCAGGTCGAGCATCACCGCGCGTCCGGCGGCCGCGCGGGACCGCTCCACGACGATCAGCGCCGTGATCAGCGCGGCGGCGAGACCGAGGACGACGGGGACCGGCGACAGCCCGGACTCCGGCCAGTCGAACCCGGCCATCGTGAACGGGCGCGTCGCGGTCCACCAGCCGTACGTCTGGCCCTCGATGATCCCGCACACCAGCGCGCCGAGCCCGAGCGCGGACAGCAGCCCGCCGGGCCAGTCGATCTCGCCCCGCGCGCTCCCCGACCGCGGCGTCCGGGTCTCGGGCATCAGCGCGAGCGCGGCGGCGGCCAGCGCGATGCCGAGCGGCAGGTTGATCCCGAACGCCCAGCGCCAGCCGCCCGCGGTGGCCAGTGCCCCGCCGGCCAGCGGCCCGAGCGCCGCCATGCCGCTGATCATCGACCCCCAGATCCCGAACGCGACGGCGCGCTCGCGCCCGGTGAACACCGCGTTCACCGTCGACAGCGTCGCCGGCAGGATCATCGAGGCGCCGACGCCCTGCAGGGCACGCGCGCCGATCAGCGCCGAGCCGTCCCCCGCCAGCGCGGCGGCGGCGCTCGCCACCGTGAACACCGCTATCCCGGCCATGAACATCCGGCGCCGCCCGAACAGGTCGCCCGCCCGGCCGAACGGGATCAGCAGCGCGGCGAAGACCAGCGCGTACACCGATGTGACCCACTCGGCGTCCGTGGTCGTCAGGCCCAGGTCGGTGATGATCAGGGGCACCAGCACGCCGACGATCGTGGCGTCCACGACGATCAGGGAGACGCCCAGGCTCATGACGACCATGCCCAGCCAGCGGCGGCGGCCCGCGGCGGGCGCCGGCGCCGGGGCGCGCGGCGGCGTCAGAGAGGTGGGTTCGGGCACGACCTCAAAGATATGGCCGGGTCGCCTGTGCCCTTCACCGGCCCCCAGCGAACGACCTAGTCAACGCTGATGTCGGTGTGCAGCCGGATCTGCCGGACGGGTTCGCCCATGTCGAGGGTCCGGGCCGCACCGTCGGGCGCCCACCCGGCGGAGGCGAGGAACGTCCGGGTCACCTCGTCGTCCTCGAAGGCCCAGGTGATCAGGGTGCCGAACCCGTCCTCGCGGAGGAGGTCGGCGGTGGCGGCGAGCAGCCGGCTGCCGTGTCCGGCGCGGGTGTGCATGGGGTCGACCAGCAGCGCGATCAGTTCGGCCGTGCCGCCGGCGTCCAGGTCGGGATCCTCGGCGGGGCCGTGCGCGGCGAACCCGACGACGAGGTCGGACGCGACCGCGACGAGCAGCCGGTGCCGGGGGCTCGGCGGCGCCGTGGCGGCCTCCGCCCACCGGTCGCGCCACGTCTCGGCGGCGTCCGGCCCGGTCACCTGGTCGAGGACGCCCGCCGGAAGCAGGTCGCGGTAGCCCTGCCGCCACGCCCGCACCTGGATGTCGGCGACGGCGGCGGCGTCCGCCCGCCGCGCGGGCCGCACTCCGACATCGGCCATGGCGTCGCCCGTCCTCTCGTCCGGAATCACCGCCCACCCTAGCGAGCGGTGCGGGGTCACCGGACCGGCGGACGGCGCCGCGCGCGGTAGGCGCGGGTCTTGGTGCGGTTTCCGCAGGTGCTCATGGAGCACCAGGCGCGGGACCGGTTCTTGGAGGTGTCCAGGAACGCCCAGCGGCAGGTGTCCTCCTGGCAGACCTTGAGCCGCGGCCAGGACCCGGCGGCGACGGAGCCCATGATCGCGGCGGCGAGGCGGGCGAGGCCGGCGGCGGCCGTCGCGGGCGGGTCGAGCGGGACGAGCGCGGGACGCGGGCCGGTGAACGTGAGCCGCAGGGGCAGGGCGGCGAGGGTGTCGTCCAGGTCGTCCGGGAGTTCGGCGTCGCGGGGGCCGTGGTTGGCGGCCATGGCCTCGCGGAGCCCCTCGCGCAGCGCGACCGCGGTGGCGAGGTCGGCGCCGGTGGCCTCGGCGTCCTCCGGGACGAGCCGGCGTCCGGCCAGCCAGGCGGTGAGCCGGGCGGGCGTCGGGATCTCGTCCTCGGCGGACTCGGCGTCGTAGGTGTTGACGAAGTCCCTCAGCAGCAGCGCGGGGTCCTCATGAGCGTCGGTCATCACCCCTCCTGCCTGTCCGGTGAGCAGTCTACCAAGGTGCGACACCGGCATTCGATTTTGACTGGTTGCACTTCTTCGACACCAGCGTTACCGTTTAGGTGGTGTCAACGAACGGGAGGGCGACATGAAGGAGCTGTCGTACATGGCGACGCTCGCCACGCGGCACGAATGGGCCCGGCGTGAGTACGCGCGGCTGCACGCCGACATCGTCGAGGCGCGGCTCATCGCCCGCGCGCGGTCGATCGAGCGCGCCGCCCGCAGGCGGGCGTCCGTCCGTGACCGGCTCAGCGGGCTGCCCC
The DNA here is from genome assembly GCF_052245875.1 of Actinomadura sp. 3N407. NCBI lineage: Bacteria > Bacillati > Actinomycetota > Actinomycetes > Streptosporangiales > Thermomonosporaceae > Actinomadura > Actinomadura sp. 3N407. The sequence goes on from NZ_JBQQBP010000014.1 coordinate 78,078, forward strand.
CGGCGCGCCGGCCCCGGCCCGCGCCCTACTGCGCGCGTGCCGCCGCGCACTCGGCGCACGCCGTCCGGACGGCGGGTGGCCCGCGATGACCGGCGTCACCCCGAAGGTGAGCAACATCGTCATCGACTGCGCCGACCTGGACGCCATGGCGGCGTTCTGGGGCGGGCTGCTCGGCATGCGGACGACGGAGGCGACCGGCGACTGGCTGGACCTGGAGCCGCTCGGCGGAACCGGGCCCGTCCTGTCGTTCCAGCTCGTCCCCGAAGGGAAGACGATCAAGAACCGGCTGCACCTGGACCTCGACGTCCCCGACATCCGGTCCGCCGGCGAGCGCGCGGCGAGCCTCGGCGCGACCCCCGCCACCGGGCCGATGGGAAACCCGGCGTCCCCCTTCCGGGTCTGGCGCGACCCGGAGGGCAACGAGTTCTGCTTCTGCACGCTGCCGTGAGAAGCGCCGTCTCATGAACGGAGCACGGTGGCGAGGCGGCGGACGCCCTCCGCCAGCTCGCGCTCCGAGGCCGCCGTCCCGTAGCCGATCCGCAGGTACGGGGCGGGAGGCTCGGCGGGGAAGAAGGGCCGCCCGGCGCTGACCAGGACCCCGGCGCGCAGGGCGGCCTCGGCCAGGGCGGCGTCGTCCGTCCCGTCCGGCAGCCTCACCCAAAGGTGCAGACCGCCGGCCGGAAGGTTCGCGCGCAGCTCCGGCAGCTCCCTGGCGAACGCGGCGCGGACCGCGTCCCGGCGCGACCGCAGCGCCGCGCGGACGGCCCGCAGGTGACGCGGCCAGCCGGGGGAGCTGACCAGCTCCAGCAGCGTCTCCTGCAGAGGCCTGGCCGGGAAGAACTCCTCGACCAGCTGCGTCGCGCGGATCCGCTCGGCGACCGGGCCGCGGGCGACGACCGCCGCGACCCGCAGGCTGGGCGCGATGGCCTTGGTCAGCGACGCGACGTGCACGACGCGGCCCTCGGCGTCCTGCGCGATCAGCGGCGGCGGGGGCGCGGCGATGCCGAGGTGCCGCGCGAAGTCGTCCTCGATCACGAACGCGCCCGCCGCGCGCGCCACGTCCAGGACCTTCGCGCGCCGCTCCGCGCTCAGCACGGTGCCGGTCGGGTTGTGGAAGGACGGCTGGCAGTAGAACGCGCGCGCCCCGCTCATCGCGAACGCCTCGGCGAGCAGATCGGGACGCACGCCGTCCGCGTCCACCGGGACCGGAACCGGGTGCAGCCCGCTCGCCCGCGCGACGGCGAGGACGCCGAGGTAGGTCGGCGACTCGACCAGCACCGGCGCGCCCGGCGGGAGCATCGCCCGCAGGACGGTCGTCAGCGACTGCTGCCCGCCGCTGGTGATCAGCACGTCGGCGGGGGACACGGCGCCGCCGACCGTCCGGGCGAACCAGGCGCGCAGCTCCGGCATCCCGCCGAGCGGCGGCATCTCCCAGGCGTCCGGGCGCCGGGCCGCCCGCGCCGCCGCCGTGGCGAGCGCGCGGGCCGGCTGGAGCGTGGGGTGCAGGTAGCCGCCGCTGAGCGCGACCACGCCGTCCGGGGCCGGGGTGAGCAGCCACGCCACCCCGGTCGGGTCCACCGACCGGTCGCCGAGCGTCACGGCCTGCCAGCCGAGGTCGGCCGGTTCGCCGGCGGCCGGGGGACGCTCGGCGGCGAACGCGCCGCTGCCGGGCCGGGTCACCACCAGGCCCTCGGCGGCGAGCAGCCCCAGCGCGCGCGACACCGTCACCGGGCTCACCCGGTGCCGCCGGACGAGCGCCCTGCTCGACGGCAGCCGCTCGCCGGGGCTCAGCCGGCGGACGTCGGTGCGCAGCGCGTCGGCGAGCGCCGCCACACTGCTATCGTTCTTCATGAGGACCAAAGATAGCGCTACTGCTCCGTTGCCGATAGCGGGCACCCGCCTCGGGGCGGGTCTGTGGCTCGCCTCGCTCGGCGTCCTGACCTACTCGTTCACCTTCCCCGCCACGGTGCTCGCGCTCGACGGGCTCGACCCGTACATCATCGGCGTCGGCCGTGCCGCCGCCGCGAGCGTTCTCGCCGCCCTCGCACTGCTATCGGTGCGGGCCCGTCCGCCGAGGCGCGACCAGTGGGCCGGGTTCGCGGTCGTCATCGCCGGTGTGATCTTCGGGTTCCCGGTGCTCACCACGCTCGCGCTCGACCGCGGCGCCTCGTCCGCCCACTCGGCCGTCGTGATCGGGCTGCTGCCCGCGGCCACCGCCGTGCTCGGCGTCCTGCGCGCGGGGGAGCGGCCGTCCCGCGCGTTCTGGCTCGCCGCCGCGGCCGGCGCGGCCTGCGTCACGGGATTCGCCCTGATCCGCGGCGCCGGCCACGTCACGGCCGCCGACCTGCTGCTGTTCGCCGCCCTGGTCGCCGCCGCGGCCGGCTACGCCGAGGGCGCGCGGCTGACCCGCGCCATGCCCGGCTGGCGCGTCATCTCCTGGGCGCTCGTGCTGGCCGCGCCCGTCACCGTCCCGGTGACCGCGTGGCTGCTCGCGACGACCGGCCCCCACTGGACGGGACGCGCCGTGCTCGGCTTCGGGTACGTCGCCGCGTTCTCCGCCTACCTCGGCTTCTTCGCCTGGTACGAGGGACTGGCGCGGGCCGGGATCGCCCGCGCCAGCCAGGTCCAGCTGGCCCAGCCGGTGATGACGCTGCTGTGGTCGGGGCTCTTCCTCGCCGAGCGGATCGACGCGACGACCGCGCTGGCCGCCGTCGCCGTCCTGGTCTGCGTGGCCCTCACCCAGCGGACCCGGGTGAGGCACACCCCGCCTCTCTCGCGGGAGGAGACGGGCCCTCACGCGAGAAGGGAGAACGTCACAACGAAGTGACCCGGCGGCCCGGTCAGTCCTTGACGATGTGGGCGAGGAGGGTGACCACGCCGACGCCCACCCCTATGGGGATCGCGAACCGCGGTGCGGCGGCCGTGAGGACCGCGGCGCCGATCGCCACGAGAATGATCACGAGGGCCCGCGTGCTGATCAGGGGGCGCGGCTCGCCTTGCTCGGGTGTTGCTCGCATGCCGGTTCGACCTCCATCCGCGTGGACGGTAAGGACCGGGCGGCTCCCCATCGCGACCGTGGCCGACACCACTGAACCGCTCGTCATCACAGGGTTCCCCCGATGTCAACGGCCGCCGCGCGCGGCGCGCGATCACGACCCAATCATGATCGTTTCATGGGCCGGGCGTGATCGGCGCACGGTGGACCCGGCTGCGCTGCGTCCGATCCGCCGGTTCGATCCGGGATCATTGCCGGATGGTGAGATTCGGGCGGGTCGGTGGTGTGCTGGGCAGGGTGCTGCGGTGGACGGGGTGGGCCGCGGCGCTCGTGCTCGGCCTCGCCGCTCTCGTTTTCGCCGGGGCCTGGGTGTGGTGGCAGCAGGAACCCGAGGCGCGCGGCACCGAGGCCAACGCGCTGTGGGCGCGGCACCAGTGGGTGGGGGAGCCGCACACTGACGCGGAATATCGCGCGCTCGGCGCACTGCTGAAACAGAACCGCATCACCGACGTGTTCTTCCACACAGGCCCGTTCGAGTCGGACGGGACTGTGCCCGCCGCCAAGTATCGCCATGCCCCTCGGCTCATCGAGGCCATGCGCGAATACGCGCCCGGCGTTCGCGCCCAGGCGTACCTCGGGCAGATACGGGTGGTGGAGGGCAAGGGCGTCATCGACCTGGACGATCCGGCCGTGCGCGAACAGGTCCTGAAGACCGACGCGGCATTCCTCGATCTCGGATTCGACGGCATCCATTACGACTTCGAGCCCATCTATCCCGACGACGACGCATTCATGACGCTGATGGACCGCACCCGCGAGCTGACCCGGTCGAGGGGCCGGTTGCTGTCGGTGGCTCTGGAGCAGCCGACGCTTCTGGACGCGACCCAGCCGGTGTACAAGGCGCTCATCCCGCGCAAGGGCACGATCCATTACCCGCCACGTCCGACCGCGGACTTCCTGCGCGCCGTCGCCGACCGCGCCGACCAGGTCGCGATCATGACCTATGACGTGTCGCTGCCGACCGAGGCCCTGGCCGGATGGCACTACGCCCGGCACACCCGCACCACCTTGGAGCTCATCGGCGACCGCACGACCGTCTTCATGGGCGTCCCCACCTACCGTCCGCTGATGGACTGGGCGGAGGAGCTGCCGGTCGCGCTGCGCGGAGTCCGGCGGGGGATCGATGACCTGAAGCGGCCGCCGAAGCGTCCGTACGGCGTCGGCCTGTATGCGGGCTGGACGACCCAGCCCGACGAATGGGCACGTTATCGCGCCATTTGGCTGCCCGGGACGGCGGCGAGTCCCGGCGGCTGAAAAATCCGGGCGGGCGACGTTTCGGTTCCCTTGGACGCGTAGGTAGAAAGGGTCGGGTAGCCGTACACCCACGGGGGTACTGCACGCTGCGGAAGTCCGGATTCGACCAGTGGACGGCAAAGGGAAGGGGACGAGGCCGATGGGCCCCCAGCAGACCGCGTGGCGTGACGCCGACCGGCTCAGCGAGCTGTCAGCCGAGTTCACAGGCTGGCGGATCGGGAGAGGCGGATCCGGCCATTGGTGGGCCGTCCGCGGCAACGATCTCGTGCGCACCCCCGACGTCGAGGAGCTGCGTGTCCGGCTGCACGAGATGACCGCGGGGTCACGTTATCCAACCGAGTCCGGGAAGTGGCCGGACTGACCCCGTAACGAGGCATTTGCGTGCCACGATGTGGATGTGGGAGCCGCCGCCACGCGTACCCCCGAGCGTGTGGCGGCGGCTTCTTCCATGCCGTCTCCCCGCCGCCTCCGGACCCGGCCTCCCGGGCGGCGCCGATGCGGGAATCTATGCCGATCGCAGGTCAGCTTGGACCTGCGGGTCCACCTGCCGCACCCGGAACGGTACCGTTCGATGCATGGCACCCAGCACATCACCTGACGCTCCGTTCGGACGGATGCTGACCGCCATGGTCACTCCGTTCCTGCCGGACGGCGGCGTCGACTACGACGGCGCCGCGCGCCTCGCGACCCACCTGGTCGACGAGCGGCGCCACGACGGCCTCGTCGTCAACGGGACGACGGGCGAGTCGCCGACGACGAGCGACGACGAGAAGCGCGAACTCCTGCACGTGGTCATCGAGGCGGTCGGCGACCGCGCCGTGATCGTCGCCGGTGCCGGAACCAACCACACGGAGCACACACTGAAACTCGCGCGGCAGGCCGAGGCCGCCGGCGCGCAGGCTCTGCTCGTGGTGACGCCGTACTACAACAAGCCCCCGCAGGAGGGCCTCATCCACCATTTCACGGCGGTGGCCGACGCGACGGGGCTGCCGACCATGCTGTACGACATCCCCGGGCGCGCGGGGGTGCCGATCGAGAACGACACGCTGGTGAAGCTCGCCGAGCACCCGCGGATCGTCGCCGTCAAGGACGCCAAGGGCGACCTGTTCGGCGCGTCCAGGGTGATGGCCGAGACCGATCTCGTCTGGTACTCGGGCGACGACAACCTCAACCTGCCCTGGCTTTCGGTCGGGGCGGCGGGGTTCGTCAGCGTGGTCGGACATGTCGTGGGCGCCGAACTCCATGAGATGATCGACGCTTACCGCGCCGGTGACCCCGGGCGGGCGCTGGAGATCCACCGGCGGCTGCTGCCCGTGGTCACCGCCATCATGACCCGTACGCAGGGCGCCATCGCCGTCAAGGCAGCGCTGAACCTGCTCGGCCTTCCCGGAGGCGGCCCGCTGCGCGCGCCGCTCGTGGAGGCTTCGCCGGAGTTCGCGGCGCGACTGCGTGAAGACCTCACGATAGGGGGAGTCAAAGTGCCGGAGGTAGCCATCCCGGAGGTCGCCCGGTGAGTCATCCTCACCCGGAGCTCTCGGACCCGCCCGCGCCGCCCGAGGGCGGCCTGCGCATCGTCGCGCTCGGCGGGCTCGGGGAGATCGGCCGCAACATGACCGTGTTCGAGCACGGCGGCCGGTTGCTCGTCGTCGACTGCGGCGTGCTGTTCCCCGAGACCGAGCAGCCCGGCATCGACCTGATCCTGCCCGATTTCGAATACATCAGGGAGCGCCTGGACGACATCGAGGCCGTCATCCTCACGCACGGCCATGAGGACCACATCGGCGCCGTTCCGTACCTGCTGCGCGAGCGCCGCGACATCCCGCTCGTCGGCTCGCGGCTGACGCTGGCCCTGCTGGAGGCCAAGCTCGTCGAGCACCGCATCAAACCGGTCACCGACATGGTCGTGGAAGGCGAGCGGCGCACGTTCGGGCCGTTCGACTGCGAGTTCCTCGCCGTCAACCACTCGATCCCGGACGCGCTCGCCGTCGCGATCCGCACCTCCGCCGGGCTCGTCCTGCACACCGGCGACTTCAAGATGGACCAGCTGCCGCTGGACGGCCGGCTCACCGACCTGCCCGGGTTCGCCCGGCTCGGCGGCGAGGGCATCGACCTGCTGATGTCGGACTCGACCAACTCCGAGGTGCCGGGCTTCGTCACCAGCGAGCGCAACATCGGACCGGTCGTCGACGAGGTGTTCCGCACCGCGCAGGAGCGGCTCATCGTCGCCTGCTTCGCCTCGCACATCCACCGCGTCCAGCAGGTGCTCGACGCCGCCGTCGCCAACGGCCGCAAGGTCTGCTTCGTCGGGCGGTCGATGGTCCGCAACATGGGCGTCGCCCGCGAGCTCGGATATCTCAGCGTCCCCGACGGCATCATGGTCGACCAGAAGGAGCTGGACGACATCCCCGGCGACCGGCTGGTGCTGGTGTGCACCGGGTCGCAGGGCGAGCCGATGTCGGCGCTGTCGCGGATGGCGAACCGCGACCACTCGATCCGCATCACCGACCGCGACACCGTGATGCTGGCGTCCTCGCTGATCCCGGGCAACGAGAACGCGGTCAACCGCGTCATCAACGGACTCACCCGGTGGGGCGCCCGCGTCGTGCACAAGGGCAACGCGCTCGTGCACGTGTCCGGGCACGCGTCGGCGGGCGAGCTGCTGTACGTGCTCAACGTGACCAAGCCGGCCAACTTCATCCCGATCCACGGCGAGTGGCGGCATCTGCGCGCGCACGCCAAGCTCGCCGCGCTCACCGGCGTCTCCGACGAGAGCATCGTCATCGCCGAGGACGGCGTCGTCGTCGACCTCGTGGACGGACGCGCCCGCATCGTCGGCGCCGTCCCCGCCGGATACGTGTACGTGGACGGCCTGTCGGTCGGCGAGGTCACCGAGACGTCGCTGAAGGACCGGCGCATCCTCGGCGAGGAGGGCTTCGTCTCCATCGTCGTCGGCATCGACTCCACGTCCGGGAAGCTCGTCGCGGGGCCCGAGGTGCACGCCCGCGGCGCCGGCATCGTCAACGAGGACTTCGACGAGATCATCGAGCGGATCGAGGCCGTGCTGACGGACGCCGCCGGCGACGGCGTGAACGATCTGCACCAGCTGGGCCAGGTCATCCGCCGCACGGTCGGCAAGTGGGTGAGCGACAACTACCGCCGCCGCCCGATGATCGTCCCGGTGGTCGTCGAGGTATGACGCGGGCGCGCCGCCCGCGGGGCCGCCCGTCCCGCGGCCGGCGCGCCCGCTCCCGGACACGCCCCTCCAACACGCCCGTTCGTCATCCCGGGAACCCCCGGGGTCCTTGGTTACTCTCATAACCATGGCCACACGTGCGTCCGGGGGCGCGAAAAGCTCCTCGCGTGCGGGGGGCAGCGCGGCTCGCAAGCCCGCAAGGTCGGCCCCCCGGAAGCGACCGAGCGGCGGTACCGGAAGAGGCGGGAACCGCGGCTCGGGCCGCGGTCGTCCCCCGCAGAAGCCCGATCCGATCTCGCAGGCGGTCCTCGGGTTCTTCAAGCTCCTGTTCAAGCTGTACCTGCTCGCCGCGGTGGCGGTGGGCTCGGTCTTCCGCGCCTACGGGCACGGCGCCCGCAACCTCGACCCCGAGCACCGCCGCGACGGGCTCGGGCTGGCGCTGCTCGGCTCGTCCATCGTGCTGGCCTCGGTCACCTGGTTCCGTCCGGACGGCGTCGTCACGATCGCGCTGGAGAAGGTGGTGCGCGGCGGCCTCGGCGTCATCGCGATGGCGCTGCCCGTCCTGCTGGCCCTGCTGGCGTGGCGGACGCTGCGCCATCCCGAGCACCACGAGGACACCGGCCGCATCGTCATCGGGATGACCGCGCTCGGCGTCGGCGTGCTCGGCATCCTGCACATCGCGGCCGGCGTCCCGTCGCCCGCGAAGGACATGGACGGGGTGCGCGAGTCGGGCGGCGTGATCGGCTGGCTGGTGTCGGCGCCGCTGGAGGCGGCGCTCAGCGGGTGGGTGGCCGTTCCTCTGCTGCTGCTCCTATCCGGGTTCGGGCTGCTGGTCGTCACCGCGACCCCCATCAACCGGGTTCCCGAACGCGTCGCCGAACTGTGGGCGGTTGCGACGCTGCAGGGGCGTCCGCAACGTGCCGCCGCCGGCGAGGGCGAGGGCGAGGACGAAGCGGAGGCGCCGAAGAAGCGCCGCCGCAAGAAGAAGACCGACGAGGAGCGGGACGAACTGGAGGTCGGCGAGCACTCCAGGCCGTACGACACGCCGCTGCTGGAGGAGGACCCGAAGAAGGCGGACCGCCCGCGGCGCGACCTCGCCGACGAGCTGTTCGAGCCGGACCCGTTCCAGGCGGAGGTCCCGCCGCCCGCGCCGCCGGCCGACGACGAGCCGCCGATGGACGAGCACGTCGCGGGCGGCGACGCGCCGCAGTCGAAGGTCCCGGACCCGACGCCCGCGCCGCCGCGGTCCGAGCAGCTGCCGCTGTCGTCGTCCGGCGAGATCTACATGCTGCCCGACCCGTCGGCGCTGCGGCCGGGGAGCGTGCTCAAGCCGCGCACCAAGGCCAACGACACGGTGGTGAACGCGCTTACCGGCGTGCTGGAGCAGTTCGACATCGACGCGCAGGTCACCGGGTTCACCCGGGGCCCGACGATCACGCGGTACGAGATCGAGCTGGGTCCGGCGGTGAAGGTGGAGAAGGTCACCGCGCTGACCAAGAACATCGCTCTGTCGGTCAAGAGCGCCGACGTGCGGATCATCTCCCCGATTCCCGGCAAGTCGGCGATCGGGGTGGAGATCCCGAACACCGACAAGGACATCGTGAGCCTCGGCGATGTGCTGCGTTCGCCGGCCGCGACCAATGAGCATCATCCGATGATCGTGGGGCTGGGCAAGGACGTCGAGGGACGCACGGTGGTGGCGAACCTGGCGAAGATGCCGCACATTCTGATCGCGGGTGCGACCGGTGCGGGCAAGTCGACGTGCATCAACGGGCTCATCACCTCGATCTTGATGCGGGCCACCCCCGACGAGGTGCGGATGATCCTGGTCGATCCCAAGCGGGTCGAGCTGACGATGTACCAGGGCATCCCGCATCTGATCACGCCGATCATCACCAATCCGAAGAAGGCCGCCGAGGCGCTGGACTGGGTGGTGGGGGAGATGGACCGCCGCTACGACGATCTGGCCGCGTCGGGGTACCGGCACATCGATGATTTCAACAAGGCGGTGAAGGCGGGCAAGCTCAAGCCGCCGCCGGGCAGCGAGCGCGTTTACACGCCGTATCCGTACATGCTGGTCATCGTGGACGAGCTGGCCGATCTGATGATGGTCGCGCCGCGCGATGTGGAGGACTCGGTCGTCCGTATCACTCAGCTGGCCCGGGCCGCCGGCATCCATCTGGTGCTGGCGACGCAGCGGCCGTCGGTGGACGTGGTCACCGGGCTGATCAAGGCGAATGTGCCGTCCCGGCTGGCGTTCGCGACCTCCTCGCTGTCCGACAGCCGCGTCATCCTCGACCAGCCCGGCGCGGAGAAGCTCGTCGGGCAGGGCGACGCGCTGTTCCTGCCGATGGGCGCGAGCAAGCCGATGCGTCTCCAGAACGCCTACGTGGCGGAGAAGGAGATCAGCGGGATCGTCGAACACTGCAAGGCGCAGATGGAGGCGAACTACCGGGACGACGTCGCCGCGGCGGGCGCGCCGAAGAAGGAGATCGACGAGGAGGTCGGCGATGACATGGACCTGCTCGTGCAGGCCATCGAGCTGGTCGTGTCCACCCAGTTCGGGTCGACGTCGATGCTTCAGCGCAAGCTCCGGGTCGGGTTCGCCAAGGCGGGACGCCTGATGGACCTGATGGAGAGCCGCGACATCGTCGGGCCCAGCGAGGGCTCCAAGGCGCGGGACGTGCTGGCCAAACCGGACGATCTTCCGGGGGTTCTCGCGGAACTGCGCGGCGGCGGCTGAGACGGGCCGGGGGCGCGGCAGCCAGGGCATTGCGGAATGATGCGAAATCTTGCCCTGTTTCGAACGTGTCGGCTGTCGCCCAGCGGGCATGGCCGTTCCTAGACTGGTGTCGCAGGAGATCGGCGACGAGTGCCCTCAGGAGGCCCGGCGTGAGCATCGGTGAGACCTTGGCTCAAGAACGTCAGCGGGCGGGTCTCTCGGTGACACAGGTGAGTCTCCAGACGCGGATCCGGGAGACCGTGATCCGCGGCATGGAGGCCGACGACTTCTCCTACTGCGGCGGCAACTTCTACGCGCGCGGGCACATCCGCAGCATCTCCCGCGTCATCGGCATCGATCCGGAGCCGCTCGTCAGCGAGTTCGACGCGACGCACGGCGGCGCCCCGCAGCCGGTCTCGGCCGTGTCGGCGTTCGAGCCGGAGCAGCCCGTCGCTTTCCGTGAGCGCAGGGCGCCGAACTGGAGCGCCGCGATGGCGCTCGCCCTCGCCTTCGTGGTGATCTACGGGGTCGTCCAGGTGGTCGGGAGCAGCGGCGGCGGCGGGGAGCGGCGCACCGCGCAGCAGGTCGCCGGGACGCCCGCGCCGTCGACGCCCGCGCCCGCCACGTCGGCGCCGCCGAAGCAGAGCGACCCGGTCGCCGCGGCGCCGCGCACCAAGGTGGAGGTGCGGGTCGAGGCCCGGCGCACGACGTGGCTGAACGCCAGCGACGAGAAGGGCAAGACGCTGTTCAGCGGCATGCTCCGCAAGGGCCAGGCGAAGGACTGGACGGCCAAGAAGGAGATCCGGCTGGTGATCGGGGTGGGCGGCAGCGTCGACCTGACCGTCAACGGCAAGGACCTCGGTTCGCCGGGCGAGGGCGACGGCGTGCAGCGGCTGAGTTTCGACCGCGACGACCCCGAACCCGCCTGACCTGAGCCGGCCCCGCGAAGAGACGCCCCGAACTCAGGCCGCTGGTCGGTTCGGGCGGGCACGCCCATTACCGTAGGGTCATGTCGACTCGCCGCAAGGTCTCACTCATCACGCTCGGCTGCGCCCGCAACGAGGTCGATTCCGAGGAGCTCGCCGCGCGCATGGAAGACGCGGGCTGGGATCTGGCCGACGGCGCGGACGGCGCCGACGTGGTGGTCGTCAACACCTGCGGGTTCATCGAGGCGGCGAAGAAGGACTCGATCGACACGCTGCTGGCCGCGCACGACTCGGGCGCCAAGGTGGTCGCGGCCGGCTGCATGGCCGAGCGGTACGGCAAGGAGCTGGCCGAGGCGCTGCCGGAGGCCGACGCGGTGATCGGCTTCGACGACTACGCCGGGATCGGCGACCGGCTCGACGACGTGATGGCGGGACGCGGGCACGACGCGCACACCCCGCGTGACCGGCGGACGCTGCTGCCGATCAGCCCGGTCGAGCGTTCGTCCTCGCGGGCGGGGATTCCCGGGCACGGGGCGCAGGACGAGCTTCCGGAGGGTGTGGCGCCGGCGTCCGGTCCGCGGGTGCTGCGGCGGCGGCTCGGCGGCGGGCCGGTGGCGCCGCTGAAGCTGGCGTCCGGCTGTGACCGGCGCTGCACGTTCTGCGCGATCCCCGCGTTCCGCGGCGCGTACGTGTCGCGCCCGCCGGCGGAGGTGCTGGAGGAGGCCCGCTGGCTCGCCGGGCACGGCGTCCGCGAGCTGGTCCTGGTCAGCGAGAACTCCACGTCGTACGGCAAGGACCTCGGCGACCTGCGGGCGCTGGAGCGGCTCCTGCCGGACCTCGCGGCCGTGGACGGCGTCGAGCGCGTCCGGGTCAGCTACCTGCAGCCCGCCGAGACGCGGCCGGGGCTCATCGAGGCGATCTGCGGCACGCCCGGCGTCGCCCCGTACTTCGACATGTCGTTCCAGCACGCGAGCGGCCCGGTGCTGCGGTCGATGCGGCGGTTCGGCGACCGTGAGCGGTTTCTGGGGCTGCTCGACCAGATCCGCGGGCTCGCTCCGGAGGCGGGGGTGCGCTCGAACTTCATCGTCGGGTTCCCCGGCGAGTCCGAGGACGACTTCGAGGAGCTGGCGGAGTTCCTGTCGGCGGCGCGGCTGGACGCGATCGGCGTGTTCGGTTACTCCGACGAGGACGGCACCGAGGCCGCGGACCTGGACGGCAAGCTCGACCCGGCGGAGGTCGCCCGCCGGGTGGAGGAGCTGTCGGCCCTCGCCGGGGAACTGACCGCGCAGCGCGCCGAGGACCGGGTCGGCTCGCAGGTGCAGGTCCTGCTGGAGGACAAGACGGCGGACGGCGATGTCGAGGGCCGCGCCGCGCACCAGGCGCCGGAGGTGGACGGGACGGTGGTGGTCCGCGGCGGGGGCCTGGCCCTCGGCGAGGTCGTCGCGGCCCGCGTCACCGGCAGCGACGGCGTGGACCTGATCGCGGACGTGTCATGATCGCCGGCACCCCGGATCCGGTCGCGGGTTCGCACGACCCGCCGCCGGCCGGCGTATGGAACATCGCCAACGCGCTGACGCTCGTGCGGATCGCGCTGGTCCCCGTGTTCGTGTGGCTGCTGTTCCTGGACGGCACCGGCTGGCGCCTCGCGGCGTTCGGCGTCTTCGCCGTCGCCTCCATCACCGACAAGATCGACGGTGACATCGCGCGGGCGCGCGGCCTGGTCACCGACTTCGGCAAGATCGCCGACCCGATCGCCGACAAGGCGCTCACCGGGGCGGCGCTGGTGAGCCTGTCGCTGATGGGGGAGCTGTGGTGGTGGGTGACGGCCGCCATCATGGTCCGCGAGATCGGCATCACGGTGATGCGGTTCGTCCTGATCCGCCGGAGCGTGATCCCGGCGAGCAAGGGCGGCAAGCTCAAGACGATGCTCCAGGTCATCGCCATCGGCCTCTTCATCCTGCCCGGCCCGCTGGACTTCCTGCGCTGGATCACGATGGGCGCGGCGCTCGTCGTCACGGTCGTCACCGGCCTGGACTACGTCGTCCAGGCGTGGAAGACGCACGGCACGTCCGAGGCGTCCTGAGCGGGCCGCTCACAGCCCGAGCAGTCCGGGCGTCTCGGCCAGCGCCCGCCAGTGGCTCCCGGGGTCGGGGACGAGCCGCCGCCGCTCCAGATCGAGCAGGCCGCCGAGGCTGCTGATCTCGGCGGCGAGGGCGCCGTCCGCGCGGCGCAGCTCCTGCCTCATCCGGAACGTCCTGCCCTCGCCCCAGTCGAACTCGCAGGTGATGTCGACGTCGTCGCCGGCGCGCAGCTCGCGGTGGTAGCGGATGGTGTTCTCCAGCGTCACCGGGCCGACGCCGGTGGCGAGCAGTTCGTCCAGCGAGACTCCGGCGGCGCGCAGGCACTCCCACCGGGCGTGGTCGCCGTACTGGTGGTAGACGGCGCCGTTGAGGTGGCCCTGGGTGTCCAGTTCGTAGGCGCGGACGGTGACCCGCACCTTGAACGGTTCCGTCACGGTCCCTCCTCCTCGTCGTATCCGGCGAGCCACTCGTGCGATCTCGCGGTCAGGTAGCGCAGGCCGTCGTCGCCGATCTCGACCCAGTCGCCGCGTGTCCAGCCGCCGGTCGTCTGGGGCGCGAAACCGTGCCGCTTGAACAGCGCCGACGCCTCGTCCTTGCGCAGGCCCCGGCGTCCCCAGTCGCGGATGACGCGCGCCGTGCGCTCCGGCTCCCCGGCGTCCCCGGGGCCGTCGAGGGCGGCGGCGATCTCCTCCAGTCCGCGCGCGATCAGCCGCAGGCCCGCCTGGACCCGGGCACGGTCGAACGGTTCCTCCATTGGTGAATCGTATAGCGATCGCTATCGATCGACAAGCGATTAGGTGGCCGACAGCTCATCGTTCACGCGGAGGACGCCCGGTGCGCGGGGAATGCCGAGGCGGCCGAACATGATCTCGCGGGCGCCGTCGAATCGTTCGGTGCGGTACCCGGCGAGGGCGCGCAGGGGCGCCGGGGCGCGCCGGCCCGTGTCCTGGTCGGTGTTGATGATCACGCAGCGGCCGCACGGCCTGACGAACTCGATGTCGGCCCCGCCGCCGCGCAGCCGGGTGACGGTGTCCTCTCCGTAAGGCCCGAGGCCCCGCAGGACGATGTTGGGGCGGAAACGGTTCATCGGGAGACCGGCGTCCATCCGCCGGTTGAGGTCGTCCAGCGACTCGGCGGACAGCGCCGAGATCGGGTAGCCGTCGGCGAACGCCAGCGTCCCCCCGCCGCGGACCGTGGGGCGCGTCCCGGTGAAGCGGACGAGCCGGCAGGGGAGCCCGAGGACGTCCGAGAACCAGCCGGCCGCCTCGTCGCCCTGGTCGATGCCCCGGCAGGGACGCCGGTGCACGGTCACGTCGCGCGCGGGGCCGTCCACCGCCTCCCGGACCAGCGGCGTGCCGGCGAGCGGTGTGTGGACGGTGAGCTTCACACCGTCGTAGGCGGGACGGAGCAGGGCGAGTCCGGGGACCTCCCGCTGCGACAGGTGCCGCCCGTCCGGGCGGACGAGCATGAACTCCCGGTCGTGGCGCAGCCCGGCCGGCGTCACCTCGGCCTCGGCGAGCGCGACACCGCCCGCGCTCTTGATCGGGAAGACGTTCAGCCCGGCGACAACGGCGATCATGCGACGGACGTTACGGACCCGCCCCGCGCGTGACCAGGGAAACCGGCGATACTTGACGCCGATTCGTCAGTTTGCAGGCAAGGACGGACATGACCGCACAGAAATTCACGTATCCCGAGGTGGGGGCGACGCGGGACGCGGAACGGCCGGACGGGTACCGGCACATGCGGCGGCGCACGCTCGTCGGGCGGGGTCCCGAAGAGTTCCGGAACGCGGCCGACGCGGTGATGGAGTTCTGGATGCACCGGGCGATCCCCGTCCGGGTGGACGCCTCGGCCCCGCGGGCGGCGCCCGGCGTGAGCGTGGTCATCGGGCTCGGCGCCGGTCCGCTCCGGCTGAGGGCGCCGTGCCGGATCGTGTGGGCGCGTGAGGAGGAGCGTTACGCCGGATGGGCGTACGGGACGCTTCCGGGCCATCCGCAGTCGGGGGAGGAGTCGTTCGTCGTGCACCTGGACGACGAGGGCGACGTGTGGCTGACGGTCACCGCGTTCAGCCGTCCGGCGACGGCGGCGGCGAGGCTGGCGGGGCCGTTCGGGAGGATGTTCCAGCGCGCCTACGCCGGGCGGTGCGGCGCGGTGCTGCGGCGGCTGGCTCGCGGCTGACGCGCCCCGGAGGTGGGCTGCGGGACCACGCCCACCCCGGTCGTGGTCCCGCAGCCCCGTTCGCGGGCGCCGCGCTCCGCAATTATCCCCCGCGAATGCGCGGACGGACGAATCGGGCGAATGAGTTTTGACTCACAACGTGACCTGCACTTCCGCGAATTGGTGGACCGGGCGTCAGTAACACGCGGTGACGATGCGCGCTTGAGCGGCGTTCCATGTCGCGCGCAGTGGCGGGGGCGGCGTCATCACGGGACACAAAGCGCGGCCGTCCCTTTTCCCGGGCGAGCGAACGGGGATAACCGGCGAAATCACGCTTGGACCGGTTCGATGGGGTCACATCGCCTCCGTCCTCATTCGGCCGATTCCTCCCGTCAACCGGCGGGCGTCCGGGTCCGTCGTCGGGCCGGTGCCCGGGCGCCGTGCGCCGGGACGCCGCCGGTAGATTCGGAAGGCCGGACCCGGGCCCGTGCTCGCCGGGGACGTGCCTTGCGAAGAGCCGAGATGGGGACGCGATGCGGGTCGAACTGCTCACCGTCGGGGACGAGCTGCTCCTCGGCGACACGGTCAACGGGAACGCGGCATGGCTCGGGCGCCGGCTCGCCGGCCACGGTGTCGACGTCACCCGCAGCGTCGTCGTGGGCGACGACCTCGACGTGATCGTCGAGGCGGTGAACTCCGCGCTCGGCCGGGCCGGCGCGGTCATCACCACCGGCGGGCTCGGACCCACCTACGACGACCTGACCAGGGACGCGCTCGCCAAGGCGGCGGGCGTCGCGCTCGTCCGGGACCCGGCACTCGAACGGCGGCTGCGCGAGCGCGTCGCCGAGGCCGGCCGCGAACTGCGGCCCATGGCGCTGCGCATGGCCGACGTCCCCGAGGGCGCGCGGCAGCTCGGCAACTCGGCGGGCTCGGCGCCCGGCCTGCGCGTCGAGCTGCCGGGCGGGATCGTCTACGCGCTGCCCGGCGTCCCGTTCGAGATGCGCACGATCATGGACGAGGTCGTGCTGCCGGAACTGGCCGGGATCGCCGGGCCGCCCGCGGTCGCGCGCCGCACCCTGCGCACCGCCCGCATCTGGGAGTCGGTCGTCGCGACCCGGCTCGCCGAGGTCGAGGCGATGAACGGCGTCAAGCTCGCCTACCTGCCCGAGCCGGCCGAGGTGAAGATCCGGATCACCGTGGCCGGGCCCGGCGCCGCGGGACGGCTGGCGGGTGTCGAGGCGCGCGTGCGGGAGCTGCTGGGCTCGGCCGTGTACGGCGTCCAGGACGACACGCTCGACCGCGTCGTCCACCGGCTGCTCGCCGAGCGTTCGGAGACCGTCGCGACGGCGGAGTCGCTGACCGGCGGGCTCATCGGCGCGGAGCTCACCGCCGCACCCGGGTCGTCCGCCACGTTCGCGGGCGGCATCGTGGCGTACGCGACCGACGTGAAGCGGCAGGCGCTGGGCGTCCCGGCGGACCTGCTGGCCGAGCACGGGGCCGTCCACCCGGACGTGGCCGCCGCGATGGCCGCGGGCGTGCGGGATGCGCTCGGTGCGACCTACGGGCTCGCCGTGACGGGTGTGGCCGGCCCGGACCCCCAGGACGGCCATCCGGTGGGAACGGTCTATATCGGTGTGGCCGGACCCGGAAATATGCGCACTGTGGTCAGTCCGAAACTCCCCGTGCCGGGCGCCGGGCCGGAGATCCGCGCGGTGATCCGGCGGATGACCGTCGTACAAGCCCTTGACCTGCTGAGACGTCTTTTGCTGGGGCTTGACGTCGAGGGCGGGAGCGAGGAGGCTCGGGCAGATCGGGAAGATCGGGGCTGATTACAGCGTTACGTTCCCAGCGAACACGAAATCAACGGTCTGCCATGCTCACCGTCAAGCCGGGTACGGTGGAACCGGCAGATGGTCCGAACTGAGGGAGGGAGCGAGACGATGGTCCTGCTTCGCCAGCTGCTCGGTGACGTACTGCGGCAGCTGCGGCTGCGCCAGGGACGCACCCTCCGTGAGGTGTCCGCGGCGGCGCGGGTGTCACTCGGCTACCTGTCCGAGGTCGAACGGGGGCAGAAAGAGGCATCTTCCGAGTTGCTCTCCTCGATCTGCAAAGCCCTGGGCGTTCCGCTGTCGCACGTCCTCAGGGAAGTAGCGGATCAGCTGGCCCTTGCCGAGCTGCAGCACGAGCCCGTCATGGCGGGCGCGCCCGAGCACGAGCGCATTTCCACCGAGAGCATTCCGGAGACCCCGGAAGAGATCACCGGCGAGTTCCGCGCCGACATGGTCGCGGCCTGACCCGTTCTTGGTGCGTTCATGCCCGATCCGGGCCGCGGGTGTGCGCGGCCTCACGCATGGACGCGGCATTCGCGGGGAGGCTCCCGGGTTGTAACGGATAACCGTAACGACGCGGAAGGAGCCCGGACATGGCGGCGGTCAAGAGCCCGCTCTCGGATTCGGCCCTCAAGGTCGCTGGGGAGGCCCTGCAGGGCTCTCTCATCGACTTGATCGATCTTTCTCTGGTCGCCAAGCAGGCGCACTGGAATCTTCGGGGACGCAACTTCAAGGTCGTCCACGAGCACCTGGACGAGGTCGTCGCACTCGCGCGCAGCGGGCAGGACGACGTCGCCGAGCGTGCCGTGGCGATCGGCGTCAATCCCGACGGCCGTGTCCGCACGGTCGCCGACCGCACCACGATCCCGCAGATGGAGGCCGGCTACCTCGACGACGACAAGGTCGTCGCCGCGGTCACCGACATCCTGGCGCAGATCATCGCGCGGTTCCGCGAGCGCATCGCGGCGACCGACGAGCCGGATCAGATCACGCAGGACCTGCTCATCGGCATCGCCCGCGAACTGGAGAAGCAGCACTGGATGTTCCAGGTGCAGACCTGATCGCCCGCTCCGGCCGATGCGCCGCGATCCGTCCCGAGTACATCGAGCCCCGGCCCGCGCCGATCATCCGGCGGGGGCCGGGGCTTTTCGCGTCTTCCGGTGCGAACCGCCCCGAATATGGTGACCATGGGGGATGGACGTTCAGCCGAAGAACCCGCTGCCGGGATTCGTGGCGCTGGGCGCCGCGCTGCTCGCCCTGGCCGCCTGCGGTACCGGCGGCCTCGGCGCGGAGCGGCCGTGCACGGCGATCGGCTCGTCGCCCGGACTGAGCGTCTCCGTCAAGGCGCCCGACGCGGCCCGCGTCGCGTCCGCGTCCCTGCGCGTGTGCTGGGACGGGACCTGCCGGGAGCCCCGGATCGAGCTGAGACCGTCCTCGACGGCCGTCCCGATGGGCTGTAGCGGCGAGGGACCCGACGCCGTCTGCGGAGCCTCCGTGTCGCCCGACGGAGGCAAGACGGGCTTCGCCCAGGTTCAGGATCTGCCGAAGAGGCCCGTCCAGGTCACGCTCACCCTGCGCGACGCCCAGGGCCGCACGCTCGTCGACCGCCGCGTCGACGTCACCCCGAAGGCGACCTTCCCGAACGGCGAACACTGCGGTGAGGGCGGCGCCCAAGCCGCGCTGACCGTCGCCCACGGCACGGTGACCACCCGCTGATCACCGTTCGGGGGCGGCCTGGCAGCGGGGGCACCAGAACGTGACGCGCTCGCCGCCCTGGGACGGCTGGCCGGCGCGCTCGATCCGGGTCCCGCAGCGCCGGCAGGGACGACCCGCCCGCCCGTACACCCAGTGCTCGCGGCCGCGCCCCCGATCGCCCGTGGTGATGTGGCCGTGCCGTTCCTTGTTGGCGTCCAGGAGCCGGTGAGCGAGCTCCACCAGGGCCGGCAGGTCCGGAACGTCCCCGACAGGGGTCCACGGGCTGACGCCCCTCAGAAAGAGGATCTCGGCCTTGTAGACGTTGCCGACCCCGGCGAGACGCGTCTGGTCGAGCAGCGCCTCACCGACCGCCCGGTCCGGCCGCTCGACCAGCCGCGCGGCGGCCTCGGCCACCATCCCGGCGCCCCACGACGCGTCGAGCAGATCCGGGCCGAGATGGCCGACGGCCTCGTCCTCCTCCGCGGTGCGCAGCAGTTCGACGAGGCCGAGGGAGTACCCGACCGCCTGCCAGTCCGCGTTCGCCAGCACGAGCCGCACCCGGTGGTCGCGCGGCACGGGCCCGGCGCGGCGGATCTGCCAGCGTCCCTCCATCATCAGGTGCGTGTGGACGGTCAGCCCGCCCTCGACCCGGACGAGGAGGTGCTTGCCCCGAGACACGGCGCCCAGGACCGTCCGCCCGCGGAGGTCGGCGGTCGCGAGCCGGGGGACGCGGAAGTCCGAGCGCGTCAACGGCCGCCCGGCGAGCGCCTCGCGCAGGCGCCGGGCGGTCAGCCAGACGACATCGCCCTCCGGCATGTGCTCAGATCAGGGACGGGCTTTCCCAGGCCGACGGGTCCTCGGTCAGCTTCCGGACGGGCTCGGGCAACTCGCCGGCGGCGATGTGCGCGAGCTTGACCTTCTCCAGGATGGCGCGCTCGCTGGCGCGCAGCGCGATCCACACCTCCTGCAGGGAACGCGCCGGCCCCTCGTAGCCGACGTGTTCGGGGCGCTCGCCCCGGACGCCGAGCAGCGGCCCGTCGATGGCGCGGATGATGTCGGCGAGGGAGATCTGCTCGGCCGGCCGCGCCAGCCAGTAGCCGCCCTCGGGTCCCCGCTGGCTCCGGATGATGCCGGACCGGCGCAGCTGGCCGAGGATGTTCTCAAGGAATTTGGGTGGTATGCGCTGCGCTTCGGCGAGCTGGACCGCGGTCACCGGGCGGCTCCCGGCGACCGCCAGCTCGGCGGCGGCGCGCAACGCGTAGTCGACCCGGGCGGACAATCGCATGCGAGCATTATCCCTTGCCGGTAGGACCACTCGGGTTCGTTGTGGCCAAGACGCCGCCCGCCCCGGCCACCGCCCCGGCCTCGCGACAACATGAGCCATCGCGATCGCGTCCGAAGGCAGGTTTCGAGCCTGCGGGCGCGCCACGGGTCAGATGGCGGAGGTGAGGCCGAGCAGTTCGGCGGCGGCCTGGGCGTTGGCGGCGGCGGCGCCGTAGGTGGCCAGGTAGACGGCCGATCCGGGGCGCCAGACGGGCAGGCCCATCTCCACGACGACGGTGTCGGGGCGGGCCGTCAGCAGGGTCGTGGTGAGGGCCCGCTGGCCCGCGTGCCGGTGGGCGTCGCGGAGGACGATCACCAGGCCGCGTCCCGTGGCGCGCTTCAGTACACGGTCCGCGGTTCCGTCCGCTCCGCCGGCCTGGACGGCGTCGGGCGCCCATGGGCCGAGGCCCCACGGGGTGGGCCCGACCGCGATGTTCCCGGTCGACTCCGTCTCGACGATCAGCGGCGCCCCGTTCCAGCCGGGCAGCGAGCCCGACACGCGGATGGCGCGGCGGGCGGCCTCCAGCCCGGCGGCCCGGTCGACGGCGGCGGGGGAGTGCCCGGCGAGCCACTCCTTGAGCCGGGCGGTGCGTTCGGCCGCGTCGCGCAGCCGGTTCGGCGACAGCCGGCCGGTCCGCACGGCCGCGCCGATGGCCGCCAGCGTCGCCCGGACGGTCTCGGCGTGCTCGTTCGGGCCGAGGCACAGCAGGTCGGCGCCGGCGATGAGCGCCCGCACGGACGCCTCGGGGATGCCGATCGCGCCGCTGGCGCCCTCCATGTCGAGGGCGTCGGTGACGATCACGCCCTGGTATCCGAGCCGTTCGCGCAGCAGCCCGGTGATCGCGTCGGGGGACAGCGTGGCCGGTATCCCGCGGGTGATCGCGGGCAGGTTCAGGTGCCCGGTCATCACCGCGTGGGTGCCGGCCTCGATCGCCGCCCGGAACGGGACCAGCTCGCGGCGCTCCAGCAGGTCCAGGTCGGCGTCGACGAGCGGGATGGACAGGTGGGAGTCGTCCACGGTCGCGCCGTGGCCCGGGAAGTGCTTCGCGCAGGCCGCGACGCCCGCCTCCTGCGTACCGGCGACGGACGCGGCGGCGTGCCGCGCGACCAGGGCCGGGTCGGAGCCGAACGAGCGGGTGCCGATCACCGGGTTGTCGTCGGCGGTGTTGACGTCCACCGACGGCGCGAAGTTGAAGTTGACGCCCACCTCGGCGAGTTCCGCGCCCAGTGATCGGTAGATCCGGCGGGTCAGCCCGGGGTCGTCCACGGCGCCGAGCGCGGCGTTGCCCGGGTAGGGGCTGCCCGCCCGGTGCCCGCCGAGGCGGGTGACGTCGCCGCCCTCCTCGTCGATCGTCACGAACGGGTCGCCCGCCTTGCGCAGCCGCGCGGTGAGCGCGGCGAGCGACTCCGGGCTCGGCACGTTGCCGATGAGGGCGAACAGCGTGACGCCGGCGAGGCCGGCCTCCAGCTCGTCGAGCAGCCAGCGCGGGGCCGTCGCGCCCGGGAACGACGGGAGCAGGGTGCCGCGCGCCAGCCGGGCGATCTCCGCCATGGTCGCGATGTCGTCGGTCGTCACCCCTTCACCGCCCCGGCGGTGAGGCCGGACACCATGCGGCGCTGGACCAGGAGGAAGAAGGCGATGACGGGAATGGTGAGCAGCGTGGACGCTGCCATGATGGGCCCCCAGGCGTTGCCGCTGCGGCCGAAGAAGAACTGCAGCATGATCGGCAGGGTGTACTTGTCCTGGTCTTCCAGGAACGTGTAGGCGAAGATGAACTCGTTCCAGGCGGTGATGAAGGAGAAGATGCTGGTCGCGACCAGCCCGGGCGCGACGAGCGGGAGCATGACCGTGAAGAACGTCCGGATCGGCCCGGCGCCGTCGATGGCGGCGGCCTCCTCCAGTTCGCGCGGCACCGCGGCGACGAACCCGCGCAGCATCCAGATCGCGAACGGCACGGCGAAGCCGATGTAGACGAGGGTGAGCCCGGCGAGGCTGTTCAGCAGGTCGAGCGTCTTCAGGTCCAGGAACAGCGGGATGACCAGCGCCTCCAGCGGCACCATCTGCACCACCAGCAGCATGATCAGGAACGTGGTGCGGAACCGGAAGCGGAACCGGGCCACGGCGGTCGCGGCCAGCAGCGCGAGCAGGCCCGACACCAGGACGGTGGCGAGGGCCAGGAACGCGCTGTTGCGGAAGTACGCCCAGAAGGAGACCTCGGCGATGCCGCCGTTCAGCACCAGGTCGAAGTGCTCCAGCGTCGGGTGGACGGGCAGCGGCTTCGGCGTCGTGCTGAAGATCTCGGTGTTGGGCTTGAACGCCGTCGACGCCATCCAGAAGACGGGGAAGACCGCGAGGACGAAGACGAGCAGCCCCGTCCCGTTCAGCAAGGTCTTGCGAGCCGTTGAGCGTCTCACTTCGTCTCCCCCTGACGAACCATCACCCGCACGTACAGGGCGGTGACGACGAGCAGGATCATCGTGAGCACCAGCGCGATGGCCGAGCCCATGCCGAGCTTCGGATTCAGTGAGCCGAACGCCTCGGAGTAGCCGTACAGCGACAGGTTGAACGCGTCGCGGTTGGCCATTCCGGCCATGATGAACAGCTGCGTGAACACCTTGAAGTCCCAGATGATCGACATGACGATCAGCACGAGGAAGATCGGCTTGAGCATCGGGTAGGTGATGCTCCAGAACGTCCGCCACGGGCCGGACCCGTCCACCCGGGCCGCCTCGTACAGTTCGCCCGGGACGCTCTTCAGCCCGGCCAGGACCGACACGGCCACGAACGGGCACGCCTGCCAGACGACGCACACTGTGAGGACGGTGTAGGTGGACAGCGGCTTGGCGAACCAGTTGTAGTCGCTCCAGCCGCCCCCGACGAGGACGTCGGGGAGCAGGTCCAGGGTCCAGTTGACCAGGCCGCCGGTCGAGCCGAACAGCCAGGTGAAGATGATCGCGGCGGTGACGGGCGGGGTCGCCCAGGCGATCATCACGCCGCCGGCGACGAAGGCCGACATCCGCTTGCCGAGCTTGTTGAGCAGCAGGCCCACCAGCGTCCCGATGACCAGGGTCAGCGTCACCGCGACGACGGCGAACAGCACGGTCTGCCTGAGGGTCTGCCAGAAGAACGGGTCGTTGAAGATCTTTTCGAAGTTCCCGGTCCCCACCGACTCGGCCGGCTCGCCGCGCAGCTGGCGGTTGCCGACCTTCTGGAACGACATGATCCCGATCTGGATCATCGGCCAGAACATCAGGACGGCGATCACGACCACGGTGGGCGCGATGAGCAGGTAGGGCCCGAGGCGGGGCCTGCGGCGGGGGCGCGCCCGGCCGGAGGGTCTCCGGCCGGGCGTCCCGCGCACCGCGGGAGCGGTGTCGAGCATGGACGTTCCGATCAGCTGGTGTGCGACGCGGGCGTGCTACGGGTTCAGCAGGGTGTTGGCCTGCTCGTTCGCCTTCTTCATCTCCTCGGCGGCGGGCTCGCCCTGCATGACCGACTTGACCGCGTTCGGCAGCACCTTCTTGGCCTGCTCGAACTCGCCCCAGCCGGCGCTGATCGGCGGGAACTTGGTGTTGGCGGCGATCTCGGTGAAGATCGCCAGCTTCGGGTCGGAGAACTTCACGTCCGAGCGCATGGACGAGAAGCCGCTGTAGTCGGCCCACGCCTTGGCGTTCTTGGCGTTGTTCAGGATCGTGATGTAGTCGAACGCCGCGGCCTTGGCCTCGCTGTCGGCCCAGACGCCGAGGTCGGAGCCGCCCGCCATGACCGGGGCGTTGCCGCCGGTCTTGGCCGGGATCGGGAAGACGCCCCACTTGTCGACGTTCTTGTCGGAGACCTTCTTCATCTCCTTGAGCGCCCAGCTGCCGTCGAAGTACATGCCGAGCTTGCCGAGCGCGAAGTCGCGCTGCGGGCCCTCCAGCTCGTTCTTGCCGATGTACTTCTCGGGGGCGACCTTCTCCGTGCCGACGAGACCGGCGTAGTAGTTCACCGCCTCGACGGCCTGCGGCTGGTCGAGCATCCCCTTCCACTTGCCGTTGTCCTGGACGGCCACGGCGCCGTTGTTGCCCCAGATGAAGCTGAGCAGAGCGTTGGTCTGGTCGCTCGGCACGCCGATGCCGGGGACGTCCTTGGCGTCCTGGATCTTCTTCGCCGCCGCGGTCAGCTCGGCCCAGTTCTTCGGCGGCTGGATGTTCAGCTCCTGGAACCAGTCGGTGCGGTACCAGACGGCCCGGACGCCGCCGTACCACGGCACCGCGTAGGTCTTGCCGTCCGCCTGGTCGTTGCCGAGCGCGGTCTTGTTGAGCGTCTTGCCGTCGGCCCAGGCGTCGAACTCGCCGGTGATGTCGGCCAGGTTGCCCTGCTCGATGTGGGACTGGACGTCGGTGTTGCCGATCTCGGTCACGTCGGGGCCCTCGCCGCCGGCGGCCGCCTTCTGGAACGTGGTGGCGACCTGCGGCCACGGCACGTACTTGATCTGGACGTCGGTGTTCGGGTGCTCGGCCTTGAAGTCCGCCTCGACGGTGTCGAGGAACTTGGTCTGCTCCGGGGTTCCTTCGCCCATCATCCAGACCTTGAGCTGCGCCGGGTCCTTGCCCGTACCGTCTTCGCCGCCGTCTTCGCCGCCGCAGGCCGTGGCGGCCAGGGCGATCGCGACCGCCGCGGCCGCGACCTTCATGTACTTCATTGGGGATCCTTTCCGGCATCGCCTCGCGCGGCCTTGTGGCCTGCGGTGCGAGTGGACACGGCGCGGACCCTTTAGGGTCCCAGCCATGCCCCTCTCGCGTTCGCATCGCACGCGGGCGCCCTGCTCGCCAGTCGGCGCTCTGCGAGCGCCCCCAGCCCGGGGTACGGACCGGTCGGCGCCTGAGCGTAAACTAACAAGAAACTTTCCTAAACAAAACTGCTCGTTAGCGGATTGAGACATCGAGGGGTATCAGCATGGCCGCCAATCGCCCGGGAACGCCGAGGCTGCTGCGCGAGCTCAACGACCGCGCCGCACTGGACCTGCTCGTCGACCAGGGCCCGCTGACCCGCGCGCAGATCGGCGAGCACACCGGGCTGTCCAAGGTAACCGCCTCCCAGCTGCTGTCCAGGCTCGAGGACCGCGGGCTGGTCGCCGTCGTCGGATCGCAGGCCGGGGGACGCGGGCCGAACGCCGCCCTGTACGCCGTCGTCCCGTCCAGCGCCTATGTCGCGGGCCTCGAAGTGGGACCGGACGGCGTCACCGCCGGCGTCGCCGACATCACCGGGCACATCGTCGCCCAGGTCACCGTGGACCCGAACGGCGCCGACGAGCCGGTGAAGATGGTGCACAGCGCCGTCGTCAAGGCGTGCCGCTCGGCGAAGGTCGCATTGTCGAGGCTGAGCGCCTTCGTCATCGGCACCCCCGGCGTGGTCGACCCGAAATCCGGCGACGTCCAGTTCTCCTTCGACCTGCCCGCCTGGCACGAGGGCGTCCTCGCCGCGCTGAAGACCGACCTGCGCCGCCCCGTCACGATCGAGAACGACGTCAACCTCGCCGCCATCGCCGAACGGGCCTACGGCGCCGCGCGCGACGCCGACGACTTCGCCCTCATGTGGCTCGACCGCGGCATGGGCCTGTCGGTCATGCTGGGCGGCCGGCTGCACCGCGGCCGCTCCGGCGGCGCCGGCGAGATCGGCTACCTGCCGGTCCCCGGGGCGCCGCTGCCGCTCGGCGCGGCCCGGCGCGGCCCCGCCGACGAGGGCGTGACCGAGTCGACGACCTGGGGCATCCCGACCCTCGCCGGCGGCTACGGCGCCCTGGTCGGCGCGGACGGGGTCCGCGCCCTCGCCCACGAGCACGGCGTCGCCGAGCCGACCGCGGTGGACTGCGTCCGCGCGGCCGCCGCCGACGAGGCCCGCGGCGGCGCCTTCCTGGACGATCTCGCCCGCCGCATCTCCTACGGCGTGACCTCGGTCAACATCGTCCTGGACCCCGGGCTCGTCGTGCTGTCGGGGAGCCTCGGCCGGGTGGGCGGGAGGCCCCTCGCGACCCGCATCGAAGAGATCGTCGGACGGATCAGCCCGACCCGCCCCGCCGTCGCGGTGACCGAGGTGGAGGGCAACCCCGTCCTGCGCGGCGCCCTGCACGCGGCGCTCGAACAGGCGCGTGACGACGTCTTCTCGGCCGCGGGCGCGTCCTGAACGGCGAAGAGCGCCCCCGCCGATCCGGCGGAGGCGCTCTGGAGCGTTCCCCGTACTGCGCTCGGCGGCGCCTTCCCCCTCTTACTTGGCGGCCGCCTCGGCGACCTGCTCCGGGTGGCGCCGCGGGTCGTTGAGCGCGCGGTCGATGACCGTCCGACTGATGACCTGCCGCTTGCGCCGTAGCGCGGCGGCCTTGCGTGCCGTAGGCGTCATTGCGAACCCCGTTCCGCGGTGGCGTTTTCCCCTCGCCACCGCCAGCCCCGTGATGGGTCCATGCTCTCAAACGCGAGCGGCCCGGGGGATCCACCCGAGGAATGAAATCGAGGTCAGACCAAGTGCGGAGAACACCCCGGGCCGACCCTGGGCCCCGTGCTGGGATCATGATGGGGAACGCAGTCCAGTACGGCCCGTTGGGGGAACCGTGACCGATGAACCGAGGCGGCGCCATGGCGCTGCGTGACCGGCTGCGGCGGCTCGTCCAGAAGCCCGGCAGCGTCGACCTCGCGCCCTTCCGCGCCCTGGTCGGCGAGGCGGGCGAGCGCGAGTCCCGCGTCCGGGAGCTGTCCGACGAGGAGCTGACCGCCGCCGCGTCCGTCCTCCGAGAGAAGGAGGACCTGGCCGAGCTGTGCGCCCTCGGCCGGGAGGCCGCCCGCCGGACGCTGGGAGAACGGCCGTTCGACGTGCAGCTCATCGGCACGCTCGCCCTGCTGTCCGGGCACGTCGCGGAGATGGCCACCGGCGAGGGCAAGACCCTGTCGGGCGCCCTCGCCGCCGCCGGCTACGCGCTGCGCGGCCGGCGGGTCCACGTCATGTCGGTCAACGACTACCTCGCGCGCCGCGACGCCGAGTGGATGGGCCCGCTGTACGAGCGGCTCGGCGTGACGGTCGGCTGGGTGGGGCAGTCGTCCACGCCGGACGAGCGCCGTGCCGCCTACCGGGCCGACGTGACGTACGCGCCGGTCAGCGAGGTCGGCTTCGACCTGCTCCGGGACCGGCTCGTCACCGACCCCGGCGACGTCGTGCAGCCCGAGCCGGCCGTCGCGCTGATCGACGAGGCCGACTCGGTGCTGGTCGACGAGGCGATGGTGCCGCTCGTCCTCGCGGGCGCCGCCGACCTCGACGCCGCCGACCCCCGGTACGCCGACCTGGTCCGCCGGCTGCGGCCCGGCCTGCACTACTCCGCCGACGACGAGGCCCGCAACGTCCAGCTCACCCCCGCGGGGACGCACGAGGTCGAACGCGTCCTGAACGTCGACCTCTACGCGCCCGAGCACCTGCGCACCCTCACCGCCGTCAACGTCGCCCTGCACGCCGAGGTCCTGCTGCACCGCGACGTGGACTACATCGTCCGCGACGGCACGGTGAAGCTGATCAGCGAGTCGCGGGGGCGGGTCGCGCTGCTGCAGCGCTGGCCGGACGGGCTGCAGGCCGCGGTCGAGGCGAAGGAGGCTCTGGAGGCGTCCCCGAGCGGCGAGATCCTCGACTCGATCACCGTCCAGGAGCTGATCGGGCGCTACCCCGTCCGGTGCGGCATGACCGGCACGGCGATGGCCGTCGCGGCGCAGCTCACCGAGTTCTACTCGCTGCAGATCGCGGTCGTCCCGCCGAACACGCCCTGCGTCCGCGACGACGAGCCCGACCGCCTCTACGCGACCGCCGCCGACAAGGAGGTCGCGATCGTCGAGGAGATCGCCGCCGCCCACGCCGACGGCCGCCCGGTGCTGATCGGCACCGGCGACGTCGCCGAGTCCGAGCGGCTCGCGCGCCGCCTCGCCCGCGCCGGCCTCGACCGGGTCGTCCTCAACGCCAAGAACGACGCCGAGGAGGCCGCGATCATCGCCGAGGCCGGGGCGTACGGCGCGATCACCGTCTCCACCCAGATGGCCGGCCGCGGCACCGACATCCGCCTCGGCGGCAGCCCCGCGTCGTCCGCGCCCGGCACCGCCTCCGCCGAGGCCGCGGGCGGCGACCACGACCGCGTCGCTGAGGCGGGCGGCCTCCTGGTCATCGGGACCGGCCGCTACCACAGCAGCCGCCTGGACGACCAGCTCCGGGGCCGCGCCGGGCGCCAGGGCGACCCCGGCGGCTCGGTGTTCTTCACCAGCCTCCAGGACGAGCTCGTCACCCGCTACGCGCCCGACGAGAAGACGAAGGCCGCCGCGGACGACGAGGGGCTCATCACCGACAAGGGCGCCCACTGGATCGTCGGGCACGCCCAGCGCGTCGCCGAGGGCGTCGACCTGGAACTGCACCGCAACACGTGGCGCTACAGCCATCTGATCGGCCTGCAGCGCCGCGAACTCCTCGCCGAACGCGACGCCGTCCTGAACGGTGACGCCGCCGACCGGGCCATGGCCGCGGACGCCTCCGGGCGGCACGCCGAACTCACCAAGATCGCCGGTGCGGACGCGGTGGCGGCCGCCGCGCGCCAGATCGTCCTGTACCAGCTCGACCGCTGCTGGGCCGAGCACCTCGCCTACCTCGCCGACCTGCGCGAGGGCATCCACCTGCGGTCGCTCGGCCGCGGCCTCGACCCGCTGGTCGAGTTCAACCGGGAGGCCGTCCCGGCGGGCAAGCGCCTCCTCGCCGACGCGAGGAAGCGCTCGATCGCCGCGTTCGAGGCGCTCACCGCGTCCGAGGACGGCATCGATCTCGACTCCGCCGGTCTCAAGCGTCCCTCGGCGACGTGGACGTACCTCGTCCACGACAACCCGTTCGGCTCCCTGGACGAGCGGGCCCTCCGCGGTCTGATCAACATGTTCAAGGGCCGCCGCCGCTGACGCCTCAGCCGGTGCGGGGGAGGATCGCGGCGGCGGTGGCGCGGGCCTTCGCGGCGGCGTCGCGGATGCCGCCGATGCTGAACGCGATGACCGCGCCCTCGTGGACGATGAGGAGCTGATCGGCCAGCATCCCCTGGTCGTCGGCCATCCCCGCTTCGTCGACGAGGCCCGCGTAGAGGTCCCTCAGCCATGCCTTCTGCCCGGCCGCCGCACCGTGGACGGGGTGGGACGCGTCGGGCAGCTCGGCGCAGGCGTTCACCATCGAGCAGCCGCGCTCCGCCTCGGCTGCCTGCCAGGCGTCGAGGGCGTCGAAGGTGGCGAGGACGCGTTCGCGGGCGTCCGGGACGGCGGCGATCCGGGTGGTCACGAAGTCGCGCCAGCGTTCGTCGCGGGCGCGCAGGTAGGCGAGGATCAGCGCGTCCTTGGAGCCGAACCGGTCGTAGACGGTCTTCTTGGTGACCCCGGCCTCGGCGGCGATCAGCTCCATGCCGACCGAGCCGATGCCGCGCTCGTAGAACAGCTGCTCGGCGACCCGGAGCACCCGCCGGGCGGCGGGCGTGAGCGGCCGGTCCTGGGCGGTGGCGGGCATGAGGCGCTCCCTTCCCTCGAGGTACACCACAAGTATACATACCGGTATAGATACTCTGTAGCCATACCGGTATGTATACCTAGGGAGCGATCATGGCCGTCCGCCGCCCGGACACCCTCCTCGGCGCCGCGTTCGTCGTCACCTGGAGCTCCGGCTTCATCGGCGCGGAACTCGGCACCGGAAGCGCTCCCGCGAGCGCCCTGCTGGCCTGGCGGTTCATCATCGCCGCGGCCGTGCTCGGCGCGTGGCTGACGTGGCGGCGGCGCCGGATCCCGCCGCGAGACCTGGCACTGCACGTGGTCATCGGGATGCTGGCGCAGGGCGGCTACCTGTACGGGGTCTTCGCGGCCGCCGAACACGGCGTCGCCGCCGGCATCAACAGCCTGATCGCCTCGCTGCAGCCGCTCGTCGCGGTCGCCCTCGCCGTCCCGATCCTCGGTGAGCCGATCACCCGCAGGCAGCTCGCGGGGTTCGTCGCCGGGCTCGCCGGAGTGGCCCTCGTCGTCGGCGGCGACCTGCGCGGCGGCGCCCCGGCCTGGGCCTACGCGCTGCCGTTCGCCGCGATGCTGTCGCTGGTCGGCGCCACCTTCATCGAACGGCGCACACGGCCCGCCGCGGCCCTGCCCGAGGCCCTGGCCGTCCAGGCCGGCGTCAGCGCGGTGCTGTTCTCCGGACTCGCGGGCGCGGACGGCGCGCTCGTCCCGCCCGCCGACCCCCTCTTCTGGACGGCCATCGCCATCCTCGTCGCGGTGGCGATGTTCGGCGGGTACGGGCTGTACTGGGTCAACGTGCGCCGCACCGGTGTCGCTCGTGTTTCGGCCCTGCTGTACCTCACCCCGCCCACGACGATGCTCTGGGGCTGGATGATGTTCGGCAGCACACTGACCCCGCTCTCCGTGATCGGCGTCCTGGTCTGCGCCGCCGCCGTCGCCGTGGCCCTGCGCGCCCCCGCCGGTCAGGCGCGCAGGCGCAGGCCGCGGGGCGTCGGGTGGAAGCCCGCCGACTCCAGCGCGGCGGCCAGCGGAGAATCGCCGATCGCCGCGCCGTCGGCGCGTTCCACGGTCAGCTTCCCGAGGGCGCCCTCCCGGACGGCGAGGGCGAGCGCGTCCACGGCCGGTTGCAGTACGCCGGAGTCGTCGTCCCAGGTCAGCAGTGTCCGGCCGCCGCGCTCGACGTAGAGGACGAGGCGGCCCTCGGTCAGCACCACCAGCGCACCCGCCTTGCGGCCCGGCTTGTGGCCGCTGGCGACCTCGTCGTCGCGTTCCGGCCAGGGCAGGGCCGCGCCGTACGGGTTGGCGGGATCGGCCGTCGCCAGCACGAGAGCACGGTCGCCGGGTTTGCGCGGCGTCTCCCAGAGCGCGGAGACGTCGTCCGGGGCCGCCGCCGGACGGAGCGCGCGGAGCCGGTCGACGGCGCCCGGCAGGGCGAACTGGGCGGCCCCCAGGCCCTCGACGAAATAGCCGCGCCGGCAACGGCCCGTCTCTTCGAACGCGCGCAGAACCGGGTAGACGGCTGCGAACCCGCCGGGTGTCCGTTCGGCCGCGACCGCGCCGCGTATGACGATGCCGTACCGCTCCAGCAGCGCCTCGGCGAGTGCGTGCGAACGCAGGGTCGCGGTGGTCTCCCGCCCGGGGAGCGGCCACCAGCGTCCGCCGACCGTGGGAGGGCCCGTCCGGGACGGCAGCACGGGGCGGCCGCGGCGCGTCGTCGTCCGGGAACGATGCGTGGGGCGGCCGGACCCGAGTGCCGCGCGCAGCGGAGCCATCGTGTCGTTGGTGAGATGCCCGGCCCACACCAGGTCCCACACGGCGGTGACGAGGTCGGCGTCACTGGCGGTGACGTGCTCGTTCACCCGGTCCGACAGCGTCCGGAAGAACAGGGCGCCGCCGTCGCCGAGCGCGTCCAGGACGGCCTGGTGCGCCGGCGTGAGCGTGATCTCCGCGGGCTCCGGCATGAGGAGCGGCGCGGTGTCGGCCAGATAGAGCGCCACCCAGCCGTCTCCGCCCGGCAGCCCGCCCTGGCCCGCCCACACGACCTCGCCCGCGGACGTCAGCTCGTCCAGCATGGCCGGGGAGTAGCCGGGCACCCGCGACGGCAGGACCAGCGACTCCAGCGCCGACGCGGGCACCGCCGCGCCCTGAAGCTGCTCGACCGCCTGGACGAGCGCGTCGATGCCGCGCAACCGGGACCCGCCCGAGATTCCGTGCCAGCCGGGCAGGAAACGCCCGAGCGACTCGGGCGGGGACGGCTCCACCTCGGCGCGGAGCCGGGCCAGGGACCGGCGGCGGAGCGTCCGCAGCACGCCGGTGTCGCACCACTCGCTCGTCAGCGGGCCCGACACGGACCCGACGGGCAGGAACTCGCCCTCGACGACCCGTCCCGCGCCCGCGAGCCGCCGCAGCGTCTCGACGACCACGGCGACGCCCAGCCCGAAACGGGCGGCCGGCTCGCCCGCCCGGAACGGCCCGTGCGTGCGCGCGTACCGGGAGACCAGGTCGCCGAGCGGGTCGGCGACCGGTTCGAGGAAGGCCTCGGGGACGCCCACGGGCAGCGGCGCGCCGAGGGCGTCGCGGAGCCGTCCCGCGTCCTCGATGGCGGCCCAGCGCTCCTCGCCTGCGATCCTGACGCGGATCGCCCGCCGCGTCGCCTCCAGCTCCGCCAGCCACCGCGACACCTGGACGAGCAGCTCATCGGCGGCGACCGGCATCGCGTCACCGCCCGGTCCGGCGTCGGCGTGGCCGCCCGGTCCGGGGTCGGCGGCCGCGCCCGCGGGAAGCGTGCGCTCCGCCGCTTCCGCCGTCGTGAGGGGGCCGAGGGCGCGGAGCAGATCGGCGACGCCCTCAAGGTCGCGGGCGCGGCGGTCGGCGGCGAGGCGCTGGAGTTCGCGTTCGGTGTCGGCGACCGCCTCGGGATCGAGGAGTTCGCGGAGATCGGCCTGCCCCAGCAGTTCGGAAAGGAGCGCCGAGTCGAGGGCGAGCGCCTGGGCGCGGCGTTCGGCGAGGGGCGAGTCGCCCTCGTACATGAACGCGCCGACGTAGTGGAACAGCAGGGAACGGGCGTAAGGGGACGGCTCGGGCGTCTCCACCTCGACCATGCGGACCTCGCGTCCCGACAGGTCGCGCATCAGCTGGACCAGGCCCGGGACGTCGAACACGTCCTGCAGGCATTCCCGCATCGTCTCCAGCACGATCGGGAACGACGGGTACTTGCTCGCGACGGCCAGCAGCTGCGCGGCGCGCTGGCGTTGCTGCCACAGCGGCATGCGCCTGTCGGGTCGGCGGCGCGGCAGCAGCAGCGAGCGCGCCGCGCACTCGCGGAACCGCGCGGCGAACAGCGCCGAGCCGCCCAGCTCGTCCACGACGATGCGTTCGATGTCGTCGGCGTCGAAGACGGCCAGATCGAGGCTGGGAGGCTCGTCCATGTCGGGGATGCGGATGACGATGCCGTCGTCGGCGTGCATGGCCTGCGCGTCGACGCCGTACCGTTCGCGCAGACGGCCCGCCATGGCCAGCGCCCACGGTGCGTGCACACGCGCGCCCAGCGGTGAATGGACGACCATGCGCCAGTCGCCGAGTTCGTCGCGGAACCGCTCGACGACCATCGTGCGGTCGTCGGGGACGTGCCCGGTGGCCTCCCGCTGCTCGCCCACGTAGGACACGAGGTTGGCGGACGCCCACTCGTCCAGCCCGGCGGCGGAGACGCGCGCACGTGCGTCGTCGCCGGGGAGCCCGGCCAGTTCCCGGGTGAACGCGCCGAGCGCGCGGCCCAGCTCGGCGGGACGCCCCAGTGTGTCGCCGTGCCAGAACGGCAGCTTGCCGGGCTGCCCGGGAGCGGGCGAGACCAGCACGCGGTCTGGGGTGATGTCCTCGATGCGCCACGAGCTGGCGCCGAGGACGAACACGTCGCCGACGCGCGACTCGTACACCATCTCCTCGTCGAGTTCCCCTACGCGCGATCTCCCGGGGGCTCCGGGGGTCGTCCCCCGGGTGGACGGAGTCTCGCCGACGAGGAAGACGCCGAACAGGCCACGGTCGGGGATCGTCCCGCCGCTGGTCACCGCGAGGCGCTGCGCCCCGGGACGGTCGCGCAGGACGCCGGTCACGCGGTCCCAGACAAGGCGTGGACGCAGTTCGCCGAACTCGTCACTGGGGTAGCGCCCGGCGAGCATGTCCAGCGTCGCCTCAAGCGCGGAGCGGGGGAGTGCGGCGTAAGGGGCGGCGCCCTTGACGACGGACTCCAGGTCGTCGACGGTCCACTCGTCCATGGAGACCATCGCGACGATCTGCTGGGCGAGGACGTCCAGGGGGTTGCGCGGGTAACGCATCTCCTCGATCTCGCCGCCGCGCATGCGTTCGGCCACCACCGCCGTCTGCACGAGGTCGCCCCGGTACTTGGGGAAGATGACGCCCTTGGACACGGCGCCGACCTGGTGGCCCGCGCGTCCGACGCGCTGGAGCCCGTTCGCCACCGACGGCGGCGACTCCACCTGGACGACCAGATCGACGGCGCCCATGTCGATGCCCAGTTCCAGGCTGGACGTCGCCACGACGGCCGGGAGGCGGCCCTCCTTCAGCGCGTTCTCGATACCGGCCCGTTCTTCCTTGGAGACAGAACCGTGATGGGCGCGGGCGATTTCCAGGGGTGCCCCTCTGGCCGCCCCCGCCTGGGCCATCGTGGCCGCGGGGGAGTGGTCCTCGGGCAGAGGGCCGCCGGTCGCGCGTTCGTAGGCGAGCTCGTTCAGCCGTCCGCAGAGCCGTTCGGCCAGCCGCCGCGAGTTGGCGAACACGAGCGTCGAACGATGCGCCTGGATGAGGTCGAGCAGGCGGTCCTCAACATGGGGCCAGATGCTGCGCTGGCGTGGATCGGCCGCACCGGAGTCGTCGACGAACCGGCCCACCTCGCCCATGTCCTCGACGGGGACGACGATGTCGAGGTCGAAGACCTTGTCGGAACGCGGCTGGACGACCGTCGCGGGCCTCGTCCCGCCCAGGAACGCCGCCACCTCGTCCGCGGGACGGACGGTCGCCGACAGGCCGATCCGCTGGGCGGGCCGTTCGAGGAGGGCGTCGAGGCGTTCCAGCGACAGCGCCAGATGCGCGCCGCGTTTGGTGCCCGCGACCGCGTGCACCTCGTCCACGATGACGGTCTCGACTCCGCGCAGC
The DNA here is from genome assembly GCF_052245875.1 of Actinomadura sp. 3N407. Taxonomy (NCBI): domain Bacteria; kingdom Bacillati; phylum Actinomycetota; class Actinomycetes; order Streptosporangiales; family Thermomonosporaceae; genus Actinomadura; species Actinomadura sp. 3N407. The sequence continues at coordinate 113,013 of NZ_JBQQBP010000014.1, forward strand.
GACTCGCGTGCGCGGGAGGTGAGGATCAGGAACAGCGACTCCGGTGTCGTGATCAGGATGTCCGGCGGCTTGACGGCCAGCCGCCGGCGCTCGTCGGCCGGGGTGTCGCCCGACCGCATCCCGACGCGGATGGCGGGCTCGGGCAGGCCGCGCCGCCGCGCCGCGTGGCGGATGCCGGTCAGCGGGCCGCGCAGGTTGCGCTCGACGTCCACGGCGAGGGCCTTCAGGGGCGACACGTACAGCACCCGGCAGCGCCGCAGGGCATCCTCAGGCGCGGGTTCGTGGGCGAGCCGGTCGATCGACCACAGGAACGCCGCCAGGGTCTTGCCGGAGCCCGTCGGCGCCACGACCAGCGTGCTGTCGCCGCTCGAAATCGACTCCCAAGCCCCGGCCTGTGCGGGGGTGGGCGAGGCGAACGCCCCGGCGAACCAGGCACGGGTCGCCGGGGAGAATCGTTCGAGCACGTCACCGCCCATGGCGCCATAGTGCCTCGCGGGTCCGACAGAATGCGACGGCGTGGCGCGCGTCACATTGTAAGCAAGCGCTTGTCCGGGCAAGGTCTACGGGTAGGACATCCGCCGCCAAGGGGGTCTCGATGCCCTACGCCCTGCTCGCCCTCGGAATCCTGTTCGCCCTTGTCGCCGCCAACGCGCACGCTCCCCCGCGCAACGCCGTCCTGCTCGCTCCGGGCTTCTTCTGCGCGTGGCTGACGATCGAGATGGCGCCGCATGTGCTCGTCACATGGGCGGCGGCGACCGCGCTGGTGGCGATGTCCGGAGGACTGGCCGGGTGGGCCGGCTGGGCGGGACTCGCCTTGGCGGTCCTCGGCATGGCGGGCGTCGCGGCCACCCTCGTCGCGTCGCGCCGTACGACCGTCACCCTGCGGGACTGTGGCGCACCCCTCGACCTGGACCCGGAAGGCGCGCCCCGCTATCCGCTGGCGCACCTGATCGTGCCGCAGTTGTGCCTGATCCCGCGCAGGGGCGTCCGGGTCGAACGCAACATCGTGTTCCACGACGAGGGTGGGCTGCGCCTCAAGCTGGACGTCTTCCGTCCCGCCGGTGAGCGCTCCGGCGGCGGACCGCGTCCCGGGCTCATGCAGATCCACGGCGGCGCATGGGTGATCGGGGACAAGCGTGAGCAGGGCCTGCCCCTCCTCAACCACATGGCCCTCCAAGGATGGGTGGGCTTCAACGTCAACTACCGGCTCAGCCCCCGCGCCACCTGGCCCGAGCACCTGATCGACCTTAAGCACTTCGTCGCCTGGTACAAGGAGCACGCCGAGGAGTACGGCGCCGACCCCGATTTCCTCTGCGTGACAGGCGGCTCGGCCGGCGGGCACCTCACGGCGATGGTCGCGTTGACCGCCAACGTGCAGGAGTTCCAGCCGGGTTTCGAGGACGCCGACACCACCGTGCAGGGCGCCGTGCCCTTCTACGGCGTCTACAACTTCTTCGAAGCGGGACCATGGCCGCGCCCCATGGGCGACACACGCATCCTTGAGCGAATGGTCATCAAGCAGCCTTTCGCCGAGAACCAGGAGGCGTACGCCAAGGCGTCCCCTGTCACGTACATCAGCAAGGACGCGCCGCCTTTCTTCGTCATCCACGGAAGCCGCGACTCGCTCATCCCCGTGGCGGAGGCCCGCCGATTCGTCGAACGGCTCCGGGACGTCTCCGACGCACCCGTCATCTACGCGGAAATGAAGGGTGCCCAGCACGCCTTCGACGTCTTCCCCTCATACCGGACGGCCCGCGTCATCGAAGGCGTCGAGCGGTACCTGACCGGGCTGCACCGGCAGTACCGCCAGGACTCCGGCCCGGCTGTCCCCGGCGAGGTCACGGAGTCCTTGGCGACCGGTCCGGCCTTGGGGGAAGGCGCCGTCGGATAGCGTGGACAGGTGCGGCTCACAGTTTTCTGGGATCGGATGAACCAGCAGTTCGGCGAGAGCTACGCCCAGAGCGTGGCCAAGGACTACGTCCTCGCCGAACTCAACGGCCGCACCATCGAACAGGCCTTCGCCGATGGCGAACCCGCCAAGAAGGTCTGGAAGGCCGTCGTCGCCACGTTCGACGTCCCGTCGAGGCTTCAGTAGACCCCTGCTACAGCGGAACGCGGTGCGGGACGAACGACGACGTGTCGTCGGTGATCAGCCCGGACGTCTCCCTGATACCGACTCCGGCGGCCCCGTCATGGACGACCCACGCCCCCAGCACCGGATGCTCGCCGTCGAAGTCGGGAAGCGCGCAGAACTCCTGGAAGACGAACCCCTCCGCGCCGTAGTCGCCCTGGGTGCGCTGCTCACTTCCGTCCGGCGTCACGATGCGCATGCTCGCGCCCTCCCGCCCGAGCAGCGGCTTCTGCACGTAGGACGTGAGGTTCGACGGCGTGTTCAGGTACGTGGGCAGCAGGTTGGGATGCCCGGGGAACAACTCCCAGAGAAGGACGAGCAGCGCCTTGTTCGACAGCACCATCTTCCAGATCGGCTCGATCCACGACGTGGGCGCGCCCGGGATGCTGCGCCCGAACGGTTCCGCGACGATCCACTCCCACGGGTAGAGCTTGCAGAGCGTCCGGATCTCCTGCTCGTCCAGGTCGACGAATCGCTCGCGCGCGGGATCCCAGCCGATGTCCTCCATGGCGATCGCCACGCCCGGCAGGCCCGCCTCCTCGGCGGTCTCCTGCATGTAGGCGATCGTCATGACCTCCTCGCCGGTCTCGTCACCGGTCGTCCAGGCGAAATGGGCCGGACCGCCGTCCACCGCCGGGACGATCTCCTTCCAGCGGGCGACCAGCCGCTCGTGAATGGAGTTCCACTGGTCGTCCCCAGGATGGGTGTCCTGCAGCCAGTACCACTGGACGACGGAACTCTCGACCAGCGCGGTCGGGGTGTCGGCGTTGTACTCCAGAAGCTTGGCGGGCCCGTGCCCGTCGTAGCGCAGGTCGAATCGCCCGTACAGATGGGGGTCGCCGCGCCGCCACGACTCCTCGATGAGCGGCGCCACCCAGTCGGGAATGGCGAGGGCGTGGTAGCGGCCGGTGGAGACGACGTGCTCCACCACCTCCAGGCACATCCGGTGAAGCTCTTCGACGACCCCTTCGAGGGCCAGCACCTCGTCCATGTCGAAGACGTAGTGAACGGACTCGTCCCAGTAGGGCCGGGTCAGGTGCTCGGGGTGTGCGGTCCGGTGGAAGGCCAGGCCGTGCGCCTCGACCCTCTCGGCCCAGCCGTCACGCGGAGTCGAACGGATTCGGCGCACCGGTCAGCTCCCGCCCCGGCCGCCGCCACCGCCGAACCCGCCCCGGCTCAGCGTGCGCCCGCTACTGGACTTGATCTTGCCTTCGGGACGGACCCTGCTGCCGCCCGACACGTAGCCGGAGCCGGCCTTTCCGCCGTAGTACCAGAAGTACCGGCCGTACGGCGTGCTGGAACCGTCGATGTCGTCGGTGTCGCACCTGCTGTCGGGGACGACCCTGTAGCCGCTCTTCCCCGTCGCCGGAGAGTTCCGGTCGACGCATCTCGCGGTGGTCGAGCCGGATCCGCAGGCGACGAGGGTCAACGAGAGGGCGCTCACCATCCCCACCTTCACGGCGTGGGAGCTGAGCCGGCGAGTGGGCTCCTGTGGGGGCAAGAGAACACTTCCTTCCACACGTCGGCGGGCCCCCATGCAGCGCGATGGGGCCTGGATGGTGAGACGCAGGGAACCGTGTTCCGGTTCATGCCGGGCCGGCCGTTTCGTGCCCCTCGGCCCGTCAGTCAGGAACGGGCAGATGCGCGTAGAGGTCCATCGCGTCCACGGACGACGGAAGATCGCTGACCTGGCCGTCGCCGACCTCCACCACACGCCACGCGCCGTCCGTGCGCCGCGCCAGATCGGTCGTGATGAACCTGCAGCCCAATGCGCGCACGGCCGGAGCCACCGCGTCCAGATCGGGATCGGGATCCACACCCGGGCTGTCAGGGTGCGGCCCCACCAGCGCGGGCTCGCCGTCCACCCACCACACGCGCGCCTCGCCGTCGCCGTCGTACTGCTCGAACTCGCGCACGACGAGACCGCCCGCCAGATGGTCGTCCCGCAGCGCGACCATCTTCGAGGCGACGTCATGAAGCTGCGCGAGGTTCTTCACATCGGGGACGAAGCACGCTTCCTCCCACTCGTGCTTGCACGACTTCACATAGTCCTTCACCACGCCTGGCCCACCGCGCAGCGGCCGGACCAGCTCCTCCAGCTCGCTGAGGTCACCGGGATCCTGCCCCGCGCCCAGGGACCGCCACACACTGTGGGGAGTCAACCCGGCGAACGTGTCGTGCCAGCCCGGCAGCTCATGCGCGCGCCTGTAGTCGTCCGGATGCGTGAGCAGCGCCGTGCCGCGCCGCTTCAGGACGGCGGAGACCGCGGCGTACTCGTCCCCGGTGAGCATCCAGCCGCGATACCAGACGGGCCCCAGATCGGAGGGCACCGCCCGGACCGCGTCGTCCACGTCGCCGCGCTGCAACGCGTCATGGTCGACCAGGGCGATCTCGCCGTAGTGGTCCCGCACGGCCGCCGCCTCACGGGAAAAGTGCGGGTCAACGCGCCGAGGGTGGATCGGATCGACGCAGAAGAGAACGGTCAGCGTCATGATTGGAACCCTCCGTGGACGGCGCCAGCGTACGGGGTTCGGACCATGGAACGCACGGAGATTCCCACCGAATCAGCGAACCGGACGATGATCGAACTAATGTTCGGTACGCTTGTCCGGGGCACGGCGTCGTCCACAATCACGCCCGGGTCTCGCAAAGTGTCGGAGGCCCGCCGTAACGTCGCCCTCGACATCGCAGGCAGCGGCCGAGAGCCGACAGTCACGACGAGAAGGACATCTCACATGGCAGCGAACGACCGGGAGAAGGCTCTCGAGACCGCACTCGCCCAGATCGAGCGGCAGTTCGGCAAGGGATCGGTCATGCGGATGGGCGAGGAGGCCCGCGCGCCGGTCGAGGTGATCCCCACCGGCGCGATCTCCCTCGACATCGCGCTCGGCATCGGCGGCCTGCCCCGCGGCCGCGTCGTCGAGGTGTACGGCCCCGAGGGCTCCGGCAAGACCTCCATCGCGCTGCACTCGGTGGCCAGCGTCCAGAAGCAGGGCGGCATCGCCGCGTTCGTCGACGCCGAGCACGCCCTCGACCCCGAGTACGCCGGCAAGCTCGGCGTCGACATCGACGCCCTTCTGGTCTCCCAGCCCGACACCGGCGAGCAGGCCCTGGAGATCACCGACATGCTGATCCGCTCCGGCGCGATCGACATCATCGTCATCGACTCCGTCGCCGCGCTCGTCCCGCGCGCCGAGATCGAGGGCGAGATGGGCGACAGCCACGTCGGCCTGCAGGCCCGCCTCATGTCCCAGGCGCTGCGCAAGCTCACCGGCGCGATCAACCAGACCAAGACCACCGTCATCTTCATCAACCAGCTCCGCGAGAAGGTCGGCGTCATGTTCGGCTCGCCGGAGACCACCACCGGCGGGAAGGCGCTGAAGTTCTACGCCTCCGTCCGCCTGGACGTCCGCCGCATCGAGACCCTCAAGGACGGCACCGAGGCCGTCGGCAACCGCGTCCGCGTCAAGGTCGTCAAGAACAAGATGGCCCCGCCGTTCCGCGTCGCCGACTTCGACCTCCTCTACGGCCAGGGCATCAGCCGCGAGGGCGGCCTGATCGACCTCGGCGTCGAGCACGGCTTCGTCCGCAAGTCCGGTGCCTGGTACACCTACGACGGCGACCAGCTCGGCCAGGGCAAGGAGAACGCCCGCAACTTCCTCAAGGCCAACCCCGACATGGCCGACGGCATCGAGAAGAAGATCAAGGAGAAGCTCGGCATCGGCCCGAAGGTCGACCAGGAGGCCGAGGCTCCCGCCGGCCCGCCGGCCCCCGCCCCCCTGGAGGCGGCCCCCAAGCCCGCCGGGAGGAAGGCCGCCAAGGCCAAGGCGGGTGAATCCTGACGGAGAATCCCCCGATAGGGGTGACTCTTGACGAAGAGTGAGCGATGATCTCGTATGCAGGGCGGCGGCGCCTTACCCCGCACCGCACGACCGGTGCGCGGACCTTCCCCGATGGCGCCGCCGCTCCCACGGACGCCGCCACGCCCCCCACAACGCCTCCTCCGCCGACACGCCGGACGAGGCGGACGCGCGACTCGGCGCGTCATGAGGCGAATGCCGCCGGGTGACCCCGGCGACGGCCCGCTCCCAGGACCCGAAGACACGGACGCGCAGGCGAGGGACGCGGGCGGGCGCGGGTCGAATCCCGAGGGGGCCGCACGCGAGGTCTGCCTGCGCATGCTGTCCGCGTCACCGCGGACCCGGGCCCAGCTCGCGGACGCCCTGCGGCGCAAGAACATCCCCGACGACGTCGCCGAACGGGTCCTCGGCCGCTTCACCGACGTGGGCCTCATCGACGACGAGGCGTTCGCGCAGGCATGGGTCCAGTCCCGCCACGCCGGCCGCGGCCTCGCCAAACGGGCCCTCGCCCAGGAACTCCGCCGCCGCGGCGTCGCGAACGAGACCGTCAACGACGCCGTCGAGTCCCTCGACCCCGCCCAGGAGGAGGAGACCGCCCGCGCCCTGGTGGCCCGCAAACTCCCGGCCACCCGGGGCGCCGACCCCGCCAAACGCATGCGCCGCCTGGTGGGCATGCTCGCCCGCAAGGGCTACTCACCCGGCCTCTCCTACCGAGTGGTCAAAGAGGCCCTGGCCGAAGAGGGCACGCTCCCAGAAGACCTCCCCACCCCTCTCGACTGACCCGCCGCCCGCGGGCTCCCTCGGGCATGCGGGAAACCATGCAGCGATCGCATCGCAGTGCCCGCCGAGGGAGAGCCGCCAAGGCCCGACGTCAAGGGCAATGCAAAATAAACACTGCTTGCTCATTACCTCTGTGCCGCTTACCGTTACGGCAGTGAGGAGTTACTCCGCGTCTCGCGGATTGCCATACGACCGAGCACGTTCCAGCAGCTGAGAGGCATACAGGACACGTTCGTCGACCGGATTCGGCCGAGTGACCGGGGTGCGCGCAGTGCGCTTCCCGGCGATGTCGTGCATCCGGCCGTCCGATGGGCGCGAGTAAATCCTCGCTAGGCAGGGTCCCGATTCCAGAGGGGTCCGCGGCGAGGAAGGATCTACCTCATGGAGAGCGTCCTGCTGGGTGCAGCGCTGCTGGTGACCCTGGTCGCTCTCGTCATCGTCGTCCTGCGGCGTCCAGGCATGCCCGGCAAGGCGGCGGCGGAGATGGCCCGGGCGCAGGGCGAGGCGGAGGAGATCCGGGCCAAGGCCAAACGGGACGCCGGGGAGGTCCTGGAGAAGGCCGGGCGGGAGGCGCAGCGCATCGCGTCGGCGGCGCGTGTGGAGGTCGAGGACGAGGGCCGGGCGCTCCGCGACGATCTGCGGACCGTGCGGGAGGATCTGGAGCGCCGGGAGGCGCGTCTCGCGGAACGGGAGCAGCGGCTGGACGCTGAGCTGCGGCGCCTGGAGGAGAGGCAGGGGCGGCTCGCCGAGACCGGGAGGGCTCTCGACGCCCGCAAGGAGGAGCTCGACGGCGTCGCCGAGGAGCGCCGCAAGGTCCTGGAGCAGGCGGCCGGGCTCAGCGCGGAGCAGGCCAAGGGCGAGCTGGTCGCCGCGATCGAGAACCAGGCGAAGCGGGAGGCCATCCCGATCACCCGTGAGATCGAGAACGCGGCGCGCGCGGAGGGCGACAAGCGGGCCCGCAAGATCGTGACGTTGGCGATCCAGCGGGTCGCGAGCGAGCAGACGGCCGAGTCGGTCGTGTCGGTGCTGCATCTGCCGAGCGACGAGATGAAGGGCCGCATCATCGGCCGTGAGGGACGCAACATCCGGGCGTTCGAGACGACGACGGGCGTCAACCTGATCATCGATGACACGCCGGAGGCGGTGCTGCTGAGCTGCTTCGACCCGGTGCGCCGGGAGGTGGGGCGGCTGACGCTGGAGAAGCTGGTCCTGGACGGGCGGATCCACCCGCAGCGGATCGAGGAGATCTACGAGCGCAGCAAGAGCGACGTGGAGCAGCTGTGCGTCCGGGCCGGTGAGGACGCGCTGGTGGACGTCGGCATCGCCGACATGCACCCGGAGCTCATCGCGCTGCTCGGGCAGCTGCGGTACCGCACCTCGTACGGGCAGAACGTGCTGAAGCATCTGATCGAGTCGGCGCACATCGCGGGGATCATGGCGAGTGAGCTGCGGCTGCCGGTGGAGGTCGCCAAGCGGTGCACGCTGCTGCACGACATCGGCAAGGCGCTGACCCACGAGGTGGAGGGCAGCCACGCGCTGATCGGCGCGGAGATCGCGCGCCGGTACGGCGAGCACGAGGACGTCGTGCACGCCATCGAGGCGCACCACAACGAGGTGGAGGTCCGGACGGTCGAGGCGGTGCTGACGCAGGCGGCCGACGCCGTCAGCGGCAGCCGCCCGGGGGCGCGCCGGGAGTCGCTGGAGGCGTACGTCAAACGGCTGGAGCGGCTTGAGGAGATCGCCCGCGACAGGCACGAGGGTGTGGAGAAGGTCTTCGCGATGCAGGCGGGGCGGGAGATCCGGGTGATGGTCAAGCCCGACTCCGTCGACGACATCCAGGCGCAGGTCATCGCGCGCGACATCGCCAAGCAGGTCGAGGACGAGCTGACGTATCCGGGCCAGATCCGCGTCACCGTCGTCCGGGAGTCCCGGGCGATCGAGTTCGCCCGCTGAGCGGACCGTGCCCGCCCGCCGGCGCGGGGACGGACGGGCGGGACTTCAGCCGACCGTGAGGTTGATGGGTTCGACGCCGCGCGGCTCGAATCCGAGCGTCTGGCCGTAGAACGCCAGTTCGGCCTCCAGGCAGCGGATGACGGTGTCGGCCCGGCGGAAGCCGTGCGACTCGCCCTCGAAGGTGAGGTAGGCGTACGGCATCTTCTTCCCGGCGAGTGCCAGCGCGAAGCGTTCGGACTGGTCGGGCGGCACGACCGGGTCGTTCAGGCCCTGCAGCAGGAGGACGGGGCATGCGGTCTTGTCGGCGCTGCCGAGCGGGGAGCGCTCCTCGTAGGCGCGTTCGAACCCGGGCAGGGGGCCGATCAGCCCGAACAGGTAGTGGGACTCGAAGTCGTGGGTGGCTTCGGCGAAGCTCTGCAGGTCGCTGATCCCGTAGTAGGACGTGGCGGCTTTGAACACGTCGGTCCGGGTGACCGCGGCGAGCGTCGTCCAGCCGCCCGCGGAGCCGCCGCGGATCGCCAGCCGGGCCGGGTCGGCGATCCCGCCGTCGATGAGGGCCTGCGCGGCGGCGACGGCGTCCTCGACGTCCACGATGCCCCACTGGCGGCGCAGCCGTTCACGGTAGGCGCGCCCGTGGCCGGTCGACCCGCCGTAGTTGACGTCGATGACGCCGATGCCGCGGCTGGTGAAGAACGCCCGTTCCAGGTCGAGGACCGTGGAGGCGCGCCCGGTCGGCCCGCCGTGCACGAACACGACGTACGGCGGCAGTTCGCCTTCCGGCCCGGCGGCCTCGGGGTTGGCGGGCGGGAAGACGTAGGCGTGGACGGGACGTCCGAACGGCCCTTCCAGGCGTTCGGCGCGCGGCCTGGACAGGAAGGCGACGTCGGGGAGTTCGGCCAGTTCGCGGCGGAGGCCCTCGACACGGCCGGTGGTGGTGTCGACCCGCACGACCGAGGTCGGCAGGTCGGGGCCGCCGGCGATGCCGACGATCGTGGTGCCGTCCGTGGACAGCTGCGGCTGCCAGTGCCCGTACGGGACCTCCAGGTCGGTGAGCTCCAGCGTCTCGGGGTCGTAGACGCCGAGGCGCATGTCGCCCTCGCCGTGCAGGACGGCGAGGCGCCCGTCGCCGAGCAGCGCGTACGGCATGCCGCCGAGCTGCCACAGCGGACCGGCGAACTCCTCTTCGGCCGGGTAGAGGGCCTGCGGCGACTCGCCGTGCAGCCCGACCTGGTAGATGTTCCACCAGCCGGGCCAGTCGGAGACGACGTACAGGGACTCGTCGTCGCGCCACACCGGCGCCAGCGCCGACTCAGTGAGGCCGCCCTTGACGGTGCGGGGTGCGACGGTGGCGCCGTTCTCGATCGCCGCCGCGCGGATCTCGGTGCCGTCCCAGGGCATGCGGGGGTGGTTCCACTGCACCCACGCCAGGTGCCCGCCGCCGGGGGAGGGGGCGGGGGAGGCGTAGAAGTCGGCGCCGGTGACGAGTTCGCGGATCGCGCCGGCGTTGTCGGCCGCGCTGCCGTCGAGGGGGACGGCGACGATGGCGCGCCTGATGCCGGCGGCGGCCGGGTCGTCCGCCGCGGGCTCGGTGTCCTGCGCGTCCCCGGTGACGTCGGGCTCGGCCCGGGGTGCGGCGATGTGGCCCTCGCACACGCACCAGATCTCGGTGCCGTCGGGGGACACGACGTAGTCGGCGTAGCGCAGCCCCGCGGGGACGGCCGGCTCGGGGGTCAGCGGGTACGGCTTCGGGTCGCCCTCGTCGAGCCGGTGGAGCCGCTGGTCGTCGTAGTTGGAGAAGACGATCGACCGGCCGGCGGCGGTACGGATCGGCAGGTAGGACCGTCCGCCGTACTCGTGGACGCGGGTGCGGGCGTCCCACGGTGCCTGCAGCAGTTCGGTGCGGTGCCCGCCCTTGAGGTGGATGACCGTGGTCCGCCCGCCCTCTTCGGGCCGGGTCTCCTGCCACCACACGTCGTTGCCCGCGACGGTGGGGAAGCTGAGGCGCAGCCGGGCGCGGGCGACGTCGGCCGCGGAGATGGGTGAGGGCCATGAGCCAAAGGGGAGGGTCGCACGAGCGGTCATACCAGGAATCGTCCCGCATACGGGGACGTGTTGGGGTCATGACGGGCCGTTTGAACTCGGAAAGATACAAGCGGCCATCAGGCGACTCGCGGGTAACACCGGTGATCAGCGGCCCGCCCGCCCGGAATCGGACCTCCGGGGCCGTATGCCGCGAAGGGCGCCGCCGGAACCGGCGGCGCCCTCCGTGCGCGGACGGGACGACCTCAGGCGGCTGAGGCCTTGCCGGAGGACTGACCGGTCAGCCCGGGGGCCGGGGGAGGCCCGGAGGCGCCCAGGGTCTGGCCCGTGGTCTTGCGGCTGCCTCGGCTGCGCCGCTCCAGCCATGTCGCGACCCGGCTCAGCGACATGTTGATCGCGATGTAGATGATCGCCACCACGATCCCCGCCTGCAGGACGTTGTTGCTGTAGTTGGCGGGGACCTGCTTGAAGCCCGCCTGCAGGAACTCGCCGTAGGCGATGATGAACCCGAGCGCGGTGTCCTTGAGCAGGACGACGATCTGGCTGACGATCGCCGGCATCATCACGGTGACGGCCTGCGGCAGCAGGACGAGCCGCATGACGCCGTTCTTGCGCAGCCCGACGGAGTAGGCGGCCTCCGACTGCCCCTTGGGGATCGACAGGACGCCCGCCCGCACGATCTCGGCCAGCACCGAGCCGTTGTACATCACCAGGCCGAACACGACCGCGGCGAAGGCGGGGACGGTGACCACGCCGGCGTTGCTCTCCACCCCGAAGATGAAGAAGAAGTAGTCCACCGACAGCCGCTGGATCTGGCCGAACTGGGACTCGGCGATCTCCGGGCTGATCTTGTTGGGGACGAAGAACGCCAGGAAGATCAGGATCAGCAGCGGGATGCCGCGGAAGAACTCGACGACGGCCCCGGCGGGGATCCGGATCCACCAGTGGTCAGACAGCCGGGCGAGGCCGAACACGATGCCGAACAGCAGCGCCAGCACGGTCGCCACCGCGGCGGCCTTCAGCGTGTTCATCAGGCCGGGCAGGAGCAGGTGCCGCCAGACCGTCCACTCGGTGAACGGGCTCCACAGCTTCTCCTGGAACTGGCCCTTGTCGTAGAGCCGCCAGACGAGCCCGGCCAGGATCGCGAGGAGCACGGCCGACACGATGGCGGTCAGCGCCTTGTTCCGCGCGCGCGCCCGCGGCCCGGGGATGTCGAAGAGGATGGATGCTTCCTTGCTCACCGTGCCACCGCCATTCGCTTGGCCAGCCAGCCGAAGAAGTAACCGGTCGGCAGTGTGAGGATCAGGAAGCCGATGGCCACGCCGAGGAACAGCGGGATCACCCCGTTGGCGAACGTGGGCTTGTCGACGATCGTCTTGGTCACCAGCGCGACCTCGCCGTAGCTCGCCGCGGCGGCCACCGTCGTGTTCTTGATCATCGCGATGAGGACGCTGCCCATCGGGGCGATGATCGAGCGGAACGCCTGCGGCAGGATGATCACGCGCAGTGACTGGGTGAAGGTGAGCCCGATCGACCGTGCCCCCTCGGCCTGCCCGAGGGGGATGGTGTTGACCCCCGAGCGCAGCGTCTCGCAGACGAACGCCCCGGTGTAGGCGGACAGCCCGACGACCGCCCACCAGTAGTAGGTGGTCGAGGAGACACTGGAGAACTTCAGGGCGAGGATGTCGTTGAGGCCCAGGCTGCACATCAGCAGCACCAGGGTGAGGGGCGTGTTGCGCACGATGTTGACGTAGCCCGTGCCGAAGGCGCGCATGACGGGGACGGGGGCGACGCGGAAGCTCACCATGATCGTGCCGATGATCAGGGAGAGCACCGCCGCGGCGCCCGCGAGGCGCAGGGTCGCCCAGAATCCCTGGAGGATCTCCCCGAAGTTGTCGAAGAACGGGCTGAAGTCAAACATTGCTCAACTGTTCCATGGCGTTCCAGCGGTGTCGGGCCATGCAGATGCGTCCCCGGAAGGACACGTCCTTGCGGGGACGCACCGGCATGACGGGTCGGACCGGCCTGTGATCAGGCGCAGCCCTCCATCTGCGGGACGGTCTTGACGAGCTTCAGCCCGGTACCGGCGAAGTGCTTGTCCAGCAGCTGGCCCGCGGTGCCGTCGGAGTACATCTGGTTGACGGCCTTGTTGACGGCCTCACAGGTCTCGATATCGCCCTTCTTGATGCCGACGCCGTACTTCTCGTCGGTGAAGGGGTCGTTGATGACCTTGAAGGAGCCCTTCTGCTGGTTGGCGAACCCGGCCAGGATCAGGTCGTCGGTGCTGACGGCGTCCAGCGCGCCCGACTTCAGCTTGCTCACGCACTCGGAGTAGCTGCTGGCGTCCACCAGCTTCACGCCGGAGATGTCGAGCTTGCCGTCCGGCGGCGGCTCGGTGATCCGGCGGAAGGAGTTGGACCCGGCGGCCTTGCACAGCCGCTTGCCCTTGAGGTCCTCGGTCTTCTTGATGTCGGCGTTGTCGTTGTTGACCATCGTGTCCTGGTGGGCCACGTAGTACGGGCCGCCGTACGTCACCTGCTGCTTGCGCGCCTCGGTGATGGAGTAGGTGGCGACGACGAGGTCGACCTGCCCGCCGCCGATGAACGACTCGCGGTTGGCGGAGGTCGTCTCCTTGAAGGTGATGCCGCTCTCGGGGACGCCGAGCTGCTTGGCGATGTACTTGGCGACGTCGACGTCGAAGCCCGCGAACGTGCCGTCGGGCTTCTTCAGGCCCAGTGCGGGCTGGTCGAACTTGATGCCGATGGTCAGTTTCTTGTCGTCCTTGGCCTTCTGGACGACCGTCTTGGCCTCGGTCTTCTCCGTGTCGCTGCCACAGGCGGAAAGCGCCAGTGACAACGCCATCCCCGCCCCGATGAGGGCGCCGAAACGACGTACTCGCATTCTCGTCCTACCTCTGCTCTCTGCCGGAGCCCCGCGGCTCAGTGGACCATTCTCATCCTCTGCGGACCGAACAGTTCATGTGTTGTGGAATAAACCGGAGGCGAGTGATTCAGTGCGTGAGGATCTTGGAAAGGAAGTCCTTCGCGCGGTCGGTGCGCGCGTTGGTGAAGAACTCGTCGGGCGTGTTCTCCTCCACGATCTGGCCGTCCGCCATGAACACGACCTTCTGCGCCGCCCTGCGCGCGAAGCCCATCTCGTGGGTGACGACGATCATCGTCATGCCCTCGCGGGCCAGACCCGTCATGACGTCGAGGACCTCGTTGACCATCTCCGGGTCCAGCGCCGAGGTCGGCTCGTCGAAGAGCATCACCTTGGGCTTCATCGCGAGGGAGCGCGCGATCGCGGCCCGCTGCTGCTGTCCGCCGGACAGCTGGGCGGGGTACTTGTGCGCCTGGTCGCCGATGCCGACCCGGTCCAGCAGTTCCATCGCGTGCTTCTCGGATTCCTGTTTGCCCTGCCTTCGGACCTTGACCGGCCCGAGCGTGACGTTCTCCAGGATCGACTTGTGGGCGAACAGGTTGAACGACTGGAACACCATGCCGACGTCGGCGCGAAGCTTCGCCAGCTCCTTGCCCTCCTTGGGCAGTTCCTTGCCGTCCACGAGGATCGTCCCGTCGTCGATCGGCTCCAGCCGGTTGATCGACCGGCACAGGGTCGACTTCCCGCCGCCGGACGGGCCGATGACGACGACGACCTCGCCGGAGTGCACGGTGAGGTTGATGTCCTGGAGGACGTGCAACTCGCCGAAGTGCTTGTTGACGTGTTCGACCACGACGAGGGGCCGGCCGTCCGCGGGGGCCCGCTCCGGGCTGGGTTCCTCCGGCCCGTCCTTGGTGAGGTCGGGCCCGCCTTCGCTGTCCGTCATGCGCTCGGACTTTACGTCATCGTTGACTCCGCTAAAGTTGCCGCGCGGTACCGATACGATCACGAATCCCCATGTCGGGCGGGGGTTCACCGTGGCGGAGAGTGATCATCGCGGCTCGTGCGCGTGGCCGGTCGCCCGTTCGGTGATATCGCGCCGGGCCCGTACCCTTGGTAACCGTCATGAGTGCGCCTATGAATACGGCTGCCCGTACGTACGAGATCCGCACTTACGGGTGCCAGATGAACGTTCACGACTCCGAGCGGCTGTCCGGGCTCCTGGAGGCGGCCGGCTATGTCCGCGCCGGGGACGGCGAGCCCGACGTGGTGGTGTTCAACACGTGCGCGGTGCGGGAGAACGCCGACAACCGGCTCTACGGCAACCTCGGCCATCTGCGGCCGGTCAAGGACGGTCATCCCGGCATGCAGATCGCCGTGGGCGGCTGCCTCGCGCAGAAGGACCGCGACACCATCGTCGAACGCGCCCCCTGGGTGGACGTGGTGTTCGGCACCCACAACATCGGGTCGCTGCCCGCGCTGCTGGAGCGGGCGCGCGTCCAGAGCGAGGCGCAGGTCGAGATCGAAGAGTCCCTGGTGACCTTCCCCTCGACGCTTCCGACGCGCCGTGAGTCGCCGTACGCCGCGTGGGTGTCGATCTCCGTGGGCTGCAACAACACGTGCACGTTCTGCATCGTCCCGTCGCTGCGCGGCAAGGAGAGGGACCGCCGCCCGGGGGAGATCCTGGCGGAGATCGAGGCGCTCGTCGGCGAGGGCGTCCTGGAGATCACCCTCCTCGGCCAGAACGTCAACGCGTACGGTTCGGGGTTCGGTGCCCTCGCCGCCGCGCCCGACGAGGTCCGTGCGATGACGTCGGGCGGCCAGTCCGCGTTCGCGGGGCTGCTGCGGGCGTGCGGCGACGTCGAGGGGCTGGAGCGGGTCCGGTTCACCTCGCCGCACCCCAAGGACTTCACCGACGACGTCATCGCCGCCATGGCGGAGACGCCGAACGTGACGCCGTCGCTGCACATGCCGCTGCAGGCCGGGTCGGACGCGGTGCTGCGCGCGATGCGCCGCTCCTACCGGCAGGAGCGCTACCTCGGCATCATCGAGAAGGTCCGGGCCGCGATCCCGGACGCGGCGATCACCACCGACATCATCGTGGGCTTCCCCGGCGAGACCGAGGCCGACTTCGAGGAGACCCTGCACGTGGTGCGGGAGGCCCGGTTCTCGTCGGCGTTCACGTTCCAGTACTCCAAGCGTCCGGGCACCCCTGCGGCGACCATGGACGGCCAGGTGCCGAAGGAGGTCGTCCAGGAGCGGTACGAGCGGCTGGTCGCCCTCCAGGAGGAGATCTCCTGGGAGGAGAACAAGAAGCAGCTCGGCCGCACCCTGGAGGTCCTGGTGGCCGAAGGGGAGGGCCGCAAGGACGGGGCGACCCGCCGGCTGTCGGGCCGCGCGCGCGACAACCGCCTCGTCCACTTCGGTGTGCCGGAGGAGCCGGTCCGTCCGGGCGACATGGTCACGGTCGAGGTGACCTACGCCGCGCCGCATCACCTGGTCGCCGACAAGCCGGTGCGGGACGTCCGGCGGACGCGCGCGGGCGACGCGTGGGAAGCCCGCCAGGGCCGGGAGGACGGCTCGGGCGGGGTGGACGGCCAGAAGGGCGTTTCGCTCGGAATGCCGTCGATCGGACGTCCTGCGCAGGCCGACGCGCCCGTGTCCGGCTGCTCCACCGCCTCCTGAACTCCGGCATGATCGGGTTGGTTTCCGTGCAAGACCCGGTGGCCGGGAGGCAGTGCGGCAGGGAGGCAGTGTGCTCGTATCGGCGGCGGTGTGCCCGCATCCGCCCATCCTCGTGCCCGCGGTGGCGGGGGAGGCGGCGCCGGAACTCGACACGCTGCGCGCCGCGTGCGATGAGGCGGTCCGACGCCTGACCGGTCGCCAGGCGGGTCCCGGTGGACGTCCCTCTGCGGGGACACAGGGCTACCGGCCGGTGGATGCGCTTGTCGTCGTGGGCGGTGCCCCGGGGACCCGCTCTTACGGGCCCGACGCGAACGCGACACTCCGCCCGTACGGTCTTGACTGGACGATCCCTGACGAGCCCAAGGACGGCGCTGAGGAGTTGCCGCTCTCCCTCACCATCGGGCGGTGGCTCCTGGAACGGCATGACGCCGATCTCGGTGCCCGCTACGAGTCGGTCGCGTTCGACGCTTCGCCGGAAGAATGCGTCTCACTCGGACGGCGGCTTGCGGAGTCGGCCGACCGGGTCGCGCTTCTGGTGATGGGCGACGGGTCGGCTTGCCGTTCGGAGAAGGCACCCGGGTACCTCGATGGGCGCGCGCGCCCCTACGACGAGGTCGTGGCGCGCGCGCTCGGAGACGCTGACGCCGCCGCCCTGGCCGCTCTGGATCCGGGGCTGTCCCAGGAACTCCGAGCGGCCGGGCGTGCGGCGTGGCAGGTGCTCGCCGGCGCCGTCGGCGAGGGCGGCTTCACGGCCGCTCTGCTCGCCGACGAGGCACCGTACGGAGTCGGCTACTTCGTCGCGGCCTGGTCACAGACGGGCTATGGCTGCTGACCGCCGCCCTGTTCGCTCTGGCCGCCGCTCTGGCCGCCGCTCTGGCCGCCTTCGGCGCTCCGGTCGATGTAGTCGCCGGCCTTCTGCTGGGCCTTGTCGACCTTGTCGGCGTACTTGCCGCCGGTGCGCTCGTCGATCTTGTCCCCGGCCCGCTCAACGCCCTGGCGTGCCTTGTCGGTGTTCTGCCCGAGCATCTGCTTGACCTTGTCGACGATGGACATCGAAAATCCCCCCGGATCCCTCGTCTCGTCGGTGGTGCCGCATGTTCACGCGCGACACCCGTACATCCCGCCTATACCCGTTCTCTTGCCACAATCAATCCCGTGACCTCAGCGAATAGACCGGACGTGATCGCGGTCGTCGGCGCGACCGCCGCCGGCAAGTCCGACCTCGCCGTGGAACTGGCCCTGAGGCTGGGCGGGGAGGCGGTCAACGCCGACTCGATGCAGCTGTACCGCGGCATGGACATCGGCACGGCGAAGCTCACCCCGGACGAGATGCGCGGCGTCCCCCACCATCTGCTGGACGTCTGGGACGTGACCGAGACCGCGAGCGTCGCCGAGTACCAGCGGCTCAGCGCCGACGTGATCGCGCGGATCCGGGGGCGGGGCCGGGTGCCGGTCCTGGTCGGAGGCTCCGGTCTGTACGTGCGCGCCGCGCTCGACCACCTGGAGTTCCCCGGGACGGACCCCGCCGTCCGGGCACGGCTGGAGGAGGAGCTGGCGCACGCCGGGTCCGGCCCGCTGCACGAGCGGCTGCGCGGCCTCGACCCGGCGGCGGCGGAGGCGATCCTGCCGAGCAACGGCCGCCGGATCGTCCGGGCGCTGGAGGTGATCGAGATAACCGGCCGGCCGTTCACCGCGACCCTGCCCGAGCACCGCTACCGCTACGGCTCCGTCGTGCAGATCGGGCTGAGCGTCCCTCGCGAGGAACTGGACGACCGCATCGCCCTGCGGGTGTCCCGCATGTGGGAGGCGGGGCTGGTCGGCGAGGTCCGCGAGTTGGAGAAGCAGGGCCTGCGGGGCGGCCTGACCGCCGGACGCGCCCTCGGCTACGCGCAGGTCCTCCGGTTCCTGTCGGGGGAGTGGACGCGGGAGCAGGCCATGGAGGACACCATCCGGACGACCCGGCGGTTCGCCCGCCGCCAGGAGTCGTGGTTCCGCCGGGACCCCCGCGTCCAATGGCTGCCCTACGACGCCCCTGACCTGGTCGGCCGCGCTCTCGCCCTGGTCGGCTGAGAGGTCCGGCGGACGCAATATGATCGGGGGATGCGGTTCGTCAAGGGGCATGGCACCGAGAACGACTTCGTGATCCTGCCCGACCCGGACGGCGTCCTGGACCTCACCCCGGAGGCGGTGGCCCGGCTGTGCGACCGGCGGGCCGGGATCGGCGCCGACGGCGTCCTGCGGGTCGTCCGGACGAAGGCGGCGGGCGTCGAGGGGGACTTCCGGGACGCCGAGTGGTTCATGGACTACCGCAACGCCGACGGCGGCATCGCCGAGATGTGCGGGAACGGGATGCGCGTCTTCGCCCGCTACCTCGTCGACGCCGGCCTCGCCGCCCCCGGGGAGTGGGACGTGGCGACCCGGGCGGGGCTGCGGCGTGTGACGCTCGGCCCGTCCGGGGACGTGAGCGTCGACATGGGCCCGGCCGACGTCCTCGGCTCCGGTGAGGCGTCCATGGCGGGCGCCCTGTTCCGGGGCGAACGCGTCTCCGTGGGCAACCCGCATCTGGCGTGCCGGGTGGACGGGCCGGTCGCGGCGCTGGACCTGTCACGGGCGCCCGGATTCGATCGCGGCGTCTTCCCCGACGGCGTGAACGTCGAGTTCTTCCGCGCCGTCGGGGAGCGGCACCTGGAGATGCGGGTGTACGAGAGGGGCTCCGGCGAGACCCGTTCGTGCGGCACCGGCACGGTCGCGGTCGCGGCGGCGGCGGCCCTGGGCGCCTCCGGCCCGTCCGAGTGGACCGTGGACGTTCCCGGCGGGCGGGTGACCGTCGCCCTCGACGGGGGGACCAGCCGCCTGACGGGGCCGGCCGTGCTGGTCGCCGAGGGCGAGATCCGTCCCGGCCTGATCTAGCGAAAGCCCGTCCAACCAGGGCCAGAGGCGCATTCAGGCTCGTCCCGGCTCGAACGGGACAGGTGTCCCTCACCAACGGGACCTTCAGCCGCATAACTTCATTCATGCACACCCTCTGGTGAATGGCCCGTATGGACCGGGATGGGAGCCCCGGTTCCGTGCGGAGCCTGAGGGCCGGTGGCGACCTTCTTGGCGGGGGGCGGTCACCGGCCCTCCCGCCAGGGTGGAGGCCGGAGCGGCCGGACGACCCGGCTTCGCCCGGCGCCCGGCAATGCGGCGGGACGGGCGTCAGCGACGGACGCCGTTCACGGGAAGCTTGGCGCGGACCAGCGTCCCCCCTTTGGGGCCGGGACCGACCGTGCAGGAACCGCCCAGTTCGGCGGCGCGCTCCCGCATGGAGGACATGCCGATGCCGGAACGCACCTGTGAGGGCAGACCCACGCCGTCGTCGTTGACGGAGACGTGCAGGTCCCCGTTCAGGTGCAGCCGGACCACCGCGCAACCGGCCCTGGCGTGCCGGTGCACGTTGGTGAGCGCCTCCTGCACGATCCGGTACGCGGCGACCTCCGCGGCCGCCGGCAGACCTCTGAGATCGCCCTCCACCTGGACGTCCACTTCCGGGCCGTCTCCCGTGGCGACGACCCCGCCGAGCGCCTGGATCGCGCCCGCCAGTCCCAGATCGTCCAGCGCGGGCGGCCGGAGCCCGTACACGAGCTCCCGGATGTCGCCGATGGTGCTCCCCATCGTCGCGCGGAGTTCTTCCAGCAGCGCGTCCACGGCCTCGGGGTCGGTCTTCAGCGTGATGCGCGCCGCGTCGACCGTCATCGCGAGGCTCGCCAGCGTCGGGCCGAGCCCGTCGTGCAGGTCGCGCCGCAGCCGCCGGCGCTCCTCCTCCCGGGTGCGCAGGATGTGCTCCCGGGACCTCTGGACGTCCGCGGCGAGTCGCACCGCGTTCGACAGTTCGGCGAGGTTGCGGGCCAGGATGCCCGACAGCCGCGCGTCCGGCGACCGGGTGACGCCGAACAGCAGCCGGCCCACCGGCTCCCCGTGCCAGACCAGCGGGATGAGCTGCGGCCGGTCGCCGAGCAGGCCGTCCTCGGCCGAGATGGTCCGGCCGTCGCGGTCCAGAACCTCGATCACGACGCCGGTGGCGTGCAGGGCGGAGCGCGCCACCTCGGCGGCCACGGCGAGCGCGGCGGCCGGGTCGGCGGCGGTCTGCAGCCGGCGGTTGAGGCGGTCGGCGATCCGGTACGGGTCGCGCTCGCCGTGGATGAACCCGTCCACCGTGCGCTGCAGGCGCCGCCGGACGGGCTCGAACACGGCGCCCGCGACGATCGCCCCGGCCAGCCCGGAGAGGGTCCCCTGGCCGTGTGCGAGGAGGCTCGCAGCGCCGACCAGCGCGAAGTACACGCCGGTGATGACGGCCACGAGCCCCGCGTACACCAGCGTCCGGCTGACGACGAGATCGATGTCGTAGAGCCGGTAGCGGGTGATCGCGATGGCGATGCAGACGGGGACGGCGACGATGGTGACGTTGCGCAACGGATCCCCGATCATGCTGTTCTCGCCGATGTAGATGACCGCCTCGGCGACGATTCCGGGATAGACGACCCAGGCGATCTGCCGCCGGACGTCGGGAGGCGACTGGACGAACCGGACGGCCACCGAGAGCAGCCCGGCGGCCAGGGTGCCGATGATGATCGCGGTGATTGCCACCGGGATCTCGTCGAACGGGTAGACCGAGACCCCGTTGTGCCAGCGGCGCACGCCGGGGTCGATCGTCAGGTGGACGCAGACGATCACCGGGACGAGGCAGGCGAGGAGGAGCACCGGCCGGAACCAGCGCGACACGAGCCGCCCGTCCGGGAAGATCAGCGGCAGCACGAGCGTAAGGGCGTAGGTGTCAATGGCCCACAGCCAGGTGCTGAGCCACGTGACGGAACCGGTTCCGGCCCAGTGGTGGATCTCGAACCACGGGGCCATGTTGAGCGAGAGGACGTACACGGCGGC
This sequence comes from Actinomadura sp. 3N407, assembly GCF_052245875.1. Classification (NCBI taxonomy): domain Bacteria; kingdom Bacillati; phylum Actinomycetota; class Actinomycetes; order Streptosporangiales; family Thermomonosporaceae; genus Actinomadura; species Actinomadura sp. 3N407. The sequence goes on from NZ_JBQQBP010000014.1 coordinate 134,262, forward strand.
GCAGAAGCCGGAGCCGAGCATGAGCCAGGCGACCGTCAGCCTCGGCCGGTGCCGCAGCAGGACGGCGGCCACGGGCGTCCACGCGATCGCGACGAGGATCTCCGGATGCCACCAGACCATCCGCAGGTCAGAGGGCAGGCGGGTACCGATGGCGAACGATGCGGCGACGATCAGGACGGCGCCGAGCGCCAGCGGGACCGCGACGCGTCCACGCCCGCGGTCCTGTTCTGCCGTCTCCACCATGCGCACCCCAGACCAAAAGTAATGGAATGTTAAAGCGTCCTGGCCCCCGTCCTGCAGTCATCAGGGCGTCCGCCTCAGGACACCGGGATTCCCGTCGGCCGACACTGTCCGCGTCGCGGCGCGCTGGCGCGTGCCGTGATGGTAACCGCGGAACCCTGCGGAGAGAACCGAAGGTGCAGGTCACAGTCGTCGCGTGGGAGGTAACGGACGATGCCCCGACGCCGCCCGCCGGTGTCCGGCAGTGCGGTGCGGGCGGCGGCTCCGAGCCCTTCAGGGGGCGGGTTCGGATCTCCGCCGGCGCCGAAACGGCCGGAATGGGCCGCCGAACAAGGTGACTGACCACCGGCGAAGGTCCTTGTCAGAGTCATGCAGTCAATGCGCTCGCGCGGGCGAGCGTCCCGTCCTCCCGCCCGGTCGTCCGATGATGTGACTCCCGGTATTTTCCTACGCGATGCGTGATCACTCAGTAGCATTCTGTGATTCGCGGACCGGCCGGGAGGAGGACCATGGCGGCGTTCCCGCTGCGGCGGCTGGCGGGCCGTCTGGTGCCGGCCGTGCTCGCGGCGAGCCTCGCCTACCTGCTCGCCGCCGCCGCGCTCGACCCGCGCGCCGGCTACGAGGGCCGCGCGCCCCGTCCGCCGGAGGCCGTCGTCGACGCGCGGCTCGACGCGCTCAACCTCAACGGCCGGACGCCCCTGGCCGACCGGTACCGCACCTGGGCCGGGGGCGTCCTGCACGGAGACCTCGGCCGCACCTGGGACGGCGAACCGGTCGACGCCGAGTTATGGCGGCGGCTCGGCGTGAGCCTGCGGCTGGTGCTCCCGGGCGCTGTCCTCGGGTGCGGGCTCGGCGTCCTCCTCGGCGCCTACGCGGCGGCGCGGCGTGGGCGGACGGCCGACCGGCTCATCACGCTCGGTTCGTATCCGCTGCTGGCCGTCCCCGTGTTCGTGCTGGCGGTGCTGCTGCAGATCGCCGCGGGCAAGGCCAACCACGTCATGGGGGCGCAGGTCTTCGTGTGGGTCGGAGAGTCCGCACCGGGGATGTCCGGAGACCTCGCAGGGTTCGTTGACCGGGTACGGCGCCTGCTGTTGCCGACGGTCACGATCGCGCTCGCACAACTGGCCGTCTGCTGCCGGTACCAGCGCGGCATGATGCTGGACGTCCTGAACGCCGACTTCGTGCGCACCGCGCGGGCCAAGGGGCTGCGGCGGCGGAGCGCTCTGATGCGGCACGGGCTGCGCGCCGCTCTGGCGCCGATGACGACCTACGTCGCCTACACCTCCGGCCTGCTGCTCCTCGGCGCCATGTTCACCGAGAAGATCTTCGGGCGGCACGGGATGGGGGAGTGGCTGGTCGAATCCGTGACGCGCGGTGACGTCAACGTGGTCGCGGCGATCGGCTGCGTCGCCGTGATCGGGGTGCTGCTGGCCGGGCTCGCCTCGGACGTGCTGCACGGCGTCCTCGACCCGCGTGTCCGGACGGCGTCGGGCCGGTGCGGGCCATGACGGTGCGGTCCCTGACGGTGCGGCGGCGCAGCCGGCGGGCGGTCGCGGGGCTCGTCCTGCTCGCGCTGCTGTTCTCGCTGGTGTTCGGCGGGCCGCTCGTGTCGCCCTGGGGCTGGGACGGCACGGACTTCACCGCCTTCCACCAGGGGCCGTCCGCGCGGCACTGGCTCGGCACGACGCACAGCGGACGGGACGTGTTCGCCCTCACTCTGCGCGGAGCCCAGAGGTCACTGCTGATCGGCCTGTTCGCCGCCGTGATCGCGACAGGGCTCGCCGCCGTCGTCGGCACGGCGGCCGGGTTCGCGGGCGGCCCGCTCGACCGGACCCTGATGTGGGGCGTCGACCTGCTGCTGGCTCTTCCGCCCCTCCTGGTCGTCGTCGTGCTGGTGCCGCGGCTTTCCGGGGGCGTGCCGGTGCTCGTGGCACTGCTGGCCGCGTTCATGTGGATGATCACGGCCCGGATGGTGCGGAGCATGACGATCTCGCTTTGTGAGCGGGAGTACGTGCTGGCCGCCCGGTTCCTCGGGGTGAGCGCGCCACGCGTGATCGTCCGGCACGTCCTGCCGCAGCTCGCGTCGCTGCTGGCCGTTGACGCGAGCCTGAACGTCAGCGTCGCGATCATCGCGGAGAGCGGCCTGTCCTTCCTCGGTCTCGGTGTCCGGCCGCCGGACGTGTCGCTCGGCACGCTGATCGCCGACGGCCACGGCACCGTGGCCGCCCGTCCGTGGCCGTTCGGTTTCGCCGCCGGGCTGCTCGTTCTCATCGTCCTCGCGGTGAACCTCCTGGGCGACGGACTGCGCGACGTCCTCGATCCCGCCGGGGGCAGGGGGTGAGCGTGCTGCGGGTCACGGATCTGACGGTTCGTTACGCACCCGATGTGCGCGCCGTCCAGGGGGTGAGTTTCACGGTCGGGGAGGGCGAGGTGCTCGGGATCGTCGGTGAATCGGGCTCCGGCAAGACCGCCCTCGCACTCGCCGTGATGGGGCTTCTGCCGGAGAGCGCCCGTGCCGCGGGTTCGGTGCGGTTGCGCGGTGAGGAACTGCTCGGGCGGCCGGACGCCGAACTGTCGCGGGTTCGCGGCAAGGAGCTGTCCATGGTCTTCCAGGATCCGCTGTCGGCGCTCACGCCCGTCCACACGGTGGGCGACCAGATCGCCGAGACCGTTCGCGTTCACTCGGCGGCTTCGCGTGCGGCGGCGCGGGCACGGGCCGCCGAGCTGCTCGACCTGGTCGGCGTTCCCGGCGCGGCGCGGCGGGTCAGGGCGTACCCGCACGAGTTCTCCGGCGGTATGCGGCAGCGCGTGATGATCGCGATGGCGATCGCCAACGACCCGGCCGCCATCGTCGCGGACGAGCCGACGACCGCCCTGGACGCGACCGTCCAGGCGCAGGTACTCGACGTGCTTCGGGTCGCCAAGGAGGCCACCGGCGCCGCGATCGTCCTGATCACTCACGACCTGGGGGCCGTCGCCGGGTTCGCCGACCGCGTCATGGTGATGCACGCGGGACGCGACGTGGAATCAGGGCCGGTTGAGCAGATCTACCATCGCCCTGGAACGCCGTACACGGTCCGGCTGCTGCGGTCGATTCCCCGGATCGGCGAGCGGCCTGTCCGTCTGCCCCGGCCGACCCGGCCCGGTCGTCCCGTCGTGCTTGAGGTGGACGGTCTCGTCCGTCACCATCCGCTGTACAAGGGGACATTGCCGCGGCGCAGGGCCGGGACGGTGCGCGCCGTGGACGGCATCGGCTTCGATGTCCGTGAGGGCGAGACCTTGGCGCTGGTGGGGGAATCGGGGTGCGGCAAGACCACGGCACTGATGGAGATCCTCCGGTTGACGCGCCCGCAAGGCGGACGCGTCGCCGTCTTCGGACAGGACACGGCGGCCTTGCGCGCCGCCCACCGGAAGGCTCTGCGGCGGGATGTCCAGGTGGTGTTCCAGGACCCGTTCTCGTCGTTGAACCCGCGGATGCGCGTGGCCGACATCCTCGCCGAACCGCTGACCACGCACGGCTACCCGTCGTCCCGCATCCGTGGGCGGGTCAGGGAGCTGATGGAGTCGGTGGGCCTGGAGCCTGATCATGCCGGGTGTTACCCACATGGTCTCTCAGGTGGGGAAAGGCAACGCGTCGGCATCGCCAGAGCGCTGGCCTTGGAGCCACGGCTGCTGCTCCTGGACGAGCCCGTGGCGGCCCTGGACGTTTCTGTGCGGGCCGGTGTCATGGCCTTGCTGGAGCGTCTGCGCGACCGGCTCGGTTTGGCGTACTTGCTCGTCGCCCATGACCTGGCCGTCGTCCACAGCCTCGCCGACCGGGTCGCCGTCATGTACATGGGGCGCATCGTTGAGATCGGGTCGGTGGACGTCGTGTACCGCGCGCCCGCACATCCGTACACGCGCGCGCTGCTGGACGCGGTTCCGTTGCCCGATCCGCGGCTGGAACGACGTCGCCGTCGTGTCCTTCTGCGGGGGGACCCGCCTGACCCCGCGTCCCCACCTGCGGGGTGCCGTTTCCGTTCCCGTTGCCCGCGCTATGCCACGCTCACCGCCGTCGAAGGAGCCCTGTGCGAGGAACACGATCCCAAGTCTCGTCCTGTGCGGCCTGGGGAAGGCGTCGACCAATCGGTGGGGTGTCACCATCCCCTTGTCGAAGTCGGGGACGGCCGGTGAAACGGGCGCTCGGCGCTGTTCTCCTTGGGGCCGCGCTGCTGACCGGCTGCAGCGGCCCCGGGCCGGAGGGCTCCACGAGCCACGCGTCTGGGCGGCTGCCCGCGTCCGACGTCAATCCGGCCCCGCGCGACCGCGTCGTGAACGGCGGGACGCTGCGCTGGCCGCTGCCGGAGTTCCCGTCCCAGTGGAACTTCAACCACGTCACGGGCACCACCGGGGTGGTCGAGCGCGTCATCCGGGGTGTTCTGCCGTACCTGATGCGCGCCGACGAGAAGGCCGTGCCGCGTCCCGTCCCCGAATACCTGCGGTCGGCATCGCTGAGGCGCACCGCGCACGGGCAGACCGTCACATACCGGCTCAACCCGCGAGCCAAGTGGTCGGACGGCCGCCCCATCGGCCACGCCGACTTCGTGGCGCAGGCACGCGCGCTCTCAGGACGCGACCCGCGATACGAAGTCTCCGCCGTCACCGGCTACCGCCGCATCAAGCGCATCGAACGAGGCCCTGGCGAAAACGTGGTCGAGGTGACCTTCGATGGGACGTACGCGGACTGGCGCAGCCTGTTCAGCCCGCTCTACCCGGCCACCATGTACGCCGACCCACGCGCGTTCAACACCGGCTGGATGAACCGCCTGCCCGTCACCGCCGGCCCGTTCGAAATCCAGGAGATCGACAAGACCGCCAAGACGGTGACGCTGGCCCGCGACCCCGCCTGGTGGGGTCCGCCCGCGAAACTCGACCGCATCGTCTACCGCGCGATGGACCCCAGCGCCATGCCCGGCGCGTTCGCCAACAACGAGGTCGACCTCATGGACATCGGCCTCGACGCGGGCGCACTGCGGCGCGTCCAGGGGGTGCGCGGCGCCGCCGTCCGCCGGGCGGGCGGGCCCGACTGGCGGCATTTCACGCTGAACGCCGCCTCGCCCGTCCTGTCCGACGTGCGGGTGCGGCGGGCCGTCATGCTCGGCATCGACCGGCGCGCCATCGCCCGATCCGACCTGTCCGGCCTCGGAGTGCCCGTCCGGATGCTCGGCAACCATTTCTACGTCAACACCCAGGACGGCTACCGGGACAACTCCGGGGAGTTCGGCGTGTACGACCCGGCCCGCGCCAGACGGCTCCTGGACGAGGCGGGCTGGAAACCCCGCGGGAAGTACCGCGTCAAGGGCGGACGGACGCTCGCGCTGCGTTTCGTCGTCCCGTCCGGGGTCCCGATCAGCAAACGCGAAGGGGAACTGGCGCGGGCGCTGCTCGAACGCATCGGCGTCCGGGTGGACATCGAGCCGGTTCCCGCGGACGACGCGTTCGACCGGTACGTCACGCCCGGGAACTTCGACATCGTCCCGTTCTCCTGGCTGGGCACGTCCTTCCCGGTGTCGCCGATGAAATCGGTGTTCGCGGAACCGCACGGCGACCGGATCCAGCAGAACTACTCCCGCATCGGCAGCGACGCCATCGACGCCGCCATGGACCGCGCCATCGCGGAGGTCGACCCGGCGAGAATTCACGTCCTCGTGAACAGGGCCGACCGGCTCATCTGGCGCCAGGCGTCGGTCTTGCCGCTGTACCAGCGACCACAGCTCGTCGCCACGCGCGCGAACCTGGCCAATCTGGGCGCCTGCGGCTTCTTCCAGCCCGCCTACCAGGACATCGGGTTCACGAAGCCGTCCTAGCCCAAGCCGTCCTGGCCCAAGCCGTCCTGGCCCAAGCCGTCCTGGCCCAAGGCGTCCTGGCCCAAGGCGTCCTCACCCGAGCAGCCGCCTAGCCCGGCCCTTCTGGAACACGACGGTCAGGGGAACGCGAGCCCGATGCCCTTGCGGTCGCTGGTGTACCGGGCGTTCCACACGTAAAGCTGCAGGTCTCCGGCGGAGACGTCATCGTTGACCGGGAGGTCGGAGGCGATCCGCACCACGTACGAGGCGCCCGCCGGGATCATCATGGTGCCGTTCTCGTCGATGGGGGGCTTCGACCCGTCGACCCGGGCGGTGATCTCGCTGTGGTTGGGGAGCGTGCACATGTCGTCGGGGATGCCCGCCTGCGGCATGCACCGCTCCTGCGCGGACGCCGGAACCTGCGCCTTCGGCATGAACAGGTCCACGGGATAGTCCAGCAGGACGGGCCGCCGCTGGCTGTTGGCGAGGACGTAGTCCGCGTAGGCGTACGTCGTCCCCGACGGTGGGGGCTCGGTGGCGCCGAGGGGCCGCCCGTCCGTTCCGGCCTTCACGGCGGCGAGGCTGTAGCCGTAGCCCTCCGGGGTGGTGAAGCCGACCGGGGGGCCGGTCTCGGGGGCGGGCACCGACGATTTCACCGGCGCGGCGCTGCCCTGACCGGCCAGCGTCGGCCGGGCGGCCTCCCCGCCCGGGTCGCCGCCCGGCCGGACGACCACGATGACGGTGGCCACCGCGGCGATGCCGACGGCCCCGGTGAGGGCTCCGGCGAGCCCGAGCCTCCCCGCGTTGCGCTTCTTCCTCCGGTGGTTCGTACGGTACGGCTGGTAGCTGTTGGACATGGTTCTGCGTGCTCCCTTGGGCCACTCCAGGCTCGGTAAGCGTGTCCCGTCTCAAGGAGTCAGACACGATACCGGACGCCCGGATCGGCGGCGTTCCAGGTCACGGGGTTACGAGCCGCGCGCGACGAGGGCGTCGCGGCCCAATCCCCGTAGGGAGGCGTCCAGCACCTGCGCGGTGTGCGCGACCGCGATGCCGGCGCCGCGCCGGCGCAGCGCGGTGGCGATCTGCATGGAGCAGCCGGGGTTGGCTGCGACCAGTAGTTCGGCTTGGGTGGCGTCCACGTTCACCGCCTTCCGGTCGCCGAGTTCTCCGGCGGCCTCCGGCTGGAACAGGTTATAGGTCCCGGCGGAACCGCAGCAGATGTCGGGTTCGGCGATCTCCCGGACGGTCAGCTCCGGGATCGCGGCCAGCAGCGCCCGGGGCTGGCCGCGGATGCCCTGCGCGTGGGCCAGATGGCACGCGTCGTGGTAGGCGACCGTGACCGGTAGTGGTCGCCGTTCCGCGCGGGGCCCGAGTTCCACGAGGTACTCCGCGAGGTCCCGGGTCTTCGCCGACAGCGCCTCCGCCCGCCGCGCCCAGGCGGGATCGTCCGCCAGCAGCGCCCGGTACTCCTTCATCGCGGACCCGCAGCCCGCGGAGTTCACCACGATGACGTCGACGGATTCGAAGGTCTCGACCGTCCGGCGGGCGAACGCGCGGGCCTCCTCCTCGCGGCCGGAATGCATGGACAGCGCCCCGCAGCAGCCCTGTTGGCCGGGGATGAGCACGTCGCAGCCTTCGAGGGCCAGAACACGGGCGGTGGCCGCGTTGACACCGGGGAAGAACTCGCTCTGCACGCAGCCGGTCAGCATCCCGACCGTGGCGCGGTGTTCACCACGGGCGGCGACCCGTTCCGGCAGCCTCGGCGCCTTGCCGAGAGGCGGCGCGAGCCGTTCCATCGCGGCGACCGACGGCGAGATGCGTTCCAGGACGCCGCTGCGCCGGACGAGCCGTTCCAGACCCGACTTCTGGTACGCGCGCAGAGGGCCGCGCAGAGCACGGAGCCTGCGCTTGTACGGGAACAGCTGGAAGACCATCTCCCGTATGGCGCGCTCCTTGAGCGAACGTGGATGTTCGCGTTCGACGTCGGCCCGGGTCATCTCGATGAGCCGGTCGTACTGCACGCCGGACGGGCAGGACGTCACGCAGGCCATGCATCCAAGGCAGGCGTCGAAGTGCCCGACCATCGCGTCGCTGAGCGGTTCTCCCTCCGCGTGCTGCTGCATGAGGTGGATGCGGCCTCTGGGCGAGTCCATCTCCTCGCCCCACAGCACGTACGTCGGGCACGTCGGCAGGCAGAAACCGCAGTGCACGCAGTCGCTGAGCAGTTTCGGCAGGTCGTCCTGGGCGCTCATCAGATACCTCCAACGAAACGGCCGGGGGACAGCCGGTGGTCCGGGTCGAACTGGTCCTTCACACGCCGCATCAGCGTGAGCGCCGGGATCGGACCCGACACGTCGATGCCGGCGCGCACCTCTTCGGGTGCGTAACGGACGACGGCGCCGCCGCGGTGCCGGGTCAGCACGTCCCGCAGGCGGCCCAGGACGTCGGCGGCGTCATCGGGCGACGACTCGGCGGGGAGACCCACATGGCCGTGCCCGCTGCCGCTCCATGTGGCGGCGGCGTCCGGGCCGAGGACGGTGAGAAGGTCGCGGAGCGCGGGCGGCGGGGCGGTGACGTCGATGAGGGTGGTGCCGTCCGGATACCGTCCCCAGCCGTCCGGCGCGGTCTCGGCTATCGAGGCGTTCTCGCCGAGGAGTTCCGCGGTCTGCCGAGCGCGCGCGGCGACGCCCTCCGGGACGCCCTCCAGGAGGACCACGACCGTCCCCGGCGCGATGTATTCGACCGCGCTGGGCGCCACAGGAGAATGGAGGACGGTCTGGACGGCATCGTGCGCGTCCTCGGGCCCGTTCACTGCGCACGTCACATAGGCGAGGGCCGCGGGGACGGGGTGCAGGCGGAAGGTGGCCTCCACGATCAGGCCGAGGGTCCCGTACGAGCCGCAGAAGAGCCGCCCCAGGTCGTATCCGGCGACGTTCTTGACGACCTTGCCGCCCGACCGCGCGATCTGACCGTCCGCCCGGACGATCGTGAGCCCGATGACCAGATTGCGGGGCGTCCCGTACAGCGAGCGGAGCGGACCGGACGCGCCAGTGGCGATCGTCCCGCCGACGGTGGAACCCGGCAGGGGGACATCGAGGGCGAGCCGCTGGCCGCGTTCGGCGAGTTCCTCGCCGAGCCGCTCCATCGGCAGGCCCGCCTCCACCTTCGCGACCAGATCCCCTGCGGCGTGCTCGATGAGACCGTCTAGGCGATGGGTGTCGACGAGCAGATCGCACCGCTCCGGTGGCGTCCCCCAGTCCAGGCGGGTTTCGGCGCCACGCGGGACGACGGCCAGACCCTTCTCGGCGGCGACGCGCATGATGTCGGCGGCCTCGGCCAGGTTCTTCGGCGCGGCGACGAGGGCGGGCTCGACACCGAGCACGCCCTCCGCCGGCTCACCGGGCCGGACATCGCCGCAGACCTTCGCCAAGGCGTCCAGGGGCCGCATCAGAAGAGGTCCGCCTTTCCTTCGTATGGGTGGGGGCCCTTGCGCACGCCCGGCACCTCGCCGCACAGGCGCGGTGTGGGGAACACCTTGCCCGGGTTGCACAGCCCCACGGGATCGAATCCGCAGCGGACCATCTGCATGGTGTCCAGATCGGTTTCGGTGAACATGCGCGGCATGTAACGGGACTTGTCGACGCCGACGCCGTGCTCACCAGTGATGGAACCGCCGTGCTCGATGCACAGGTCGAGGATCGCGCCCGACACGGCCTCCGCGCGTTCCTCCGCGCCCTCCTCCGCGTCGTCGAACAGCACCAGCGGATGCAGGTTGCCGTCGCCCGCGTGGAAAACGTTCGCGACCCGCACCCCCGACTCGGCCGACAGCGCGTCGATGCTCGCCAGGACCCGCGGCAGCGCCGTCCGCGGGATGACGCCGTCCTGGACGAGGTAGGCGGGGCTGATCCGGCCGACCGCGGCGAACGCGGACTTGCGTCCCTTCCAGATCAGCGCCCTCTCCTCGTCGTCGGCGGCGATGCGGATCTCGAACGCGCCCGCGTCCCGGCACAGCCGCTCGACGTCGGCGAACTGGGACGCGACCTCCGGTTCCGGGCCGTCCAGCTCCACGATCAGCACCGAACCGGCGCCCGGCGGATACTCGCAGCGCACCGCGGCCTCCGCCGCCTCGATCGACAGCGCGTCCATCATCTCGATCGCCGCCGGGACGACGCCCGCGCCGATGATCGCCGACACCGCGGCGCCGCCGGCCTCGATCGAGTCGAACGCCGCCAGCAGCGTCTGCACGGTCTCCGGTACCCGCGTGAGCCGCACCGTGATCTTGGTGGTGATGCCGAGGGTGCCCTCCGCCCCGACGAACACGCCCAGCAGGTCGTAGCCCGGCGTGTCGGCCGACAGTTCGGCCAGCTCGCCGTCCGGTGTGACGACCTCGCAGGCCAGCACGTGATGCGCGGTGAACCCGTACTTCAGGCAGTGCGCGCCGCCGGAGTTCTCCGCCACGTTCCCGCCGACCGAGCAGATCTGCTGGCTCGACGGGTCGGGCGCGAAGTAGTACCCGTACGGGCGGACGGCCCGCGTCACGTCCAGGTTGATCACGCCGGGCTCCACCACGGCCCGCTGCCCCGGAATGTCGATCTCCAGGATCCGGCGCATCCGGGACGTGACGATCAGGACGCCGTCCGTGCGGGGCAGCGCCCCTCCGGACAGGCCCGTCCCCGACCCGCGCGCCACGTACGGCACCCCGGCCGCCGCGCACTCGCGCACGACCGCGGCGACCTGCTCGGCGGTGCCGGGCAGCACGACCACACCGGGCGTCGCGCGGTGGTTGGTCAGCCCGTCGCACTCGTACGTGCGCAGCCGCACCGGGTCGGTGACGACACCGTCCGCCCCGACGAGCGTCTCCAGCCGCGCTCCGAGCGCCTTGAGCGTGGATTCCATCATGTCCACCATCCTCCCGCGCCCGAACCCACCGCAAGATCGAGCCGGACGACCCGTGGCCGCCCGGCTCGGGGCCGGTCGTCCGGGTTCTACGGGAACTGCTGGTAAGCGGGGGTGGTGAGGAATTCAGAATACTCGTCGGCGAGGGTGACTTCCTTGAAGAGCGTCACGGCCTGGTCGTAGCGGGGCTCGTTGTAGGCGTCGCCCAGCTCGGCCCGGATCTTGGCCAGTTCCTCGTCCAGCAGCCTTTCGACGAGCTCCTTGGTGACCTGCGGGCCGTCCTTGAGCTGGACGCCGTTGTAGATCCACTGCCACACCTGGGAGCGGGAGATCTCGGCGGTCGCGGCGTCCTCCATCAGGTTGTGGATCGCGACCGCGCCGGCGCCGTCCAGCCAGGTGGCGAGGTAGCGCAGCGCCACGTCGATGTTGGTGCGCAGGCCGGTCTCGGTGATGTCGCCGGGGGTGGCCTTGATGTTGAGCAGGTCGGCGGCCGAGACCTCGACGTCCTCGCGGAGCCGGTCGCGCTGGTTCGGCCTGTCGCCGAGGACGCCGTCGAAGATCTCCCGGCAGATGGGGACGAGGTCGGGGTGGGCGACCCAGGAGCCGTCGAAGCCGTCGCCGGACTCGCGGGTCTTGTCGGCCCGGACCTTCTCCAGGGCGATCTTGTTGACCTCCTCGTCGCGGCGGGACGGGATGAACGCCGCCATCCCGCCGATCGCGTGCGCGCCGCGCTTGTGGCACGTCCGGACGAGCAGCTCGGTGTAGGCCCGCATGAACGGGGCGGTCATCGTGATCGCGTTCCGCTCGGGGAGGACGAAGTCCGCGCCCCGGTCCCGGAACTTCTTGATCACAGAGAAGAGGTAGTCCCAGCGGCCGGCGTTCAGGCCTGCGGAGTGGTCGCGCAGTTCGTAGAGGATCTCCTCCATCTCGAACGCGGCCGGGATCGTCTCGATCAGCACGGTCGCGCGGATGGTGCCGCGCGGGATGCCCAGGTGGTCCTGGGCGAGGTTGAACGCGTCGTTCCAGAGCCGCGCCTCAAGGCGGCTCTCCATCTTCGGCAGGTAGTAGTAGGGGCCCTTGCCCTTGTCGAGCTGCCGGCGGGCCGAGTGGAAGAAGTACAGCCCGAAGTCGAACAGGGAGCCGGACATGGGCTCGCCGTCGATGAGGAGGTGCTTCTCCTCCATATGCCAGCCGCGCGGCCGGACGACGATGGTCGCGAGTTCCCCGTCGGCCTTGAGGGCGTAGGACTTGCCGCTCTTGGCGTCGGTGAAGTCGATGGTGCGGTCCAGGGCGTCCCGCAGGTTGAGCTGCCCCTCGATCATGTTGTCCCACAGCGGCGTGTTGGCGTCCTCGAAGTCGGCCAGCCACACCTTGGCGCCCGAGTTGAGCGCGTTGATGGTCATCTTCCGGTCCGTCGGGCCGGTGATCTCGACGCGGCGGTCCTCCAGGCCGGGCGCGGCCTCCGCGACCCGCCAGGAGTCGTCGGCCCGGATGCCGGCGGTCTCGGACGGGAAGTCCAGCGTCCCGCCCTCGGAGAGCCCGCGCTGGCGCTCGGCCCGCGCCTCCAGCAACTCCTTGCGCCGCGCGCCGAACTCGCGCTGAAGGGCGGCGAGCAGGCCGAGCGCCTCGGGGGTCAGGATCTCCTCGTACCGCTCGCCGAGGGGTCCGGTGACCTCGATGCCTTCAAGTTCAGCCATCAGCCTGCCCTTTCGTATCGCGAAATTCCACTTCTGTTAGGTGGAGAATGTTACGTGCCGGTACTGACCTCGGTCAAAGCGGGTCCCCTTCGCACCTCCCCGCGCGCGCTCGCGTCAACCCACGCCGATAAGCACGTGACCACCGTGGACGGTGCGTGAGACGATCGCCGGGAAGATACGGCCGCGACGCGGCGTTCTACTGAGGACATATGACTCAACCTTTCTCTGCAGACCAGACCCAGAATCCGGACGAGTTCGAGAACCGTGACGAGGCCGAGTTCGAGCCCATGACGGGCGAACTCGACCTCGAGGACCGGCGGGCACTGCGGCGCGTCGCGGGCCTGTCCACCGAGCTGACCGACGTCACCGAGGTCGAGTACCGCGCCCTCCGGCTGGAGCGCGTCGTCCTCGTGGGCGTCTGGACGGAGGGAACGGCCGAGACGGCCGAGAACTCCCTGCGCGAGCTGGCACTCCTCGCCGAGACCGCCGGCTCGGAGGTCCTCGAAGGCCTCGTCCAGCGCCGTACCCGTCCCGACCCGGCCACCTACATCGGCTCCGGCAAGGCCGCGGAGCTGCGCGACACCGTCATCTCCACCGGCGCCGACACCGTCATCTGCGACGGCGAGCTGGCCCCGAGCCAGCTGCGGCACCTGGAGGAGACCGTCCAGGTCAAGGTGATCGACCGGACCGCGCTGATCCTGGACATCTTCGCCCAGCACGCCAAGAGCCGCGAAGGCAAGGCGCAGGTCGAGCTAGCGCAGCTCAACTACCTGCTGCCGCGGCTGCGCGGCTGGGGCGGCAACCTGTCCCGGCAGGTCGGCGGCCGCGCCGCCGGCGGCATCGGCATCGGCGGGCGCGGACCCGGCGAGACCAAGATCGAGCTGGACCGGCGGCGGATCCGCACCCGGATGGCCAAGCTGCGCCGGCAGATCGAGGGCATGTCCAAGGCCCGCGACACCAAGCGCGGCGAACGCCGCCGCCACGCGGTGCCCGCCGTCGCCATCGCCGGCTACACCAACGCGGGCAAGTCGTCCCTGCTCAACCGGCTGACCGGCGCCGGGGTGCTGGTGGAGAACGCGCTGTTCGCCACCCTCGACCCCACCGTCCGGCGCGCCGAGACGGCCGGCGGCCGCGCCTACACCCTGGCCGACACCGTCGGGTTCGTCCGGCACCTGCCGCACCAGCTCATCGAGGCGTTCCGCTCGACGCTGGAGGAGGTCACCGACGCCGGGCTGATCCTGCACGTCGTGGACGGCTCCGACGCCGACCCCGAGGCGCAGATCGACGCCGTCCGCGAGGTGCTGCGCGAGATCGACGCCGACGAGATCCCCGAGATCATCGTCATCAACAAGGCCGACGCCGCCGACGACCTCGCGATCGCCCGCCTCCAGCGCCGGGAGCCGCACAGCGTCGTCGTGTCCGCCCGCACCGGGTTCGGCATGGAGGAGCTGCGCGCGGCCATCGAGGCGGACCTGCCCGGGCTGGAGAGCGAACTGCACGCCCTCGTGCCCTACGAGCGCGGCGACCTCGTCGCGCAGGTGCACGAGCGCGGCGAGATCCTCAAGCAGGAGCACCTGGCCGAGGGCACCATGCTCCACGTCAGGGTCCCGGCCGACCTCGCCGGCGAGCTGTCCCGGTACGAGGCCGTCACCCCGAGCGTCTGACGATCCCGCCGGGCCACGCCGCCCGGCGGGATTTCGGGTGTTGAGGGGGTTTCGGCTCGGTTCGGACGGTGTTCGGACGCGTCTGGAAGCCGCCCCCGGGCCCATCCTGGTCGCCGAACGGTGACAGCTTGTCCAATCGGCTTGACGGTCCGGTTGAAATCCGTACGGTCGTAGAGCTAGGGGCGGGGTGATGGCTGTCGATGCGCTACGACCAGAGGTTGTCGGACGGGCCTTCAGTGCACTACCGTGACGAAACCGATATCTCCGGTCTCGTGCCAGTGGTGGTCGCCCGACCACCCGACCCGCCAACGGTGAGTCGCCGGCACCCAGTCGGCGTTTCGGATCGAGAGCAGGTGGCCACTCATGAAAGATCCAAGCGCCGGAACGAGAACAGGTGCCCGCCTCGACTTCACGGCAGGTCCGGCCACCGGAGCGAGGGCGGTCGGCCCGCACCAGCGCCCCACGGCGACCGGAACCGCGCTGACGCGCGCATGGCACCAACCAGGCCGGTGACGCCATGACCGTACGGCTGTTGACGAACATCGGCAGGCTCTGGACGGGCACCGACGTCTGCAGCAACGCCGCGGTGCTCATCCACGACGACCGGATCGTCTGGGCCGGGCCCGCCTCCGACCTCCCGCAGCGCGTCCCCGGCATCATCGACGACATCGTCGACGTCGACCACGTGGAGAACCTGGGCGGAGGCCTGGTCACGCCAGGGCTCATCGACGCCCACTCCCACCCCGTGTACGCGGGCAACCGGTGGGCCGAACTCGCCATGCGCACCAGCGGCTCGTCCCACTCCGCCATCACCGCCGCGGGCGGCGGCGTCAACTCCACCGTGACCGTCACCCGGGGCACCGACCCCTGGACGCTCTGCAACGGCGTCCGCGAACGGCTCCGCCAGTGGATCCTCGCCGGGACGACCACCGTCGAGGCCAAGACCGGATACCACCTCACCCGCGACGGTGAACTCGCCGACATCCGGATGCTGCGCTCGCTCGAAGGCGAACCTTCCATGCCGCGCATCCACGCCACGTTCCTGGCCGCGCACATCCTGCCGCCGGAGTTCTTCGGCCGCCGCCGCGACTACATCGAGGCCGTCCGGCTGTGGGCCGGGGACGCCGCCGTGGCCGGCGCCGATTCCATCGACGTCTACTGCGACGAGGGCCACTTCACCGCCGAAGAGGCACGCGCCCTCCTGCTCACCGGGAAGCGGGCCGGCCTGAAGGCCAGGATGCACGCCTGCGCCAACGAGCGCATCGGCGCCGCCCAGGTCGCCGCCGAAGTCGGCTGCGCCTCCGCCGACCTGCTCACCCAGGCCAACGACGACGACATCAAGGCCCTCGCGCACGCCGGCGTCACCGCCACCGTCTGCCCCGGCAGCGGCCTCAACAGCAGCCGCGCCCCGGCGCCCGTCCGGCAGATGCTCGACCGCGGCGTCACCGTCGCCCTCGGCACCGACCACAACCCCGGCCAGTGCGGCATCACGTCCATGCCCCTCGTCATCGGGCTGTCGGTCGCCATGTTCGGCCTCAGCGTCACCGAGGCCCTGCGCGCCGCCACCCTCGGCGGCGCGGCCGCCCTCCGCGTCGGCGACCGCGGCTCCCTCGCCCCCGGCATGCTCGCCGACATCGTCCTCTGGGACGCCGACCACGAAGGTGCGTTCGCCTGGGCGTTCGGCCTCCGCGCCCTGCGCATCTGGCGCGGCGGAGTCCCCGTCCAGCCCTGACGCACCGTCCCGGCGGCGGGTAGTGTCCTGCCATGGGCAGCGCGGTCGCGGTCGTCACCGATTCCACCGCCTACCTTCCGGCGGGGTTCGCCGACCGGCACGGGCTGACCATCGTCCCCCTGCAGATCGCCGTCGGCGGCGTCACGCGGGACGAAGGCGACATCGGCACCGCCGAGGCCGCCCAGGCGCTCAAGGAATGGCACCCCATCACCACGTCCCGCCCCGCCCCCGAGCGGTTCGCCGACACCTACCAGGCCGCCGCGGACTCCGGTGCCCGCGAAATCGTCTCGATCCACCTCTCAGCCGCCCTGTCCGGGACGGTGGCCGCGGCCCGGCTCGCCGCCGAAGCCGCCCCCGTGCCCGTACGGGTCATCGACAGCGGAACCCTCGGGATGGGCCTCGGGTTCGCCGCCCTCTCCGCCGCGGCCACCGCCATGTCCGGCGGAACCGCCGACCAGGTCGCGGACGCCGCCGCACGCCGCGCCGAACTCACCCGGTCCCTCATCTGCGTCGACACCCTCGAACACCTGCGCCGGGGCGGCCGCATCGGCGCCGCGGCCACCCTCCTCGGCTCCGCGCTGATGGTGAAGCCGCTCCTCGACATCCGGGACGGGCGGATCGCGCCGCTGGAAAAGGTCCGCACGTCCTCCCGCGCGCTGGCCCGGCTGGAGGAACTCGCCGTCGCCGAAGCCGGGGACCGCCGCGTCGACCTGGGCGTCCAGCACCTGGCCGCCGCGTCCCGCGCCGAATCCCTCGCCGCCCGCCTCCGCGAACGCATCCCGCACGTCGAGGACGTCTACGTCGGCGAGGTCGGCCCCGTCATCGGCGCCCACGTCGGCCCCGGCATGCTCGGCGTCGTCGTGGCGCCCCAACTGTGACCACACGCCGGTTCCGGCCGCCGATTCCGTCCGGATGAGTAGCGGGCGACCGCGCCACCCCCGCCACCACCGCCCCGGACCGTGGCGCCTCCGGATGACGTCCATCTGCTCGTCGCCCCCAAGCCTTGGCGGCCGCAGTGATCCGCTGACCCAGAGTTATCCACAGTCGGCGAAGCGCTCACGGCCGGATACGGGCCCCGCTTAGCGTCAGTCGGCATGAAACCCGACCCACGGGACCGCCTGCAGACCCTGATGGGCCGCCTGCGGCCTCCCGATACACCGCCCGCCGCCCGCTTACGCGCGACACCCGAACGCTCGAACGTCCGCGTCCTCGTCCTGATCGGCGTGGTCGCCGCCCTGGTGGCCGCCGGCTATCTGTGGCTGGCCCGCCCGCGTCCGCACGAGACCGCGGCCCCCGCCGCGGTCGCCACCCTCACCGGCGCGCGGCCCGCCACGTCCCAGAGCCCGGTGACGGCCTCGCCCTCGGTGGTGGTGCACGTCCTCGGCAAGGTCGAGCATCCCGGAGTGATCACCTTGCCGCCCGGTTCCCGCGTCGCCGAGGCGATCAAGGCGGCCGGCGGGGTGCGCGAGGGCGCGAAGACCGGCCCGCTGAACCTCGCCCGCAAGGTGATGGACGGCGAACAGATCCCGGTGGGCGTCCCCCGTCCCACACCACCCCCCGGCGCCGCGCCCCCGCCTGGCGCCCCGCCCCCGCCCGGCGCGTCCGCCGCGCCCGGCGCCCCGCTGAACCTCAACACCGCGACCCCCGACCAGCTGGACGATCTCCCCGGTGTCGGGCCCGTCCTCGCCGGACGCATCGTCGACTACCGCACCCAGCACGGCGGCTTCCGCTCGATCGAGCAGCTCCAGGACGTCAGCGGCATCGGCGCCCGCCGTTACGCCGACCTGAAGCCCCTGGTCCGCGTATGACCCATGACCTGCGCCTGCTGGCCCCGGCCCTCGCCACCTGGATCACGGCCGCCGCCGCCATCGGCCTCCCCCCGGCCCTTTCCTATGCACTGGCAGCCATCACCGCCCTCACAGCCCTCTACCTCCTGGCCCCCCGCCCCAGCCCGGCCAAGCGCCTCCCATGGCGCTCCCCGAGAGCCACAGAGCACCGACTCCGAGGCGCCCCGACCACCAGCGCCCACCAGGAACCGGGGTCTACTTCGCAGGGGTCGCTGGCTTCGCGGTCATGGGGAGGCGGTGCGGGATCGATGGACGCCCGTTTGGCGGACGTCCGGGGGACCGGTGCCGGGCGGGCACCGGGCGCTGCTCCGCAGGGGGCGCTGGCTTCGCGGTCGTGGCGGGGCGGTGCGGGACCGGTCGACGCCCGTTTGGCGGACGTCCGGGGCACCGGCGCCGGCCGGGCACCGGGCTCCGCACTCCGAGGGTGGGTGCCGCCCCGGCCGTGGCGGTCCAGGGCTAGGCCGGCGGGCGCCCGTCTCGCGGACGGGCCGGGTGACCGTTCCGGCCGAGGAGCGGGCTCTGCGGGTGGCCGGTGGAAGGGTGGGGTGTCGCGGCGGAGGCTGGCCGGGGTCGTCCTCGTGTGCGCCGCCGCGTCGTCGATGGGAGTGGCGTTGCGTGCCACGGCCGTCGGCACCGGACCGGTTCGGGACCTCGCCGGCCATGGCCGTTCCGCGACGGCGGAGGCGGTCGTGACGGGCGATCCCCGGGCGAAACCGGGCGACGGGCGACGGATGATCATTCTCAGAGCCCGGGTGGAGCAGGTCCCGCGGGCCGAGGTCCGTGTTCCCGTACTGCTGATCGCGAGCGATCGCCGCTGGCTCGGCCTGGTGCCCAGCCAGCGGGTGCGCCTCCACGGCACGTTCGTGACGCCCAGGGGCGCCGACCTGCTCGCCGCGGTCGTGATCGTGCGCGGCCCGCCCGCCGTGCTCGGGCCGCCGTCCACGATCCAGCGCGCCGCCGAGCACGTGCGGGCGCGGCTGCGGGCCGCGGTGGCGCGGCTCCCGCCCGACCAGCGCGGCGTCCTGCCCGGCATGGTCGTCGGCGACACCTCCCGGCTCGACCCGGCGCTCGCCGGCGACTTCCGCGCCGCCGGGCTCACCCACCTGCTCGTCGTGTCCGGCGCGAACCTCGCGATCGTCATCGGCGCCGTCCTCGGCCTCTGCCGCCTGCTCGGCCTCGGACGGCGGCGCGCCCCACCCGTCGCCGTCCTCGCGGTGCTCGCGTTCGTCGTGGTCGCGCGCCCGGAGCCGAGCGTCCTGCGGGCGACCGTCATGGGTCTCATCGGCCTGCTCGCGCTGGTCACCGGACGGCAACGCCAGGGCCTGCCGGCCCTCGCCGCCGCCGTCCTCCTCCTCGTCCTGATCGATCCCGAACTCGCGCGCTCGTACGGATTCGCGCTGTCGGTCCTGGCGACCGCCGGCCTGCTCGTCCTGGCACCGCCGTGGCGGGAGCGGCTCGCCCGCCGGCTGCCCGGCCCCCTCGCCGACGCCCTCGCCGTCGCGGCGGCCGCCCAGGTCGCCGTCGCCCCCGTCCTGGTCATGCTCTCGGGTGAAATAGGCGTCGTCGCGGTGTTCGCGAACCTGCTGGCGGCTCCCGCCGTCGCGCCCGCCACCCTCCTGGGCGCGCTCGGCGCCGTCACCGCGCTCCTCTCATTGCCCCTGGCCCAGGTGATCGTGTGGCCGGCGGGCCTGGCCGTCGGCTGGATCATCCGCGTCGCCCGCACCGCCGCCGCGCTGCCCTATGCCACGATCCCGTGGACGAGCGGCGGCCTGGGCGCGATGACGATCCTCCTGGCCGCCGGGATCGCCGTCCTGGTCCTGCGGAGCCGCCGGCTGCGCCTGCTCATGGCCGCCGCCTTGAGCGGAGTCCTGATCGCCGTCATCGCCATGCGCGTGACGGCCCCGGGCTGGCCGCCGCCCGGCTGGCAGATGGTCGCCTGCGACGTGGGCCAGGGCGACGGCCTCGTGCTGTCCACCGGCCCCGGCCAGGCGGTCGTCGTCGACACCGGCCCCGACCCGGCTCTGATCGACCGGTGCCTACGGCGCCTGCACGTCAAGGACGTCCCGCTGCTCATCCTGACCCACCCGCACGCCGACCACATCAACGGCACGTCCGGTGTCCGGAACGGCCGCAACGTCCACGAGATCCTGACGACGTCGCGCACCTCCGGCCGTGAGGCACGCCTCGCCCCCGGCCTTCCCACCCGCCGCGCCCAGGCGGGCCAGCAGTGGCGTATCGGCGACCTGACACTCTCGATCCTCGCCCCGCGGGCCACCGGCCCCGCCCTCTCATTCGAGGACGACGGCAGCACGATCAACAACGCGAGCGTGGTCCTCGTCGCCCGCAGACCCGGCTTCAGCGCCCTCCTGGCAGGCGACATCGAAGAGGACGTGCAACGCGCCCTGGAGACGGCCGTCCCTCCCGTCCAGGTGCTCAAGGTTCCGCACCACGGCTCCCGCAGCCAGGCCCCTGGATTCCTGGCCGCCGCCCACGCCTCCGTCTCGCTGATCTCGGTCGGCGAGGACAACGACTACGGCCACCCGTCCCCGGCGACCCTCAGACTCCTGCAACGCCTCGGCACGCAGATTCACCGCACCGACCAGGAAGGAGACGTGGCAATAGCCCGCACCAGGACCGGGATAGCAGCCGTCCCCCGCCACTGACCGCCCCGCCGCCCCCAACCCAGACGAGCCACGCGAAACGACGGCCCGACCTTAAGCGACCCGATTCCCACCGCGAAGGATGCGATTCTAGGCGAGATCGTGGGGTCGGCTCGGTCGTCCGCTTAGGCGGGGCGGGGCCGGGCGTGGCATGCTGCTGGGGTGTCGGTTGAGCCCATCATCCTGGTCGTCGGTGACGAAGAGCTGCTCGTGGATCGGGCGATCGCGGAGGTCGTCGCGTCCGTGCGGGCGAACGACCCGGAGGCCGAGGTGATCGACCTCGGGCCGGGCGGGCTGGAGCCCGGGCGGATCGCGGAGCTGACGTCGCCGTCGCTGTTCGGCGACGGGAAGGTGCTCGTGCTGCGGTCCGCGCAGGACCTCGGGAAGGACCTGACGGCCGAGGTGCTCGCCTACGCCGGGACGCCCGCGGACGAAGTGGTGCTCATCGCCGCCCACCACGGCGGGGCCAAGGGGAAGGCGCTGGTGGACGGGCTGACCAAGCTCAAGGCGCGCAAGATCTCTTGCCCGAAGGTCACCAAGATGGGGGAGCGGGTCGACTTCGTCCGGGCCGAGATCCGCCGGGCGGGCGGGAAGATCTCGGCGGACGGGGCCCGGGGGCTGGTCGACGCGGTCGGGAACGACCTGCGTGAGCTGGCGGCGGCCTGCAGCCAGCTGGTCGCCGACACCGGAGGCAAGGTCGACGATGCCGCCGTGGCGCGGTACTACC
The DNA here is from genome assembly GCF_052245875.1 of Actinomadura sp. 3N407. Taxonomy (NCBI): domain Bacteria; kingdom Bacillati; phylum Actinomycetota; class Actinomycetes; order Streptosporangiales; family Thermomonosporaceae; genus Actinomadura; species Actinomadura sp. 3N407. Next base: position 155,550 of record NZ_JBQQBP010000014.1, read on the forward strand.
GGGGCCGCGCCGAGGTGGGCGGATTCACGGTGGCGGACAAGGCCATCGAGGGGCAGCTCGCCGATGCGCTGGAGCAGCTCAGGTGGGCGCTCGCGACCGGCGTGGCGCCGGTGCTGATCGTCAGCGCGCTCGCCCAGGGTGTCCGGGGGCTGGCGAAGGTCGGTGGCGCGCCCCGAGGCGCGCGCGGTGCGGCGCTGGCGAAGGAACTCGGCATGCCGCCGTGGAAGATCGACCGCGTGCAGAGGCAGCTGCGGGCCTGGTCGGGGGACGGGGTCGCGCGGGCGCTCGCGGCGGTCGCCGAGGCCGACGAGCAGGTCAAGGGCGGCGCCGCCGACCCCGCCTACGCGCTGGAGAAGACCGTCGCCGCGATCGTCGCCGCCCGCGGCTGACCCACCGCCCGATCTCCGCGCGGCCGCGCCCGACAAGGTCCGCGAACACGCCCTCGTCCGGGCGCCGACGGGCGAACACGACGCGAGCCCGACGACGGCAATCGGCACGGCGGCGTGGTGGGACGCTGGTCGCGGCAGTGTGGCAACTGCCGAGGGCGGTGGTACGGGAGGCCGGATGACCTGGGCGAGGTGCTGGGCGCGGTGGTGTGGCAACTGCCGGTGTGGTGGTGCGTGGGGGCGGATGGGTTGGCCGGGTGGTGTGGCGGGTGGAGTGGCGGGTGCTGGGGGCGCGGTGTGTGGGCGGGTGAGTTGGGTGTTCGAGGGGTGGTGGTCAGGGGTGTTCGGCCTTGGTTTTCAGGCCGTTGGCCTCCATGGTCACGTAGCGGCGGGTGAGGCGGCCCGTGAGGATTGAGATGAGGGGGGCCAGGGGGCCTTTCTGGTCGAGGGTCAGGCGGACGGTGACGGTGCCGTCGGGCTTGGGGACGATTTCGTGGACGGCGACGGTGGTGACGCCGGGGGAGCGGGACTCCCAGGTGAAGGTCTTGTTCTCCTCGAACGCGGTGACCGTCCAGACGGCGGCGGGGAGCTTGGGCTGGTGGGCGCGGGCCCGGCTGGACAGGGTGAAGGGTTCGTCGAGGAGTTCGACGCGGTCGACGGAGGCCGTCATGTCGGGCCAGTGTTCGACGTCGATCAGGAGGTTCCAGACGGTCTCGGGGGTGGCGTCGGCGTCGACGGCGATGTCGAAGTGCACGGTTCTCTCCTCAGCGCGGTGCGGATCGCGGACAGCAGCCCGGTGACCAGGGGGTCATCGGCGCGGGCGGGGAGGTGGAGGGCGTAGTAGGGGACGGCGGGCAGGTCGATGATCTCGCGTGTGACCAGTCCGGGGGGCGGAGCGACACAGCCGTTCACGACGGCGAGGCCGACGCGGAGGGACACGAAGTGCAGGAGCAGTGGCCAGCCTTCGGCCTCGACGGCGAGTGACCACGGCACGTCGGCGGCGCGGAGGGCGCGTTCGAGGGTGACGCGGTGGGGACCGGTGGGCGGCGGGACGACCAGGGCGGTGCCCGCGAGGTCGGCGAGGGTGAGGCTCGCCTTGCCGGTCAGGGGATGGTCGTCCGGCATGACGAGGACCTGCGGGTAGGAGGCCAGGAGCACCGCTTCCACGTCGGCGGGCAGGACGTCCAGGACCGCGACGCCGAGATCGGCGCGGCCGGTGCGGACGGCGGTGAGGGTCCTGGCCCGGTCGCCGTTGATCAGCCGCATGCCGGGGTGGACGACGTCGCCGAGCAGGTAGAGGTAGGCGCCTTCGCCGGCGGCGAGGGCGGGGACGCGGGTGGGTGCGGTGCCGTGGACGTCGGCGAGGAACGCGGTCACGCGGGCGTCGAGGTCACGGGCGAAGCGGGCGACCTGCTCGCCGGCGGGGGTCAGGGCGAGGCGGCGCCCGTGCCTGGTGTAGAGGGGACGGCCGAGGGTTTCGGTGAGTTTCCGCACCTTGACGTGGAGGGCGGGCTGGGAGATGTGGAGGTCTTCGGCGGCCCGGGTGAAGTTGAGGTGGTCGGCGAAGACGGCGAACGAGGCGAGCGCGTCTGTGGAGAGGCGTCCCAGATCCATAGTTGGTGACTATAGCTAGACGCGTTGTTAATAGTTCTGTTTTAGGGCTGTGGGTTCGAGAGTTGACGCATGAACATCGAACCTCGGCTCGGCGTCGATTTCGGCCGGGTCATTCACGGGGGGCCGCTGGCCCCCGGCGACGACGACACCGTGTTCCTCGACGGGAGTTTCGAGGAGGCCCTCGCCTCACCCGCGAACGAGGGCGTGTACGAGGTGCTGCCGGGGCTGATCGAGGACTTCGGCGGACGGGCCTGGATCATCTCCAAGTGCGGCGACCGGGTGCGGAGGCGGACACTGGCGTGGCTCGACCACCACGACTTCTACGCGCGGACGCGTCTGCCCAGGGAGAACGTCCGGTTCTGCCGGAAGCGGGCGGATAAGGCTCGGCATTGCGCGGACCTCGGGATCACCCACATGATCGATGACCGGCTGGACGTGCACCGGGCCATCCGGGAGATCGTCCCCTACCGGTATCTGTTCGGGCCGCAGGAGGGGCCCGGATGGGTGCGGCACGTCCCGGACTGGGCGGCCGCCGAGGTCATTCGCGCAGATATTCCGGCGGGACGAGGCCGACCAGCCACACGCCGTTCGCGCTGACGCGGAACTCGTGCCCGTCGGCGGCCATCCGCCCGGCCTGGACGACCAGGATGACGGGTTCGCCGCGGCGGGCACCGACGCGCCGGGCCGTCTCACGGTCGGGGGACAGGTGGACGGCGTGCCGCCCCATCGGCAGGAGGCCGTCGCGCAGGATCGATTCCACGGAGCGGCCCACGGTGCCGTGGTAGAGGAATTCCGGCGGGGACGCCGAAGGCAGGTCCAGGTCGACCTGGATCGAGTGGCCCTGCGCGGCCCGGATCCGGTTGCCGTCGAGGACGTAGCGCTTCTTGTCGTTGACCGCGACGACGTGTTCGAGTTCAGCGCGGGTGAACGGGAAATCGTGACGGGCGGCGGCCGCGAGCAGTTCGGTGACGTCGGCCCACCCTCCGGAATCGAGCGTGAGGCCGATCCGTTCGGGCCGGTGCCGCAGATGCTTCGCGAGATATTTGGAGATCGTCACCGCGCGCCGCTCGTCCATGGACATGCGTCGGGGCCGGCGCGCCATGGCCGGCCCCGGTGCGTGCGGCGCTTACTTCGCCTGCAGCGCGGCGGCGCGCTTGGCGATCGCCGACTTGCGGTTGGCGGCCTGGTTCTTGTGGATGACGCCCTTGCTGACGGCCTTGTCCAGCTTGCGCGCGGCGTGACGCTGCGCGGTGGCGGCGTCCTCGAGGTTGCCGGTGTCGGCGGCCTCGCGGAACTTGCGGATCGCCGTCTTCAGCTCGGACTTGACCGCCTTGTTGCGCAGGCGGGCCTTCTCGTTCTGCTTGTTGCGCTTGATCTGGGACTTGATATTAGCCACGTCGGTAGTGCCTCAGCTTGGTCGCGATCCTCGCCTGCTCAGCCGCAGGCTCTGACGAAATGTCTGAACGGGGGCGGACGGTACCCCCCGGGGCACGACGCTACGCCACACGCAGTCGCACAGCCTACCAATCACCGGGGCCCGCCCCAAACCGGGCCGTGCACTGAGCATCGCGAAGGGCATGGGACCATGGGACGTACACATGTCCTTGCCCATCGACTGAGTTTTTGTGAACGGACCCCGGTGCCAGCGCCTGACAAGACCGATCCCGCGATCATCCGCAATTTCTGCATCATCGCGCACATCGACCATGGCAAGTCGACGCTCGCGGACCGGATGCTGCAGCTGACCGGTGTGGTCGAGGGGCGCCAGATGCGCGCCCAGTACCTCGACCGCATGGACATCGAGCGCGAGCGCGGCATCACGATCAAGAGCCAGGCCGTCCGGCTGCCGTGGACGTCCGGCGGCCGCGACCACGTCCTCAACCTGATCGACACCCCGGGGCACGTCGACTTCTCCTACGAGGTGTCGCGGTCGCTCGCGGCGTGCGAGGGCGCGGTCCTGCTGGTGGACGCGGCACAGGGCATCGAGGCGCAGACCCTGGCCAACCTGTATCTGGCGCTTGAGGCGGACCTGCACCTGATCCCCGTCCTCAACAAGATCGACCTGCCGGCGGCGCAGCCGGACAAGTACGCCGAGGAGCTGGCCGGGATCATCGGCTGCGAACCGTCGGACGTGCTGCGCGTTTCGGGCAAGACCGGCGAGGGCGTCCGCGAGCTGCTCGACAAGATCGTCGCCGAGGTCCCGGCGCCGGTCGGCGACCCCGACGGCCCCGCCCGCGCGCTGATCTTCGACTCGGTGTACGACACCTACCGCGGCGTAGTGACCTACATCCGGATCATGGACGGGCGGCTGTCGCGGCGCGAGAAGAGCCTGATGATGTCGACCGGGACCGCGCACGAGACCCTGGAGGTCGGCGTGATCGCCCCGGAGCCGAAGCCGGTGCAGGGCCTCGGCGTCGGCGAGGTCGGCTATCTGATCACCGGAGTGAAGGACGTCCGGCAGGCGCGGGTCGGCGACACCGTGACCGGCGCGTCGCGGCAGGCGCCCCAGGCGCTCGGCGGCTACCGGGACCCGAAGCCGATGGTGTTCTCCGGCCTGTACCCGATGGACGGCGACCAGTACCCGGAGCTGCGCGACGCGCTCGACAAGCTGCAGCTGAACGACGCCGCGCTGGTCTACGAGCCGGAGACGTCGGCGGCGCTCGGGTTCGGGTTCCGCTGCGGGTTCCTCGGGCTGCTGCACATGGAGATCGTCCGGGAGCGGCTGGAGCGCGAGTTCGGCCTCTCGCTGATCTCCACCGCGCCGAACGTCGTGTACCGCGTGGTCATGGAGGACGGGACGGAGCACGCCGTCACCAATCCCAGCGAGTTCCCCGAGGGCAAGATCGGCACGGTGCACGAGCCGGTGGTGCGGGCGACGCTGCTGTCCCCGTCCGAGCACATCGGCGCGATCATGGAGCTGTGCCAGGGCCGCCGCGGGGTGCTGCTCGGCATGGACTACCTGTCGGAGGAACGCGTCGAGATCCGCTACACGCTGCCGCTCGCCGAGATCATCTTCGATTTCTTCGACCAGCTGAAGTCGCGGACCCGCGGGTACGCCTCGCTGGACTACGAGCCCAGCGGGGAGCAGGAGTCCGATCTGGTGAAGGTCGACATCCTGCTGCAGGGCGAGTCGGTGGACGCGTTCAGCCAGATCGTCCACCGCGACAAGTCGCGCGAGTACGGGCTGATGATGACGTCCAAGCTCAAGGAGCTCATCCCGCGGCAGCAGTACGAGGTGCCCATCCAGGCGGCGATCGGCGCCCGGATCATCTCCCGTGAGAACATCCGCGCCATCCGCAAGGACGTCCTCGCCAAGTGCTACGGCGGCGACATCTCCCGCAAGCGCAAGCTGCTGGAGAGGCAGAAGGAGGGCAAGAAGCGGATGAAGACCATCGGGCGGGTGGACGTCCCGCAGGAGGCCTTCGTCGCGGCGCTGTCCACCGGGGGCGGCGGCGAGACCGCGGACAAGGGCCGCAAGTAACCCGGCCTCACGCCGGGCCACTTCGGCACGGGCCTATTTCTTCAGCAGGGGCCAGGCGACGACGGGCGGCACCCGCCGGAACTCGCCGCGGTTGGCGGCCCTTCCCGCGTAGACGAGGAAGAACATCACGGCGGCCGTGAAGAACAGCGGCAGCCAGATGAGCACCTCGACGGCCAGGGACAGCAGCCCGCCGGCGATCCACACGGCGATGGCCGCGAGACCCATGTTGAGGCCCTGCGCGGCGTGCCGGCGGACGAACGGCGAGCGTGCCTTGCCGACGTAGACGATGGCCGGCGCGATCGCGCCGATGAGGAACTGGCCCACGTACGCCATGAGCGACCACGTCTTCTCCTCATGGGAGACGGGGCCGTAATGGCCGGGTATCTGGGCGGTGCCTCCGCCCTGCTGCTGGGGCTGCTGCTGCCAGGCCGGACCAGCCTGCTGCTGCGGCGGCTGCTGAGGCTGCTGCCAGACGTTTCCAGGCTGCTGCCACGGGGACTGCGGCTGCCCCTGGCCGGGCGACGGGGGAGGCCCGTAGGCCATGGCGAAAGTCCTCTCCTAGTTCGCTCTGCGCGTTCGCTGTGCGACCTATTGGCGAAGTGTATGACTCCTAGGACGCGCCCGGAGTCCGCAGGGGTTCCCGCTTCCCCCTGCCCCGTGGCCGTTTCGCGCCACCGGGCGGCGGTCAGGCCAGTCCAGGACGCCAGAGGACGGCCGACGGCTTCTCCCGGGTGAGCGTCACCGACCCCCGCCATTCGATGGACGACGGCTGCGGGAGATACGACTCGTCCAGGAAGAACCCCCGGTTGATCGACGTGACCGTGGCCGGTGCACCGTTGTCGCCGAGCCCCGTCGGGCGGCGGAGCGCCTCGATGACCGCGACGTCGGACACCGTCGTCCCCTCCGGCAGTTCGACGGTGGTGGCGACGGCGCCGTCCCGGTCGATCGACCAGGCGGGCCGGTCGTGGTCGGAGCGGTAGAGCGTCGACGGATCGGACCTGAGCCGGACGCCGAGCGCCACACCGGGCACCGAGCCCCACGCGTCCGCCGCCCCGGTCGACTTGGCGAACTCGGCGAACAGGTACGCGCGCTGGTCGCCGACCTCCCGCGTCGCCGGATCGGACGGGCTCTCGATCTTCCCCTCGCGCACCATCTCCTGGGCCGCGACACGGTAGGTCCACGGTTCACGGTCCATGACGGCCTCGCGGGCGCGCCCGTCCGGCCGCGTCCCGGACGCGTCGAGCAGGAAGCGCAGCGGCGGGTCCGGCGAGATGACGTCGCACATGTTGTTGTTCTGCGTGCACGTCTGCAGCACCGGATGGTCGCCCTCGAAACGGCCGGTGAACTGGAACGTCAGGTGCAGCGGCGCCTGGTAGACGGCGGTGCCGTCCACGCGCCGCCCGGACGCGTCCACCTCGACCCGGTACACCCACTCGATGTCGGTCGTGCGGCCCCAGCGGGCCATCAGCGCGGGCGTGTCGGTGCCGCCGTCCTCGTTGCTCCACACCATCGAGTACTCGATGGTCCGGTGCCCGGGAGTGCCGGCGGGCCGCGTCTCATGCCAGGCGACCAGCGGGGTGTCGGTGGTGGCGTTCTGGTAAGGGTCGCCGAACGGCCATCCCGTCCGCCCGACGACGATGGGCGCGTGACGCAGGACCGTCGCGTCCGCGGCGGGCATCCGGACGCGGGCGCCCCCGAGGGTGACGCGGCGGGCGGCCGGGGCGCTGCCCTCGGCGAACCGCAACGTCACCTCGTGCGCGCCCTCCCGGACGTGCCCGAGACCGAAGCTCCGGGCCACCGGGTCGGACGACGGGACGACGGCGTCGGTCACATGGCGTCCGTCCACCGCGATCGACACGACGGCGGACTCGGCGCCCTCACGGCCCCACGAGACACCGGGGGCGGACGCGGCGAAGGAGATCACGGCCTCCCCGTCCCGCGCCGCGGTGAACGACAGCGACCGGGCGGGACCACCGCGCTCGACGGTGATCGTGCCGCGCTGAGCGGCGGAGGCGGGGGAGACGGGGGAGACGGCGACGGTGAGGGGAGCGCCGGCGAGGGCGGCGCCGGTCAAGGCGAGCACGGCATGACGCGCACGGCTTCTCATGATCGGCGAATCTAGACCGGCCGGGTCGCGATCCGGTGACGCCCCGGTCCCCCGTGGGTGTCGGGTTCGTATCCGTCAGGCCCGCGTCTGGAGCGGCCTCCACAGCGGCGCCAGCGCGGCCGGCGGCCGCAGGGACACGCCGGTGAACCGCTCCGCGGCGGCGCCCGCCGCGTCGGGCTCGTAAAGGGTGAGGCCCGACACGGCGAGACGGGCCGTCCGCCCCCGCCGCACGACCTCGTGCCCGAGCTCGCCCAGCAGCGCGACCACGTCCTCCGCGGGCTCGTCGAGCAGGTCGACGCCGTCGAACCGCAGACGCATCTCGGGGTTCCCGCTCCATCCGGACGGCCGCGTCGCGCAGATCTCGGCGAGCCGCTCCACACCGTCCTCGCCCCGGCCGGTGGACAGCGCCAGCATCCCGCGCCCGACCCGGACGCTGCGGTGACCCGCCCACCCGCACAGGAACGACGACTTCGGCGGGCGGGTGCCGCAGCGCTCGGCGACCGCGGCGAGGGTCGTCCAGGCGTCCGGGGCGCGCGTGGAGAACAGCAGGCTCGCGTCCGGCAGAAGCGCCCCGCGCCCCGGCTCCAGCGTGATCACGAACGGCGCCACCTGGCCGGGGAACCGCGCCGGGTCCGCCTCCCGCAGCGTGACGAGCCCCTCCCACGTGACGGGCTCGTCCACCGCGAACCAGGTGATGACCGTCTCGACGCCCAGATCGCGGAACGTCGCGTCGGTCAGCCGCTCCGCGACCACTTCCCGCAGCCCTTCGGCCGTCTCCGAAAGCCTCCGCCGCCACCACGCCGGCTCCGGCCCGGACCCGGCGCCCGTCTGCCAGCGCGTGCCCGCCCCGGCGAACTCCGAACGCCGCTCGGTGCCCGAGGCGTCCACCACCACGTAGTGCCAGCCGTCCGGCTCCCCGCACAGCACCACCCGCGCGGGCGCCGTGTTCATTGCTGCGCTTATGGCACTGCCCTCCTCCTTCGGGCCTGGCGGCCCTCCATCGTCGGGCAATGCGGTGCGATCGCCGGCATCGCTCCGAACTCGCCTGGCGGCTCGCTGCGCGATCAGATTCTCGCATGCCCGAATCCGCCTTCGGACGCGATCGCGAGAGCTGTGTTCGTCGCGTGACCGGGGGATGCGGCCGGTGTCGTCGCGGTTGGTGGCCGATGCGGTCGGGCGGGCCGTGGGTTCTCTGGTCATGTTCGTGAGACGCGACACGGCTGGTGTTGCTTGGCCTGGACGCATATGTCTGTACGGTCGGACGGGTACCGTGCCGATCAACCGACCTGACGACCTCCCGGAGGTAGCGTGACCCACCCCGAGCAGGTTCTGCGTTCTCCGAAGGAGCGGGAGACGGTGAACGGCGCCGTCCGCGCGCTGCGGTTCGCCGCCCCGTCGGGCTGGGAGCGGCTCGACTTCGAGTTCCGCGCGACGGTCGGCATCGACAGCGCCTCCTTCGAGGTCGAGGGGGCGGACGGCGAACGCCGTAAGGCCATGCCTCCTGGCCAGGCCGTGGGGAAGATGGACGAGCTCCGCCGCGTCATGTACCGGCGCGGCAAAGGCGCGTGGTTCACCGCACGGCTGCAGATCGAACGTTCGGGCCATTTCAGCGCCGAGTTCGACTATGACGGCGAACCCGACTTCAACCCGCCCCTCACCCCGTCCGCCTACGCCCTGGACCTCGACCGCTTCCCCCGAACGGACGAACACATCCCGGACTGGCTCCGCGACAAGCTCACCGAAGCCTCGGCGGACCGAGCAGGGGGTTGAGCCGGGCAGACTGGGAGGGTGCCTTCCACACTGCCTGATGGTGATCCCGTGCCCGCTGACGGTGCGTTGCCCGGTGGTGCCTTGGAGGGGCTGGGGGCGCGGCCGTTCGCGTTTTATGTGCATGTGCCGTTCTGCGTGACGCGGTGCGGCTACTGCGACTTCAACACCTACACGGCGACGGAGCTCGGGCCGGGCGCCGGCCGCGATTCTTACGTTGACACCGCCATCGGCGAGGTGCGGTTGGCCCGGCGCGCACTGGGCGACGTGGATTTGCCCGTGGAGACGGTTTTCGTGGGCGGTGGCACACCGACCTTGCTGCCAGCGGACGATCTGGGTCGTGTTCTGGATGCGATCGACGCCGAGTTCGGGCTTGCGGCGGGTGCGGAGGTCACTACCGAGGCCAATCCCGAGTCGGTGGACGAGGCGTATGTGGCCCGGTTGCGGGAGGTCGGGTTCACGCGGGTCTCCTACGGCATGCAGAGCGCGCGCGAGCATGTTCTGGCCGTTCTGGAGCGCAGCCATACGCCGGGGCGCGTCCCGCAGGTGGTGGAGTGGACGCGTAAGGCGGGATTCGAGCACGTCAATCTCGACCTCATCTACGGGACGCCGGGGGAGACCGACGACGACTGGAGGGCCTCGCTGGAGGCGGCCCTGGCCGCGGAACCCGACCATGTGTCGGCGTACGCGCTGATCGTCGAGGAGGGCACCCGGCTGGCGGCGCAGGTGAGGCGGGGGGAGCTGACCGCACCCGACGACGACGCCATGGCCGACCGCTACCTGATCGCCGACGAGATGCTGAGCGGGCGCGGACTGCGCTGGTACGAGATCTCCAACTGGGCCGCCGATCCCGGTGCCGCTTGCCGGCACAACATGCTCTATTGGACGGGCGCCGACTGGTGGGGCGTCGGGCCCGGCGCGCACAGCCACGTCGGGGGGACCCGGTGGTGGAACGTCAAGCATCCCGCCGCGTACGCCGCACGCCTCGCGGAGGGCGCCACCCCGGCGCACGCCCGGGAGGTCCTGGCCGAGGAGGACCGGCGCATCGAGCGGATCATGCTCGAACTGCGGCTCGGGCAGGGCTGCCCGGCCGGGCTGGTGGACGGCGGCGCGGTCCGGCGGGCGATCGACGGCGGGCTGATCGAGGCCGCCCCGTACGAGGAGGGCCGCGTGGTGCTCACCTTGCGTGGACGCCTTCTGGCGGACGCCGTCGTCCGGGACCTGACCTAAACGGCCGTGACGAAGTCGATGAGTTCCTCCACGCGGCCCAGGAGGGCTGGCTCCAGGTCCGTGTAGGCGTTGACCGAGCCCAGGATTCGCTTCCAGGCCTCGCCCGTGTCGTCGCCCCAGCCGAGTTCGGCGACGACGCCGTCCTTCCAGGGGATGCCGCGAGGGACGCGCGGCCAGGCGCGGATGCCGACGGACGCCGGCTTGACGGCCTCCCAGATGTCGATGAACGGGTGCCCGGTGACCAGGACGTGCGGCGACGAGATCTGGGCGGCGATCCGGGACTCCTTGGAGCCCTCCACGAGATGGTCGACGAGGACCCCGAGGCGGCGCTCCTCGTCGGGGCCGAAGTCCTCGACGATGGCGGGCAGGTCGTCCACGCCTTCGAGGTACTCCACGACGACGCCCTCGACCCGCAGGTCGTGGCCCCAGATCTTCTCGACCAGCTCGGCGTCGTGGACGCCCTCCACGTAGATGCGGCTCTCCTTGGCCACCTGGGCCCGCACCCCCTGGACGGCGATGGAGCCGGACGCGGAACGGGCCGCCCCCCGGGGCCCGGCCTCCGGCCGGACGAGCGTCACCGGCTTCCCGTCGATGAGGAAGCCCGACTTCGTCAGGGGGAACACGCGCCGCTTGCCGAACCGGTCTTCAAGGGTGACGCCGAACTTGTCGCAGCCGACGACGGCGCCGCAGAAGCCGCTGCCGGGATCCTCGGCGACCAGGCCGGGCTCGGCCGGGACCTCGGGGATCCGGCCTTTACGGGGCCTGCGCCAGTCGCCGGCCAGCACGTCGTTTCCGTAGTCCTTACTCTGCACGGGTCCGCACATTAACCCGGCGGGACGCCCGCGCGCCGCAGCCCCCCGTCCCTCGGCGTGGCGGCGCCGTCCGATACGGGTAGTATCGCGCAGCCGTACGGGGGTGTGCGCGGGCACTCCAGAGTGCTCCCACGGGTCGTACACTTGGCACTCGGGAGTAATGAGTGCCAGCAGCGCGTGTGCGGACGGCCACGGGGCCGCCGGGCGGAGGATCGGGGGCCCATGGAAGGGGATGAAGGAGGTGACACGGTGCTGGACGACCGGAAACTCGCAGTCCTGCGCGCCATAGTCGAGGACTATGTCTCCACCAACGAGCCGGTCGGGTCCAAGGCGCTGGTGGACCGGCACAACCTCGGTGTGTCCTCGGCCACGATCCGCAACGACATGGCCGTGCTGGAAGAGCAGGGCTACATCGCCCAGCCGCACACCAGCGCCGGCCGCGTCCCCACCGACAAGGGCTACCGGCTGTTCGTCGACCGGCTGTCCACGATCAAGCCGCTGTCGGTCGCCGAACGCCGCGCGATCGAGACGTTCCTGTCCGGCGCCTACGACCTCGACGACGTCGTCGGGCGGACGGTGCGGCTCCTCGCGCAGCTCACCCGGCAGGTCGCCGTCGTGCAGTACCCGTCGCTGACCCGCTCGTCGGTGCGGCACGTCGAGCTGGTGCCGGTCGCCGAGGGCCGGCTGCTGCTCGTCCTGATCACCAACACGGGCAGGGTGGAGCAGCGGGTCATCGAGGCCGGCGGCAACGTCTCCGAGGAATCGATCGGGCACCTGCGGGCGTTGCTCAACACGTGCCTGGACGGGCTCGGTCTCGGTGACGTCCCCACGGCGGTGGCGGACCTGCCGGAGAAGGTGGGCCAGGCGGACCGGCCGCTCGCGGCGGCGGTGCTGTCGGTGCTGCTGGAGACGCTCGTCGAAAAGCACGAAGAGAAGATCGTCTTCGCCGGTGCGGCCAACCTCGCCGCGGTGGACTTCTCACAGAGCCTGAGGGAGGTTCTCGTGGCGCTCGAGGAGCAGGTCATCCTGATGCGGCTGCTCGGCGAGACCGGCGATTCCTCTACAGTTACGGTGCGGATCGGCACCGAGAACCCCGACCTGGGGCTCCGGTCGACTTCGGTCGTCGCCGCCGACTACGGCGTGGGCGACCTCACACTGGCCCGGCTGGGTGTGCTCGGGCCTACACGCATGGATTACCCCAGCACGATGGGAGCGGTACGGGCAGTGGCACGCTACGTGGGACAGATCCTGGCGGGGTCGTAAGTGGCCAACGACTACTACGCGACCCTCGGCGTCCGGCGGGACGCCAGCGCCGACGAGGTCAAGAAGGCCTATCGCCGGCTTGCGCGGGAGCTCCACCCGGACGTCAACCCGGATCCGGAGACCCAGGACAGGTTCAAGGAGATCACCCAGGCGTACGAGGTGCTCTCCGACCCGAAGAAGCGCGAGATGTACGACCTCGGCGCGGACCCGTTCGCGTCCGCGGCCGCGGGCGGCGCCGGCGGGTTCGGCGGCGCCGGGTTCCCGTTCAGCGACATCATGGACGCCTTCTTCGGCACGGCGGCGTCCCGGGGCCCGCGGTCGCGGGCGCGGCGCGGCCGCAACGCGACGCTGCGGGTGGAGCTCGACCTGAGCGAGACGGCGTTCGGCACGACACGCGAGCTGTCGATCGACACCGCGGTCGCCTGCGGCGCCTGCGAGGGTTCGGGCTGCGCGCCCGGCACCCACCCGGACACGTGTGAGACGTGCCACGGGCGCGGCGAGGTGCAGCAGGTGCAGCGCTCGTTCCTCGGCCAGGTCATGACGGCGCGGCCGTGCCCGGCATGCGGCGGGTTCGGCTCGGTGATCCGCAACCCGTGCACCGAGTGCTCCGGCGACGGCCGGGTCCGCACCCGGCGCACCGTCAAGGTCAAGATCCCGGCCGGGGTGGAGAACGGCATCCACATCCAGCTCGCCGGCGAGGGCGAGGTCGGTCCCGGCGGCGGCCCGCCCGGCGACCTGTTCCTGGAGATCGTGGAGAAGCCGCATCCGATCTTCGAGCGGGAGGGCGACGACCTGCACTGCACGGTCGAGATCCCGATGACGGCGGCGGCGCTCGGCACCAGCGTCACGATCGAGACCCTGGACGCCGCCGAGAGCGTCGACATCAAGCCGGGCACGCAGTCGGGGCAGGTCATCACGCTCTACAACCGGGGCGTGCGGCACCTCAACGAGAGCGGCCGCGGCGACCTGATGATCCACGTGAACGTGGAGACGCCGAACCGGCTCGACGAGGAGCAGGAGGAGCTGCTGCGGCAGCTGGCGGCGCTGCGCGGCGAGGAGCGTCCGCCCGGCAAGTTCGCCCCGGGCCAGCGCGGCATGTTCTCGCGGCTCAAGGACGTCTTCAACCAGCACTGAAGAGCAGTGGCGGCGGCCTACGACGAGGGCCGCCGCGGCGACTCGGACCATGGTGAGTCAGGGGACGGCACATGAGCGAAGCGCCCCGCCGGGTACGCGCGTGAGCCCGCCGGTCTTCCTTGCCGGGACGGACGCGCTGGAGCGCGGCAGCGTCATACTGGACGGCCCCGAGGGGCGGCACGCCGCGGCCGTGCGGCGGCTGCGGCCCGGTGAGCGCGTCGACCTGACCGACGGCGAGGGGCTGCTGGCCGAATGCGTCGTCACCGCGGCGGACCGCGCGTCCCTCACGCTGGACGTGCTGGCCCGGCACCGGCAGCCGCCGCCGTCGCCCCGCATCGTCGTCGTCCAGGCGCTCCCGAAGGGCGACCGGGGCGAGCTGGCGGTCGAGACGATGACCGAGGCGGGGGTGGACGAGATCGTCCCGTGGTCGGCGGCCCGCTGCGTCACGCAGTGGCGCGCCGAACGGCGGGACAAGGCCCTCGGACGCTGGCGCGGCACCGCCCGCGAGGCCGGCAAGCAGGCCAGGCGCAGCCGGCTGCCCGAGGTCGCCGGGCTCGCGTCGACCGCCGACGTCGCCGGGCGGATCGCCGCGGCGTCGCTGGCCGTCGTCCTGCACGAGGGTGCCGGCGCGCGGCTCAGCGCCGTGGAACCGCCCGCGGAGGGCGAGATCGTCCTGGTGGTGGGGCCCGAAGGCGGCCTCACCGAAGAGGAGCTGGAGCGGTTCGACGCGGCCGGCGGGCGCCCGGTCCGGCTCGGCCCGACCGTCCTGCGCACCTCGACGGCCGGCGTGGCGGCCGCGTCCGTCCTGCTGGCGGCCACCGGCCGCTGGTAGACGGCCCCCCGGCGGTCAGGGGGTGCCGGCCGCGGCCCCCGCGCCCTGGTCGGTGCTCCTGGCGGATTCGCTCGTCGAAGGCGTCGTCGGGGCGTTGGTGGGCTCGTCCGGGCCGGGCGAGGTGGACGTCGGCGGCGTCGGCGTCGTGGTCGGCTGCTGCGACTGTGTGGTGCCCGGGCACGTCGTGGCGGTGGGCGTGGCGGTGGGCGCCGGGCTGGGCGACGCGGCGACCGTGGGGGTACCGGGCGGCTGCGGGAGGCTGCAGGACGACAGCCCCGGCGACGTGCTCGGCGTCGGCGTCTGCGAGGTGCTCGGGGCTCCGGACGCGGTGCCGCCCGGTGCCGGCGGGCCGGGGAACTCCGGGTTGCCCTGGGCGCCGGTGTGGTCGCCCGCGGTGGTGTTCTTCCCCTCGCCGGAGGGGCCGTTGCTGCCCACCGACTGCTGGATGAGATCGATGGTCTGCGGCGCGGTGACACCGAGCCCGGCGACCGCCACGGCGGCGGCCACGGCGAGGACGGGACGCGCCCAGCCGACGGTGAACCGGTCGAACCCGAACCCGAACCGGGCGGGGCCGAACCGTCCGAGACCGAACCGGCGGCCGGAGCCGTCGGCTATGCGGGCCCGGATGCGCTCCAGGCCGTCGCCTGCGGGGTTGACCGAGTCCGCCTCCGCGTTCAGGGCACGGCGGAGGATCTCCCCGTGCTCGTCGTGGGGGTCGGTGGTCATGAGAACTGCTCCAGGACGTTGCGTAGCGAGGTCATGCCGCGCGCCGTATGGCTTTTCACGGCGCCGCGGGAGATGCCCATCGCGTTGGCGATCTCCGCTTCGGACAGATCGGCGTAGTAGCGAAGGACGAGCGCCTCCCGCTGGCGGGCGGGAAGCCGGGACAGCGCGTCGATGACCGCCGAGCGCTCCAGCTCCCCGATGGCCCCGGCCTCGGCGCTCGGCGCGTCCGGCAGGCCCTTGGGGGCGTACTTCTCGACGACGGCGCGGTGCCGGAGCACCGATCGCGACCGGTTGACCACCGACTGGCGCAGGTACGACAGGGCCTTGTCGGGGTCGCGCAGCCGGCGCCACCCGCCGTGCATCGCGACGAACGCGTCCTGGACGACCTCTTCGGCCGTCCCCGCGTCCCGCACGAGCATGGCGGCGAGTCTTACCAGCGAGCGGTAGTTGGCGCTGTAGAGCGCGGTCACCGCCTGATCGGCGTCCCAGGCGACGGCCACCGCCCCCGCCGTGCCCCTGGCCACGAGGGTCTCGGTCACGTCAGTGGGACGCGTACCCTCGTCGTTCGGTTTACGAAAGGGCATGTCCTGGTTTGCCTCGGTCACCTATCCGCCGCCTTTGCCGTCCCCCGGCCGTTCATTCGTACGGTCGCCTTAGGAACGACGTGGATCGGGCGTGCCCGCCCGGTCCGGGCGCGGTGCAATGCCTTGCGAACCGGGGGGTACGCCCTGAGCTGACAACCTTAACCAGTAGGCGGTCGGAATGCCGACCGCAACGGAAGGTCGATCGGCCAGAACCCTATCGAGTGCGGGCCGCCGCAAGCCATGCCCGCGAGGGTCTCGATAGGATTCCGGGGCGGTCAGGGGCCGCCGGCGAGGGGAGAGGGATGACCGACTGCCTGTTCTGCAAGATCGTTTCCGGGGACGTGCCCGCCAAGATCGTCCGGGAGTCGGCGGGCGCGGTGGCGTTCCGCGACATCAACCCGCAGGCGCCCACGCACGTGCTGGTGATCCCGAGGGCGCACCACCCGACCGTCGGCGAGCTCGCCGACGCCGACCCCGAACTGCTCGCCGAGCTGGTGCGCGAGGCCCACCAGGTCGCGGTGGACGAGGACATCGCCGAGGCGGGCTACCGGGTCGTGTTCAACACCGGAGCGCAGGCCGGGCAGACCGTGTTCCACGTGCACGCCCACGTGCTCGGAGGCCGTGGCCTCAACTGGCCCCCCGGCTGACCCGTCCCCCGGCCGCTCCGGGCGTCCGGCGCCCCGGCGAAAACCATCAGCGTCGTGCCGGGGGCGGCCAGTACGATGGAACCGGTACACCTGGACACCCGGAGCAGACAGAAGGCAGGTCGGAGAGGCCACAAGGCCCGGCTGATGGTCGAATCAACTCACACGGGGCGCGACGACCGGACAGGCTCGCACTCCCAGATCAAGATCGTGGTGCCGGACGACCATTCGATGGTGAGCCTGCTGGGCTCCCGGGATGAGCTGCTCCACGCGATAGAGCAGGCGTTCGGCGACGACATCGACATCCACGTCCGCGGCAACGAGATCACCGTGACGGGCCCGGAGGGCGAGACCGACCTGGTCTCCCGGCTCTTCACCGAGATGCTCGACCTGCTGAAGGGCGGCACCCAGCTCACCCCCGACGCGGTCGAGCGCAGCCTGGCGATGCTGCGCGGCGAGGGCGACGCGCGTCCCGCCGAGGTCCTGACGCTGGACGTGCTGTCCAGCCGGGGCCGCACGATCCGCCCGAAGACGCTGAACCAGCGCCGCTACGTCGACGCGATCGACAAGCACACGATCGTGTTCGGGATCGGTCCCGCCGGCACCGGCAAGACGTACCTGGCGATGGCGAAGGCCGTCCGCGCGCTGCAGGACAAGAAGGTCAACCGGATCATCCTGACGCGCCCCGCCGTGGAGGCGGGGGAGCGGCTCGGGTTCCTGCCCGGCACGCTCTACGAGAAGATCGACCCGTACCTGCGGCCGCTGTACGACGCGCTGCACGACATGGTCGATCCCGACTCGATCCCCCGCCTGATGGCCGCCGGCACCATCGAGGTCGCGCCCCTGGCCTACATGCGCGGCAGGACGCTGAACGACTCGTTCATCATCCTGGACGAGGCGCAGAACACCTCGCCCGAGCAGATGAAGATGTTCCTCACCCGGCTCGGGTTCGGGTCGAAGGTCGTGGTGACCGGGGACGTCACCCAGGTCGACCTGCCGAACGGGCAGCTGAGCGGGCTGCGCGTCGTCCAGGACATCCTGGGCGGCGTCGAGGACATCCACTTCTGCCGCCTCGACAGCCGCGACGTCGTCCGGCACAAGCTGGTCACCGACATCGTCGACGCCTACAACCGGCACGCCGAGCAGCAGGTGCCGGAGTTCCAGCCGGGCGCGGCGGGCCGCGGCGGGTCCCGCAAGCGGGGGCGGTAGTGAGCATCGAGGTGCTGAACGAGTCGGGCGTCCCGGTCGACGAGCGGGCCATCGCCGACCTGTCCCGGCACGTCCTGGACGGCATGCGCGTCCACCCGCTTGCGGAGCTGTCGGTCCTGCTGGTCGACGAGGCCGCGATGGCCGAGCTGCACGAGAAGTGGATGGACGAGCCCGGCCCGACCGACGTGCTGTCGTTCCCGATGGACGAGCTGCGCCCCGGCCACATGTCCGGCGGCGCCGACGAGGACGGCGAGCCCGACCCGGGCCTGCTCGGCGACGTCGTCCTGTGCCCCGCGGTGGCCGAGCGGCAGGCGCGGGAGGCCGGGCACGGCACCGGGGACGAGCTGGAGCTGCTGTGCGCGCACGGCATCCTGCACCTGCTCGGCTACGACCACGCCGAGCCGGAGGAGCACCGGGAGATGTTCGGCCTGCAGGCCGAGCTCCTCACCGCCTGGCGGGAGAAACGCGGCGGCTGATGAACACCGCGCAGGCGTGGCTGTCCGCCCTGGCGGTGGGCCTGGTCTTCATGGCGGGCCTGCTGGCCAGCACCGAGGCGGCGCTCGCCCGCGTGTCGCGCGTCACCGTCGAGGAGATCGTCCGCGACGGGCGGCGCGGCGCGCGGCGGCTGGCCGAGGTGGTCGCCGACCCGGCCCGCTACGTCAACATGGTGCTGCTGCTCCGCATCGCGTGCGAGCTGGTCGCCACGGTGATCGTCGCGGACCTGTGCATCTCCTGGCTGGACGAGACGTGGCGCGCCTACGTCACCGCCGCCGCCATCATGATCGTGATCAGCTATGTGGTGATCGGCGTCGGGCCCCGCACGCTCGGCATCCAGCACGCCGACCGGATCGCGCTGGCCGGCGCAGCGGTGATCCATCCGGTGACGCGGGTGTTCGGGCCGCTGCCGCGGCTGCTGATCGCGCTCGGCAACGCCCTCACCCCCGGCCGGGGGTTCCGGGAGGGCCCGTTCGCGTCCGAGGCGGAGCTGCGCGACCTGGTCGACCTGGCCGAGCAGCGCAGCCTGATCGAGCCGGTCGAGCGGGAGATGATCCATTCGGTGTTCGAGCTGGGCGACACGCTCGTCCGCGAGGTGATGGTGCCGCGCACCGACATCGTGTTCATCGAGCGCCGCAAGACGCTGCGGCAGGCGATGACGCTCGCGCTGCGCAGCGGCTTCTCCCGCATCCCCGTCGTCGGTGAGAACGAGGACGACGTCGTCGGCATCGCCTACCTCAAGGACGTCGCCCGCCGCAGCCAGGAGAACCGCGAGGGCGAGTCCGTCGAGACGGTCGACTCGGTCATGCGGCCCGCCACCTACGTGCCCGACAGCAAGCCGATCGACGAGCTGCTGCGCGAGATGCAGGCCCGGCAGATCCACCTCGCGGTCGTCATCGACGAGTACGGCGGCACCGCCGGCCTGGTCACCATCGAGGACATCCTGGAGGAGATCGTCGGGGAGATCACCGACGAGTACGACCGGGAGACGCCGCCGGTGACGTGGCTGCCGGACGGCGCCGCACGGGTCACCGCCCGCCTCCCCGTCGAGGACCTCGCCGAGCTGTTCGACGTGGAGATGGACGTCGAGGAGGTCGAGACCGTCGGCGGCCTGCTCGCCCACGCGCTCGGCCGCGTCCCCATCGAGGGCTCCACGGCGGAGGTCGGCTCCGGCACCGCCGACGGCCACGAGGGCGGCGCCGTCCTGTCCCTCAAGGCCGAGACCATCGCCGGCCGCCGCAACCGGGTCGGCACCGTCCTGGTGCGGCGGCTGGGCGCCGCGGCGGCGGACGCGCCGGATGCCGAGGGCTCCGACCAGACCCGCTAGTCAGAGGGACGTCCGGAGGGTGCCGTCGGGGGCGGCGACCAGGACGGGGGCCTCGGGGCCCAGGTCGCGGACGGCGGTGACGTCGGAGGGGCCGGGGGTTTCGGCGGCGGTGACGACGGCGGCGGCCTCCAGGTCCTCGGCGCCGCTGGAGACGGCCATCGCCACGGCGACCTTGAGGGCCGAGAGTTTCAGGGACGGCAGGTCCACGCTCGTGGCGGAGTAGGTGCGGCCCGTGTCGTCGCGGACGGCGGCGCCCTCGGCGGCGTTCGTGCGGGCCCTGGCCGACCTGGCCAGGGTGATGATCTTCGCGTCCTCGGCGTTCAGCTCGCTCACGTCCCCCAGCGTACGGGCAGCGCGGGCGGGACTTGCGGCCGCACGGGGTTACCCGCAAGTCACCGCCAAGTGGGCGGCAAGGGGCGCGCGTGATCCTCGGAACGTCGGACAACGCCGTTCTGGGGGAGAAGTGATGTCCCGTTTGCTCTACCGCCTGGGCAAGGCCGCGGCCTTGCGACCGTGGCGGTTCATCGTCGTCTGGGTGGTGCTCGTCGCGGCGGTGGCCGGTCTGGCGGGTGTCGCGGGCGGCGCCCTGCACGACGACTACACGCTTGAGGGGACGGGGTCGCAGGAGGCCACCGACCTGCTGGAGGAGCGCTTCCCCGCGCTGTCGGGGGCGGACGCCAGGGTCGTGGTGCACGCGGAGTCCGGGACGGTCGGCCGGGCCGCGCTGGCGGAGGCGGCGGGGGAGCTGCGTGAGCTGCCGCACGTCAGCGTGGTCGAGCCGCCGCGGCCGAGCCCGGACGGGGCGACGGCGCTGATGACCGTCCGGTACTCGGTGCCGGTGACGGATCTGGAGCCGAAGCCGACGCTGGAACTGCTGCGGTCGGCGACGCGGAACCTGGACGCGGCGGGCTACCAGGTGGAGTTCGGCGGGCAGGTGCCGGAGAACGTGACGGCGCCGGGCGGTGTCGCCGAGGCGATCGGGGTCGGCGCCGCGCTGGTGATCCTGCTGCTGGCGTTCGGGTCGGTCGTGGCGGCGGGGCTGCCGCTGGTGGTGGCGCTCGCCGGGCTCGGCGCCGGGGTGTCGGGGATCACGCTGCTGGCGGCGTTCACCGACGTGGCGACCACGGCGCCGACGCTGGCGACCATGGTCGGGCTGGGCGTCGGCATCGACTACGCCCTGTTCATCCTGACCCGGCACCGGGAGGGCATGGCCGCCGGGCTCAGCGTCCCCGAGTCGGTGGGACGCGCCAACGCGACCGCCGGCCAGTCGGTGATCTTCGCTGGGTTCACGGTGCTGCTGGCGCTGTGCGGGCTGGTGCTGTCGCGGATCCCGGTCTTCATGACGATGGGCTTCACCACCGGGCTGGTCGTCGCCACGACGGTGCTGAGCGCGGTGACGCTGCTGCCGGCGGTGCTGGGGCTGGCCGGCCGCCGGGTGCTGCGCCGCCGCGACCGGGCCGCCGGTGCGACGATCGTCGTGGACTCGCCGCGGGTCCGGCGGTGGGCCGAGCACGTCGGGCGGCACCCGTGGCCGTGGCTGCTGGCCGCGTCCGTGCTGATGCTCGCGCTGGCCGCGCCCGCGCTCGGGATGCGCACGTGGCCGAGCGACGCCAGCAGCCAGCCGACGTCCAACACCGTCCGGCAGGCCTACGACCTGGTCGCCGAGGGCTACGGGGACGGCGCCAACGGGCCGCTCGCCGTCGCGGTCGACCTGACGGAGGTCGACCGGGGCGCCCTGCCCGGCCTGCGGGACTCGCTCGCCGGGACCGCGGGCGTCACGGCCGTCGCCGAGCCCCTGCTGTCCCCGCGGCGGGACGCCGCGGTGATCATGGTCACGCCGCAGTACGGGCCGCAGGACGAGCGGGTGACGGGGCTCGTCGACCGGATCCGCGGGGACGTGCTGCCGCCGGGCGCGGAGATCACCGGGCTGACCGCGGCGTACGTCGACCTGTCCCGGATGCTGTCGGAACGGCTCTGGCCCGTGATCGGGGCGGTCGTCGCCACCTCGTTCATCATGCTGATGATCGTGTTCAGGTCGCTGCTGGCGCCGCTGAAGGCCGCGGTGATGAACCTGCTGTCGATCGGCGCCGCGTACGGGGTGCTCACGGCCGTGTTCCAGTGGGGCTGGGGCGCGCGACTGCTGGGGCTCCCGCACAGCGTCCCGGTGTCGAGCTTCATCCTGCTGCTGATGTTCGCGGTGCTGTTCGGCGTGTCGATGGACTACGAGGTCTTCCTGCTGTCCCGGGTCAGGGAGGAATGGCTGCTGGGCGGCGACGCGCGCGGCTCGGTCACCGCCGGCCTCGCCGCCACCGGACGGGTCATCTCCAGCGCCGCGATGATCATGGTGGCGGTGTTCCTCGGCTTCGCCGCCGACCCCGGACTGGTGATCAAGCAGATGGGGGTGGGGCTCGCGGTCGCGGTGGCGCTGGACGCGACGCTCGTCCGGCTGGTGCTGGTGCCCGCCACGATGTCGCTGCTCGGACGGGCGAACTGGTGGCTGCCGCGGCCCCTCGCCCGTGTCCTGCCGGAGATCGACGTGCACGGCGGCGCCGAGCCCGCCGAGCCGGCCGGGCGGGAGCCCGAATTCGGTCGCGTGTGACGGCGGGGGAGTGAGCACGGCGGTCCGGCATGTCCCGGTTAGGCTGATCGGGACATGTCGCCTGTCGTACGCGTTCTCGGGGCCTTCGGCGCCGAGGTGGCGGGAGAGCCCGCCGACCTCGGCGGTCCACGGCAGCGCTCCGTCCTCGCCCGGCTCGTCGCCGCGCGGGGCCGGATGGTGACCGCGGACCGGCTCGTCGACGACCTGTGGGCGGGGACGGCCCCGCCCCGCGCCGCCGCCGGCCTCCAGTCGTTCGTGTCCCACCTGCGCCGCGCCCTCGAACCCGGCCGCCCGCCGCGCACGCCCGCGCGGGTCCTGGTCACCGAGCCGCCGGGGTACGCCCTCCGGCTGCCGGACGGGAGCGTCGACGCGTGGCGGTTCGACGCGCTGATCGACGAGGCCGCCGGGCTGCTGGACACCGACCCGCCGCGGGCCCTCCGCCGCGCGGAGGCGGCGCTCGCCGAGTGGCGGGGCCCGGCCTACGCCGAGTTCGCCGGTCTGCCGTGGGCCGCCGCCGAGGCCGCCCGCCTGGACGAGCGCCGCCGCCTCGCCGTCGAACGCCGCGCCGAGGCCATGCTGCGGCTCGCCTCCGCCGCCGAGGCCGTCCCCGACCTGGAGACCCACGCCGCCGCGAACCCGCTGCGCGAGGAGGCGTGGCGGCTGCTGGCCCTGGCCCTCTACCGCGCCGGGCGGCAGGGCGACGCCCTCGCCGCCCTCCGCCGCGCCCGCGCGGCCCTGACCGAGGAGCTCGGCGTCGACCCCGGCCCGGCACTGCGCCGCCTCGAAACCGACATCCTGGCCCAGTCGCCCGACCTGGGGGAGACGGGGCGCCGCGGCGGACGTCCCGTCCTGCGGCCGGCGCCCGAACCCGGACCCGCGCAGGCGCAGCCCGCCTTCGTCGGACGCGTTCAGGAACTCGCCCGGCTGGACGACGCGGCCGCGGACGCCGCCAAAGGGCGGGGCGGCGTCGTCCTCGTCGGCGGCGACGCGGGCATGGGCAAGACGGCGCTCGCCGACCGGTTCGCACGCGGCCTCGCCGAGCGCGGCTGGACGTGCGCGTGGGGGCGGGCGCCGGAGACCGGCGGAGCACCCGCCGCCTGGCCCTGGGCCGAACTGCTGCGCGAGCTGGCCGCCGCGGCGCCGCCCGCCGCCGGACTCGACGGGCGCCTCGGGCCGCTCCTGGACGACGCCGTCACCGGACCCGGCGACGCCGACGTCGGCACGGGGCGGTTCCGGCTCCACCTGGCCGTCGGCGACTACCTCACCGCGGTCGCGGACGCGGCGCCGCTCCTGCTCGTCCTGGACGATCTGCACTGGGCGGACGAGGAGACCCTCGCCCTGCTCGTCCGGCTCGCCGGGCGGCTGCGGGACCGTCCCGTCCTGCTGGTGGCCACGTTCCGGCAGACGGAGGTCGCCGAGGGGCTCGCGGCCGCGCTGGCCGCCCTCGCCCGGTACGAGCCGGTGCGGATCGAGCTCGGCGGGCTGTCGGCGGCCGAGGTCGCCGACCTCGTCCGCGGCGTCTGCGCGACCGGCCTCGGCGACGCGGAGCTGTCCGCCATCGCCGAGCGGACCGGCGGCAACCCGTTCTTCACCCGGGAGACGGCCCGCCTCCTCGACGCCGAGGGCCTGCCCGCCGCGACGCGGCGGGTGCCCGCCGGAGTCGGGGACGTGCTGCGCCGCCGCATCGACCGGCTGCCGGGGCCGGTCCGGACCGTCCTGCGCGACGCGGCCGTCATCGGCCGCGACGCCGACCTCGACGTCCTGTCCGACCTTGCCGGGGACGAGGAGGCGGTGATCGACGCCGTCGAGGCCGGCCTCGGCAGCGGCCTGGTCACCGAGCCCGCGCCCGGCCGGATGCGGTTCGCGCACGCCCTCGTCCGCGACACCCTCTACGACGGGGTCTCGCGGGCCCGCCGCACCCGGCTGCACGGCCGCGTCGCCGCCGCGCTCGAACGGCACGCCCCCGACGAGGTCGCCGCGATCGCCCACCACTACCTCGAATCGGGCGCGGACCCGGCCAAGGCCATCCGCTACGCGCGGCTGGCCGCGGAGGCCGCCGAGGCGCGCTTCGCCCACCGCCTGGCCGCCGACCTGTGGATCCGCGTCGTCGACACGCTGCGGGCGCGGGGGGCCGAGGCGACCCGCGACCGGCTGGAGGCGGAGGTCGCCGCGATCCGCGCGACGGCGCTCGCCGGGCACGTCGTCGACGCCCGGGACCGGCGGCTGGCCGCCATCGCCGACGCCCGCGCGTTCGGCGACGTCCGGCTCCTCGCCAGGGTCATCGCGAGCTTCGACGTCCCCACGCTGTGGACGAGCCGCGAGTACGGGACCGTCGACGACGCGGTGGTCGAGGCCACCGAGGAGGCGCTGGCCCGGCTGCCCGGGGACGAGCCGGACCTGCGCGTCCGGCTGCTGACCACCCTGGCGATCGAACTGGAGGGCGAGCCGTACGACCGCGGGGTCACCGCGTCCGGCGAGGCGATCCGCACGGCCCGCGACCTGGGCGTTCCCGAGCTGATCGCGGTCGCGCTGAACGGCGCCTACATCAACGGCTACCGGACCGCGGACGGCCTCGCCCGGCGGCGCCGGTACGCCGCCGAACTGCTCGATCTCGCGACCGGGCACGACCTCGGCACCTACCTCGTCCTCGCGCACCTGCAACTGCAGCAGGTCGCCATCGCCGCGCTCGACGTCCCCACAGCGAACCGGCACCTGAACGAGGGACGGCGCCTCGCCGACCAGTACGGGCTGCCGCTGCTCTCGCAGATCGGCGACTGGTACGCCGCGCTGATGCACGCCTTCACCGCCCGGTTCGAGGAGGCGGAACGCGCGTACAAGCGGCTCGGCGACGCCATCGGCCCGACGAGGATCTGGTCGAGCGAGCTCGGCATGGCGTTCCTCGGCGTCTTCTGCCTGCGGCTCGTCCAGGGCAGGGCCGCGGAGATGGTGGACGGCTCCGCCTGGCTGCACCGGCGGTGGGGCCACGTCGCGGCCACCGCCGACCTGCACGCCCTCGCGCTGATCTCCGCCGGCCGCCCCGCGGAGGCCGAGCGGGTCGTCGCCGGGACCGGTCCCATCCGCCGCGACTACTTCTTCGACCTCACCATGCCGGTGCGGGCGCTGCGCGCGATCGCGCTCGGCGACCGTGAGCTGGCCGGGGAGGTCTACGCGACGCTGCTGCCCTACGCCGGGCAGTTCAGCGGCGGCGCCACCGCCGTCGCCACCGTCGGGCCCATCGCGCACGTCCTCGGCGATCTCGCGCTGTTCCTCGACCGTCCCGAGGCCGCCGCGGGCCACTACCGCGAGGCCGCCGAGGTCGCCGGACGCCTGGGCGCCTCCCTGTGGGCGGAGAGGGCCGACGCGGCGAGGACCCGCCTCGGCACCCCCGCCGCGTAGCCCTGGACGCGCGGGTCCCGCGGGTGGGCGACAATTGGGGGGTGACAGTGTTGGGCAGTGAGGTGCGCGAGGGGTATCGGGCCGGGTTCGCCTGTTTCATCGGGCGGCCCAACGTCGGCAAGTCGACTTTGATGAACGCCTTGGTCGGGACCAAGGTGGCGATCACCAGCAGCCGTCCGCAGACGACGCGGCGGGCCATCCGGGGGATCGTGCACCGGCCGGACGCGCAGCTCGTCGTCGTGGACACGCCCGGCCTGCACAAGCCCCGGACGCTGCTGGGGGAACGGCTGGACAGCCTCGTCCGGTCCACGCTCACCGAGGTGGACGCGATCGGGTTCTGCGTGCCCGCCGACCAGCCCGTCGGGCCCGGCGACAAGTACATCGCCCGTGAGCTGGCGGCCGTGAAGAAGACCCCGGTCGTCGCGATCGTGACCAAGACCGACCTCGCGCCGCCCGAGCGGGTGGCCGAGCAGCTCCTCGCGGTCGGCCGGCTGGGCGAGTTCGCCGACATCGTGCCGTGCTCGGCCGAGAGCGGCTTCCAGGTGGACCTGGTCGGCGACCTGCTGATCTCCCACCTGCCGGGCGGCATGCCGCTCTACCCGGAGGGCGACCTCACCGACGAGCCCGAGCAGCTCCTCGTCGGCGAGCTGATCCGTGAGGCGGCGCTGGAGGGCGTCCGCGACGAGCTGCCCCACTCGATCGCCGTGGTGGTGGACGAGATGCTCCCGCGTGAGGGCCGCGACGACCTCGTCGACATCTACGCGCACCTGTTCGTCGAGCGGTCCAGCCAGAAGGGCATCATCATCGGGCACAAGGGGTCGCGGCTCCGCGAGGTGGGTGCGGCGGCGCGGCGGCAGATCGAGGCGCTGCTCGGCACCAAGGTCTTCCTCGATCTGCGCGTCAGCGTCCTCAAGGACTGGCAGCGCGACCCCAAGCAGCTCCGGCGGCTCGGGTTCTACGACTGATCTCTCCCGGGGTCGTCCCCGGCGGGGGCCTCCCGGTCCTGACGGCCCCATGCCTGATCTTCCTGGGGCCAGGCGGCGTACGGGTCGGCCGCGTACCGCTGGTCGGTGTACAGCCACTGGCCGGTGTACTGCTGGTCGGTGTACTGCTGGTCGGTGTACCGCTGGTCCGTGTACTGCTCGTCCGCGTCCTGCCGGCCGGTGTACTCGGGCTGCCGCTGGTACTGGTCCGGTCGGCGCCGGGGCCTGGACACACGCTCGGTGATGGGCCGGGCCAGGCTGAAACCGACCACCAGCAGGGCCGTGATGACGGCCATGTACCAGCCGTAGCGGACGGTGATCTGGTAGCCGAAGTCCAGGCCGGTCTGGGGCAGGTTGTCGCTGACGTCGCTGAGCCGCAGGACGAAGATTCCGCAGACGAGCAGGGCGAGGGTGCCGGGAATCGCGGCGAGGGCGCCGATCCGCGCGTCCCGTCCGATCAGGTCCCAGAAGGCAAGCGCGATCGCGACCACGGCCAGCACCGGGACGGCGACGACCATGGTGTCGGCGTCGATGCCCGCCAGGCTCCCGAGGTCGCGGCCGATCGGCCGCCCGAACAGCTCGATGACGATCTGCGCGTGCGCCCACGGCAGGAACGCCGACACCAGCAGCACCGCCCCCGCGGTGATCGTGGCGAGGCTCCAGGCGGCGCCGCGCCGCGGCTCCGCGGACGTCGCGCCGGAGGCCGGTTCCCAGGCGCCGTCCGGGGGCGGCGGATAGCCGTCGACGGGCGGCAGGAAGGACGGGCGCGACCGCTCGCGGCCCGCGTCGGAACCCAGGTCACCGGTCATGGACCCAGCGTAAACGCAGGAACCGCATTGCCCGTACGGCCACGTCGGGGCGCACGGATCGGTAGTTTGGAATGAAGTCCGTTATGGGAGGAGAACCGCGGTGTTGCTCGTTTTCGGCCTGACGGCGGTGTTCCGTACCGTCGGCGAGGGGACGTTCCACTGCCCGCAGTGCGGGGGTGACCGTGCCTTCCGGAGGCGCGCCGGGCGCCGCTGGTTCTCGATGTTCTTCGTCCCCCTGGTGCCCCTGTGGCGGCTCGGGCAGGCCGTGGAGTGCCGGACGTGCCGCGGCCGCTTCCCGGTCTCGGCGCTGCGGACGCCGACCGCGGAGCAGATGGCCGAGGCCCTCGCCGCGGGCATGCGCGCCGCGGCGGCCCTGGTGCTGCGCGCCGGCGACCCCGCCGACCCGGCGGCCCGCGCACGCGCCATCGACACGGTGGCCGGCTACGGCGAGCCCGGGTTCGACGGGACGGCCGTGAACGCCGACCTCGCGCTGCGGCGCACGTTCCTCGAGCAGGAGATCATCCGGGCCGGGGCCCATCTCGCCGTGGAGGCCAAGGAGTGGTTCCTCGCGCAGGCCGTCCGGATCGGGCTGGCGGACGGCCCGCTCGGCGATGGGGAGCGCCAGGAGCTGCACGGGATCGCGGACCTGCTCGGCATGTCCCGCGCCTACGCGCTGGGCGTGATCGTGACCACCGAGGGGGCGTCCCGCTGACATGAAGCGCGCCGCCGACATGGATGCCGCCGGGAGGGCGCTGGTCCGGCCCCCGGGCCCGCGGCTGGCGGAGGGAATCGTCACCCATGCCGCCCGCCGCCCCGTCGACGTCGCGCTCGCGGCGCGCCAGCACGAGGCGTACGTCGCGGCGCTGCGGTCGGCCGGCTGGCGGGTGCGGGCCGTCGCGGCCGCCGACGACCAGCCCGACGCCGCGTTCATCGAGGACGCGCTGGTCGTCTGCGGCGACGTCGCCGTCGTCGGCCGGTCCGGGGAGGAACGCCGCAGGGGCGAGCTGCCGGGCGCGGAGCAGGCCGCGCGCGAGCTCGGCCTGCGGGTCGAGCGGATCAAGGAGCCGGGCACCCTGGACGGCGGTGACGTGCTGCAGGTCGGCGACACCGTCTACGCGGGACGCGGCGCCCGGACGAACGAGGAGGGCATCTGCCAGCTCGCCCATCTGCTGGGCGGGCGGAAGGTCGTCCCGGTGGACGTCCGCGGCTGCCTGCACCTGAAGTCGGCGATGACGGCGCTGCCGGACGGCGCGCTGATCGGCGTGCCGGAGATGGTGGACACCGCGGTGCTGCCGTGCCTGCGGGTACCCCGGGAGCCGGCCGGTGCCCACGTGGTGGTCATCGGGCACGGCCACGTCCTGATGTCGGCGTCCGCGCCGCGCACCGCCGCCCGGCTCGCCGCCGACGGGCTGCGCGTCACCAGCGTGGACATCAGCGAGTTCGAGGCGCTCGACGGCTGCGTGACCTGCCTGTCCGTGCTCGTCCCCTGACCGGCCCACGGGAATTTCACCGGCGTGCGGCACCGTTCTCGTGAGACGGAAGAGGTTCCCGTTGTCTCAGCATGCGGACGCCGGTTTCCGTAACACGGATGGCATCTGTTAACTTGGCGAACGTGTTGCGTGAGCTGCTCCTCCTTAGCGGCCGCAGCGGGGGCCTGTAACCAGGCCGGCTCCCTCGCTGCGGGACTGCGTCGTGCACGTCGGCCGCGAGGTTCGAGCAGAAGGTTCTCATTCGATGTATCCGCGACAGCAGACCTCCGGTATGCCCGCCCAGCGCTACCGGCCGTTCGCCCCGATCAAGCTCACCGACCGCACCTGGCCCGACGCGGTCATCGCCGAGGCGCCGCGCTGGTGCGCGGTCGACCTGCGGGACGGCAACCAGGCCCTGATCGACCCGATGGACGCCGACCGCAAGCTACGGATGTTCGAGCTGCTGGTACGGATGGGCTACAAGGAGATCGAGGTCGGCTTCCCGGCCGCGAGCCAGACCGACTACGACTTCGTCCGGCAGATCATCGAAGAGGACCGGGTCCCCGATGACGTCGTGATCCAGGTGCTGACGCAGGCCCGCCCCGAGCTGATCGAGCGGACCTTCGAGTCGGTGCGCGGCGCGAGGCGGGCGATCGTCCATCTGTACAACTCCACCAGCACGCTCCAGCGCCGCGTGGTGTTCGAGCAGGACCGCGACGGCATCACCGCGATCGCCGTCGAGGGCGCCAAGCTGTGCGCCAAGCTCGCCGAGGACATGGGCGACACCGAGATCTTCTTCCAGTACTCGCCCGAGTCGTTCACCGGCACCGAGCTGGAGTACGCCGTCGAGGTCTGCAACGCCGTCAACGACGTGTGGAAGCCCACCCCGGACAAGAAGGTCATCGTCAACCTGCCGGCGACGGTCGAGATGGCCACGCCGAACGTGTACGCCGACCAGATCGAGTGGATGAACCGGAACCTGGCCCACCGGGACTCCGTCATCCTGTCGCTGCACCCGCACAACGACCGCGGCACCGCCGTCGCCGCCGCCGAGCTCGGCTTCATGGCGGGCGCCGACCGCATTGAGGGCTGCCTGTTCGGCAACGGCGAGCGGACCGGGAACGTCTGCCTGGTCACGCTGGGCCTGAACCTGTTCACCCAGGGCGTCGACCCGCAGATCGACTTCTCCGACATCGACGAGATCCGCCGGACGGTCGAGTACTGCAACCAGCTGCCCGTCCACGAGCGCCACCCCTACGGCGGCGACCTGGTCTACACCGCGTTCTCCGGTTCCCACCAGGACGCCATCAACAAGGGCTTCGCCCACCTGGCCATGGACGCCGAGGCCGCCGGGGCACCGGTCGGCGAGTACCGCTGGGAGGTCCCGTACCTGCCGATCGACCCGCACGACGTCGGCCGCACCTACGAGGCCGTGATCCGGGTCAACAGCCAGTCCGGCAAGGGCGGCGTCTCCTACATCATGAAGACCGAGCACTCCCTGGAGCTGCCGCGCCGGCTGCAGATCGAGTTCTCCCGCGTCGTCCAGGAGCACACCGACAGCGAGGGCGGCGAGGTCACCGCCGAGCGCATGTGGGAGATCTTCCAGAGCGAGTTCCTCACGAGCGGCCCGCGCGCCGGGCTGCTGGCGCACCGCACGACCTCGCGGGTGGACGAGAAGGACGCGATCAGCTGCGACATCCGCGTCGACGGGGAGATCCGCGAGATCGAGGGCGTCGGCAACGGCCCCGTCTCGGCGTTCGAGGACGCCCTGGCCACGGTCGGCGTCGACGTCCGCGTCATGGACTACGCCGAGCACGCGATGAGCGCGGGCGGCGACGCGCGCGCCGCCGCCTACGTCGAGTGCGATGTGAACGGCAGGTCCGTGTGGGGCGTGGGCATCGACGGCAACATCGTCACGGCGTCCCTCAAGGCGATCCTGTCCGCGGTGAACCGGGTCGCCCGGACGCAAGGGACGTAAGCGGTTTGCGTCAGGGTTAAACGGCTTGCGGTGTCACGTCGTATAGTTGCGGCATGACACGTCGACTGGCCGAGGTCGCCAAGAAGGTCGGAGTCAGCGAAGCCACCGTCAGCCGGGTCCTGAACGACAAGCCCGGCGTGTCGGACGCGACGCGCGCGGCCGTCCTCACGGCCCTCGACGTGCTCGGCTACGAGCGCCCCACCCAGTTGCGGGGGGAGCGGGCCCGGCTGGTCGGCCTCGTCCTGCCCGAGCTCGGCAACCCGATCTTCCCCGCGCTGGCCGAGGTCGTCGGCGGCGCCCTCGCCCAGCGCGGGTTCACGCCGGTGCTGTGCACGCTCACCCCGGGCGGCCTGTCGGAGGCCGACTACGTCGAGATGCTCCTCCAGCAGCAGGCGTCCGGGGTGGTCTTCGCCGGCGGGCTGTACGCCGAGGCCGACGCGTCCCATGAGCACTACCACCGGCTGCTCGACGTGCGGCTCCCGGTCGTGCTCGTCAACGCGGCCAGCGAGAAGCTCAGCTTCCCGCAGGTGTCCACCGACGACGCCGTCGCCGCCGAGCAGGCGTTCGCCCACCTGCTGTCCCTCGGGCACGAGCGGATCGGCCTGGTCCTCGGCCCCGAGGACCATGTGCCCTGCAGCCGCAAGCTGGCCGCCGTCCGCGCCGCCGCCGAGAGCGCCGGCGTCGGGCTGCCCGAGGCCCGGATCAGGCGCAGCATGTTCTCGCTGGAGGGCGGGCAGGCCGTGACCGGGCGCCTCATCCGCGACGGGGTCACCGGCATCATCTGCGCCAGCGATCCCCTCGCGCTCGGCGTCATCCGGGCGGTCCGGCGGCTCGGGATGTCGGTGCCCCGGGACGTTTCGGTCGTCGGTTATGACGACTCGGCGTTCATGAATTGCGTGAACCCGCCGCTCACCACCGTCCGGCAGCCGATCGAGGCCATCGGGCGTGCGGCGGTGACGCTGCTGGTGAACCAGGTGGAGGGCGCGTCCGTGACCGCCGAGGAGCTGCTGTACGAGCCGGAACTCGTCGTCCGCGCCTCGACCGCTCCCGTGCGAACCGCCTGACACTTCCATTTCCGGATCGTCCGAAAGCCGTCCTGATGTAGGGCGGCTTTCGCTGTCCCGACCGTGCTTACGTGCTTGGACCGAGCCACTTGTGCGGTTTTTGCGCATACTCATTCAAGTATTGCATTGCCATGTTGGTCTATGTATGTTCCTCGCAATCGGCCGACCCGACGGCCCAGGAGGAACCCCATGAGATCCCGGATTCTCGCCACCATGCTCACCGCGGTCATCGGCACGGCCGTCGCCGGCTGCGGCGGTGACGGCACCGATGGCAAGGACACCGCGCCCCTGGACGGGGGCACCAAGGTGTCGATCACGGTCGGCTGCATGCCGGCCAAGAGCCAGGAGGCCCAGCGCAAGGAGTGGAACGAGGACGTCGCCGCGTTCCAGAAACTGCACCCCAACATCACGATCGTCGGCAAGGACGCCTTCCCCTGCATCGACCCGCAGACCTTCCAGGCGAAGCTGGCGGGCGGGCAGATGGAGGACGTCTTCTACGTCTACTTCACCGACGTCCAGAACATCGTCGCCAAAGGCCAGGCCGCCGACCTCACCCCCTACATCGGCCAGGTCGGGCAGTACGAGAGCCTCGACCCGACCGTGGCGAAGGTCTTCAAGAACGACGGCAAGGTGTACGGGCTGCCGAGGCAGAACTACACGATGGGCCTGTTCTACAACCGCGAACTGTTCGAGCGGGCCGGCCTGAACCCCGACGCGCCGCCCAGGACCTGGGCCGAGGTACGGGAGGCCGCCAAGAAGATCAGCGCCCTCGGCGACGGCATCGCCGGATACGCCGAGCTCAGCGCCAAGAACCAGGGCGGCTGGCACTTCACCACCCTGATCTACAGCCAGGGCGGCGACATGGTGACCGCCGACGGCGGGAAGTCGGCGTTCAACGGTCCGCAGGGCAGGGCCGTCCTGCAGACCCTCAAGGACATGCGCTGGACGGACGACTCGATGGGCAGCAAGCAGCTGCTCGTCGACGCCGACATCCAGCGGATGATGGCCGCCGGCAAGCTCGGCATGTACCTCGGCGCCCCCGACAACGCGACCGCGCTCGTCGACCAGTTCAAGGG
Source organism: Actinomadura sp. 3N407 (assembly GCF_052245875.1). Taxonomy (NCBI): domain Bacteria; kingdom Bacillati; phylum Actinomycetota; class Actinomycetes; order Streptosporangiales; family Thermomonosporaceae; genus Actinomadura; species Actinomadura sp. 3N407. The sequence continues at coordinate 188,535 of NZ_JBQQBP010000014.1, forward strand.
CGACTACGAGAACTACGGCATGGCGCCGATCCCCGGCGGGACGGGAACGCTGCTGGGCGGCGACGGATACATGATCAACCCCAAGGCGTCCCCCGCGAAGATCAAGGCCGGGCTGATGTGGCTGGAGTACTACGCGCTCACTCCCGGCCAGGGGCAGCTCGACTACGCCCGCGCCGCGAAGGACGGCCGGCCGGTCGGGCTCCCGCAGCCCAGGCTGTTCGGGCAGAACGCCGTCGGGCAGAAGGACCGCGAGCTGCGCGCCGCGTCCGCCAACCTGCCCGTCCAGAACTTCAAGCCCTACGAGGACGCCTACACCACCGTCCCCGGCAAGCTCGAACCCCCGCAGGCGCAGAAGCTCTACGCCATCCTCGACTCGGTCGTGTCGGCCGTACTGACCAGGCGCGACGCGAACATCGACGAGCTGCTCGCGGACGCGCAGGAAAAGGCCGACGCCGTCCTCGCGCGGTCCGGTTCCTGACGCCGCGGCGAACTGACGCCCGCACCGGGGCGCCGGCGGCTGCCGCCCGTTCACCCGGCGCAGCCGCCGGCGTCCCGGACCTCCCGAGGAGACGACCAACATGATCACAGCGCGGACCCTCGCGCGCCCCGCCGAGCGGAAGCGGCGCACGCCGACGCGCGCGAGGCGGATCGTGCGGCGCAACCTGACCGCGTACGGGTTCCTGTGCGGGGCGCTGATCTGCTTCGCGTTCTTCTCCTGGTACCCGATCGTCCGCGAGGTGCTGCTCAGCTTCCAGCAGACCAACTTCGTCGGGGACACCCGCTGGGTCGGCCTGGACAATTTCCGCACCGTGATCGCCGACCCGGTGTTCGTGGAGGCCTGGGTCAACACCGCGATCTTCACGCTGCTGGCCCTGGTGATCGGGTACGCCGTCCCGTTCGTCATCGCCATCGTCCTGAACGAGCTCAAGCACGCCCGCGGCTACCTGCGCTTCGTGGTGTACCTGCCGGTGATGCTGCCGCCGGCGGTCGCGGTGCTGCTGTTCAAGTGGTTCTACGACCCGGGACCCGGGCTGTTCAACCAGATCCTCGGCCTGTTCCACCTGCCGGGGCTGAGCTGGCTCGACTCCACCGACACCGCGCTGATCTCGCTGGTGCTGGTGTCGACGTGGATGAACCTCGGCAGCGGCACGCTGATCTACCTGGCCGCGCTGCAGACGATCCCCGGCGAACTCTACGAGGCGGCGGAGCTGGACGGGGCAGGGCTCTTCCGCCGCATCAGGCACATCACGATCCCGCAGACCAAGCTGATCCTGCTCGTCATGCTGCTGCTGCAGATCATCGCGACCATGCAGGTGTTCATCGAGCCGTTCCTGCTGACCGGCGGCGGGCCCGAGGACGCCACCGTCACCGTCGTCTACCTCATGTACCAGTACGCGTTCAACTTCACCAACTTCGGCGGCGGCGGCGCGCTCGGGCTGATGCTCATGCTCGTCCTGATCGTCTTCTCCGCCGTCTACCTGCGCGTCTCGCGCGAGGAAGCGAGGTAGGGCGGATGTCGCAGACGCGCACCCTCGTCTCGCCGCACACGCTCGCCACCGGGCGGGGAAAGGCGGTCTACTGGACGGTCTTCGGCACCGTCGTCCTGACCTTCACGTTCGTGTTCGTCTTCCCGCTGTACTGGATGGTCACGGGCGCGATGAAGTCGCCGGACCAGCTGGCGGAGGTCCCGCCGAGCCTCTTCCCGAGCGGCATCGACCTGTCGGGCTACCGGGAGGCGTGGCGGCAGCTCGACCTCGGCAAGTACATGTGGAACACCACGGTCTACGCGTTCGGGGCGTGGCTGTTCACGCTCGGCGTCGACGTCGCCGCCGCGTACGCGCTGTCGAAGCTGCGCCCGCTGTTCGGCCGGGCGATCCTCGCGATGATGCTGGCGACGCTGATGATCCCGCCGCTGGTGATCCTGCTGCCCGCCTACCTGACCGTGAAGGACCTGCCGATCCTCCACGTCAACCTGCTGAACACGCCGTGGGCGATCTGGCTGCCGGCCGCCGCGAACGCGTTCAACATCTTCCTGCTCAAGCGGTTCTTCGACTCCATCCCCATCGAGCTGCTCGACGCCGCGGAGGTGGACGGCGCGTCCCCGGCCCGCATCCTGTGGTCGATCGTGCTGCCGGTGTCCCGGCCGATCCTCGGCGTCGTGTCGATCTTCACGGTGGTGAACGTGTGGCGGGACTTCGTCTGGCCGCTGCTGGTGCTGCCCGACACCGACCGCAAGACGATCAGCGTGGCGATCGCGTCCCTCGCCGTGCAGGTACCGCAGAACGTGCTGATCGGCTCGCTGGTGATCGCGAGCGTGCCCACCATCGTCGTCTTCTTCGTCTTCCAGCGGCACATCATGGCCGGCCTCACGGCGGGCGGCCTGAAGGGCTGACGTCCCCAGGCCCCCCAGGACCGTTCCGCCCTTCGTTTCACTAAGGAGTTGCACGCATGCCCGAAGAATGGTGGCGGGGCGCGGTGATCTACCAGGTCTACCCGCGCAGCTTCGCCGACGGAAACGGCGACGGCGTCGGCGACCTCGCCGGCCTGCGGGACCGGCTGCCCTATCTCGCCGGGCTCGGCGTCGACGCCCTGTGGCTGAACCCGTGGTACCCGTCGCCGATGGCGGACGGCGGCTACGACGTGGCCGACTACCGGGACGTCGCGGCGGTCTTCGGCACGCTCGCCGAGGCCGAGGCGCTCATCGGCGAGGCCCACGCCGCCGGGCTGCGGATCATCCTGGACGTGGTGCCCAACCACGCCTCGGACGAGACCGCCTGGTTCCGCGAGGCCCTCGCCGCCGGGCCGGGATCGCCCGCCCGGGAGCGTTTCTGGTTCCGTCCCGGCAAGGACGGCGGGCCGCCCAACGACTGGCAGTCGATCTTCGGCGGGCCCGCATGGACCCGCGTCCCGGACGGTGAGTGGTACCTGCACCTGTTCGCGCCCGAGCAGCCCGACTGGAACTGGAACAGCGCCGACGTCGCCGGCGAGTTCCACGACGTCCTGCGGTTCTGGTACGAGCGGGGCGTCGACGGCATCCGCATCGACTCGGCCGCGCTGCTGGTCAAGGACCCCGACGCCGAACCCGACGGCCTCGACCCGTTCACCGACCGGGACGGCGTCCACGACATCTACCGGGGCTGGCGCAAGATCACCGACGCCTACCCCGGCCGGATGCTGGTCGGCGAGGTGTGGCTGCCCGACCAGGAGCGGTTCGCCCGCTACCTGCGCCCGGACGAGATGCACACCGCGTTCAATTTCGACTTCCTCAACTGCGCACTGGAACCGGACGCCTTGCGGAAGGTGATCGACACGACCCTCGCGACCCACATCCCGCTGGGCGCGTCCCCCACGTGGGTGCTGTCGAACCACGACGTCGTCCGGCCGGTGACCCGCTACGGCCGCGCCGACACCTCGTTCGACCTGCAGGACCGCCGGCACGGCGCGCCGACCGACGGGATCCTCGGCGTCCGCCGCGCGCGGGCGGCCGCGCTCCTGGCGATGGCGCTGCCCGGCGCCGTCTACGTCTACCAGGGCGAGGAACTCGGGCTCCCCGAGGTCGAGGACCTCCCCGACGACCTGCGCGAAGACCCGATCTGGACGCGTTCGGGCCACACCGACCCGGGCCGCGACGGCTGCCGGGTCCCGCTGCCCTGGTCGGGCGACCGGCCGCCGTTCGGCTTCGGCGGCGACCCGTGGCTGCCGCAGCCGCCCGGCTGGAAGGACCTCACCGTCGAGGCGCAGGACGCCGACCCCGGCTCGATGCTGAACCTCTACCGGAACGCCCTGGCCCTCCGACGCGAGCATCTGGGCGACGGCTCCCTCACCTGGCTTCCGTCCCCGGACGGCGTCCTGGCGTTCACCCGCGACTCCGGCCTGACCTGCGTCGTGAACCTCGGCGCCGAGCCGGTGCCGGTCACCGGCGAGGCGCTGCTGGCGAGCGGCCCCATGCCGGACGGCCTGCTCCCGCCCGACACGGCCGCCTGGCTGAGTTAGCTCCCGTACTTCTGCCGCTCCTCCCAGGCAGGTGTCCCCACCCCCGCATCACCGACAGGGAGAAGAACCAGAGATGAGACAGAAGTCCCTCCGCATCCTGGTGGCCGCGGCGATGGCCGCCGCCGGGCTGGTAGTCCTGGCGGCGCCGCCCGCGGCCGCCGAAACGAATCTGGCCGCGGGCAAGGCCGTGTCCGCCAGCAGCTCCAACGGACAGTACGTCGCGTCCAACGTCAACGACGGCGACCAGGCGACCTACTGGGAAAGCGCCAACAACACCTTCCCGCAGTGGATCCAGGTCGACCTCGGCGCCTCCGTCGACACGAACAAGGTCGTCCTGAAGCTCCCGACCGCGGACTGGGGCACCCGCACCCAGTCGCTGTCCGTGCAGGGCAGTACGGACGGGACGACCTACACCGACCTCGCCGGCCCCGGGGGACGCGTCTTCGACCCGGCGTCCGGCAACACCGTCACGCTGACCTACGACGCGAAGCTCACCCGCCACCTGCGCGTCCACATCACCGCCAACACCGGCTGGCCCGCCGGCCAGCTCTCGGAACTGGAGGTCTACGGGCCGTCCACCGGTGACCGGACCCCGCCGACCGCACCGTCCGGGCTCGCGTTCACCGAGCCGTCCGCCGGGAAGATCCGGCTGACCTGGAACGCCTCGTCCGACGCGGCCGGCGTCACCGGATACGACGTCTACGCCAACGGCGACAAGCGCGCGAGCGTGGCGGGCGGCGTCCTCACCTACACCGACGATCAGCCGGACACCGCGACCGTGTCGTACTACGTGCGGGCCCGGGACGCGGCGGGCAACGTCTCGTCCAGCAGCGACGTCGTCACGCGGCAGGGCGAGGGCGGCGGTACCAACCTCGCCGCCGGAAAGCCGATCACCGCCTCGTCGCACGTCCACACGTTCGTGGAGACCAACGCCAACGACAACGACGTCGCGACGTACTGGGAGTCCGGATCGGGCGCCTACCCGGCCGCGCTCACCGTCGACCTCGGCCCCAAGGCCGACCTGACCTTCGTCGTGGTGAAGCTCAACCCGGACGCGGCGTGGGCGACGCGAACCCAGACCATCGAGGTCCTCGGCCGCGGCGGCCCCGACGGCTCCTTCACCACCATCAAGCCTTCCGCCACGTACACCTTCGACCCGGCCACCGGGAACACCGTGACGATCCCGGTCGTCGCGACCGCGGCCGAGGTGCGGCTGAAGGTCACGTCCAACTCCGGTGCACCCGGTGGTCAGGCCGCCGAGTTCCAGGTCTTCGGCACACCCGAGCCGACCCCCGACCTGACCGTCACCGACGTCACGTGGACACCGTCCGCGCCGATCGAGACCGACGAGATCACCCTGCGGGCGACCGTCCGGAACATCGGGACGGGCGGGGCGGACCCGAGCGGCCTCGACTTCCTGATCGGCGACCGGCGGGCGGCGTCCGCCGAGGTCGGCGAACTGGCGGCGGGTGCGTCCGCGACCGTCTCGGCCTCGATCGGCACCCACGACGCGGGTTCCTACACGGTCGGCGCCGAGGCGGACGCCGGGGACGGCACCATCGAACTCAACGAGACCAACAACGCGCGCACCGCCGGTTCACCGCTCACCGTCGGGCCGGTGCCCAGCTCCGACCTCGTGGCGCAGGCCGTCACCTGGAGTCCCGGCAACCCGCGGCAGGGCGACACCGTCACCTTCTCGGTGACGCTGCGCAACACCGGCACCCGGCCGACCGCCGGCGGCGCCCACGGGATCACGCTGAAGGTCCTGGACGGCGACGCCGCGGTGAAGACGCTGACCGGCTCCTACAACGGTTCGCTCGCACCTGGCGCGTCGAGTGCCCCGGTCGGCCTCGGCACCTGGACGGCGGGCGATGGCCGCTACACGGTGCGGACCGTCATCGCCGCCGACGCCAACGAGGTACCGGTCAAGCGCGACAACAACACGTCCGGCCACGTGCTGTTCGTCGGACGCGGCGCGCACCTGCCGTTCGACATGTACGAGGCGGAGGACGGCGCGCTCGGCGGCGGCGCGGCGATCGTCGGCCCCAACCGCGAGGTCGGCGACCTGGCGGGCGAGGCGTCCGGCCGCCGCGCGGTCACGCTCGACTCCACCGGCAGCAGCGTCGAGTTCACCACGAAGGCGCCCACCAACACCCTCGTGACCCGGTACTCCATCCCGGACGCGGCGGGCGGCGGCGGCATCGACTCGACCCTCAACGTCTACGTCGACGGGACGTTCCTCAAGGCCATCGACCTGACGTCCCGGTACACGTGGGTGTACGGAGCCGAGGCGAGCCCGAGCAACTCCCCGGGCGCCGGGCCGCCCCGCCACATCTACGACGAGGCCAACCTCATGCTCGGCACCACGGTGCCGGCCGGCAGCAGGATCAAACTGCAGAAGGACGCCGCGAACACCACCACCTACGCAGTCGACTTCATCAACACCGAACTGGCGACCGCCGCGCCGAACCCCGACCCCGCCGCATACGCGGTGCCCGCCGGGGTCACGCACCAGGACGTCCAGAACGCCCTGGACAAGGCACGCCAGGACCCCGGCCTGACCGGCGTCTACCTGCCGCCGGGCGACTACGAGACGACGAGCAAGTTCCAGGTCTACGGAAAGGCGGTCAAGATCATCGGAGCGGGACCGTGGTTCACCCGCTTCCACACCCCGCGGGACCGGCAGAACACCGACGCCGGGTTCCGCGCGGACGCCACCGCGAACGGCTCCACGTTCTCCGGCTTCGGCTTCTTCGGCAACTACACCTCCCGCATCGACGGCCCCGGCAAGGTGTTCGACTTCTCCGACGTCAGCGACATGACGATCGACGACATCTGGGCCGAGCACGTCGTCTGCCTGTTCTGGGGCACCAACGTCGACGATTCCACGATCAGGAACTCGCGGATCCGCAACATGTGGGCCGACGGCCTCAACTTCACCAACGGGAGCAGCGACAACCACGTCGCCAACGTCGAGACACGGACGACCGGCGACGACGGCTTCGCGTTGTTCCCGGCGATCGACAACCACCACGAACAGCAGACCGGCAACGTCTACGAGGACCTGACCTCGCTGCTGACCTGGCGGGCCGCCGGCCTGGCCGTCTACGGCGGAGGCGGCAACACCTTCCGCAACATCCATATCGCCGACACCCTCGTCTATTCGGGGATCACGATCGCGACACTGCAGTTCGGGTCCATCCCGGCCCTGGGCTTCGAGGCGGCGCCGCAGACCAGGTTCGAGAACATCTCGCTGGTGCGGGCGGGCGGCCACTTCTGGGGCCGGCAGACCTTCCCCGCGCTGTGGCTGTTCTCGGGCGAGTTCCCGTTCCGCGGCATCCGGATCAGCGATGTCGACATCGTCGACCCGACCTACTCCGGGATCATGTTCCAGACCAAGTACACGGGAGGTCGGGCGCTCGACCCGATCACCGACACCGTGCTGACGGACGTCAGCATCTCCGGTGCGCGTAAGAGCGGTGACGAGTTCGACGCCAAGTCCGGCTTCGGGATCTGGGTCAACGAACTCCCCGAGCCCGGCCAGGGACCGGCGGTCGGCTCGGCGACCTTCAACGGCCTGGACCTGCACGACAACTTCCAGGACGTCAAGAACACCACGACCACGTTCACGATCAACCGGAACCCCTGACAGGGGCCGGGGGCCGCGGGTGTTGGGAGGCGCCCGCGGCCCCCGCGCGTCCGGCCCGCATCTCGGCCATCGGTACAGGACGGGCACGCGGAACCAGGGGACCCGCGCCGCACGGCCGGTGGGATGGGGTGCCCCGGTGAACTAGGCGCGGCCCAGGACGTGGTGGACCAGCTCGCGGAGGGGGCCGTGGAGCTGCGCCTCCCCGACGGTGGTCCGGTCGCCGTCGATGTCGATTTCGTACAGGAACTGGTCGGGGATTCGGCCCGGTGGCGGGACCGTTTTCAGATCGACGCGGCCGACGAGTCTCGTCAGCATGGGGTCGCTGGCGCTGTCGGACTCGGCGCGCCGTTCGATCCCCGCGAATCCTCCGCTGCGGACGACTTTCACTCTCACTTCGTTATCCGTTCGCCTCCACGGGGACATCTGCTCCCGTCCGGGCCCGGTCCGCGGTCCGGCCGGGCGGTTCCTCGTCACGGGGGATGCGCTCCAGCATGTGCGGCGGCACGATGTGGAATCTCATGCCACAACGCTGCCAGCTTCGGGTGGTTCGAGCCACAACTTTCGGCAGGACACTACGGCCGAATCCGGTCACGGTATGTAATTGTTATCCCGCGTAGCGCTACCGCCCGGGGGAGTTGCGAAGATCCTGTGGAGATGCCCGGCCGTGGCGCCGAGGCACCGGGCGGCGTGCGTCAGAATGAACGGGTGACCCTCTACCGCGACGAAGGCGTCGTCCTGCGCACCCAGAAGCTGGGCGAGGCCGACCGCATCGTGACGGTGCTGACCCGGCGCACCGGCCGGATCCGCGCCGCCGCCAAGGGGGTCCGCAAGACCAAGTCCCGCTTCGGGGCGCGGCTGGAGCCGTTCACGCACGTGGACCTCCAGCTCTACGAGCGGCGCTCCCTCGACCTGATCACCCAGGCCGAGACGCTGCGTCCGTACGGGGAGGCGCTGGTCACCGACTATCCCCGCTACACGGCGGGGACGGCGATGCTGGAGACCGCGGAGAAGCTCACGGCCGAGGAGGGCGAGCCCGCGCTGCGGCAGTTCCTGCTCCTGGTCGGCGGGCTGCGCACGCTCGCCGAACGCACCCACGACCCGCGGCTCGTCCTGGACGCCTACCTGCTGCGCTCGCTGTCGGTCGCGGGATGGGCCCCCGCGCTCGACGAGTGCTGCCGCTGCGGCACCCGCGGCGGGCTGCGCGGGTTCGCCATCGCGGCGGGCGGCGCGGTCTGCGCGAACTGCCGCCGGCCGGGTGCCGCGACCCCCGCCCCGCCGACGTTCGCGCTGATGCTGGCGCTGCTGCGCGGCGACTGGGCGTACGCCGACGGCAGCGAGCAGCGCCACCGGATGGAGACCAGCGGCCTGGTGGCCGCCTACCTCCAATGGCATCTGGAGCACGGGATCCGGTCCCTGCGCCATGTCGAGCGCGACGCGGGGTCCACCGAAGGCGCCGCGGACACCCGGACCACCGGGGACGACACCACCAGGGAGAGAGTGTGAGCAGGGCCGTTTCGCCGCCGGATCCGCATCGGGACGGCGCCGCGCCGCCCCCGATCCCCGCGGACCTGGTGCCGCGGCACGTCGCCATCGTCATGGACGGCAACGGCCGCTGGGCCAAGGAGCGCGGGCTGCCGCGCACCGAGGGACACAAGCGCGGCGAGGACTCGCTCTTCGACGTCATCATGGGGGCGATCGAGCTCGGCGTCCCCAACCTGTCGGCGTACGCGTTCTCCACCGAGAACTGGAAGCGCTCGCCGGACGAGGTGCGCTTCCTCATGGGCTTCAACCGGGACGTGATCCGCCGCCGCCGCGACCAGCTCCACTCGATGGGCGTCCGGGTCCGGTGGGCGGGCCGGCGGCCGCGGCTGTGGCGCAGCGTTATCAAGGAGCTGGAGACGGCCGAGGAGATGACGCGCCACAACGACGTCCTCACCCTGCAGTTCTGCGTGAACTACGGCGGCCGCGCCGAGATCGCGGACGCGGCGGCGGCGATCGCCCGCGACGTCCGCGACGGCAGGCTCAACCCCGACAAGATCACCGAGAAGGTCTTCGCCCGCTACCTGGACGAGCCCGGCATCCCGGACGTGGACCTGTTCCTGCGCTCGTCGGGGGAGCAGCGCACGTCCAACTTCCTGCTCTGGCAGTCCGCGTACGCGGAGATGGTCTTCCTCGACACCCTCTGGCCGGACTTCGACCGCCGCCACCTGTGGCACGCCTGCGAAATCTACGCCTCCCGAGACCGCCGCTACGGCGGCGCGGTGCCTAATGCGGTTGCTGCATCGCTCCGACTCGCCTTGCGGCTCGCTGCGCGATCAGGTTTCTTGCTCCGCTCGAAACCTGCCTTCGGACGCGATCGCGACGGGTGGAGTTCGGCGCGTGGCGGGGCAGACGGTTGCGGTGAGGTGCTCAGACGGCGTCGCTTCGGTTAGACGAGAGCGGCGTCGAGGGTGATCTTGGTGCCGGTGAGGGCCTTGCTGACGGGGCAGCCGGTCTTGGCGTCCTGCGCGGCCTTCTCGAAGTCGGCCGGGGACAGGCCCGGCACGTGGGCCCGGACGGTCAGGTGGATGCCGGTGATGCCCTCACCGGGCTGGAACGTGACCTCGGCCTTGGTGTCCACCTTCTGCGGCGGCGTCCCCGCGCCGGCGAGGGCGTGCGAGAGCGCCATCGAGTAGCAGGTGGAGTGCGCGGCGGCGATGAGCTCCTCCGGGCTCGTCCTCCCGCCCGGCTCCTCGGACCGCGATGCCCAGGTCACGTCGTAGGTGCCGAGCTTCGAGGAGTCCAGCGAGACGGTCCCCTTGCCGCTGGTGAGCGGCCCTTCCCAGTGCGCGTTTGCGGTACGTGTCGTAGCCATGCCCTGATCCTCCCATGGCCGGGCACGGCCAGATCATGAACCCGGGAAGCCCCGCGTCCGCGTGTCAGATCGGGCCGCGGACGCGGGGCCTCCCTTCCCCGGAACAGGGGCTCTGGTCCCTCTGAGGGGACGGTCAGTTGACGTTCACGGCGGACCAGGCGGCGGCCACCGTGTTGTGCTCGGTGCTGCCCGCGCCGTACAGGTCCGCGGCCGCGTTCAGGGTCGCGGTGCGCGCGCCCTGGTAGTTGGTCGAGGACGTCATGTACGTGGTCAGCGCCCGATACCAGATCTGGACGGCGGCGTCCCGGCCGATGCCGGTGACGGTGGAGCCGTTGGACGTGGGGCTGTCGTAGGCGACACCGTTGATCGTCTTCGCGCCGCTGCCCTCGGCCAGCAGGTAGAAGAAGTGGTTGCCGACGCCCGACGAGTAGTGCACGTCGAGGTTCTTGGTGTCGGACGACCAGGCGTCGGCGGAGTTGCCGTCCCTGCTGGGCCGGTCCATGAAGCGCAGGGCGGGGCTGCCGAAGCCGGGCAGGACGATCTTCTCGCCGACCAGGTAGTCGCCCACGTCGGCGGAGTTGTTCGCGTAGAACTCGACGGCGGCGGCCATGATGTCGGACGTCGCCTCGTTGAGCCCGCCGGACTCGCCGCTGTAGGTGAGGTTCGCCGTGGAGGTGGTCACGCCGTGGCTCATCTCGTGCGCGGCCACGTCGAGGGACGTGAGCGGGCCGAGGTTGACGCCGTCACCGTCTCCGTACGTCATGCAGAAGCACGAGGGGTCCCAGAACGCGTTGGCGTAGCCGTCGCCGTAGTGGACGCGGTTGAACGATCCCTTGCCGTCGTCGGCGATGCCGCTGCGGCCGAAGACGTTCTCGTAGAAGTCCCACGTCATGGCGGTGCCGAACTGGGCGTCGACGGCGACGGTGGCGCGGTCGGCGGTGGTGCCGGTGCCCCAGTGGTTGTCGGCGTCGGTGAACAGCGTCGCCGGGGCCCGGTAGAAGCACCAGATGAGGAAGCAGAGGTCGGTCTCGTTCTCGGCGTCCCCGGTGTAGGTGTTGCCGCGGGTCGGGTCCTTCAGCTGGAAGCCGCCGCCGGCCGCCGTCGTCTCCAGCGGGACGGTCCCGGTGTAGAGGGACTTGCCGTCGCCCGCCGCGGTGTGGATCGTCTCCTCGCGCAGCAGGACCTTGCCGGTGGCGGCGTCGACGGACGTGAGGATGCGGCTGGGCGTCCCGTCGGCCTGCCTGCCGACCGTCTGGACGCGCCAGGCGAGGCGGGGCCGGTGGTCGGCGGTGCGGGCCTCGACGACGAGTTCGGGGGAGCCTTCGGCCTTGCGCTTCTTGGTGACGGCCCGCTTCTCGGCGGTCTTGGCGGGGACCTCCGGGCGGGAGTCGGCCGGCGCCTCGGCGAGGGTGCCGCTGCTGCCGCGCCACGCGCCGGACGCGCTCTGGTGGACGACGAGGTCGCCGCCGAGGACCGGGAGGCCGTTGTAGGTGCGGATCATCCGGGTGTGGGACGTGCCGTCGCGGTCCATCGTGACCCGGACGACCTTGAACGCCTGCCCGTCCCCGCCGCTCTGCTCGGCGCCGCGGGCGGTGAGCGCGTCGAGCGCACGCTCCGCGGCCTTGCGCGGGTCGGGTGGGGACGGCGCCTGCCGCGCGGACGCGGGCACGGCGGTGCCGGCGGTCGCGAGCAGGGTCGCCGAGGCGAGGAGCACGATCCGTCGGCTGGTGAAGGCCCGTCTTGTCATGAACGCCCTCTCGTGCGGGCGCCACGCACCCCCGTGGCCCGCCGTCGGGCCTGCCATGGCGACGGGGACATTTATGACATAGGGCTACTCGGAAGTAGATATGACAATTTGCCAAGGATTGCCTACAGAGCGTGTGAACTACGCGCCTTGTTTCGCGTCCGGTGCCGCGTAAGGGGGTGTCAGCGCTTCTTCGCGGCGCACTCGGCACAGGTGCCGAACACCTCGACGGTGTGCGTTATGTCGGCGAAACCGTGCTCGGCGGCGATGGCGTCCGCCCACCGCTCGACGGCCGGGCCCTCGACCTCCACCGTCCGGCCGCAGTCGCGGCAGACGAGGTGATGGTGGTGCTCCTCGGTGCGGCAGGCGCGGTACACGGCCTCGCCCTCGTCGGTGCGCAGCACGTCGACCTCGCCGGCGTCGCTGAGCGCCTGCAGCGCCCGGTACACCGTGGTGAGGCCGATCTTGGAGCCGTCAGCGCGCAGGTCGGCGTAGATGTCCTGAGCGCTGCGGAACCCCTCGCAGCCGGCCAGCACCTGCCGTACCGCGTTCCGGCGGGCCGTCGTCATCCCCGTAGCACCTCCGCCTCGGCGTCCACCCGCGTCTCGGCGCCCGACCCGGACGTGCCGGGGACGGTGTCCCCGGCCCTGGCGGCCCGCGCACGCCTGCGACGCATCACCGAGCCCCCGGCGACCGCGGCCATGAACAGCGCCAGCGCCAGCAGCACGATCGAGGGGCCCGGGGGCAGATCGTACTGGAAGGAGCCCACCAGGCCCGATACGGCCGACAGTACACCGGCCGCCATCGCCACCAGCATCGTCCCCCGGAATCCGCGGGTGAGCTGCTGCGCCGCCGCCACCGGGACGATCATCAGCGCGCTCACCAGCAGCAGCCCGATCGCGCGCATCGAGATCACGACGGTGACCGCGGCGGTCGCGGCGATCAGCACGCTGAGGAACCGGACGGGCAGCCCGGCCGCCCGTGCCACTTCTTCGTCCTGGCACAGCAGGAACAGCTCGCGTCCGAACAGCGCGACGATGCCGAGCACCGCGGCGGCCAGCCCCGCGATCATGTACAGGTCGGCGGCCGTCACGCTGGTGATCGAGCCGAACAGGTACGCGTGCAGGCTCGTCCCGCCGCCGCCGTTCGCACCGGTGAGGAGCACGCCGCCGGCGAGCCCGCCGTAGAACAGCAGGGCGAGCGCGACGTCGGCGCCGCTGCGGCTGCGGGCGCGCAGCACCTCGATCGCCACCGCGCCGAGCACCGACACCACCAGCGCGCCGAGGACGGGGGAGGTGCTCGTGAGCAGGCCCAGCCCGATGCCGGTCAGCGCGATGTGCCCGATGCCGTCGCCGAGCAGCGACAGCTTGCGCTGGACGAGGAACGTTCCCACGGCCGGGGCCGCCAGCCCGATGAGCACCGCCATGACCAGGGCGATGCGCATGAAGGGGTACTGCAGCATCTCGCTCACGCGGCCCCTCCCATCGCGGCGCTCTCCACCGTGGTCTCGCGGACGATACGGCCCTGCCCCAGCTCGATCGTGCGGGTGATGAGGGATTCCAGCGGGCCCGGCTCGTGCGTCACCAGGACCACGGTGCGCCCGGCGCCGGCCAGTTCGTGCAGGGCCGACGCGAGCGCGGCCTGGCTGCGCGCGTCGACGCCCGCGGTGGGCTCGTCCATCACGAACACGTCCGGCTCGCCGGCGAGCGCGCGGGCGATCAGCACCCGCTGCTGTTCCCCGCCCGACAGCAGGTGCGCAGAGTCGCGGGCGTGGCCGGTGAGGTCCACGGTCTTCAGAGCGCGGTCCACGGCGGCGCGGTCGGCGGCCCGGTCGTTGAACAGGGCGGGCCGCCACCGGGACGTCCGGGCCACCCGCCCGGACGCCACGACCTCCCGGACGGTCGCCGGCACCCCGCCGCCCATCGGCAGCCGCTGCGGGACGTACCCGATCCGCTTCCAGCCGCGGAACCGCGCGGGCGGTTCGCCGTAGATCTCGGTGCGGCCCTCCGCCAGCGGGACGAGCCCGAGCATCGCCTTGACCAGCGTGGACTTGCCCGCGCCGTTCGGTCCGAGGACGGCGAGCACGTCGCCGGCGTCGACCCGCAGGTCGATGCCGGCCAGGACGTCGCGGCCGTCCCGCCGGACGAGCGCGCCGTTCATCGCGAACGGCGCCGCGAACGGCGGGACGTTCGGCCGGTCCGTCATGTGCACTCCAGCGCGGGACGAAGCGTCCGCAGGTTCCGCTGCATGATCGTCATGTAGTCGTCGGCCGAGCCGTCCTCGATGCCCTCGATCGGGTCCAGCACGGCCGTCCGCACGCCCGCCGCCCGGGCCAGGGTCTCGGCGACCTTCGGGCTGACCAGCGTCTCGGTGAAGACCGTGGTGGCGCCGGTGGAGGAGACCCGCCGCGTCAGGTCGGCCATCCGCCGCGGGGAGGGCTCGGCGGCCGGGTCGACCCCGGCGACCGCGATCTGCCGCAGCCCGTAGCGGTCGGCCAGGTAGCCGAACGCGGCGTGCGCGGTGATGATCTCGCGTCGCTCGCAGGTCCGCAGGCCGTCCCGGAACGCGCGGTCGAGCGCGGTCAGCTCGGCGGCGGTCGACGCGGCGCGCTCGCGGTGACCGGACGCGTGGTCGGGGTCGGCGGCGGCGAGCCGGTCGCCGAGGGCGGTCGCGACCGCGGCCATGCGGCTCGGATCGAGCCAGATGTGCGGGTCGTGGCCCGCGTCCCGGTGGTCGTGCTCCTGGTGGTCGTGCTCTTCTTCGTCGTGGGTCCCGTCCGGCGCCGGCAGGGTCTTCACCACGCTCGCGGCGTCCAGGGACTTGTCCTTCGCGTGGCGCTGGACGGCTTCGTCGACGGCCGGCTGGACACCCCCGACATAGACGGCGAAGTCGCCGTCCCCGATGCTCGCGACCTGCCGGGCGGTCAGCTCCAGGTCGTGCGGCTCGGCCCCGGGTTCGGTGAGCGTCCGCACGAGGACGTCGTTACCGCCGACCTTCCCGGCCAGCCAGGCCACCGGGTAGAAGGACGCGATGACCTCGGTCTTTCCGGGCGGGGCGGCGTCGCTCGCGCCGCCGCAGGCCGTCAGCGCGGCCGCGAGCCCGGCGAGGGCCAGCGTCGCGGGGAGGGCGCGCGGCCGACGGCGCGGGCGTGGAGGGTAACCGAAACGGGGCACATCCCGATTATGGACGAAGATGAAAACGGTTGTCAAAACCGGTCAATGCCGCGCCCCACCGCGAATCCCACCAGGATCACCAGCGCGACGATCCGCAGGATTCTTCCCGAACCGTCCAGCGCGGGCCAGTTCAGATAGGCGAACCAGGCCAGAACCGCCGCCAGTGCCAGCAGCCCGCCGGCCGCCACCCAGCCGCTCGCGACCATGCCGACCACCAGCAGCACGAACACCGCGACGAGCAGCGTCCACCGCGGCATCCGATGCAGGAAGACCACCGGGGCCGCGCTCCACCGTTCGACCGCCGCGCGCATCCCGCCGCCCCCGGTGCCCCGTGTTCCCGCCCGCTCACCTCGCGAATTCACGTGCCCAAACTAACCGAACCCCCTCCGCCGGCGGGAGGGCCGCACGTGTCACGGCGGATTCACTGACAGGATTGACCGATGATCGCGATAACCCGGTACCGGGTGCCGGCCGAGGACTCCGGCGGCTTCGCCGAGGGCATGACCGCGGTGCTGACGGCGCTGTCGGCGAGCCCCGGCTTCCGCTCCGGCCGGCTCGCCAGGACCGTCGACGATCCCGGCCTGTGGGCCCTGGTCACCGAATGGGACGGCGCCGGGCACTACCGCCGCGCGCTCGGCGTGTACGAGGTGCGGCTGCTGTTCATGCCGCTGGCCGCCATGGCCGTGGACGAACCCGGCGCCTACGAGGTCGTCAGCTCCGCCTGATCCCGCGGGTCAAGGATGCGGCAAGAAGCGTCCGGCCCGGTTTCACGCCCCCCGGCCAAGGTCATCTTTGCCGCATCACGATCATGCCGTGGCCCTCCGGGGAGACGACCGCCCGGGGGATCCTGTGTCCTTCCGGGGGAGAACATGCGCCATGTCGTCCTGTTCGGCACCGTCCTGTGCGGGGTGGCCGCCGCGCCCGTCCTCGCCGTCCTCGGGACGGCCGCCGGCCGGCCCGCGCCCGGCGAGACCTCCGCGCTGACCCGTGACGCCGCACCGGCCGGGAACGCCGCACCGGCCGGGGACGCGGAAGGTCCGCGCGGTCCCCGCGTCGTCGAATACCGGGGGCTGCGCATCCCCGTCCCGGCCGGCTGGGAGGTCCACCACCTGGAGCGGGACCCGGCCCGCTGCGTCCGCTACGACCGGCGCGCCGTCTACCTCGGCCGCCCGGGACCGCAGCCCGACTGCCCGGCCCGCATCGTCGGCCGCACCGAGGCCGTCCACGTCCGGCCCGCCGGCGGCGACCGGACGTCGCGGACCGCCGTGCGCGGCGACGAGCTCGCCACCCTCAGGATCCCGCCGACCGTCGACCACGAGATGAGCCTCGCGCTCCCCGAGGCCGGGGTCACGATCACCGGCGTGTACGGGACGGACCCGGCGCGGCTCCAGCGGATGCTGCGCGCCGCCCGGCTGACCGGGAACTGGTCCGCCGGGCCGCGCGTGCCCGAGCCGTCCAGGACGGACGTCAGGCGCGAGACCCCCGGCGCGCCCGAGGCGAGCGAACCCGGAGCGAAGGACAAGAAGTGGGTGCGGGGCAAGGGATTCGACACCTGCACGGCCCCGTCCCTGGCGACCATGAGGGCGTGGCGGCCCTCGTTCGAGGTCACCAACATCTACATCGGCGGCGCGGCCCGCGGCTGCGCGCAGCCCAATCTCACCAAGGCGTGGGTGCGCGAGGTCCGCGAGATGGGCTACCGCATCACGCCCACCTACGTCGGCCTGCAGGCGCCCTGCGGCAGCCGCCCGCAACGCTTCACCGCCAAGAACGCCGCGAGACAGGGCCGGAAGGCCGCGGTCGACGCCGCCCGCAAGGCCAAGGCCCTCGGCATCCCGGAGGGCGCGCCGATCTACTTCGACATGGAGGCGTACGACATCGGGAAACGCGCCTGCAGGGCCGCCGTCCTGCGGTTCGTGGACAACTGGGTCCGCAAGCTGAAGGACGTGGGGTACACGCCCTGCCTCTACAGCAGCGTCAAGTCCGGCATCCGCGACGTGGGCCGCGCCACCGGCATCAGCAAGCCCGTCGCCATCTGGTTCGCCCACTGGGACGGCAAGGCCAAGGTGTACGGCGACCGCTTCATCCCGGACCACTGGTGGCGCCCGCACCGCCGCATCAAGCAGTACCGGGGCGACCACAGGGAGCGGCACGGCGGCGTCACCCTCAACATCGACAGCAACATCGTCGACGGCCGTGTCTACTAGCATTCACCCACCAGCCGCCACGTGCCCTAAGCTGGGAACGCTCGCAGGCGCAGGCGAAGACCGCGCCGCAGGGCACCATCACCGGGGATCACACTCGCCGCCGCCCGCCGCCGTCGCGGGACCGGGGCGCACTCACTGTCCCGCCGACCGCCAGCCGGATGGAGAATCTTTCATGGCACGCCGTTCCGATGTGCTGGACACGATCGTCAACCTCGCCAAGCGGCGGGGCCTGGTCTACCCGTCGAGCGAGATCTACGGCGGGCTCCGCGCGTCCTGGGACTACGGGCCGCTCGGCGTCGAGCTGAAGAACAACGTCAAGCGCCAGTGGTGGAAGTCCGTGGTGCAGGGCCGCGACGACATCGTCGGCATCGACTCGTCCGTCATCCTGGCGCGCGAGGTCTGGGAGGCCAGCGGCCACGTCCAGGCGTTCGTCGACCCGCTCACCGAGTGCCAGTCCTGCCACAAGCGCTTCCGGGCCGATCACCTGGAGGAGGCCTACGAGGGCAAGCACGGCCGCCCGCCGGCGAACGGCCTGGCCGACATCGGCTGCCCGAACTGCGGCGTCAAGGGGTCGTTCACCGAGCCGAAGATGTTCAACGGCCTCCTCAAGACCTACCTCGGCCCCGTCGAGGACGAGTCGGGCCTGGCCTACCTGCGTCCCGAGACGGCGCAGGGCATCTTCATCAACTACCTGAACGTCCAGCAGTCCGCGCGCCGCAAGGTGCCGTTCGGCATCGGGCAGATCGGCAAGTCGTTCCGCAACGAGATCACGCCCGGCAACTTCATCTTCCGGACCCGCGAGTTCGAGCAGATGGAGATGGAGTTCTTCGTCAAGCCCGGCAGCGACGAGGAGTGGCACCAGTACTGGATCGACGAGCGCCTGCAGTGGTACGTCGACCTCGGCATCCGCAAGGACAACCTGCGGCTGTACGAGCACCCGGCCGAGAAGCTGTCGCACTACTCCAAGCGGACCGTGGACGTGGAGTACCGGTTCGACTTCGTCGGCGGCGAGTGGGGCGAGCTGGAGGGCGTCGCCAACCGCACCGACTACGACCTGTCGACGCACTCCAAGGCGTCCGGCGCCGACCTGTCGTTCTTCGACCAGGAGTCCGGTGAGCGCTACGTCCCGTACGTGATCGAGCCGGCGGCGGGCGTCGACCGCTGCACGCTGACGTTCATGATGGACGCCTACGCCGAGGACGAGGCGCCCAACGCCAAGGGCAAGCCGGAGAAGCGGACGGTCATGCGGCTCGACCGCCGGCTCGCCCCGGTCAAGGTCGCGGTGCTGCCGCTGTCGCGCAACGCCGACCTGTCGCCGAAGGCCCGTGACCTCGCCGCGCAGCTGCGCCGCAACTGGAACGTCGACTTCGACGACGCGGGGGCCATCGGCCGCCGCTACCGCCGCCAGGACGAGATCGGCACGCCGTTCTGCGTCACCGTCGACTTCGACACCCTGGACGACGACGCGGTGACCATCCGCGAGCGCGACTCGATGAGCCAGGAGCGCATCGGGCTGAGCCAGGTCGAGGCGTTCCTCGCCGCGCAGCTCGTCGGCTGCTGACGACCCGCGCGGGTCCGGTCGCGCGGCGGACACCGCCGACGGGCCGCCCCCCGGCCATGGGGGGCGGCCCGCTTTGTGGGAGCACGCCTGGGAGCGTGTCCTGTGATGGGAGCGTTCTTCTCGGGAGCGTCAGTCCGTCACGTAGAGGGACTGGTCGAACGTGCCGGACCCGGCGGAGCTCTCGCCGAGCAGCTCGTAGTTGGCGGTGACCGTGGCGGTGCCCGGGCAGAAGAAGCTTCCGCCGGTCTTGCTGACCTGGGCGTCCTGCACGCCGACCTGTGCCTCACCGTTGCCCGTGTCGGGCCGTGAGGGGTTGTCGCCGTTGTAGCCGTCGGCGGTGAGGGTGCCGCCGAACTCGCAGGTGATGCCGCCGAACAGGTCCACGACGGCGCGGACCTTGAAGTTCGCGATGGTGACGGTGGCGTCGCGGCCGTCGGTGTGGTTGGCGTCGTATTCGACGCTGCCGCCCGTCCACGGCACATCCAGCGCGGTGATGGTGGAGTCGGTGGTGCCGGAGCAGGGGCCGCCGCCGGCGCCGGTGAAGGACGCGGCGTCGATGGTCAGGTTCGTGCCGTCGGAGTTGATGGACCCGGTCATCTCCGACTCCTCGCAGGAGCCGTCGCCGATCGAGGTGGAGACGGTCGCGGTGCCGAGCAGTGACGCCTGGACGGCGCCGTCGTAGGCGGCCGCGCTGGCCGAGCCCGCGCGGATGGTCGTGGTCGCGGCCGCCGCGGGGACGGCGCTCGCGGCGAGGACGGCCAGGGCGGCGGTCCCGATGATTGCGGTCTGTCTAATACGTGCCACCGGATACTCCTCTGTCCGGTTCGGGGTGGGCGTACGCGAAAGTAATTCGCTTTTCGTCCCCCGACAATGGCTGCAGGCCGATTGCGGCCTGGCCAGATTGGGACACGCGCCGGTGTCTGCTGGTACGCGCCCTGGGACGGGCCGGGCAACGGCATTGTCACGCCGGGTCACCTTGACGGAGCACCCCCTCCGTGTTTCGCCGACGAAGCGCGAACCGGACTCCCGTAATCTGAACCTGCGTTAGTTTGACTGGACCACCCGCCGCCGCCCCGGCATCGCGGGCGGAACGACGATCACGGAACCGAGGAAGGGAGCGGAATGCGCGAACTGCAGCGTCCGGCCCTCTCCCTCGCCCGGCTGCTCGTCGTCGCGCTCGGGTTCCTCGGTTTCATGGCCGGGCCCGCCGGGTCGGGGACGCAGGGCGGCACGTCCACGACCGGGGCGATCACCGGTGTCCGGACCTGGGTGGCCGAGCACACCTCCACCCGGAGCCGGACGTCCACCAAGCCGCGGCCGGGCGGCCACGCGCAGGCCGTCACCACCGTGGCGGCCAGGCAGGTCATCGCGGCGGCCGCACCGGACGCCCATCCCGCCCCCGCCACGCTCCCCGCGCCCGGCGTCGACGTCCGGCCGCCGTCCGCGCGCGTCGTTCGGCTCCCCGCCGCCACGCTCACCACGCCCGGTGTCGTGCTGAAAGGCGTACCGCGCGGCCGCGCCCCGCCGCCGCCCACACGGATCTGAGTCTTTCGTCCGCGGTACCGCACACGGCAGTGCGGCGCCGAATCCCCGTGTGGAGGTCTCCCTTTGAACCGCGCCAACCTGGTGCGGGCGGTACTGGCACTAGCCGTGCTCGCCACATCCTTCTACTTCGCCTTTACCCAAGACGCCCGCCTCGGCCTCGACCTGCGCGGCGGCACCCAGATCGTTCTCGAGACGCAGGACTCGCCGACGGTGAAGGCCGACCGGGAGTCCACCGACCGCGCCCTGGAGGTACTGCGCCGCCGCATCGACGCCCTCGGCGTCGCCGAGTCGTCGATCACCCGGTCCGGTGACCGGCGGATCATCGTCGAACTGCCCGACGTCCAGGACCCGGCCCGGGCGACCGAGGCGATCGGCAAGACCGCGCAGCTCACCGCGCACCCGGTGCTCGCCAACACCGGAAAGCCCGACAAGGAGAAGGGCCAGCGGCTCATCCCGGACGAGAGCGGCCAGCAGATCCTCATCGGGCCCGCCGCGCTCACCGGCGAGGGCATCGGCGAGGCCAGCGCCTCCTACGACCCGCAGAACCTCGGCGGCTGGGCCGTCAACGTCGACTTCAAGGGCAACGGCGGCGCCATCTGGGAGAAGCTGACCGCCAAGGCCGCCTGCGCGACCGGCGACGACCGGCGGGTCGCGATCGTCCTGGACGGCAAGGTGATCTCCTCCCCGCAGGTCACCCAGAGCGTGCCCTGCGGCGTCGGGATCACCGGCGGATCGACCCAGATCACCGGGGACTTCAGCCCCGAGGAGGCCAAGGACCTCGCGGCCCTCATCGAGGGCGGCGCGCTCCCGGTGCCCGTGAAGATCATCGAGCAGCGGGTGGTCGGCCCGACGCTGGGCGACGAGGCGATCGACGCCAGCGCCAAGGCCGCGGTCATCGGCATCATCCTGACCGGGCTGTTCATCATCGCGGTCTACCGCCTCGTCGGGCTCCTCGCGACCGTCGCGCTGGCCGGGTACGCACTGATCTCCTACGGCGCCCTCGTCGCGATCGGGGCGACGCTCACCTTGCCCGGCCTCGCCGGGTTCGTCCTGGCCATCGGCATGGCGATCGACGCCAACGTGCTCGCCTTCGAACGCGCGAGAGAGGAGGTGGCGGAGCATCCGGGGCGCCGGGCGCGGACGGCGCTGGCCACCGGGTTCAACAAGGCGTGGTCGGCGATCGCCGACACCGCCGTCACCACGCTGCTCGCCGGTGCGCTGCTGTTCTTCCTTGCCTCCGGGCCGGTGAAGGGCTTCGGTGTCACCCTCACCATCGGTGTGATCGGCTCCCTCATCTCCGCGATGCTGGTGAGCCGCGTCCTCACCGACGCCGCCGCCGCGCGGTTCCCCAAGCTCACCAAGGGCAGGGCGGGCGGTCTCAGCGGTGCCGGGCGCATTCGGCGGTGGCTGGAGGAGCGCGGCCCCGACCTGATGAAGCGCCGGCGGCTCTGGCTCGGCATCTCCGGGCTCGCCATCGTGGCCGCCGCGACCGGGATCTTCACCCAGGGCCTCAACTTCGGAGTGGAGTTCACCGGCGGACGCATCGTCGAGTACTCCACGAACCGTCCCGTCGACATCAACGAGGCTCGCTCGGCCGTCTCCGACGCCGGATTCCCGCGGGCCATCGTGCAGACCTCGGGGGAGGACGACATCTCCGTCCGGACCTCCGACCTCAGCAACCAGGACGTGAAGAACATCCAGGAGGCCCTGGCCGAGAAGGGCGGCGGGGCCACCAAGGAACGCGACGAGCTGATCGGGCCGAGCCTCGGCGACGAACTGCGGAAGAACGCGCTGATCGCCCTGGGTGTCGCCCTGCTCGCGCAGCTCGCCTACCTGACGATCAGGTTCCGCTGGACGTTCGCGGCCGGGGCGGTGGTCGCGATGTTCCACGACATCATGGTCGTCACCGGCGTCTTCGCGTGGCTCGGCAAACCGATCGACGGCGTCTTCCTCGCCGCGCTGCTCACGGTCATCGGATACTCGGTGAACGACTCGGTCGTCGTGTTCGACCGCATCCGGGAACTGTGGGGCGCCAACCGCAAGGGGCGTTTCGCCGACATCGCGAACCGGGGCACCCTGCAGACCGTCCCGCGGACGATCAACACCGGTATGGGCGCGCTGTTCATCCTGGGGGCGCTGGCCTTCCTCGGCGGCGACTCGCTGACGGACTTCGCCGTCGCGCTGCTGATCGGCATCGTCGTCGGGACCTACTCCAGCGTGTTCACCGCGACGCCGGCGGCGATCGTCCTGGAGCGGTTCGCGAAGTCCCCGCCGCCGCAGCCCAAGGACAAGCCCAAGCAGGCCGTCCACCGCACGTCCGACAGCTCGGGCGCCGTCGTCTAGCCCGGGCGGCGGGCCCCCGGGGCGTCGAGCACCGGGGGCCCCCCGCGGGTCAGTGCGGCGGGGCGACCTCTTCATGGGACGCCGTGGCCGGGGCCGCGGCCCGGCCACGGCGGGGGTCAGGCCAGGGGCGGCTGCGGTTCGTCGTTCTCCGCCCTGATCACCTGCATGACCGCGTTGATCAGCGCGAGGTGGGTGAACGCCTGCGGGAAGTTGCCGAGATGCCGCCCGGTGTGCGGGTCGATCTCCTCCGAGTACAGCTGCAGCGGGCTGGCGTAGGACAGCAGCTTCTCGCACAGGGCCCGCGCCCGGTCCAGCTCCCCGATCATCACCAGCGTGCTGACCAGCCAGAACGAGCAGATCGTGAAGGTGCCCTCCTCCGACTCGAACCCGTCGTCGGTCTCCGTGGCGCGGTAGCGCAGGACGAGGTCGTCCTCCGACAGCTCGTCGGCGATGGCGAGGACGGTCTCGCGGACGCGCTTGTCGTCGGCGGGCAGGAAGCCGAGCAGCGGGATCAGCAGCGCCGAGGCGTCCAGCGCCGACGCGCCGTAGTGGGCGGTGAAGACGCCGCGCTCGTCCAGCGCGTTCGCCATCACGTCGGCGTGGATCTCGTCGGCGGCGGCCTGCCAGCGCCGGGCCCGGTCCTGGTCGCCGCGGACGCGGGCCAGGCGGGCGCCGCGGTCGGCCGCGACCCAGCAGAAGATCTTCGAGGAGGTGAAGTGCTGCGGCTCGCCGCGCACCTCCCACATGCCGCAGTCGGGGGTCCGCCAGTTGGCGAGGGCGTCCTCCACCTGCTTGATGATGATCTTCCAGAGCCGGTCGTCGAGCCGGTCGCGTTTGCGCACGAACAGGTAGATCGAGGCGATGATCGCGCCCCACACGTCGTGCTGCGCCTGCATGTACGCCTCGTTGCCGATGCGGACGGGACGCGCGTTGTCGTAGCCGGTGAGGTGGTCCAGTGTGGACTCCGGCAGTTCCTCCCGGCCGTCCAGCCCGTACATGATCTGCAGCTTGCCCTCGGCGGCCTCGGCGACGTCGGTGATGAAGTAGAAGAAGTCGTTGGCCTCCCAGTCGTAGCCGAGCGTGTAGAACGCCCACAGCGCCATCGTGGAGTCGCGTATCCAGGTGTAGCGGTAGTCCCAGTTCCGGTCGCCGCCCGGAGTCTCCGGCAGCGACGTCGTCGCCGCGGCGGCCACCGCGCCGGACGGCGCGAACGTCAGGCCCTTGAGGGTGAGGGCGCTGCGCTGCAGGTGGCTGCGCCACGGGTGGTCGGGGAAGCGGCCCCGGTCCAGCCAGTGCTGCCAGTGGTGGACCGTCCAGACGAGCCGCTCACGCGACTCCTCGAAGGACGCGGGCGCCGCGTGCTCGCTCCACGACAGCGCGACGAACCGGGACTCGCCCTGCTTCAGCAGCGTCCGGGACGTGGCGAGCGACCCCTCGAACCCGACGTTCATGTCGGTGCTCAGCCGCAGCCCGACGCCGTTCCCGCGCGCGACGGCCTCGTGGTACCCGGCGCCGGTGTGCTCCCAGCGGGCGGGCGTCTGGCCGTAGTCGAACACCGGCATGCAGTCGAGCCGGACCTGGACCTGGCCGTTCACGCACCGCACCATCCGCAGCAGGACGTGGTCGGCGTCGTAGTCCGTCGGGGCCCTGCGGTGCGTGTGGGACCGTTCCGTCTCGTGGTGCCACGGCCCCATCAGCAGCGCGTCCGTCACCACCAGCCAGCCCCCGTGCACCCACCACGTGGTCTCCATCACCATGGTGCCCGGGATGTACCGCTGCGCGGCGGGCACCTCGACGCCCGCCGGGCCGACCCGGAAGTACCCGGCGTCGCGGTCCAGGATCGACCCGAACACGCTGGGCGAGTCCATCTTGGGCAGGCACATCCACTCGATGTTGCCGCTCGGCGCGACCAGGGCGGTCGTCTCGCAGTCGGACAGGAACCCGAAATCGGCGATGGGGGCGAACGGATCTCCCGCCCGGCCGCCGGCGACCCTCGGCCTCACCCGCACCTCCGGAGGACGCCCCGGCCTGTGGACCGGGGAGGGACCGCCCCTTCGGCGCCGTCCCGGTCGGACCGGGACGGCCCCGAGCGCACAGCGTGCATGAACCTCTCCTTCCCGAAGTCTTCATCGATCATGATGGCGCACGGTGAACAGCATGTTCGGGTGCGTGCGCGAGGTCTGGAACCAGGTCCTGGAATGGCGCACCAACGCTACCGGGCGCGCGGCGCTTCACCTCCTTGATCGTTCGTTGTCGTCCCGCGCGGCGAACCGTTTCCGGACGGGTGTCCGGGCCTCGGTGTGTTCCCGGTCTCCCCAGTGGAATAGACCACTATCTGGCCGTTGAGCTGGGAGAACGCCCCTCACCCCACCGGGCGCCGAGCAAGGCCGGACTGCGCGGGTACAGTCCCGGCAAACAGGGCAGCGGACCCGCCGCCGCCTGCGGGAACGCGATGCCGCGCCCCGCCGCGGCGGGGCCGGAACTGCCACTGGGTGGAACCGGAGCGAAAAGGAGCTCCCCGTGCCGAAGTTCGTGTACGACTTCACTGAGGGAAACAAGGACCTCAAGGATCTGCTGGGCGGCAAGGGCGCCAACCTGGCCGAGATGACCAACCTCGGACTGCCCGTCCCTCCCGGGTTCACGATCACCGCGGAGGCCTGCCGTCACTACCTCGAGCACGGGAACCTGCCCGAGGGGCTGGCGGACGAGGTGAACGCCCACCTGGCCGCCCTTGAGTCCGAGATGGGCAAGAAGCTCGGCCAGAGCGACGCCCCGCTCCTGGTCAGCGTGCGTTCCGGCGCCAAGTTCAGCATGCCGGGCATGATGGAGACCGTCCTCAACGTCGGGTTGAACGACGAGTCGGTGCACGGCCTCGCCGCGCAGGCGGGCGACGAGCGGTTCGCCTGGGACTCCTACCGCCGGCTGATCCAGATGTTCGGCAAGACCGTCCTGGACATCGACGGCGACCTGTTCGAGGAGGCCGTCGAGGACGTCAAGCGGGCCCGCGGCAGCGACGACGACGTGGACCTCACGGCCGAGGACTTCGAAGAGCTGGTCGGCCGCTTCAAGGGGATCGTACGGGAACAGGCGGGGCGGGACTTCCCGACCGACCCGCGCGAGCAGATGGACCTGGCCGTCGAGGCGGTGTTCAACTCCTGGAACGCGCCCCGCGCGATCCTGTACCGCCGCCAGGAGCGCATCCCCGTCGACCTCGGCACCGCCGTCAACATCTGCTCGATGGTGTTCGGCAACATGGGCATGGACTCGGGGACGGGCGTCGCCTTCACCCGCGACCCCGCGTCCGGGCAGCAGGGCGTCTACGGCGACTACCTGCAGAACGCCCAGGGCGAGGACGTCGTCGCCGGCATCCGCAACACCGTGCCGCTGAAGGACCTGGAGCAGATCGACAAGGCGTCCTACGACCGGCTTCTCGAGATCATGGAGACGCTGGAGAACCACTACCGCGACATGTGCGACATCGAGTTCACGATCGAGCGCGGGAAGCTGTGGATGCTGCAGACCCGGGTCGGCAAGCGGACCGCCGGCGCGGCGTTCCGCATCGCCTGCCAGCTCCTCGACCAGGGGCTCATCGACGTGGACGAGGCCGCCCGCCGCGTCACCGGCGACCAGCTCGCCCAGCTCATGTTCCCCCGCTTCGCCAGCAGGGTCGAGGGCGTCCGGAAGCTGACCAAGGGCATGAACGCCTCGCCGGGCGCGGCGGTCGGCAAGGCGGTGTTCAACTCCGAGCGGGCCGTCGAGCTCGCCGGGCGGGGCGAGGACGTGATCCTCGTCCGCCGCGAGACCAACCCCGACGACCTCGCCGGCATGGTCGCGGCCAAGGGCGTCCTGACGTCGCGCGGCGGCAAGACCTCGCACGCCGCCGTCGTCGCCCGCGGCATGGGCAAGACATGCGTCTGCGGCGCGGAGGAACTGGACGTCGACGTCAAGAACGGGCACTTCACGGCCCCCGGCGGCGTGACGGTCGCCGAGGGCGACGTCATCTCGATCGACGGGACGTCCGGGGACGTCTACCTCGGTGAGGTACCCGTCGAGGACTCGCCCGTCGTCCAGTACTTCGAGGGCGAGCTGTCCGTCGAGGAGGGCGGCGACCTCGTCAAGGCCGTGGACCGCGTCATGCGGCACGCCGACGAGCGGGCCGCGCTGAAGGTCCGCGCGAACTCCGACAACCCCGGGGACTCCGCGCGGGCCCGCCGGTTCGGCGCCGCCGGCATCGGGCTGTGCCGCACCGAGCACATGTTCCTCGGCGACCGGCGGCAGCTCATCGAGGAGCTCGTCCTCGCCGAGGACGACGCGGAGCGGCAGGCCGCGCTGGACGCCCTGGAGCCGCTGCAGCGGAGCGACTTCGAGGGCATCTTCGAGGCCATGGACGGACTGCCGGTAACGATCCGGCTGATCGACCCGCCGCTGCACGAATTCCTCCCCGACCTCACCGAGCTGTCGGTCAGGGTCGCTCTTGCGGGCGACGACGCGGACGCCAAGGACCGGAGACTGCTCGAAGCAGTCAACCGACTGCACGAGCAGAACCCTATGCTGGGCCTGCGCGGCGTGCGGCTCGGTTTGGTGATTCCGGGACTGTTCGGCATGCAGGTCCGCGCGATCGCCGAGGCGGCGGCGGCGCGGCGGCGCGCCGGGGGCGACCCGCGTCCCGAGATCATGATTCCGCTCGTCGGGGCCGTGCAGGAGCTGGAGGCCGTCCGCGACGAGGCCCGCGCCATCCTGGACGGCGTCAGGGAGGCCACCGGGGTCGACGTCCCGGCGCTGATCGGCACCATGATCGAGCTGCCGAGGGCCGCGCTGACCGCCGGGCAGATCGCCGAGGCCGCCGAGTTCTTCTCCTTCGGGACCAACGACCTCACCCAGACGACGTGGGGCTTCTCCCGCGACGACGTCGAGGCGGCGTTCTTCGGCCGCTACCTGGAACTCGGGATCTTCGGGGTGTCGCCGTTCGAGACCATCGACCGCGACGGGGTGGGGCGGCTCGTCCGCATCGCCGCCGAGGAGGGCCGCAAGGCGCGGCCCGGCATCAAGCTCGGCATCTGCGGCGAGCACGGCGGCGACCCCGACTCGGTGCACTTCTGCCACGAGGTCGGCCTCGACTACGTGTCCTGCTCGCCGTTCCGCATTCCCGTCGCCCGGCTGGAGGCCGGCCGCGCCGCGATCGAGGCGGCGGACGCGTCGTCCGGCGGCAGCGACAGCCGCTGACGCCGTCCCCCGAGGCCGGTTTCCGCACGCGCCGTGCGCGCGGGACCGGCCGCCGGGACGGAGCCGCGACGGCGGACACGCCGTATCGTGAACCTCGCACCCCCGGCGAGCCATCTAACTAACGTGGTCGAACCGATGACGTTGGAAGATGAACTGCCGGAGTCCCAGACCGAGGACGACGGGCCGGACGAGCCCGAGGAGCGGCCGCGCGGGAAGCGCAGGAGGCCGCTCTGGTTCACGATCCCGGTGAGCGTCGTCCTCGGGCTGCTCGCCGTCGCCGTGCTGGCGCCCCTCACCGTCGGGACGCGGATCTGGCACCAGGCCCGCCAGGACGAGCGGCCCCGCTCCGACGCGATCATCGTTCTCGGCGCCGCGCAGTACAACGGGGTGCCGTCCCCGACGCTGAAGTGGCGGCTCCAGCACGCCCTGAACCTGTACCGCGACGGTGTCGCGCCCGCCATCGTCACCGTCGGCGGCAAGGCCCCGGGCGACAACTACACCGAGGCCGGCGCCGGGCGCACCTGGCTGATCCAGAAGGGCGGGGTGCCCGCCGGCAAGGTCTTCGCGGTGCCCGTCGGGCGGGACACGCTGGAGAGCATGCGGGCCGTCGGCAAGGAGTTCGACCGGCACCACTGGTCGTCCGCCGTGATCGTCACCGATCCGTGGCACGGGCTGCGGTCGAAGAAGATGGCCGGGGACAACGGCATCGAGGCGGCCGCCTCGCCGACCCGCAGCGGCCCCAGCGTGCAGACCCGCGAGACCCAGCTCCACTACATCATCCGGGAGACCGGGGCGTACCTGTCGTACGTCCTGCTGGGCAAGAGCGTCCAGCCGCCGAGCGAGACCGTCAAGCGCATCCACATCGACCCCTCCGGGACGCCGCCCGCGCCGTCGTCCGATCCTTCGCCGAGCCGCTGACACCCCCGGCCCGCCCAAAGGTCAACGGAACGTCATCATGCCCGCATACCCTGGGTAGGGACATGACGATCAACCCCATTCACGGCGGCTCCGGCCGCTACTCCGCTCGCGACAGGAAACGCTGGGCGCCCGAGCCCGCCAAGCGGCGCGACCGGACGGCGTTCGAACGCGACCGGGCCCGCGTCCTGCACAGCGCGGCCCTGCGGCGGCTGGCCGCCAAGACGCAGGTCGCCTCGCCGGGCGCCGACGCCGGCGCCGACACCGTGCAGAGCCTGCGCACCCGGCTGACCCACTCGCTCGAATGCGCCCAGGTGGGCCGTGAGCTGGGCAAGTCCCTCGGCTGCGACCCCGACCTGGTGGAGGCGGCGTGCCTGTCGCACGACATCGGGCATCCGCCGTTCGGGCACAACGGCGAGTCCGCGCTCGACATCGTCGCGCGCGCCTGCGGCGGCTTCGAGGGCAACGCGCAGAGCCTGCGCATCCTGACCCGCCTGGAACCGAAGTCGTTCGCGGCGGACGGGCCGCCGCTGCATGGCCGCAGCGTCGGCCTCAACCTGACCCGTGCCGCGCTGGACGCCGCGATGAAGTACCCGTGGCCGCAGGCGGAGGCGGTCAACGGGAAGTTCGGCGTGTACGACGACGACACGGATGTCGCGCGCTGGGTCCGCGAGGACGTCGAACCGGGCCGGACGTGCTTCGAGGCGCAGGTCATGGACTGGAGCGACGACGTCGCCTACTCCGTCCACGACCTGGAGGACGCGCTGGTCGCCGGGCACATCGACTTCGCGCGGCTCGCCGATCCCGCCGAGCGCCGCCTCGTCGCCGCGACCGCGATCAAGCTGTACTGCCCCGACGCCGACCTGCCCGAGCTGGAGGAGCGCTTCGCCGCGCTGCTCGCCGAGCCGTACTGGCCCGACCGCTACGACGGCACGCCGCGGAGCCTGGCCGCCCTGAAGAACCTCACCAGCACCCTGATCGGGCGGTTCTGCGTGGCCGCCGAGACCGCCACCCGGGACGCCTACGGGGACCGCCCGCTGACCCGGTACGCGGCGGAGCTGATCGTCCCGCGCGCGCAGCGGCTGGAGAACGCCCTGCTCAAGGGGATCACCGCGCACTACGTGTGGATCAGCCACGAGGAGATCCGGGCCCGGCAGCGGACTCTGGTCACCGAGCTGGCCGAGATGATGCTCGCCGGCGCGCCCGGCACCCTCGAACCCGGCTTCCGCGCCGCGTTCGAGGACGCGGACGACGACGCGGGCCGGCTCCGCGCCGTCATCGACCAGGTCGCCTCGCTGACCGACGTGTCCGCGATGGCGCGGCACCGCCTCCTGGAGGGCGGCGTCTGATCGCCGCCGGCCGGGTCCGCGGACCGGTCCACGGGCGGAACACGCCTCCACGCGCTCGACGATGACCCTTGTCTCGTTACAGACGCCGCTGTAGGGATAGCTACAGGTCGACTACAGGAGGTTGTCATGCCCGAGGAGACGTTCGTCATCGTCGGTGCCAGCTTGGCGGGTGCCAAGGCGGCGGAGACGCTCCGCCAGGAGGGCTTCGCGGGCAGACTGCTGCTGATCGGGGACGAGATCGAGCGGCCGTACGAGCGGCCGCCGCTGTCCAAGGGGTTCCTCCTGGACAAGGAGCCGCGCGAGAAGGCCCACGTCCACGAGGCGGACTGGTACGACAAGCACGATGTGGAGCTGCGGCTCGGCGTCTCCGTCGCCGCCGTCGACCGCGAGGCGCACCAGGTGCGCCTGTCCACGAAGGAGCCGATCGGGTACTCCAGGCTGCTGCTGGCGACCGGCGCGTCCCCGAGGCGGCTGGACGTGCCCGGGTCCAAGCTGCAGGGCATCCACTACCTGCGGACGATGGCGGACTCGGCGGCGCTGAAACAGGCCCTCGCGCACGGCGGCCGCCGGGTCGTGGTGGCCGGGGCGGGCTGGATCGGGCTGGAGACGGCCGCCGCCGCCCGCTCCCACGGCAACGACGTGGCGATCATCGACCCGGAGCCCACGCCGCTGCACGCCGCCATGGGGCCCGAACTCGGCGGGATGTTCGGCGACCTGCACCGCGAGCACGGCGTCGACCTGCGGCTCGACCAGGGCGTCGCCGGGTTCTGGGGCGCCGGGCAGGTGTCGGCGGTCGTCACCTCCGGCGGCGCCGAGATCCCCGCGGACGTCGTGATCGTCGGCATCGGGGTGCGGCCCAACACCCGGCTCGCCGAGGAGGCGGGGCTGGACGTCTCCGACGGGATCCTCGTCGACCAGTCGCTGCGCACGTCGGACCCCGACGTCTTCGCGGCCGGGGACGTCGCCAACGCCTACAACCCGCTGCTCGGCCGCCGCGTCCGGGTGGAGCACTGGGCGAACGCGCTGAACGCCGGGCCCGCCGCGGCCCGCGCCATGCTCGGGCGGGACGTCGTCTACGACCGCATCCCGTACTTCTTCAGCGACCAGTACGACCTCGGCATGGAGATGTCGGGCACCGGGTCGCCGGGGGAGTACGACGAGGTCGTGTACCGCGGGGACGTCGCGTCCCGGGAGTTCATCGCGTTCTGGCTGTCGGGCGGCCGGGTCGTCGCCGGGATGAACGTCAACGTGTGGGACGTCACCGGGGACGTCCAGGCGCTGATCCGCTCCGGGAGCACGGTGGACGCCGCGCGCCTGGCCGACCCGGACGTGCCGCTCGCCGAGCTGGCCTGAGCCCGCTGCGCGGCGTGATCGGCCGCCCCGGGCGGGGAAGGCCGCGCGCGTGGGCCACGTACAGTCTGGTGCGTGGTCACCAAGATCGCGGCGCTGGGCCGGGCACGGGTCGCCGTCACGGTCGCGTTCGCCGCGCACGGCCTGCTCGCCGCCGCCTGGGTCGTCCGCATCCCGCAGATCAAGGAGCACCTCGGGCTGAGCGAGGGATCGATGGGCGTCGCCCTGCTGGGCGCGCCCATCGGCGTCGTGGCCGCGGTGCGCTTCGCGGGACGGATCGTCGCGCGGTGGGGCAGCCGGGCGACGACGATCGCCGCCGGGATCGCGGGCGCGGTGTCGCTGATCCCGCTGGGGCTCGCCTGGAACCTCGGCGCGCTGATCCTCGCCCTGCTTCTGCTCGGCGGCTCGCTGGGCCTGATGGACGTGGCGATGAACGCCCAGGGGGTGGCGGTCGAGCGCGGCTACGGGCGGCCGCTGATGTCGGGCCTGCACGGCTCGTACAGCATCGGGGCGCTCCTGGCCGCGCTGGTCGGCTCCGGCGCGGCGTACGCCGGTGTTCCCGTCCCGCTGCATCTGGCGGCCGCGGCGGTGGTGCTGACGGCACTGCTGGCGATCGGCTGCCGTGACCTGCTGGACCGCTCCGCGGACGCCCTCCCCGACCTTCCGGAGGAGGCCGAGCCGGGCGGGCGCGCCCCCGCCGCCCCCTCCGCCGGATCGTCGTCCCGCTGGCTGCTGGTCATGCTCGGGGTCATCGGGCTGTGCTCGTTCGTCGGGGAGGGCGCCATGGCCGACTGGAGCGCGATCCACCTGCGGGAGGACCTCGGCACCGGCCCCGGCTTCGCCGGCCTCGGCTACGCCGGATGCGCGGTGGCGATGACCGTCGGCCGGCTCGCCGGCGACCGGGTCGTCGCGCGGTTCGGTCCCGTCCCGGTGCTGCGGGCGGGGTCGCTGCTCGCCGCGGTGGGGCTCGGGTTCGGGCTCGCCGCCGGGCACCCGGTGGCGGCCGTGCTCGGCTTCACGCTGTTCGGCCTCGGCGTCGCCGTCGTCGCGCCCGTCACGTTCAGCGCCGCCGGCAACATCCCGGGCGTTCCCGCCGCGGCCGGGATCTCCCGGGTCACCGGGGTCGGCTACCTCGGGCTGCTCGGCGGCCCGCCCGTCATCGGGTTCGCCGCGCAGGGCGTGGGGCTCGCGTGGGCGCTGGCCGTCCCGGTCGCGCTGGTCGGCCTGATCGTCCTGCTGGCCCCTGCGACCTCCACCGCCGCCGTCCCGGCCGAGCACCGAGGCGCCGGGTGTTGATCTTTTGGCGGGGTTGCGACATTCGCATATGTCCTACTCAGGTAAGGTCTGGGCGAGTGAGCACCATGCAGCGGTCAAGACCGGTCAAAACGGTCGGGTCCGCCCAGGCGTACCGAACATTCCTGAGTGAGCTGCTCAGCTTCGGCTTCGTGGGAGTCGTCGGCACGCTGATCATGATCCTCGGCGCCAACCTGATGCGCGCCATGCTCGGCGGCAGCCCCGTCACGAGCGTCGTCGTGCCGACCGTGGTGTCCACACTGGCCTCCTACCTGCTCAACCGGTTCTGGGTGTTCCGCCACCGCGACAGCGACGGCTCCGGCCGCGAGGTCGCGATCTTCTTCGCGCTGAACGGCGTCGGGCTGCTCATCCAGGTCCTGTGCACCGGCTTCACCTACTACACCCTCGAGCTCCACGGCGGGATCGCCTACAACGCCGGGCTGCTGGCGGGCGTCGCGTTCGGCGCCGCGTTCCGCTACTGGTCGTACAAGAAGTGGGTGTTCACCCCGGCGGCGGTGTGACCCGCCGTGATCATGGACGGCCGGGGATGAGCCGGCTCGACGACGAGTGGCCCTCGCACCGTCCCGCCGTGTTCGGCGCCGCGTACCGCATCACCGGCAGCGTCGCCGACGCCGACGACATCACCCAGGACGTGTGGCTGCGCGCCGCCGCCCGCCCGTCCCTGGACGACGTCCGCGACCTGCGCGCCTGGCTGATCACGGTCGCCGCGCGCCGCGCCTGCGACGTGCTCGGCTCCGCCCGCGCACGCCGCGTCGACTACGTCGGCCCGTGGCTGCCCGAGCCGCTGCTGACCGGCCCGGACGCCGCCGAGCCCGTGCTGATGGACGAGACGGCCGGCACCGCGATGCTGCTGGTCATGGAGGAGCTGGCGCCGCCCGAACGGGTCGCGTTCGTCCTGCGGCAGGCGTTCGACGTCCCGTACGAGCAGATCGCGGACGTGCTCGGCAGGACGCCCGCCGCGTGCCGGCAGCTCGCGTCCCGGGCCCGGCGCAGGATCGCCGCCGCGCCGCCGCGCCGTCCCGCCCCGCCGGGGGAGCGGGCGAAGGTCCTCGCGGCGTTCCGCTCCGCCTACGAGAGGCGGGACGAGGCCGCCCTGCTGGAACTGCTGGACCCGGACGCGACCTACACCACCGACGGCGGGGGCCGGGTCTTCGCCGCCCGCAAGATCATCATTGGGGCCGGCCGGGTGGCCGGCACGCTGCTGCGGGTGGGCGCCCGCGGCGGGATGCGGCTCGTCCCCGCGGAGGTCAACGGGCGGACCGAGCTGCTGGTGCACGGCCGCGGCGGGCTGGTCGCCGTCGACACCCTGGACGTCGCGGACGGCCGCGTCACCGCGTACCGCCGCGTCCTCAACCCGGACAAGCTTCCCTCGCCGCGCTGACCGCGGCCCCGCCGTGTCACGTCCCGCCGGGACGTCCCGTGCTCAGCGTCCGGCGGGGACGATCTTCTCGGTCTGCGCCAGGGCCTCGCCGAGGACGCCCGCCAGGTCCTGGCCGGTGCCCTGGGAGAAGATCGCGTGGTCGACGCCGCTCTCCGCGAGACGCCCGATGGTGTCCACGGCCTCGTCCACCGACGGCGTGCCGCCGAAGTAGCCCAGCGAGGTCTTCTCGATCTCGGCGTAGTCGCGTCCCTCGCGCTCGCAGTGCCCGCGCAGCACGTCCAGCTTGTGCGGCAGCTCGGCGCCGTCGAAGAGGTTGCACGCGTCGGCGTACCTGGCGACGAACCGCAGCGTCTTCTGCTCCCCGCCCCCGCCGATCAGGATCGGCGGACGCGGCCGCCTCAGCGCGGGCGGCGAGTTCAGCGGCCGCTCCAGCTTGAAGTGCTCACCCTCGAACGCCGACTCGTCGCCCCTCCACATCCGGTGGGCGATCCGCAGCGTCTCCTCCAGCCGCTCGAACCGCTCCGCCGTCGGCGGGAACGCGACGCCGAGCCCCCGCGACTCCTCCTCGTACCAGGCCGCGCCGATGCCCAGCCAGGCGCGTCCGCCCGACAGCACGTCCAGCGTGGTCACGGTCTTGAGCAGGATGCCGGGATGCCGGTACGTCACGCCGGTGACCATCGTCCCGAGCGTGATCCGCTCGGTCAGCGCGGCGGCGTAGGCGAGCGCGGAGTAGCTCTCCAGCATCGGTTCCTCTGGTGCGCCCACCATGCCGATCTGGAAGAAGTGGTCCATCACCCACAGCGAGTGCAGCCCCGCCTGGTCGGCCTCCCGGGCGATACGGCCGTAGACCGGGCCGATCTGCTCCGGTCCGCCGGGGAAGGTGAAGCTGGGAACCTGGAGTCCAACGCGCATGGCAAATCCTTCTCGTTCCGTGTGAGCGGGTCCACCCCGCGGTGTTCCCACTGTGCGACCTGGAGCGCGCTCCAGGTCAACCGCGGCGCCCCGGCGGCGGGCATTGACCTGGAGTGCGCTCCAGGTGAAATCCTTGGGGGCGTGAGCGCCTACTCTCCCGCCGAGACCGCCGAGAAGAGCGGCTTCAGCATCGACACGCTGCGGTACTACGAGAAGATCGGGCTGCTTCCCGACATCGCGCGGAACGCGTCGGGACGGCGCGTGTTCAGCGACGACGACCTGCAGTGGCTCGGGATGCTGCGGTGCCTGCGCGAGACCGGCATGCCGATCGCCGAGATGCTCCGGTACACCGAGCTGGCCCGCGGCGGCGACGGGACGGTGCAGGAGCGGCTGGAGCTGCTGCAGGACCACGACCGCCGGGTGGACGAGCAGATCACCAGGCTGCGCGAGCAGCAGGAGCACATCCAGTGGAAGATCCGCCTCTACAGCGGTGAGGTCTGCCGGGAGCTTTCCGCCTGACGGTTCAGGGCCAGGACGGGGAACGGCCCAGGAGCGTCAGCAGCCGGTCCTCGGGGGCCGCGCCCGCGGCCTGCCGCGGCTTCGCGCCGAACGACTCGCCGGGGCCCCGGCCGTCCTCGGGGACGAGGGCGGCGACCTTGAGGGACGCGCTGACCAGATCCTCGGCGGGCTCCCACGGGACACCGATGGTGACCGCGACGTCCCACGCGTGGACGACCAGGTCGACCAGGTGGAAACCGATCGCCAGGGAGGCCGGGAAGGCGCCGCCGTCGCGGATCTCGGGGAGGGCGAGTGCGGCGTCGAGCGGCGTTTCGGCGAAGGCCCGCGCCACCAGGTCGGCGGAGGCGCGGGAGGCGGCATGGGGATCGTCGCCCAGATCGCCGCCACGCCAGGCGGAGAGCCGGGCGCCGTCGCCCCGGGCCGCGGCGGCGAAACCCTCGTCCTGGCTGACCTGGTGGCGCAGGAGGCCGTGCAGCGTCCAGTCCGGGCAAGGCGTGGGCAGGGTCAGCGCGTCCGGCTTCACCTGCGCGACGGTGCCGAGGTAGAGATCGGCCGCCCTCCGGTCCAGGGGACGGAGGTCGGTGGTGAGAAGTTCGGTCAGCAGGTCCATGCCGCCCACGCTAGGAAGCCGAGAGGACCAAGTGAAGGTCCAAAATCGGGGAGAATGACTGAGCCGATTCTGGCGAGGCGGCGGGGGGACGAACCGTGGATCTTCATGTGAGCCTGATGGGACGCCGGGATCTCGCCGGGCAGATCTACCGGCAGCTGCGCGCCGCGATCCTGGACGGACGGCTCCGCGCGGGGCTGCCCGACGTGCGGCTGTTCCCGTACGAGTCGTGGCGGCGGATCACGGCGGGGGCGCTGCGGCCGTCGGCGCTCGGCGACCCCGCGTCCGCGGGCGACCCGGCGGGACTGCCCGCGCTGTCGGAGTTCGCCGTGACCGGGCCGCCGGTCCGGGGCCTGGTCTTCGGCTACGGCGCCGTCACGCCGCCCGAGATCGGCGAAGGGCTCCGCAGGCTGCGCCGGTTCGTCGATGGTTGAGGGGCGGGGCCGCCGCGGGGCCGCCGGTCTACCGGTGGACGGGCGTGGCGCGGTGCCCGTCCTCGCCGAAGAACAGGACGCGGCTCAGGTCGACCCTCAGCGCGACGTGGTCGCCGCGGTCCGGGCGGTTGCCGGGCGAGATGCGGAACACCAGGTCGGAGCGGCGGTGGTGGCCGGCGTGCTCCTCGACCGGCTCCTCGTAGGTCGGCCGGCCGAGCATCGACCGCAGCCGGTCGCGCAGGCCGGGACGCTCGGGCTCGACGGTCTGGGGCGGCCGCGGCCGTCCCACCTCGGTCGCGTCGATGGTGGGGATGCCCGCCTCGGCGTAGGCGAGCCACTCGTGCCCGTGGAACTCCAGCGCGCGGACCTGGCCGGACAGGACGGTCCCGTGCGGAGCCGGCGCGCCCGGCGCGATCGGCATCAGCGTGTCCGGGCGGATCCCCACGATCACGGTCTGGCCGTGGTGGCTGATCAGCGACGACGCCCGGGGATCGTTCCACGGGACGCTCAGCCGCTGCGGCCCGAAGTCGAGCAGCAGTCCCTCGCCTTCGACGGCCCACAGGGTGGCGTGCAGGAGGTTGATCGGCGGTGAGCTGAGGAACGCGGCCACGAACACCGTCGCGGGGTCCTCGTAGATCTGCTCGGGGTTCCCGACGTCCTCCAGCACGCCGTCCCGCAGCACGGCCATCCGGTCGGCCATCGTCATGGCCTCGACCTGGTCGTGCGTGACGTAGACGGTGGTGGTGCCGGTGGAGCGCACCAGCGCGGCGATCTCGACGCGCAGTTCGGTGCGCAGCCCCGCGTCCAGGCTGGACAGCGGCTCGTCCATCAGGAACAGCGACGGCTCGCGGATCAGTGCCCGCCCGATCGCGGCCCGCTGCCGCTGGCCGCCCGACAGCGTCCGCGGCAGCCGGTCGATCATGGTGTTGATGCCGAGTGCGCGCGCCAGCTCGACGACCTTGGCGCTGGCCTCGGCGCGGTCGTCGCCCGACACCTCCAGGGGGAACATCATGTTGCCCTTGACCGTGCGGTGCGGGTAGAGCGCGCCCTCCTGGAAGACCATCGCCACGTTCCGCTCGCGCGGCGGCAGCTCGTTGGCGACCGATCCGTTGAGCCACAGGTCGCCGCCGGTGATCTCCTCCAGCCCGGCGATCATGCGCAGGATCGTGGACTTGCCGCACCCGGACGGCCCGAGCAGGACGAACAGCTCGCCCTCGTTAATGCGCAAACGGACATTCCGGACGGCGATCTGCCCGCCCGGATACACCTTGTCGACGCCGTCGAGCACAACATCCGTCATCCGGTCCGCCTGGGTGTGAGCAAAATCTCGATTTGTCATCACATCGCGTGATGGCTCGGGTTGTCCAGAGTAAAACCGGTGTTACCGACCGCCGATCCGGCCGAGTCCGGCCATGGGACGCGGAATTTCGGTCAC
Source organism: Actinomadura sp. 3N407 (assembly GCF_052245875.1). Lineage (NCBI taxonomy): Bacteria > Bacillati > Actinomycetota > Actinomycetes > Streptosporangiales > Thermomonosporaceae > Actinomadura > Actinomadura sp. 3N407. The sequence goes on from NZ_JBQQBP010000014.1 coordinate 227,040, forward strand.
CGCAGGAGGATCCCGGCTCCGCGGCGTCCGGGCCGGTGGACCCTGACCCAGGCCGGTTCGGGTGCGGGGCGCCGGATGTCCGGGTACCGCCGTAGACTCCTTCGTCGTGGCAGGCCGTATTCGCAATGAGGACATCGCACTCGTGCGGGAGCGCTCGTCCATCGCCGACGTGATCGGCGATTACCTGCAGCTTCGCAGCGCGGGCGGCGGCAACCTCAAAGGCCTGTGCCCGTTCCACGACGAGAAGTCGCCGTCGTTCAACGTGACGCCGTCGCGCGGGCTGTACTTCTGCTTCGGCTGCGAGGCGGGCGGCGACGTCATCAAGTTCGTCCAGGAGATGGAGCACCTGCCGTTCTCCGAGGCGGTGGAGCGGCTCGCCGCGCAGGCCGGCGTCCAGCTGCGCTACGAGGACGGCGGCGGGCGCGGCCCCCGGCAGGACGGCGGGCAGCGCGGACGGCTGATCGAGGCGCACAAGGCCGCCGCCGAGTTCTACGCCGAGCAGCTGAACTCCCCCGAAGGGTCGATCGGCCGCAAGTTCCTGTCCGAGCGCGGCTTCGAGGCCGCCGACGCCGCCCATTTCGGCGTGGGGTTCGCGCCCCGCGAATGGGAGGGCCTGGTCAGGCATCTGCGCGGACGCGGCTTCGCCGACCGCGACATCATCGCCGGCGGGCTCGCCAAAGAGGGGCGGCGCGGCCCGATGGACCGGTTCCGCGGCCGGCTGATGTGGCCGATCCGCGACCTGAGCGGCGACGTGATCGGGTTCGGCGCCCGCAGGCTCTACGAGGACGACGACGGCCCCAAGTACCTGAACACCCCCGAATCGCCGCTCTTCCACAAGGGCTCGGTGCTGTACGGGGCCGACCTGGCGAAGAAGGAGATCGCGCGGCGGCGGCAGGCCGTGGTGGTCGAGGGCTACACCGACGTGATGGCCTGCCACCTGGCGGGCGTCCCGACGGCGATCGCGACCTCCGGGACGGCGTTCGGCGACGAGCACATCAAGGTGCTGCGCCGGCTGCTGATGGACCAGGACGAGTTCCGCGGCGAGGTGATCTTCACCTTCGACGGCGACGCGGCCGGGCGCAAGGCGGCGCTGCGCGCGTTCGACGACGAGCAGAAGTTCGTCTCGCAGACGTTCGTGGCCATCCAGCCGGACGGGCTCGACCCGTGCGACCTGCGGATCCGGCACGGCGACGCGGCGGTGCGCGACCTGGTCGCCTCCCGGCTGCCGCTGTTCGAGTTCGCGGTGCGCAGCGCGATCGAGCAGCACGACCTCGACACCGTGGAGGGGCGGCTGAGCGCGCTGGACGCCGCGGCCCCGGTGGTCGCCGCCATCAAGGACCGGTCGCGCCGGCACATGTACGCGGTCAACCTGGACCGCTGGCTCGGCATCATGGACGAGCAGTTCGTGCTGCGCCGCGTCCGCGAGCTGGCGGCCCGCAAGCACGGCCGCTCCCAGGGCGGCAACGGCCGCGCGGGAAACGGCCGCGCCGGCGACGGGCGCGCCGGCGACGGGCGCGCCGAGAACGGACAGGACGGCGTGGCGGTCCCCGACCGGCCCGCGTTCGACCCGAACGATCCCGAGGTGCAGCGGGAGCGGGAACTGCTGAAACTGGCAGTCCAGCGCCCGGCGGTGCTCGGGCCGGTGTTCGACGAGGTCCCGGCCGAGGCGTTCATCGCGCCGCCGCACGCCGCGGTGCGCGCGGTCATCGAGGCGGCGGGCGGCGTGATGGCCGCGGGCGGTGTCGCCGAATGGGTCGCCGGCCTTCTGGAGCTGGCACCGAACGACCAGGTCAGAGACCTGATCACGAAACTCGGTGTGGAGCCGACCCGGTCCGCCCAGGAATCGGATGACCGTTATGCCATCGAACTGCTCGCCCGAATACAGGAACGCCAGCTCACACGCATGATCGCCGATGCCAAATCTAAACTCGGGCGGCTGAATCCGGTCGAGGCCCCCGAGGAGTACCACCGGCTCTTCGGCGATCTTGTCGCACTTGAGCAGCAGAGACGGGTGTTGCGGGAGCGAGGGCTTGGATCACAGTAAGTCAAGAGACCGCAAAATGGGTCCTGTGATCTAGGCCCGGTTTGACGCAGACTGTCCCCGTGGGCCCTTCGGTGCTGCCAAGCGAGGCGCCATCGGTTGATCAGGTGGCGGACCTCGTCGCACGTGGCAGAGAACGCGGCGGTGTGACCGTCGAGGACGTCGCTGCCGCGCTCGATCGCTCGGACTTGCCGGACGACTCCCTGGAAAGGGTCGTCCGGATGCTCGCAGAGCAGGGGGTGGAGGTTCTCGAGTCTCAGCAGGAGACCGAGGACGTCACGCGAGCGGATGAGGGTGACCTCGGCAAGCGGGCGCCGACGAGCGACCTGGTTCGGATCTACCTGAGAGAGATCGGTCGCGTACCGCTACTCACGGCAGAAGATGAAGTAGAACTCGCGAAATCGATCGAGGCGGGACTGTTCGCCGAGGAGAAGATGGCGCGTACCGCCGTCCTCGCCCGCGGCGAACTCCTCGACCTCGAACTGCTCTCCCGCGAGGGTGCGCGGGCGAAGCAACGCCTGATCGAGGCCAACCTGCGCCTGGTGGTCTCGATCGCGAAACGCTACGTGGGCCGGGGAATGCTCTTCCTCGACCTGATTCAGGAGGGAAATCTCGGACTGATCCGTGCGGTCGAGAAATTCGACTACACCAAGGGGTTCAAGTTCTCGACCTATGCCACCTGGTGGATCCGGCAGGCGATCACCCGGGCGATCGCCGACCAGGCCAGGACCATCAGGATCCCGGTGCACATGGTCGAGACGATCAACAAGCTGGTCCGGGTGCAGCGGCAGATGCACCAGGACTTCGGCCGTGAACCCACCCCCGAGGAGATCGGACTGGAGATGGGCCTGTCGCCCGTCCGGGTCATCGAGATCCAGCGGATCGCGCAGGAACCGGTCTCGCTGCAGTCGCCGATCGGCGAGGAAGACTCCGATCTCGGCGACTTCATCGAGGACGCGGACGCCGTCGTGCCGATCGAGGCCGCGGCGTTCATCCTTCTGCAGGATCAGCTGGAGGACATCCTGGGCACGCTGTCGGAACGGGAGCAGCGCATCATCCAGCTGCGCTTCGGCCTGACCGATGGCCATCCGCGCACTCTGGAGGAGGTCGGCAGGGAGTTCGGCGTGACGAGGGAACGGATCCGCCAGATCGAGTCGAAGACCCTGGCGAAGCTGCGCCACCCGTCACGCGCCCAGATGCTCAAGGAGTACCTCGAGTGAACGCCGGCCCCTGACGGGACCGGCCTGAGAGGCGAGCACGCCGCATGGCGACCGCCCTCCCGGCCGCGCCGCCGGGAGGGCGGTCGCATGCCGGCGGACGCGGCCGCGGCGAGTCCGGCTTCGGCGGGACTGCGCCTTGTGTCGGCATTGCGTCGCAATTCGTCCGGCACGTCATCTACCGTTGTGGTCATGCTGATCGTGACGACTGATGGCGTGGCGGGGTACGAGATCAGGAGCGTGCTCGGGGAGGTCCTCGGGACGGCCGTCCAGGCCGGCCAGAGCGGTGCGCCGCAGCCCGGGCACGACGGGAGCAGCGCCACCTTCCGGGTGACGGGGGAGCAGCCGTCGTCCGGCCTCGCCGCGGCCCGCCGCGAGGCGGTGGACCGGCTGCGCGAGGAGGCGCGCCACAAGGGCGCGAACACGGTGGTCGGCATGCGTTTCGACACCGCCGCGGTCGGCGGCGGCGTCGAGGTCTGCGCGTACGGCACGGCCGTCTGGGCGGAGCCCGCGCAGCAGTCCCGCGACCAGGTGCCCCAGCACCAGCCGCACCCCCAGCAGCAGGGCCAGATGCCGCCCTACGGCGACCCGCAGGCGGGCGGCCCCCCGATGGTCGCGCGCAACCTCACGATGGGCCTGCAGGACCGCCCTCGATGACCCCGCGCTGCGCGGGTCCTCCCCGCCGCCGCCATGAACGCGGCCTCCTCAGCCGACGGACCGGCCGCGCACCGACCGCCGAGGGCACCGCGATCAGCCCGCTCGTTCGGCGCGGATGCGGGTGACCACGTCGCCGGCGGCGGTCTTGATGGATTCGAGTTCCTGCAGGTAGGCCCAGTAGTCCGGGTGGGCGCCGGTGAGGCGGTTCGGCGCGTTCTCCAGGCGCTCGACGAGCGAGTCGAGCACCCGGACGTGCTGGGGTGCGGGTCCGCCCGGCTGGGCCATCGCGAGGCGCTGCGCGTCCCGCACCGCGAACCTGACGCTCTCGACCGGCGCCGTCGGGTCGGCGGCGACGGCGTTCAGCTCCTCGACCCGCCCGGTGACCTGCCCGGCGCGCCGGTCGGCGGCGTTCAGCTCGGCGCGGGCGGCGGTGAGCGCCTGCTGCGCCTGCTTCCACTCGGTGCGGGCGGTGTGCGCGGACGCCTCGTTCAGCCGCTCGCGCGCCCGGGTCGTGGCCGCCTCGATCGACTCCGGCGCGCCCTTCAGGTCCTGCCAGCACGCCTGCGAGTAGTTGCGCAGCAGGACCCGCATGGCCTCCCTGACCGGCCCCACGCGGTTCGCGACGACGTCCACACGGGTCCGGACGGAGGCGAGCGAGTTGCGGACCTTCTGCGCCATCTGCGGCAGCTCGGCGGCGGCCTCCCGCGCCCGCTCGGCGATCTCGCTGACCTCGTCGGCCTTGCGCATCGCCCCGTCCAGCCCGAACCCGCCGAGCCCCTGGGAGCCGAGCTGCGCCAGAATCTGCTTGGCCTGGGCCAGCTCGGCCTCCGGGTCGGAGGCGTCCATCCCGGCCTCCACGGCGGCGGCCACGGCGGCGTCGGCGGCGATGACGGCGTCGCGTGCGGCCGTCAGCCGGGGCGGGAGCTGGTCGAGGGCGGCCTCCAGCCGGGACATCCGCTGGGAGAGCTTTTCGGCGAACCCGTTCAGGTTCCGGGTGAGCTCGTGCAGCCGCTCGGTGGTCGCCACGAACGCGCGCCGCGCCGCGTCGTACTCGGCCGGTGACCGGTCCTGGTCATCCAGGTCGTGCGAGTCCAGGACGGAGATGTACGCGTGGGCGGCGGCGTCGGCGGCCTCGGCCAGCCCGGTGAACTCGCGCCGGACCGGTTCCGCGGCCTTGGCGTCCAGATCCTCGAACACGGTCACGCGGCCGTCGATGTACTTCTGCGCTTGGTCCATGTCGTAGAAGGCGGTCGACGCCGCCTCCCTGGCCTCGATGGCACCGGCCGCCGCCTGCGCCCCCCGGCCCCGGCGCCGCTGGTCGCCCGCTCCCCGCAACGCAGCCTCCCTTCGTCCCTGCCCAGTCTGGCGCAGATGGGCCTGGTTTTGCGCGGTGGGCACGGGTCTCGTGCAATGCGTCCGCCGAGGATGGAACGGATAGCATCGCTGCAACGTCGATAAGTCTGGGCGCCGGGCCGGTGTCCGATACGGCATGCGATCATGGAGGACCTACCGTGGGTGTCAGTCTCAGCAAGGGCGGCAACGTCTCGCTCACCAAGCAGGCACCGGGGCTGACCGCGGTGACGGTCGGTCTTGGCTGGGACCTGCGCACCACCACGGGAACCGGCTTCGACCTGGACGCCTCCGCCATGGTGCTGGACGCCTCCGGCAAGATCATCACCGATCAGCACTTCGTGTTCTTCAACAACCTCCGCACGCCGGACGGCGCGGTCGCGCACAGCGGCGACAACACCACCGGCGCCGGCGAGGGCGACGACGAGCAGCTCCAGGTCAACTTCGGCGCGATGCCGGCCACCGCCGAGCGGGTGGCCTTCGCCGTGTCGATCTACGACGGCGACAACCGCGGCCAGAACTTCGGGCAGGTCCGCAACGCCTACATCCGCGTGCTGAACCAGGGCGACGGCTCGGAGATGGCGCGCTACGACCTGTCCGAGGACGCGTCCATGGAGACCGCGATGGTTTTCGGTGAGCTGTACCGTTCCGGGGCGGAATGGAAATTCCGCGCGGTCGGTCAGGGTTATGCCTCAGGTCTGGCCGGCATCGCCATGGACTTCGGCGTCAACCTCTGACGCCCGCGCGGATGCGGTCCCCGCAGGTTCCGGTCACCGCGGGCACAGGTCTCAGTAGGATCCTCAGCCAAGGATCAGGCTTCACAGGGAAGGGAGTGGCCCGGACATGGGAGTATCACTCGCCAAGGGCGGCAACGTCTCACTGACGAAGGCCGCGCCCAACCTCACCGCGGTCACCGTCGGGCTCGGCTGGGACGTCCGCGCCACCACCGGCGCCGACTTCGACCTGGACGCGTCCGCGCTGATGCTCGCCGGAACGGGCAAGGTCATGTCCGACCAGCACTTCGTGTTCTTCAACAACCTGAAGAGCCCGGACGGCTCGGTCGAGCACACCGGCGACAACCTGACCGGTGAGGGCGAGGGCGACGACGAGTCCATCAACGTCGAGCTCAACGGGGTGCCGGCCGAGTGCGAGCGCATCGTGTTCCCCGTCTCGATCTACGACGCCGACAACCGGCAGCAGAGCTTCGGCCAGGTCCGCAACGCCTTCATCCGGATCGTCAACCGGACCGACGGCAACGAGTTGGCACGCTTCGACCTCACCGAGGACGCCTCCACGGAGACGGCCATGGTGTTCGGGGAGCTCTACCGGCACAGCGGCGAATGGAAGTTCAGGGCGGTCGGCCAGGGGTATGCCTCGGGTTTGGCCGGCATCGCGATGGACTTCGGCGTGAACGTCGGCTGAGGCCGGCTCCCCGCATCCCGGCCGCCACGTCCGGCCGTCCTCTCTAGCAGAAATACGCGCATGATTCTTCGCACCTTCGGATGGTCCTTCGGCGTCACGGCCGCTGGTCTGGTCCTCGCCCTGCTCTACGGCGGGCCGGCCGGGCTGGCCCTGGTCGCCGTGCTGGCCGTCCTCGAGATCTCTCTGTCGTTCGACAACGCCGTTGTCAACGCCAAGGTGCTCGACCGGATGAGCCCCTTCTGGCAGAAGATCTTCCTGACGATCGGCATCGCGATCGCGGTGTTCGGCATGCGGCTGGTCTTCCCGCTGCTGATCGTGGGGATCACCGCTCGGCTGGGTCCCGTCGAGGCGTTCGACCTGGCGCTCAACGACTCGGATCGCTACCACGAGCTGATGAACGACGCCTATCCGACGATCGCGGCGTTCGGCGGCATGTTCCTGTTGATGCTGTTCCTGAACTTCGTGTTCGAGGAGCGCGCCGACAAGTGGCTGCCGTGGCTGGAGCGGCCGCTCGCCCGCATCGGCAGGCTGGACCAGCTGGCCGTGGTGGTCGCGGGCGGCGCGCTGTCGTTCGTGTCGTGGCTGGCCGCCGACGACCCGGGCACCGTCATGATCGCCGGCGTGCTCGGCATGGTGACCTACATCCTGGTCAACGGGCTCGGCGAGCTGTTCTCCGAGGTGGCCGAACCCGGCGAGGACGAGGAGTCCGAGGAGGCCGGCGTGGACGGCGGCACGGCGACCGCGCGGCAGGCCCTGCAGGAGGCGACGCGGGACGGCGAGCGGGGACGCGGCGGGCCGAGCCGGCTGGCACTGGCCACCGGCAAGGCCGGGTTCTTCCTCTTCCTGTACCTGGAGGTGCTGGACGCCTCGTTCAGCTTCGACGGCGTCATCGGCGCGTTCGCGATCAGCACCGACCCGATCGTCATCGCGCTGGGCCTCGGCATCGGCGCCATGTACATCCGTTCGCTGACGGTGTTCCTGGTCCGCAAGGGCACGCTGCACGAGTACGTGTACCTGGAGCACGGCGCGCACTGGGCGATCGGGGCCCTCGCGGTCTGCATGCTGATCAGCATCGGCCACCACGTCCCCGAGTGGATCACCGGCGGGCTCGGAGCCGGCCTGATCATCGCCGCGTTCGCCAGTTCCATCCTCCGCAACCGGGGGACGGACGGGGAACCGTCCGAGGAGCCGTCCGGGGAGGGCGACAAGGAGCTCCACTCCAGCAAGGTCTGACCTTCCACCTCGCGACAGCATCGATCATCAAAGGAGCCGAACGATGTCAATCTCGCTGCAGAAGGGCCAGAAGGTCTCGCTGGCCAAACCCGGAGGGGGAACGCTCTCCCGGGTCAGAATGGGTCTCGGCTGGGACGCCGTCGCCAAGAAGGGCCTGTTCGGCAAGAGCAAGACCCAGAACATCGACCTGGACGCGTCCTGCCTGCTGTTCGACGGCAGCGGGAACCTCGCCGACCAGGTGTGGTTCCGGCAGCTGCGCAGCAAGGACGGTTCGGTCCTGCACACCGGCGACAACCTGACCGGTGAGGGCGAGGGTGACGACGAGGTCATCAACGTCGACCTGCAGGGCGTCCCGTCCAACGTCACCCAGCTGGTGTTCACGGTGAACTCCTTCACCGGCCAGGACTTCTCGCAGATCGAGAACGCGTTCTGCCGGCTGGTGGACGAGAGCACCGGGCAGGAGATCGCGCGCTACGACCTGAGCGGCACCGGGCAGCACAACGCGCAGATCATGGCGAAGGTGTCGCGGGACGGCGACGGCTGGTCGATGACGGCGATCGGCGCGACCGCGACGGGCCGCACGTTCCAGCATCTGCTGCCGGCAGTGTCGGCGCACCTGTGAGACGGGGTCCCGGCCGGGTGACCCGGTGCCCGATCTCATGACACGGCGCGTCTGACGGGGCGTCCATGCGGCATTTCGACCACATCGACGCCGCGCGTCGCAAGCTCCTGTTCCACCGGCACCCGCGGCCGTTCGACCGGCACGACGATCCGGCGGTGCTGGCCGTGGCGATGGGGGCGACGCTGTACAGCCCGTCCACCCGGCCCGCCATCGCCGACGACGTCGAGCGGGCGGCGCGCCGCGGCGTGATGAGCATGGTCCTGTGCCTGGAGGACGCGATCGGTGACGACGAGGTCGCGGCCGGGGAGTCGAACCTGGTGGGGCAGCTGCGGGCGCTGTTTGAACGCGGCACGGACGTGCCGCTGCTGTTCGTCCGGGTCCGCGACGCCGGGCAGATCGGCGACCTGGTCGACCGGCTCGGTGACGCCGCCGCGCTGGTCACCGGGTTCGTGCTGCCGAAGTTCACGGCCGCGTCGGGCGGCGCGTTCCTGGACGCGCTGGAGGACGCGGCCACCCGGACCGGTCTGCGGCTGCTGGCGATGCCGGTGATCGAAAGCCCGGAGGCGGTGTACGCCGAGTCCCGGACGGAAATGCTGCACGATGTGGCGCGGCTTCTCGCCAAGCACCGGCCGCGGGTCCTGGCCGTCCGGATCGGGGCGACGGACATGTCCGCGGCGTACGGGCTGCGCCGCCCGCCGGACCTGACGATCTACGACATCCGGCCCGTCGCGGGCGTGATCTGCGACGTGGTCAACATCCTCGGCCGGGCCGACGGCACCGGTTATGTGGTGACCGGGCCGGTGTGGGAGTACTTCTCGGCTGGTGAGCGGATGTTCAAGCCGCAGCTGCGGCAGTCGCCGTTCGAGGCGCAGCGGGCGGCGCCGCTGCGGCAGCGCCTGATCACGTCCGATCTGGACGGGCTGATCCGCGAGGTGCACCTGGACAAGGCGAACGGCCTCATCGGCAAGACGGTGATACATCCGAGCCATGTGGCGGCCGTGCACGCCCTGTCGGTGGTGACGCACGAGGAGTACTGCGACGCGGCCGACATTCTCGGTGTCTCCGGGGGAGGGGCCATGGCCAGTGCGTACGCCAACAAGATGAACGAGGCCAAGCCGCACCGCGCGTGGGCGCAGCGGCTGATGCTGCGCGCCCGGGTGTTCGGGGTTGCGGCGGAGGGCGTCACGTTCGTCGAGCTGCTGGAAGCGGCGGGCAGCCGGTGACGGCCTTCCCGCCCGGCTGGCCCGGTTCTTGGGTGGCGTCGCGTCTGGGGGTGCGGCTCACGGACGGCCGGCGTCCGGTGGGCGTCGGGCTCTCGGATCTCGTCGGGCTGGCCGTGCGGCGTAATCCGCGCCGTGCGCATTTGCTGGTCTCGGCGGTGCAGGGCAAGCACGTGCCGACCGACCCGCGGCTCGTGTACGGGTCGGGGCTCCTGCTGGGGGAGCTTGTGCGCGCGTGCCTGCGCGGTGAGGAGCCGTCCCAGCCGGGGTCTCTTCTCGCTGATGCCTTGCTGGGCGTGCCGGGGCGGGCGGCGGGACTGCGCGACCTTCTGCGCGAGCCACAGACCCCCGTGGACGCCATCGTCCTGGGTTACGCGGAGACCGCCACGGCCCTGGGGCATTCGGTGGCGGACGCTCTGGGAAGCGCCTACTACCTGCACTCCACACGCCGTCCAGTCGCGGGCTTCGCCATGTACGGAGGGTTCGAAGAGGAGCACAGTCACGCCACGAGCCACCTGCTGCTTCCCGCCGACTCCGCCGCCCTCGACCGTGACGTGCCGATGGTGCTGGTCGACGATGAACTCTCCACCGGCCGGACCGTGCTGAACACCATCGCGGCCCTCCACGCCGTCCGTCCCAGGGGCCAGTACGTCCTCGCCGCCCTGGTCGACTTGCGCGGCCCCGCCGACCGGGCCCGGATGGACGATCTCGCCGCCCGCCTGGGAACCCGCATAGACGCCGTGGCACTCGCCGGGGGGCACGTCGACCTTCCCGAAGACATCCTGGAGACGGGGAAGGCGCTCGTCGCCGACCTTTCCGCCCGTGCCACGCCCCCGGACGAGCCGGCGGCCACGTTCGCGGTGTCCCGGCTGCGCCTGGAGTGGCCCACCGGGCTGCCCGACGGAGGACGCCACGGGTTCCTGCCCGAGCACCGGGCCCGGCTGGAGAAGGACCTGGCGCGGATGGCCGACGCGCTGGCGTCCGGACTCGGCGACGGGGCCTCCCGCGTCCTCGTCCTGGGGTTCGAGGAGCTGATGTACACGCCGCTGCGGATCGCCGAGGCGCTCGCCGACGCGCTGCCGGGCGTGGACGTCCGCTACTCGACGACGACCCGTTCGCCGGTGCTCGCCGTCGACGACCCCGGCTACGCGATCAGGACGCGCCTGGCCTTCCAGTCGCACGACGACCCCGCGGACGGGCCGGGGGAGCGGTACGCCTACAACGTCTCCCCGCCGTCAGACCGGAACGGCTTCGACAGGATCGCGTTCGTGGTGGACGACATAGGCGACACCTCCGCTCTCGCCGGTGGGCTGCTGCAGCGGCTGCGCACCCTCGCGCCGGTCCAGGTCGCGGCGGTCCCCGCCAGGAGGGCCATGTGAAACCGCTGCAAGGGCCGACCTTCGGCAGCTACCCGGCCGAGGACGTCACCTGGCTGCTCAAGGACCTCTCGCAGGTGCGGCTCGAAGCGCCGACCGAGGAGCGTGAGGCGGCGATCCAGGCGGGCCGGGCCCACTACGCCGAGTCCCTGCCGGTCGAGTACCAGCCGGGCCCCGAATACCGGCGGCTGTTCCACCGGGCGCTGGAGACGTCGGCCGAGCGGATCGCGTACGCGACCGGGCTGGTCACCGAGATGATCCTCGCCGAGCGCGGCCCGGAGGCGGTCCTGGTGTCGCTGGCCCGCGCCGGGACGCCCGTCGGGATCCTGATGCGGCGCTGGGCCCGGTACGCGCACGGCCTGAACCCGCCGCACTACGCGGTCAGCATCGTCCGGGCGCGCGGCATCGACACCGTGGCCCTGCGGTACCTCGCCGAGCACCACGACCCGGCGACGGTGATGTTCGTGGACGGCTGGACGGGCAAGGGCGCGATCACGCGGGAACTGACCGGCGCGCTCGCCTCACACCCGTTCCCCGCCGACCTCGCGGTGCTGGCCGACCCGGGACGCTGCACGTCCCTGTTCGGGACGCGCGACGACTTCCTGATCCCCTCCGCCTGCCTCAACTCGACCGTGTCCGGGCTGGTGAGCCGCACCGTCCTGAACGCCGACCTGATCGGCCCCGGAGACTTCCACGGCGCGAAGTTCTACGCAGACCTCGCCGGCGACGACGTGTCCGCCGTGTTCCTCGACACCGTGTGCGCCCGGTTCGGGGACGTCGCCGAACGGGTCGCGAAGGACCTGCCGGACCTCCGCGCCGCCGACCGCACCCCCGACTGGTCGGGCTGGGAGGCCGTCCGCCGCTGCGCCGACGCCGACGGGATCGACGACCTGAACCTCGTCAAGCCCGGGATCGGGGAGACCACCCGGGTGCTGCTGCGCCGCGTCCCGTGGAAGGTGCTCGTCCGGGCCGACGCCGGTCCCGAGGTGTCGCACATCAGGCTGCTCGCCGGCGAACGCGGCGTGCCCGTCATCGACGTCGAACCGGACCGGTTCCCCTACGCCTGCATGGGATTCATCCACCCCCGGTTCGGCAAGGGAGCCGTCCAGTGACCGTCCTCGTGTGCGCCGACCTCGACCGTACGCACATCTACTCCGCCGCCGCGTTCGCCCTGGACGGGCCCGACGAGACGATGCCGCGCCTACTGTGCGTGGAGTTCTACCAGGGCGCCCCGCTCTCCTACATGACCGAGGCATCCGCGCGCACGCTGGAGGCCCTCTCAACGGCCGCGGCGTTCGTCCCCACGACGACACGCACACCAGAGCAGTACCGGCGCGTCCACCTGCTGGAGAAACCGGCCGAATACGCCATCACCGCGAACGGCGGGCACCTCCTCGTGGACGGCGTGGACGACCCGGAATGGGCCGCGTCCGTACGGACACGCGTCGCCGACGGGTGCGCGCCGCTCGCGGAGATCCAGGAACACCTCGTCCAGACCAGCGGCGACTTCGTCCTCAAACGGCGCAACGCGTCCGGCCTGTTCGCCTACACGGTCGTCGACCGGGCCTCGCTGCCGTCCGGATGGGTGGACGACCTCACCGGATGGTGCGCAGAACGCGGCTGGCGGACGTCCCTGCAAGGCCGCAAGGTCTACTGCCTCCCCGCGGGCCTGACCAAGGCCGCCGCCGCGGCGGAGGTCGCCCACCGGACGGGCGCGTCCACCATGCTCGCCGCCGGCGACTCGCTCCTGGACATCGAACTCCTCGAAGCCGCCGAACTGTCCATCCGCCCCGCCCACGGTGAACTCCACGACACCGGCTGGACGTCCCCGGACACGGCCGTCACCGCCTCACGCGGCATCCTCGCCGGGCAGGAGATCGCGGACTGGCTGCTGGAACGCGCGACCGCCCCCTAGACCGGCCACCGCGAAAAATCACGGCGCGGCCCTGGAGACCGTTGACAACCGACGCACCACAGGGGGTCGCAGCGGCCGCGTTCTGCGGTCACAATCACCGTGAGCCCCTCTCCCAGGAGGAGGACACCCTGAACACATGAGCTCCCGTCTGACCGGCGACGAGACCGCGCTGTGGAAAGCCGCGGCCAGGGTCCTCGATGCGAACTGGACCGGGACGGCCACCGCGGCGTCGCCCGGCCTCTACCCGCACCAGTGGAGCTGGGACTCCGCGTTCATCAGCATGGGCCTCGCCCGCCACCGCCACGACCGCGCCGAAGCCGAACTGCTCTCCCTGTTCCGCGGCCAATGGGCCGACGGCATGCTCCCCCACATCGTTTTCAACACCAGCCTCGCCCGGCACGCGTACTTCCCCGGCCCCGAACTGTGGCGCAGCGAACACCAGCCGGACGCGCCCCGCGGCGTCCACACCTCCGGCCTCACCCAGCCGCCGCTGCACGCCCTCGCCGCCCTCCGCCTCCACGAATGCGCCACCGACGGAGACGGCAGCCGCGCCTTCCTCACCCGGCTGTACCCCATGCTGACCGCCCAGCACCGCTACCTCGCCCACGCCCGCGACCTCGACTCCAGCGGCCTGATCGCGATCTGCCACCCATGGGAATCGGGCCTGGACAACAGCCCCGCCTGGGACCGGCCCCTCGGCGCCCTCCAGCTCCCGCCCTCCGCGTACGCGCCCGCACAACGCGTCCACACGCTGCCGACCGGCGAAGACTACGACCGCTACGTCCGCCTCGTCGCCCTCATGCGCGAAGCCGGCTACCAGCCCCGCTACCTCCGCGAAGCGCACCCGTTCGCCGTCGAAGACCCCCTCGTCAACGCCACCTACCTGGCCTCCACCCACGCCCTCGCCGAAATCTCCGAAATCGTCGGCGCCGACCCCGCCCCCCACCGCGAACGCGCACAACGCATCCACTGCGCCATCCTCGACCGGCTCTGGGACCCCGAAACCGGCTGCTTCCGCGCCCGCGACCTGCGCGACGACCGCCACCTGCCCGTCGTCACCATCGGCGCGTTCGGCCCGCTCCTCGACCCCGAACTGCCCGCCCCGATCGTCCGCAGCCTCGTCGACCTGCTGCTGTCCGCCCGATTCGCCGGCGCCGCCGGATACCCCGTCCCCACCTGCGACATCCAGGCGCCCGCGTTCGACCGCGGCGGCTACTGGCGCGGCCCCACCTGGATCAGCACCAACTGGCTCATCTGGTACGGCGCACTCGGACACGGCCTCCCCGTCGTCGCGGACCTGCTCTACGGCTCCACCATGCGGCTCGTCCGCCAATCCGGATTCCGCGAATTCTTCGACCCCTTCGACGGCACCGGACGCGGCAGCCACGACTACGCCTGGTCGGCGGCGCTCGTCCTCGACCTGCTCGGAGCCCGCCGCGCCCCCCAGGCCGCCTGATCGCCTACCGTGGAGGCATGCGCCTACGCCGTGGTTCCCTGCCGTCAGCGGTCCGCGACGCACTCGCGCTGCAACGCGGCGAACGCGTCCTCGCCGCCGCCCCCACCCGCGGCGGCTCCCACGTCACCGCCACCACGGCCGCCCTCCACCTCCCGACACCCGAAAGCGGATTCACCCGCATCCCCTGGGAACGCGTCGACCACGCCACCTGGAACGACGGATGGCTCCACGTCCAGGAGACGTCCACCGGCACCGAACACCACGTCCGGCTCACCGACCCCGGCTCCGTCCCCGAAACCGTCCGCGAACGCGTCACCGCCACCATCGCCGTCAGCCACCAAGCCGCCCTACCCGGCGGCGGGAAAGTCCGCATCGCCGGCCGGCGCCCCACCGGAGGCGGCGACGTACGCTGGACCTTCGTCTTCGAAGCAGGACTCGACCCCGCCGACCCGAGCCTGCGGGCCCAGGCCGAACAGGTCCTCGAAGATCTGCGCCGCCAGACCGGCCTCTAACCGGGGTACACCTGCGGGGGCTGCTCCTCAGAAGAAGCCTTGTGCCGCCCCGGAACCTGCTCCGGCACCCGATCCTTCAGATGACCGGCCTTCCCGCGCGCCGTCCCGGCGAACTCCTCGCCCTTCGCCCGCAGCCTGCCCGCGGTCTCCTGGACGTTCGGATTCTCCGACACCTGCTGCGACAGCCTCTTGATCTGCTCGTACCGCTCACGGCCCGCCTTCGTCCCGAGGACGTAGCCGATCGCGGCCCCTGCCATGAACATCATGCGAGTCTTCATGCCCAACTCCTGCCGACGGCGGATTCGTGCCAACCCCATACCCGCCAGCGCCGACCCAACCCATAACCGTGCGCGAGCAGCCCCGGACATGCGCTAACCTAGGGGCGCCGACAGGGGCCCCACAGCCCCACCGGACGAACGATCCCGCGTAGCTCAATCGGCAGAGCAGCCGGCTGTTAACCGGCAGGTTACTGGTTCGAGTCCAGTCGCGGGAGCTTCTTTTGTGCTAAGAAGTTGCAGGTCAGGCCCCGTCCGATCGTGTCGGAACAGGACCTTCCCTGCCTCTGTCTGACCAACTGCCTGACCAAGAGCGTCTT